>JALWQH010000038.1 GCA_027083135.1 Desulfurococcales archaeon | reverse complement strand
CACTGCTAGTCCCTTATTATTATCTGGTCTCCGAGTTCGCTTTGCAGTGTTTTAACCATGTTTTCCAGGGCTTTCTGAGGAGTTGCTGAGCCCTTCTCCACGCTGGCTATGGCTTCTATCCATGCATTCTTGTATGCGTCGTAGTGGGGGCTTAGAGGCTCGTAGCTTGTGTGCTGTAGCATGTAGGCTACAGCCGTGTGGAACTTGGATTTCTTATAGTATGGCTCCTCCACTGTCGTCATCCTTACAGGCAGGTGTCCGCTGTCAATGGCATGTATGGCGTCAAGGGGCGGCGACGTGGCTATGAGTATTAGTAGGAATGCTACCTCAGGGTACTTGGATTTACTGGTCACATAGTAGAGGTAGGGGCTTGAAAGAGTCAGCGGCTTTAACCCTTTCTCAGGTGCGGGTACTAGGGCGAAGCCTATGTTCTTCCACTCATACTCCTCGGTGAGGTTGCCGAGCTTCTCATGGTAGCCTGCTACACGCCACTCGGCCCAATGCCATGTACCGCCGAACCAGAAGAGCACTCTGCCGTTTACGAAGTCCACGTGTATGGTTCTCCAGGGAGTTCCTATCATGGTGGGTGGCAGCACCTTGTAGACCTGCGTCATATTGTAGAGGAGTTCCAAGGTCTTGAGGGCCGCGTGCTTCACTAAGACTAGCTTACCTGTAGTTGGATCCTGGGCTATGCCTCCATACTGGTAGTAGAATATTAGGAATGGCGTTCCACCCCAGTTGGGCCTATGGTAGAAGCCCCACTTCACCAATCCTTTCTGCTTAGCCTCCACAGCCACTTTTATCAGATCCTGCAGGGTTACCTCCCCGCTGAGGATCTTCTGTGGGAGAGAGTCAATCTCCTGCTCGCTCCACCCCATCTCCCTGAGCACATCCTTCCTATAGTATAGGGGCCTCGCCTCAGTATCCTCGGGTAGAGCCCATATATGCCCCTTATATTTAGTTGCATTCCAGAGGCTTGGATACACGTCCTCCAGCAGCAGCTTATACTTCCCAACATACTTGTCAAGCTGGATCACGTATCCTCCTTCAACAAGCTTTGGTAGATCCTTCATGGCTATGATGTCTGGAGCCTGGTTTGCCGCGAAGGCTGCCGTCAGCTTGTCGAAGTAGTCGCCTCTAAACCACTGATACTTGACCTGGATTCTAACAGGCGATCCCGAATCCTCCAGCATCTCGTTGAGAATCTCAGCGGCTTTTATGATGTTCTTATACCTGGTGGTGTCGGCAGGCGATCCTGAGGCCCATACTGTTATAGTTATGGTTTTAGCCCCGCCTGCAGCCTTAGTAATAGTCTGCGTTATCATACTTGTCACAGTTGATGTGCCTCCCTGAATAGTGGTTGTCACAGTTTTACCTTTACGCGGAGCCGCCAGGTATCCTGCAGCAGCTCCCACTACTAAGCCTATGATCAGGAGGGCTATAGCAGTAGTAGAGACCTGGCCTCTCCTTATCCTCAAGGCTTACACCCCGTTAACGAGGATCTTCTAGGTGAATAGCGGCTAGATACTAATTCTACCCAATATATTGTGGAAATTATACTTAAGTTTTTCTTACACCTATTCAGCGATCACAATATTTTTATCACGTATACCATTATACTAGCCATAATAAGGAGGATATGATGAGCGGAGGCTTAGAAAGCCTAGTTGATGTTCTGCTGGGTCTTAGTGGTGGAGGCAGAATAACGACGGCGCTGCTCATGGGAGGGATAGCCGCGCTGCTCACATCTCTAGGATCGCTTGGCGTCTTCCTCGTTAAGGAGCCTAGCAGGTTAGAGCAATCCGCGCTGCTCATGGATGTGGGAATGGCTTTCAGCAGTGGTGTAATGCTCGTGGCGAGCTTCACCAGCCTTCTGCTCCCCGCCATAAATATGGCTGGGATAAACGTGGCTATAGGAGGCTTCACGCTGGGAGCTGTGGCAATCTACCTGGCCAACAGGCTTCTCCCCCATGAGCACCTGGTTAAAGGCTATGAGGGGCCTGAATGGGGGCTGAGGAAGCTTAAGGCGGCATGGCTTGTCGCATTCGCCCTTCTAATCCATAATCTGCCTGAGGGGATGGCCATAGGAGCCTCCAGCCTATACAGTCCTCTCCAGGGAGTGGCTGTTGGACTGGCTATAGGGATCCAGGATATACCTGAAGGACTAGCCGTCACGCTTCCAGTAGCTGTGACTACTGGGCGGAGATGGCTTGGCTTCGCTGTAGGTGCTCTAAGCGGCCTAACAGAACTCGTCATGGCTGGGCTTGCAGCATTGCTGGGCGCATGGTCCACCATGCTTCTACCATGGCTGCTCGGCTTCGGTGGGGGTGCAATGATCTACGTTGTTAGCAGTGAGGCTCTCCCAGAGAGCCATAGGAGCGGGCATGAATCCAAGGCTACTCTAGGCTTCCTCCTAGGCTTCATACTCATGCTCTACCTGGACTCAGCACTCTGATAATTAATTGTTATTATTGCGCCAAAAACCATAATATGTCTGAAGCAGAGTATCTGTTTGAAGGCGTATGCCACATGCATGAATGGGCTTTAGCTGAGGCTGTTGTAGAATACTTGGAGGAGAAGAGGAGAGAGGAGGGTTGGAGCAATGTTAAGACACTTGTATTAGGGCTAGGCGAGCTGCAGAACGTGGACCGCGAAGTCTTCGAGTTCGCCCTTAAGCACCTGTTATCGCAGAATGAAGTAAAAGTGGGGAAAATAATCCTACACCTGGTTAAAGCCTCCTTTAAGTGTAGGAGGTGTGGGGGGTCATGGACTCTCGACGACTTAAACCTGGACGAGGATATGAGGGAGGCTATACACTTCCTCCCTGAAGCCATCTATGCCTTCGCATCATGCCCCCACTGCGGATCCAGGGACTATTATGTTGAGGAGGGTAGGGGGCTCGTAATAGAGGAGCTGGAGGTAGAGTAGAAATGCGGGTTAGAGAGGATCCACGCGTTACTGCTGCTAGGAGAAGGCTTAAGGAAATTAAGGTAATAGTACCTGTTGTAAGCCCTAAGGGAGGAGTGGGGAAGACCCTTATATCATCTATGCTTGCACTCATCCTTGCTGAAAGGGGGCTAAGAGTAGGGCTCCTAGACCTCGATATAACTAATCCCACGGCGCACCTCGTCCTAGGGGCTGGAACACAGATCCTGCCACGCGAGGAAAGAGGAGTTGTCCCCCCAATAATACACGGCGTTAAATTCATGTCCCCAGCCTATTATTCCCGCGACGCTCCCCTGGTTCTCAGGGGAGCAGGCATAGCTGATGCAATAAGGGAGCTGCTGGCCATAACTGTGTGGGGCGCCCTGGATGTGCTTCTCCTTGACATGCCTCCAGGCCTCTCCGACGAGATGCTTGAAGTAATGCTGCTATCCGAGTCTCCGAAACCTCTCCTAGTATCCACTCAGAGCCTATTATCCCTGCACTCCATTGCGAGGATTTCGAAGATGCTGGGAGACTCAGGGATAAGCGTGCTAGGACTTATTGAAAACATGGCTCTCACACCCTATTCCCCATTTAAGGATAGGTATGAGGAGCTTGGATTAAGTCTGCTGGCAGTACTGCCCTTCGAGCCCGGCGTGGAGGAGGCTGTTGGAAGGCCTGGAGACCTGCTAGGCTCGGGTATAGCGTTAAAGCTTAGGGAACTCGTAGCGCCCCGCATAGTGGGCCTAGCTTAGAGGCGGTGTGAAATGTGCCTCGGCATTCCTGGAAGAGTGGTAAGAGTAGAGGACAGCATAGCACTGGTTGATTTCGGAGGCATTGTGAGGGAGGTTGATGTAAGCCTCGTGGACGTGAAGCCTGGAGACTACGTGGTGGTGCATGCAGGCATAGCCATATCTGAGCTAAGGCCTGAGGAGGCTGAAGAGGTTCTGAGGACATGGCGCGAATACCTGGAGTTCCTAGGGGAGCATAATAGTGAATAACCCTGCCTCCAGCATTATTAGGGGGAGCCATGGCTAGATATGCTTCCAGCATCCTACTAGTCTTCCTTCTCACAGTTGTCCTGGGATGGGTTCCTATTCTAGGGCACTTTGTAGCAGGCTTGCTGGGAGGATATTTCGCCAAGATGGGTGTTAAGCGGGGCTTCATAGCAGGTTTTCTGGGAGGCCTGCTGGGAGGCATAGTGGTTGCAACAGTAATCGTGGCTGTAGGCGGGCTTATAGCAGGGCTCTGGGGAATGCTGGTGGGCGGTGCTGTTGCACTTGTCTTCCTAGCCTCCTCCATACTGGGGGCATTTATATCAGGCATAGGTGGCGGTATAGGCGGATTTTTCTCAAGGCCTCATAGCTTAGCTCCATGAGGCTGCAAACACTTTAATTCCACATCCACGTATACCAGCATAGGCTGCCGCTTTCTCCGCGGAGCCTCCAAGGCTGCATTGCTTCAAGGAGGGTGCAGCGGTGAGGCTGCGGGTAGGGCGTGGAATACTGCCATGGCTCTTCCTCACCCCCCTGCTAGTAATGATACTCATAGCATGGGTAGGCCCCCTGATACTCACCGTATATCTGGGATTCACTGATCTCTCATACAGGAACTTCCTAGCATTCATTGAGAACTTCTTCACAAGCAAGGTGCACTACACTATCAGCAATTTCCAGAGAATCCTTGGCTTAAAGGATCCTAAGATCGCCGAGGTTATTAGAACCACAGTCATCTATGTGTCAGGCACGCTTGCAATAAACGCCTTCTTCTCCCTGCTGCTATCAATAGCTATAGCTTATTTCCTCAGAAACGAGATTGCATCAATGATCCTCAGAGTCACATGGCTTCTGCCAAGAGTCACGCCTGGAGTAATATATGCCTTGATGTGGGTGTGGTTCGTTGATCCGAGGTACGGCATGATGAACACTCTGCTCTCAGCCGTAGGGGTGCCTAAAAGCTGGCTGCCTCAGAGCTGGATCCTCTACACACCTTACTCCAGGATCCTCATGATAATGATAAACGGATACGTGGGTGCAAGCTTCGGCATGATAATATACACTGCAGCGATAAAGTCTATTCCACCCGACCTCATAAACGCGGCCCTAGTTGACGGGGCCTCCGACTTCCAGGTTGCCAGGAGGATAATAGTACCCCTGCTGAAATGGCCTATGCTATTCGTGACAGCCTGGCAGACCCTCAGCCTACTAGCATCATACGAGTATATACTCATGGTGTGGGGTGGGGGGAGAGCTACGAGCGACGCCTACGGCGTGGCAAGCGAGTCCGGAGTCCTGGTGTGGAGCCTATACTCGTATGGGAAGGCGTTCGCCGAGAAGCTCTACGGATACGCTTCAGCCCTATCCATGATACTCGTAGTCATAGGGCTGGCCCTAATCATCCTATACTTCAAGGTATTCGGCTTCAGGAGGATGATGGAGCCAAGCAAGGTGGAGGTGTAGAGGCATGCCTGCCAAGAATAGGAGGACGAGAGCCCTGCTGAGGAAAACCGCGAAGATAATTGTAATCATAGTGGTAGCTGTTATTCCAGCCATACCAATATGGATAATGTATGCCTGGCTAATAGCCCAGAGCTTCTCAGCCAGGGTTATCCAGGGCATATTGCCCTCAGGCTTCACTCTGAGCAACTGGAGGTTCCTGTGGACACGTGTATCCACGGTATACGAGGCTGGTCTAAGCATATGGCCCTACGTTGCAAACACCCTGTACTTAGCGCTCGGGGTGGCAGGCCTAGTAGTCCTGGTCAGCAGTATGGCTGGATACGCCCTCTCAAGAATGGAGTTTAAGGGGAGGATGAAGATGATGGAGTTCATAATAGCGTTGCACGCCTTCCCAAGCGTCATACTCCTAATAGCCCTCTTCATACTTCTAAATAAGATGGGGCTTTACGGCAGAGGCTACGTGACCCTTACAGGGATAATGATAGTTAAGGCAGGCTTAGAGATACCTATGGCGTCATGGATAATCAAAGGATTCTTCGATAATATTCCATGGGACCTAGAGTGGGCTGCACTGGTGGACGGATGCTCGCGTTGGAAGGTGTGGAGATACATCATTCTCCCACTAGTGCTCCCAGGGATAGGGGCAGTATCCATATTCTCCTTCCTCTCAGGGTGGAGCGAGTTCCTCCTAGTATACACCTACGTATCCAACGAGAAGCTCTACACACTTCCAGTACTCATATACTACCTTATATCAGACCTGGAATCAATGCCTCAATGGGGGCTCCTCACAGCAATGGGCCTCTTCTACACGCTGCCAGTACTAATATTCTTCAGCACCTCTCAGAAACTGCTCCTAAGAATATATGTAGGCGGCGTGAAAGGCTGACTACAGATGAGTTTGAGTAGGGAGGAGGCAGGTTTGCTTAGGAAGAGGGTTCTAGAATTCCTAGCTGAAGCCGAGCATGCTGCCAGCTCTGGGCGATACGATGTTGCATGCTTCCTAGCCGAGCAGACGCTGCAGCTCTACCTTAAAATACGTGCTCCTCCTAGTAGGCAATTATCCCAGGACTCATAGCATCAGGCTCCAGCTCCGCTCTATAATCTACGGGGACAGAGATCGGATATGGGAACCAGTATTCATAGAGAGCATATCCGCGAGTATATTGGTATGGGCAAGGAACACTATTGGGTGTAAAAGGCATTCTAAGATGTAAAGACTATTTATGTCTCTCTTGCTGTCTGAGGCTTAGGTGGGCCTATTATTCTGGTTAGTTTTTACTGCCCCTGGTATAGTATAGTGGGAAGTCAAAGATGGGTTTCTACGAGGAGTTTGCTCGCCGCTTCCATGCAGAGGCTGCTAAGGATCTTGAGAGGGCTCGCCGAGCGCTCAGCGAAGAATACCTCTTGGCTAAAAGCCTGGAGAGGAGTATTAGGAGGCCCCTGGACATCCATGTCTTCGGTATGAAGGGGCTGCGTGAAAACCTCGTCCCAGGCAGCTTTCTCTCAGGACTTGCACTCGGATACAAGGTCCTCTACGATGAGGGAGGAGTGGAGGAGATGATCCTAAGCTTCCTAGAAAAACTCTCCAAGACCACGTATAGGCTCCACAATATGTATGGATCATGGAGCCTGGGGTTCCACGCCTCGGTAACCCTGAAGGCCAAGCGGGGAGGGAAGCATAGAGCAGCCTAGAGCCCTCAGCACTACGGCAGTACATTGATCATTGAGTCCCTAGCTGATCGGAGGGCTTATGCAGGAATACTTCATGGTTCCTGAAGGATCTTCAGGCGGTTTAATATAAACCTATATATTCCCACTAGCTATTATATTTCTATGAGGCTGGGTTTCCCGGGGCTCACCCTGTATTCTAGCCCTGGGAATAATATGGTGCCCCGGGTATTCTCGGGGCTTCTACCTGCGGCCTAAGAAGGTGGTGCCTATGGTGAGGGTGAGGCTGGAGAATGTAAGCAAGTATTTCGGCAGGGTTGCCGCGGTTATTGACCTGAATATTCATGTGCGAGACGGTGAGTTCGTCGCTCTTCTAGGTCCAAGCGGATGCGGTAAGACTACGACTCTGCTCATGATTGCTGGGATATATAAGCCGAGCAGGGGTAGAATATTCTTCGACGATGAGGATGTCACTGATCTTCCCCCAAAGGACCGCAATGTAGGAATGGTTTTCCAGAGCTATGCCTTGTATCCCCATATGACTGTCTACGATAACATAGCATTCCCCCTCAAGCTTAAGAAGACTCCTAAAAGCGAGATTGATAGAAAGGTACGTGAGGTTGCAAGGCTCCTCCAAATAGAGGAGCTGCTGGATAGGAAGCCTGGACAGCTGAGCGGAGGACAGCAGCAGAGAGTGGCTCTTGGAAGAGCATTAGCTAAGGAGCCTGACGTCTTACTGCTGGATGAGCCTTTGAGTAATCTTGATGCTAAGCTTAGGGTTTATATGAGGGCTGAGCTCAAGAAGCTGCAGAAGGAGCTAGGAGTCACAACCATATACGTAACACACGACCAAGTAGAAGCAATGACAATGGCAGACAGGATAGCTGTTATGAATAAGGGCAGGCTCCAGCAGTTCGACGCCCCTGAGGTCCTTTATAATAGGCCTGCCAACCTGTTCGTAGCAGGATTCATAGGCAGCCCTCCCATGAACTTCGTCGAGGGAAGCGTGGTTGAGAGGAACGGGGAGTATTTCTTCGAGGCTGGGGGCTTCAAGGTGAGGCTTCCAGCAGAGCTGGGGAGAATAGGGGCTGAGAGGGGGGAAGTTGTGCTTGGAGTGAGGCCTGAAGACCTGGAGATATATAGGCGTGATGGGCTTGGAGGGGTGGAAGCATCAATATACGTTGTCGAGCCTCTAGGCAGGGATTCAATAATCAACGTTAAGGTTGATGGAACCGTCCTCAAGATCCTTGCGCCAGCTGAGATCAGGGTGGAGCCAGGGCAAACGGTGAGAATTAGGTTTAAGCCCAGCCGGATACATCTCTTCGACAAGAAGACTGGCCGCAGACTCACATATAGTTAAACAGGATGCAACCTCAAATACACCCTGCTGCGACGCCTCTCAATAAAGTAGTCGTAGATCAAGCCCCCTATAATGGCTCTCCCCCTACTCCCAGCTACGCGTGTAGATGCTATTCTAGCAGCATCTATTAGCCAGCCCTTCATCTTCTCCCTGTAATAGTATTCAGGATAGGCTCCCCCACTATGCTTCTCCTCGTACTTCGAGTAGAGGTAAAGCACCGCTGCCCCCCCTACAAGGATCACGACAAGCGCTAACACTATTAGTGATTCTAGGAGGCCTAGGCCTGACACCATCAACCCTATAAGCGCTAGAAGTATGGATGCGATCCGCGATGAGGCTGAAAGGCTGGAATACTTTGAGAGCCCTACCAGTATCTCATCAACACGTCTCTCCACTTGGTCTGGGGGGCAGGGCAGGCTTATTTCAAGATGCCTCAACATGCGCTCCGCCCTCACCTCCTGCGAGTTGAACCTCAGCTCAACTGGAAGCCTCTTCTGATATATTGATGCATAAAGCATCGTTATCATTGGTATCCCACAATCGTACCTAAACCTATAGTTTCAGCATGTTTTTATAAGGTTTTCACCATTTTACTTCACTGGCAATCATAGCCAGCTGTATGGGGGGAGGCGGGGTTAGGAGAATTACACGCGTATACTCGGTGTATGCCGGCTTAGAGGAGACTTATAATTATCTTAGCATGCCGGCGAATTTCCTGAGGCTCCTTCAAGTATTCGACAGGATCAAGGAGAGGGATGGGGAAGCCGATGTTGAAATACAGGTAAAGGCCGCCTTCGGCGTGGTTAGGAGGCTTAGAGCCAGATTCCGAAGAGTACTCGAACCTCCCAGAAAAATAGTATATATAGGTGAGGGAAACTTCGTTATGACCATAGATATTGTTCTCGAAGCCCTCACACCTACTGAGACCAGGCTTGAACTCGTCATGCAGCTCTCAGCAGGCTTCATAGTGGAATCAGCATTAAACTATCGTATGAACCTGGCGTTAGAGGATTTCGGCACCAGGTTGCAGGAGGCCGTAGTCAAGGCTGGGAGGAAGCCTAGGGAGAAGCCTAAAGCGCCTGCCAGGCCTGCAGCACCTCCCACCCCGGCTGCTCCGGCGAAGCCTAGAAGAGAGGAGAAGCCTAGGATGGTTGAGGAGAAGCCTAAGGCGCCTAGCCTGCCAGCACCCAGCAGGAATTTAGAGGAGAGCAGTGAGGCCCTCTCAGACATCCTAATAGTATCCGAACTCCTATTGAACTCCAAGCATATACGTACATTTAGATCGAAGATCGAGGATGCTGAAAGCCTAGTCAAACAGGCTGCTAAGGGAGCAGGTAAAGACTACCTATACATCACCGTAAATATTCCTGCAAACAAGTATCTTGCAAGAATACTAGCCTACCGGGGAAGCATAGCTGCCGCAACCCTGGAGGCAGGCGGCAAGAACGCTAAGGGCAGCGAAGCCTTGAAGATGATTAATGATGCTAAGGGGATGGAGGCAGAGATAAGCGTACTAGAACCTCCAGCCGAAACAGTGCGTAAAATAGTGTTGGGCCAATAACCATTCATCAACGACGCAGAATTATCCAGCCTAGGCTCTGATATGTAATTAGGCAAAAAACCTGGGGTTCTCATACATGATTCCAAGCGACCTCCAAGGACATGCAAGCAGAACAGGATTCTCTAGAGGTAATTCTAATCAAGCCTAAAGCATATGAAACAACCCTATAGCGGTAAACAGCGGTTTATACCTCCAGCCCGCTCCATAGTGCTAGGAGAGCTGAAGCCATACCATTGCATCATCTCCACTACCACTTGCTTTATATCCCATAGGCCCAGACCTCTAGTTAAAACAGGTCTTCAGGCAGGATATATGGGGGAGGGGCGGGGGTGTCTGAGCCTATTCTGCTTGACAGGTGCAAGTATATCTTAACACTCGATGATAAGGGCAGAATACTGGAGAATGCAAGCATACTCCTTGATGAGGGCCTTATAGAATGTGTTGGTGATGGATGCTCCGGTAGGAGTGGAATAGTGGTTGACTGTAGGGGCAGCATAGCTATGCCTGCACTCTATAATGCCCACACACATGCGGCTATGACCATGCTTAGAGGGCTTCACGATGATTCCGAGCTGCATGAATGGTTGAAATATATGTGGAGAGTTGAGGCAAAGCTTACGCCCAGCATAGTGTATCTTGCCTCGAAGCTGGCCGTGTTTGAAATGGCATCTACAGGCACAGCCGGCTTCATAGACATGTATTTCCACCCCTTGGAGACGGCTAGGGCTGCTGAAGAGCTTGGGATCAGGGCTAAGGTAGGCCCCGTGCTCATGGAGGATAGCGGCTTTGAGGAGTGGAGGCGGAAGCTTAGAAGCATTGCCGGAAGCCTGAAAGGCCTAGCATCACCTATAGCTAATGTCCACTCGCTCTACAAGGTGTCTCCTGAAACCGTAAGGGCAGCTTATGATGAGGCTACTAGGCTTAACTCCCAGCTACACATACATGTAGCCGAGACTCGGAGAGAGGTTTATGAGATACATAGACGTTATGGGGTATTTCCCGTGGAACTCCTAGGCAGAATTGGAGCGCTAGGCAGCAATACTATTCTCGTACATATGGGCTGGGCTGCCAGCTGGGAGTACAGATTAGCTGTGGAGAGAAAGGCTGGAATAGTCCACTGCCCTGCAAGCAACATGAAGCTGGCTACAGCCGGGCAGCTACCTTTAAGGGAACTCCTAGAATCCGGGGGAAGAGTGGCGTTAGGAACTGATGGTGCTGCCAGTAATAATAGCCTCGACATGTTCAGGGAGATGCGTATAGCCGTATTTCTACAACGCCATGGCTACTGGGATACAGGTGTATCGGCCCTCCACGCCTTATCCTCTGCTGTAAAGCATGGGGCATCTCTTCTCGGCGTCGATGCAGGCGTAGTAGAGGAGGGGAGGAAGGCAGACCTAGTTCTACTTGATGCAGGCAGCCTGTATCTCCAGCCCCTCAGAAAAGATAATCTTATCTCAGCCATAGTATATGCTGCCACGGGGAGAGATGTAACGCATACAATAGTTAATGGACGCCTAATATATTCTAGGGGGAGAAACCTGGAGGAATGGCGGCGGGAGGCGGCAGGCATCACGGATAGGCTTTCAGACTTCCTGTACAGTATTCTAGGTTAGCTCCTACGGCCAAGATAGCCTGCAGCCAAACCTATGATTAACCCCACCACGCCTAGGGTTGCAGCTAGGCTATACTGATTCCTTGTTACCGTGGTTGTCTTAGTGCTGTACAGCGTTGTAGTTGATGTTTTAAGCGAGGTTCTGGTAAGCGTGCTTGTCACGGTCATGGTTCTTGTGGTTGGAATAAGCCTGGTGGATACTGTAGTGCTTATCGTGGTGCTTGTAGAGGTTGCGGTCACCGTTCTCGTCACAGTCTCAGTCTTCGTCACAGTATCGGTCACGGTGACTGCTCCTAGGGTCGTTATGGTTGCTGGGATAGGCATTGCCTCCCTATACAGCTTTATGTACCTTATCCAGGATACTGGTAGCAGTGTTCTCCATATTGCTATCCTGGATACGCCTCTATTTATCAGCTTGGCGAATCTGAATGCAACCTCGCTTTCAGGGAACAGTGTATCGCTGGATAGATTGTAGGTGCAGAGTCCCACTACAAGTTTATCTCCAGGTATTTCTGCTAGATCCATGTCCAGGTATTTGAGGAACGTGGTATCCCTGGAGGCGTAGGTCGACATGTCTATTATGTAGTCTACTCTGGTTTTCGCTAGGAGGCTTAGATCCCATATGGGGGACCAGCGGGCCACGTCAACGCTCAGCTTAAATCCATGCTTATGAAGCTCTGCTGCAAACTTGTCGAGGAACTCGGCGTACCGCACAGCATCCTGGTGTGTTGCACCTCCAGTAGGCTCGAAATCTATGTTGAACCCAGTTATATTCAGGCTCAGCGCTATTCCCACAGCTTGAGCTATGAATGAATCCTCATTATCAAACACTGCTCTTATGTTCTGAATATTGGCGCTGACTATCATGGGCCATGTCTCGACTCCCAGAGCCCTTAGATCAGGTGTGACGTCCCATGCAACACGTGGATGATGCTCTAGGAGGCCTCCCTGACCAACAATATATGCTTCATAGGAGACAGCGTCTATGAGGCTCCTATAAGCCTTGACCTGATTTATATGTAGCTCGTCTTTTCCAGGCTCACATACATCTAGACACATCCACACCCATACATAGGGCTTCTTATCCTTAGAGGGGGATGCTGAGAGCCTTGCATGATACGAGGCTGAAGCCATAATTATGGATACAACCAGGAGTAATGTGAGGATGCCTTGAAGCTTCA
Source organism: Desulfurococcales archaeon (assembly GCA_027083135.1). Classification (GTDB taxonomy): domain Archaea; phylum Thermoproteota; class Thermoprotei_A; order Sulfolobales; family WAQK01; genus JALWQH01. The sequence continues at coordinate 36,895 of JALWQH010000038.1, read as the reverse complement.
CGGAGTATCCCCGCATGCATTATGATCAGCCAGGAGATTTATTTTCTCCTCATCTCACCCCAGAGTCTCGCCAGCTCATCCTCCGGAGGCTCATAGTAGATCTCGGTTTCCCCATTGATTCTATGAAGGATTAGGTGAGGTTCTCCTTCATGTACCTCCCCAATAATAGAGTAGTTTATCCCTGTCTTCCCTAGATCCTTTACTCTTTCCTCGGGGATAGTTGCTATGAGTGCGCCGCTGCTTATGAGTTTTAATGGATCTATGCTGAGCTTGTCCGCGATGATTCTTGTCTCGTCGAGTAGAGGTATGCGTTTCTCCCACACCTCTATTCTAACACGTGACGCTGCTGCGACTTCCACTAGGCCTCCTATGAGGCCCCCCTCGGTGGGATCATGCATCGAGGAGGCCCCGAACTCCGCTAGCCTTAAGGCGGGCTTCACTATGCTTATCCTCCTATAGAGGCCTTCAGCCCTCCTCAACACGTCTTCCCCTACACCTAGTTTTAGAAGCTTATTCCTGAAATCAGAGGCAAGCACAGCTGTGCCTTCAAGCCCTGCCCAGCCTATGAGGAGCACCTTGTCGCCGGGCCTGGCACCCGATGTTGACACATACCTGTCAGCCAGGCCCATAACGGTGCATACAACCATGGGTCTATCAAGCCGCGGAGTCTCCTCCGTATGGCCTCCAATAATCATAGCCCCCAGCTCCCGCGCCGCCTCATCCATATCTCGTGTAATATGGTCAAGCACCCCCTCACTATAATCTTCTGGGAGAAGTATTACTCCAATTATCCATAGAGGTGATGCCCCACGCACCGCTATGTCGTTGGATGCTATGTGGACGGCCAGCCAGCCTACCCTATATGCAGCCTCCGTAATGGGATCCGCGTGAACTATGAGGAACCTGCCCCCAAGATCAATTATTGCTGCATCCTCGCCTACCCTAGGCCCTACAACCACCCTGCTATCCCTAACCCCTATTCTCGGGAAAACATATTTCTCAAGCAGTCTTAATGGAAGCTTACCAGGCAACCCTACAGACCCTCCTTTCAACTCCATGCAGCATATTATAACGGCTTCCTCCATACAAGATTATAATAGGACTACCATCTAAAACAATGTTTATGAGAGAGGCAGGCATAATGGGCTCCCCCTTAGAGTATGATACAAGCATGCTGAACCCCTTTGAGGATAAAGGTAGAAGGCAGTTTGAACACAACCTGAAATTCTATACGAGGATGCTTGCAGAGCACCCATGGTCTCCTGTACTGCTCCAGCATAAGGATCTACTGATAGCCGAGATCATGGGGGGCTCAGCTCTAGGCTCAACGGCTTTAGCCAGGGCCCTGGCTGATAGAAATATACGTGCAGGCGTCCTTGTAATTGATAGTAGAGGCCACCTCCTAAAACTTGCTGAACGCTGGGGCAGCAGGATCGGGATAAATGTTCAGACGGTGGAGGCCGACCCGTTCTCCACGAATATTCCTGGAGAAGGATTTAACGCGGTGCTGCTTCACGGATATTCTTCAAGCCTCATGGATCCCTGGAGGCTTTCAAGGCTTCTAGCAGGCATCAGCGGGAAGATGGATGATAAGGGCATCATACTGGTCAGAATGCTCGACCACATATACCTGTGGATCAAGAGCAGGATGCAGTGGATCAATGTGCTTAGGGATCAGGCAGGCAGCATCATGCTTGGTTTAATCGAGGATTATGATCCGCTGCGAGGCATGCTTGAAAAAGCTGTGCTCAGGCTGGGAGACAATACTGTCACCACTCTTAAAATATCGCCGTGGAGCCTGGCAAGCCTGGCCTCACTGATATGGCTTTTCTTCCGGGATGTTGACTCGTATCCCAGGAAGCCTAGGCTCGACGAGGCTTTCATGCTTCTAGGATATAGGCCGCGCCGCGTCCTCCTCCCCCAGGATCTAGAGGAGCCCAGCCTGCTGCAGCAAGAATAAGCTTCCCCCTTGAAGCCCGACCCTTCCCGTCGATCCATGCTAATCGTCTCTGTTTTTACCTTGCCTTACAAATATATTAAGTGGTACTGGGAATGAGGATAGCCTATCTCACAACATATCCTCCGACCCCCTGCGGCATAGGCGAGTATACTAGGCTTCTCATAGAAGGCCTCAGAGACAAGTGTCCTAGATGCACCATCCATGTTTACGCCGACTATTTTGGCAAGCCTCGCAAACCATACGTGGATAGTAATACAGGAGCCCTCATAATACCATGCCATATTAGGAGCAAGCCCAGCTACAAGAAGATACTGAAGGCCCTGGAGAAAGGCGTAGAGGAGCATGGTAAATACGATGTCCTACACCTGCAGCATGAATACGGCCTTCACCCAAACTCCGAGGCCTTCATAAAATTCGTGGAGGAGGCTAAGCAGTATGCTGATAAAGTGGCCATAACCCTGCACAGCGTGTACCACTCCGTTATGGGCTACGAGTATACCTGGTTTCAAAAAAGGATAAGCGCCCTTACAGACATCGTAGTGGTGCATAGTCCTCTACAGGAATTCGAACTGTGGAGCCAGGGCGTAGGACTGGACAACGTATACATGATCCCCCACGGCACCCTGATCAACCCGTATCTCAATGACCCGAAGGATGAGGTGCTGGGAAACATGGGGATAAGGGTTGGGGAGGAAGTACTCATAGCTACTCCAGGCTTCCTTAGATGGGATAAAGGATTAGATCTGCTTGCAGATGCCGCATCCAGGCTGAGGGCCAGGGGCAGGAGGTTCAAAGTAATAGTGGCTGGAAACATACAGAAAAAGAAGCATCTTCCATCCGTGAGAAGCGCTTTAAACGCGCTTAAAGGCCTCGGAGACCTAGCCATCATTGTGAGGAAAAGGCTTACACGAGACGAGCTTCTAAGAATACTTGCAGCCTCGGATATGGTTGTGCTTCCATATAGGGAGAAGAAGGGGCTTTACAGTGTAAGCGGTATCCTCCACCTAGCCATGGGGAGCCGTAAGCCATTAGTGGTTACAAGGATCCCCAGGCTCTTCGAATACTATTATCTAGCTCCAGAGCTCTCAGCACCCGAGAATAACACCGCGCTAATAGCTGAGAGGATTGATAGACTACTGCGTGGAACCATAGGCTGGGAGGAAGTAGGAGAGAAGGTGTGGGGATACGCACTTAAAACATCTTGGAGCCGTATTGCAGGCATGCATCTAGAAGCCTATAGTAGTGGAGGCCGCATATACCCCCAAGTTTAAAGCCTCCTCTCCCTCCAAGCATTTAGAGGTAGGTGCAGGGGCTTGGAGAAAGCAGGCTTGGAGGAGGGGCTTAAGGCATGGCTTAAAGAGGCTTCAGGGGGGAGAGAAGCATCTAGGTTGAGAAGCTATGAGACAGTAGATATAGCTAGGCGGCGAGGGGTAATAGCTCCTAGAAGAGTGCACTTAACCAATTATCCCGTCAACAATCCTGTCGCCATATTTAACCCAGCCATCACTTTTAGGCGTGGCTGCCCCGATTGCTTCTCGCTTTACGCTAGGATAATCATGGGGTATTATAAGTATGTAAGCGCCATAGCTAAAATAGATCTTAATCTCCCAGACATCTTGGAGGGCTCGGTATCAGCAAGCCATTATTCAGGCGAGCTTATAGTAGCTCCCTCCACGAGATACGATATATGGGGTACGGAGGATCCTCGTGCCACCATTATAGGAGACGAATACTATATGACCTATGTTGGCAGAACAGCCAACTACTTTAACCCAAGGGTGTGGAGCGAGAGAACCCTTCCCGTCACAGCTGTTAGTAGCGGTAATGGGAAATGGGAGAAGAGATACGTCTTCCTCCTCCCAGACGAGCTTAGACCCTGGATGGTGAGTAATAAGGACTCATTCATAGTTGAGGCTCCTGGAGACGGGGTCATAGTGTTCCATAGGCCTCACCTACGCTTAGATCACGGTGATCTCTTCATCCTAGCAGTCTCAAAGGTTTCCTGGGATGAGATGAGGAAGGCTAGGGAGAGCTTCGACGATGTCAGGGAGGTGTATTTGAAGGAGGCATGGAGGGTGATGGAGCCAGCACCTTATGAATCCAAGCTTGGATGGTCTTCCCCCCCAATAGAACTTAAACCCGGAGTCTACCTGCTGCTTGCACATGGAGTAGACAAGGACACCGAGATCTACAGGGTATTCGCCATGATGCTGGATTACAGGGAGGAGGTACCCAGAATACTTGCTGTAACGCCGAGATACGTTATGGAGCCTAGAATGAACTACGAGATATACGGTGATAGGCCCTACGTAGTCTTCCCCTGCGGTGCGCTGAGAGTAGATGACCAGCTGCTTATAAGCTATGGCGCCTCAGACTACTTCGCATCCCTTGCCACAATGCATCTAGACGACCTGCTGGCCGAGCTGGATAATGGAAAGATAGCTTAGAGGGCTCATCCGCGGGTTCGCGCATCACTAGATCAGGCCTTGTAAGCCTTATCATCGCCCTATGAAAGCATAGGCAGATCAACCTAATTATTATGTTCGTCTAGCATTAAGCCTGAAAAGGATGGAAATACGGATTCATTACATGAAGGTTTTTAATTATCCTTTCATCCTACACTAGGCAATGGTGCGTAGCATGTCTGCCTGGCTCATCAGCCATACTAGGAGATCCGCATTGATTCCTGTGGCTGCTTCGCTCTTGCTGCTGCTAGGGGCTCTCGGAGTCCTGGCTGCTGGGAACCACCATCTCCACGCGGATCTAATTGTATTCGGCTTCCTACCACTCTTTGTGGGGGGTGTAGCAGTATCCTACGCTGTCTCAGGGATTAAGCCCTCAGGCATCCTGGCCAAAGCCTCCATGATTCTCAGGGCTTCTTCACTTGTTCTTCTCGTAGTGCCTGCAGCTGTTCTGATTGGAGGGAGGAGTGCTGGCGCGGCAGCTCTGGCTTTCTCATCTCTTCTCCTCTCCATAGGCATGCTTTACTCAGCCATGTCTCCAAGGGGTCCGAGCGTAAGGCTGTCCCTTCTTTCAATGTCTTTCACATATGCTTCCACAGCAGCCTATGCAGGGTTCCTGGCGTTTAGGGGGGGTGTTCATAGGCCTGAGATCATCGGCCTCCTCTACGCTCTGCCCGTCCAGGCCATATACTCTGTAACTATCCACTCTATGCCGTCCACGTATGGTGAGAGGGCTGATCCAAGGCTTGTAGCATTAATGCATGGTATGGTCGGCTTAGGCCTCATAGCCTTGATTCTCTACCCTAAGCTAGGAGTAGGGGTGCTTACAGCATCACCTCTACTATACTTCCTGGCAGCTAGGGTGTATCTCACACCTAGGAGGCTTAGCGAGGCGCTGGGCATGAGGCCTGGGCCTGCCAGGTCAAGTCACTTATACTTCCTAGTGGGACATCTCTACGTTACTGCATCCTGGATATGGCTTGCAGCAACCACTATCCTCTGGATGGATGGGAGAATAGGATCCCTAGCCGTTATACACGCCCTTGTAATGGGGTTCATTGGAACCCACATTTATATTCATGCCCCCCTCATGCTACCCGTTCTCCTGGGAACATCCACTGAGAGGAGGTATGGGCATGCACCCTTCCTCCTACTCCTAGCATCCACGGTGCTCTGGCCCATTGCAGGAGAAGCAGCAATGGGCATCTTCGTGCTGAGCCTAGCATACCTGCTACTAGTAGTAAAGGTCAAGGGGGTTCCAAGGAGCCTAATGATACCCCTCTAGCCAGGCTATCCTGCCACTAGATATAGCAGCCCTTCCTAAACCTGTCTCAATGATTAATCGCCCATCATCATCACATCCCAATGCCACTCCCTCAACCAGGCCTCCCTCAACCTCCACTACCACTCTTCTCCCCCTAGCTAAATCCAGGCGCGCAGCCTTGAACACCAGATCCTCAGCCTTCCCCTCAAGCATCATTTTTCCAACGAATGCTAAGTGCAGCACGACTAGTAATAGGAGGGAAGAATGGAGAAAAATATCCCTCTCTCTAATTATAAGTGGATATATGAGTAGCCCAATATTATAGGGTCTTACAAACACTTCTACATTCATCCTAACAGTCTCCACGCCATCCACTAGAATTCTATCAGGCCATAGGAAGCCAGCATTCCAGCCTGCTGAATATAGTGCTCCAGCTAAGGCTATTGTCAGAATAGCTGTCTCCGAACCCCTAATCACCCCTCTCCTCCCATTTAACCCTAGAATAAACCATAAGTCTGAGCCGCTGCGGGGAGGTAGCGTTAGAACCCATTCTGCTCTGCCTTCCAATAATATCTCTCTAGTCCTTGCAGTAGGATCTGCTTCCAGGGCCATACCGCTTAAGATCCCCCTGCCAAGCGTGTCTTCCAACACTCTTCTAAGAACATTTTCTACACGCGTGTCAGAGCTCCCTAAGTCTATGCATCCATCCCTCTCTAATCCTAGTCTTCCTAGTGCTGAGAGAGCCTCCTCCACTAATCCTGCATCCCTTACGCAGAGTATGCGGGTCACCGCTTATCCCGCCTCAAATAATGCTGCACTTCCTCTATGATGAGCGGCGCAGCTCTTAAGTACTACACCTGTCTCAGCAGATGCACGGTGAGAGGTGTGTGTTTTAACACACTGTGCTAGGTCCCATCTCCTATCCCGAATTCTAAAGCCATCCCATGTAGGGATAATCGCGTGGATTGTAGGTGTCAGCGAGCAGGGCCACCCACTTCTACGTGATGCAAGCGGCCTGAGGGAAATGCCACTCCAAGGCTCCAAGTCGAAGGATATTCTGAGACTGCCAGGCGAGACGCTGCTCTGCATGGAGGGCTACTATGATGGACTATCACTACACGTGGAGGACTATGAGGTATGCCTTAAGCCCTCAAAGCCTCCTATAAGCTACCTGGAGCTGCCTGGAAGCCTCGAGGAGCTGGCCAGGCATAGCCCCTGGTATATGAGGCATCCACGCTGGAGTAAAACACTACTAGTGCAACACCTGTTCCTCCGGTATGCTAGGGAATACCTGTATGGTGAGGGGTTCATAGAGCTTCTACCACCAATGGTATCAGTAGTATCGGATCCCGGCCTCAGAGGAGCTAGGAAACTTGAGACAAGATTATATGGCCGTATATATGAGCTGACAAGCAGCGTGATAATGTATAAGCAGGCTGGAATAGGCGTGTTCGAAAAAGTATTCTTCGTGGCTAGAAACATAAGGGAGGAGCCTGAGGAGAACATCTCCACTGGAAGACATCTAGCCGAGTTCACCCAGCTGGATGTGGAGGCAATGCTTCTGAGCGCGGAGGAGGCTATGAGCCTTGCCGAGAAGACCCTGCACTACGCCTCAAAGAAACTACTAGATGAACACCAGGATCTAGTGTTAGGCCTTAACCCAGGATTCAGGGAGCTTAAACCCCCATTCCAGAAGATAAGCTATGAGGAAGCCTTAAGCCTGGCAAAGAGGCTGGGATACGATGTTGAGTGGGGCATGGAGCTGAGCCATGAGGCTGAGACAGCAGTAGCGGAGCATTTCGACACACCTGTATGGATAACAGGCTTCCCAGTCACGAGCAGAGGCTTCTACTATAAACCCGACCCCTATGACCCTAGGTATAACAGGGACTTCAACCTAATACTTCCAAAAGGATATGGAGAAGTAATAGATGGCGGGGAGAGAGAATACAGGGCCGACAAGCTGGCTGAAAGAATAAAGGCTCTGGGAGAAAATCCAGCTAGATATAAGTGGCTATTAGAATTGGCTGAAGGTGGAGGCATACCTCCGAGCGCCGGGTGGGGGTTAGGCGTAGAACGGATGACGCGCTTCATAACCGGTGCACGACACATAGCCTTAGCAGCATCGTTTCCAAAGCTTCCTGGAATAATAAACACTCCCTAACATGTTCCCCAGCATCATCCAACCTTTATCCAGTATTTTCCGGCTCATTGATGCTAAACAATATTTGATGTATGCCCTGGCGTTAAGGATCCTTGGCCTCCCTAAGCCATTGGCTCAAGTAGACACATGTCTCAGGGTTATAGAAGTTTCCAGGCCCGCATCTGTCAGCATAGGGGCATCTGAAGCATGGTATATCCTTGATCGAATCTATCTTGATTAACGCCTTGGAAACACGAGGCTGGACATAGTAGAGTATATATGTTTTCTTACCGTTATATGTTGTCGGCTCTCTTGTGATCAGGCCTTTCTTAAGAAGCCTCAACGTTATCCTTGAACCATCCCGGCTATCTATGCCTAGAAGCTTCCAAAGCTCACTTTGCGGGACTCCCTGGTCCCCCCTTCCTTTAATCAGGCTGAGGGCTTTCTCCTCAAGTATGCTTATCTGCGTTGCTCCCTGGCTTCTCTCCTTCCGCGTCAATGTCATTAGGTTCATCACCTTAAGACGCTGTCAAGAATTATTCTAGCCTCACCCCATATATCTTTATTTAGAGTGAGGCTTAACCACGCTGATATAGGGGATAATGATTAGGTTACATGTGGATTAGGAGAGATAGGCTAAAATTGGTAACCGGGAAAAACATATGGTTTGATTATTTAAGCTGGATTAGATGAGGATTTCTATGTCGAAGTTCTCGACGATGTCCCTATACCTGTTTCGAACAGTAACCTCAGTTATACCTGCGCTGTCTGCAACTTCCTTCTGTGTTCTCTTGTCATCGAAGAATACGCTGGCAAGGTAAACGGCTGCAGCAGCCATTCCTATAGGGCTTTTACCATTAGTAACACTATGCTTCTCAGCTACACCTAAGAGATAGGCGGCTCTTGAAGCTATGCTATCGGGTAAGCCAAGCCTGTTTGAAAGCCTATACACGTATTTCCTAGGATCAGGCGACCTGTATCTAGCATGACCTAGGATCTTGTTTTCAACCAGTTTCTTCAGGGCATGCCATATCTCCTCCTTACGCTCTATATCCAGCACGCTCATAACATCTCTCTGCGATAATGGGTAGTCGTAAACCCTTGCAGCGGCGAGCATTGAGGCAGCGACATATGCGTTGCGCTTAGGGGCACGTATAAGGCGGGCAGCCACGGCTTTTCTCAGAATAGTGGCGGCCTCATCCTTAACCGTCTGTGGAAGCCCAAGCCGCGCTGCAGCACTGTTCATTACGGCCAGAGTATCCACGAGCTTCTTATCGCTCTTCGATACCCTTACCCTGCGCTGAAGCTTGGCAAGCATTCTAGCCCTCTTCTTCTGACGTGGAGAATGAGCGTATCTCCTCACATCATATATGTCTATAACCGTCGTAAGCCCCCTATCATGAACCCTTGGCGTAAGCGGGGAGCCTGTCCTATTCCTGCGTGCATCATCCTCTGGTGTGAATGCTCTCCATTCTGGCCCCTGGTCTATGACGTGGTGTTCTAGGACCTCCCCCGTCTCAAGGCAAATATACTCCCCCCTCTCCTCATCAAAGATAATGCTTTCACGCTTACATATAGAGCTTGGCTGTATGCTTATACTCATCTCCTCCTACCCCGCCTCCTGGCCGGGGGTCTGCGTCTCCCCCTACTCCTCCTAGGGCGTGGAGGAGCCTGGTAAAGCTCCTCTCCCTCAACCATCGTGATGCCTTCGAGAGGCTTAACCACGGCGAAAGGCTTATCCACGGGGCCTATGATGTCCACCACTATTCCAGCAGGCCTTTTATCCTCAGTATACAGCTTCCACCCTATTTTAGGCGGCTTAGAACCCTCTATTCTGACCAGGATAAGGCCTGTCCGCACAACTTTGTCAACACGACCCACACGCTTCACCGCTAGGCCCCCGGCCGTAGGATGGCATCTAAGGGTATTACCCATGGTATTATTTAAAGGCTGGGGCCCTTGAAACCATACTTAGAATGCCATGAGGGTTCGCGGTAATACCTAGTGTTTCAACCTGTTCTCCCTTATCTTTGAAGCTATTGCCCGTAGGATCTCCCTCTTAGATCCTTTTTTATCTACTAGTACTGCCTCTCTAATATTCCACCATTTCCTAGGGTATGATGCCTCTATTCTCTCGGGATTTAAGCCCAGCTCCTCAGCGGCCTCGAGTATCTCCTCCACTCTTGGTTTACGTACAGCCTCTCCTAGTGGGAGCCTCCTACCCTGTCCACGGGGCTCTGAGGAGTCTATGTATATGGGCCATATGGTTATCCTGCGATCCTTATATTCTCTTTTTGTCAAGGCTTATGTCACCGAGAAGCCTAGGATCTCGTTAAAACAGCGTTGACCACGCCGTCCTGCCCAGGCCTAGAAGTCACAACAGCTTTTCCGAGCTCGGTCTCAATAACTGTGCCTTTAACAATTATGTTTCTACGCGTATAATGCGGATTAGCCTTATTCTCCAGAACCCTGAGTATCCTTGTCTTCCTTGTAACGCCTTTCTCAGGGTCTGTTACATTGGCAAATGCAATGATCCTTGCCCTAACCTTAATATTCCCCCCTCTAACTCTGCTCACCTTTCTCTTATCATCATGGCCTAGCCTTGTCTCCGTGAAAGGTCTTCCAAGCTCGTATTTCCGTTTAACCTTATGATGCCTGGCCTTGTGCCCACCACTAGGCTTCCTGAGGTCGTTGCCCTGATAGTAGCTCATATCCCCACCGCCTTCCTCCTCTTCTCAGCCTGCTAATATTATTTACTGGGAGCAATTCTACACACCACTATATTTCATAAGAACACGCGTATCTTCTCCTAGGGAGAAGGCAGTTATTCTCATGGATGCAGGCTCCTATACCTTAGGCTTCAGGAACCCATGGGCCCTTAGTAAATAAGAGGATGCTGGAGGGCGGAATCCAAGCAGAACTGAAGTATGTGGAAGCTTTATGGAGAGCGGGTTTCAGAGCAGCCTGCCTTAATATTGGGTGTCCTGCGAGTCTGCCTGCACCTCTACCTGGATGCCTCGTTGCCTAGTTTTTCCAGTAGCTTTTCGATGTGTATTAGAGAACCATATATCTTGTTCCTGCTCCATGGTATTAGAGCCATCATTACTGCCTGGGAGGATAGATCTAGCCTTGTAACTAGGCCTGAGGTAAGCCAGCCTATAACGCCTATCTTCTCACCTATGCGCGGTATCCCTGTCTTTTCTACTGCAACGTCTTCGAGTTCATGGCCGCCAAGTATTATGTGTTGAACCCATTCTGCTGGGAGTTCGAATGCCTGGGAGAAGCCTATGCTGGCTCTCCTCCCAGGCCCCACGACTACTGCTGCCTGAAGGTCAAGGTAGCCTGAGGTGCTTGGTACGGGTATGAGGCCTGCCTCTATTCCCACACCGTAGTCGGCGTTTAAGGCATCCATGGCTCTGAGAGCCCTGTTTGCAGCGCCTCTCAGCGTCTGGCTTAAGCCTATAGGCTGAGGAGGTATCCCTGTCTCCACTTCAACACCCTTAACCTCGGCATCCCCCAGTATCTTCCACACTGCTCTAACAGCATTGACCTTAGATGGATTAGAGGAGCCTACCGCTACAAGCATGCTTGACCCCTCTGCCCTTTAGGATGAAGCAATTTATAAGGACACGTATAAGATACGGTTTCCGATAGAGATGAGGGGATCAACGCCTCTACGGTATCTTGGAAGAATAATACTTGCCCCTATCTACAGGATCTATGAGCAGGTACTGTGGAGGCAGATTAGAAGGGGATCTATGCCTAGACACATAGGCATAATTCCCGACGGTAATAGGAGGTGGGCTAGCCTCAACAAGCTTCCACCATGGTTTGGGCACAGGGAGGGTTACAGGAAGCTGAGGGAAACCTTGGACTGGATATGGGATCTAGGGGTAAAGACTGTCACCATATATGCTATGTCGGCTGAGAATTGCCTCTACAGGCCTCCTGAGGAGAGGGAGAAGTTGTTCGAGCTGGCTGAGAAGGGGCTTAGAGAACTAATGAGCGATGAGAAGGCTGAGAAAAGAGGATTAAGAGTGAAGGTTATAGGAAGACTGGATCTGGCTCCAGCAAGCGTGGTGAAACTAGCTAGGGAAGTTGAGCGTAGAACAGCTGAAAGGAGCGGTCCCCTACTATACATAGCACTATGCTATGGTGGGAGGCAGGAAATATTAGACGCTGTCCGCAGAATAGCTGAGGAGGTCTCCCAGGGCGTACTGAAACCATCCTCGATAACTGAGGAGGTGTTCAGAGACCACCTATACACGGCTGAAGCGCCTGACCCCGACCTGATCATAAGGACGTCGGGGGAGGAGAGAATAAGCAACTTCCTGCTCTGGCAGTCAGCCTACTCTGAACTCTATTTCTGCGAGGCTTATTGGCCTGAATTCAGGAGAATAGATCTATGGAGGGCTATCCGCTCTTATCAGAGGAGGCAGAGGAGGTTTGGCCGCTGAATTCCTCCCCAAGTCTCCTCTCAATAATCCTGGACAACACTGTCAGGAATCCTACGACAACCATGCCTATTAGAAGTATTGACACCACGCCTGAACCGAAGACCGCGTTACTTATATCGGTAGGCGAAGGGTTGGGTGGGAGTGCAGCCAGAGAGTCTGAGAGCCTTGCAAGAGTATAAACCACCAGCGTCACCAGTATTACGCCGAGCAGGTCGTACCATATTCTCAGGTTCTTATCAAGCATTCTTACAACTATTCTCCCCACTAGGATAGAATACGCTGAGAAGCCTAGGAGGGGTGCAACTATTCCCAGCAAATCCCCTGCAACAGGAACAGTCACGGATTTCGTGTGGAATGTATAGTACGTTATGCCTAGGGCTGCGAAGAGCGTTATTGAGGATAACGTGTAGGCTACGAACATGACGGGGGAGGAGGACCAGAAGCCCTGAAGCCTGTCTTCAAGGCTGAATCCACGCACTATCATAGCGGCTCCCAGCAAGAATCCTGCTACTGGGAGAGCGTAGCTTAGGAGGCCGAGCAGGGAGAGAATAGCTATGGATAATACTATTAGGCCGGGCACACCTAGGAAAAGCTTCGCGAACCTGGGCTCCGTTAACGCTTTCTTAATATACCTGCCTATCAGTATATACGTCTCCTCAACCCCTCTTAGCTGCTCAACAACCACTCTCTTAACACCTAGCACAGGTACCAGTGACTGTATAACTGGGAGAACCTGTTCATCCTCTGTTCCATCGCTTACCAGCACTATTCCTCGAAGATCCTCCATCTTTGAAACTACTTCCTCCAGCCTCTTCCTAATGGAGAAGGAGGCCTCTACAGCTCCTCTAGGAGAACCCCCAATCACACATATCTCAACATCATACCCCTCTCCCCTGAGCTTCCTATACAGCTGTAGGCCCGCGAAGATGGCGTTTGCATCAGAGTCTTCGGGATGCTCTAAGGCATACTTCAACGCCGCTCTTAGAACATTATCCCAGCCTATGATAGGGGTCTCTATTCCAGCATTGCCAAGATCATCGTCGAGATCCACCACTGTTATTAATACCTTCTCTCCCATTACCCTAATGCTCCGGAAAATACATCATGTGCCGTGTTTTATATAGCTGACCACTACTCCTCGCTTTCACCGTAAAGGATCTTGAGGTCGTCAAGCGTCAGCCTCTCCCCCCTCTTAACCTTCTCCTCCACAAGCTTCTTTTTCCTCTCAACAACGCTTGAGACTTTCCTCCTCCTCTCCTCCTCCATGATCTCGCGGAGCCTCTGCCTAGCCTCCCTAAGCTCCCTATACCTGGCGTCGATCTCGCCTTTCAGATCGTCGATCTCCTTGTTCAAAGCATTGATACGCTCGTTCATCCCCTTTATCTTAACTGAAAGCTCGTCTAGAGTTGAGCTTATATTGGCTATTCTTCTCTTAAGCTCGCCTATCTTCTCTCCAATCCTGGTTCTCCTAGCATTCAGGTCTGTGATTTCCAGTTTAATTGAGTTGAGCTCTGCTTTAAGCTCCGTTAAGGTCATCTCAGCTTCCCTGCGCTTTTTCTTCTTCTCCAACACTTTTTCAAGCAGTGTTTCAAGCCTGCTTATCTCTCTAACCAGCCGTTTCTCCTCCTCCAAGCTGAGGACACTGGTCTGCTGCCTCCATTCCAGCTCCTCTATCCTGCGTTTAAGAGCCTGAACAGAGATTTTCGGCTCTGAGCCGGGAAAGGCCTGCTGCCTCATCTCTCTAATCTGCACTGCAATAGCATGCATCTTCTCTCCAAGCTGCTTCCTCTCCTCCTTTATCTTCCCAAGCTCCTCGTAGAGCTTGTTTTTCTCCTCTCTAAGCTTCTTCACTTCAGCTATGAGCTCCTTATGCCTCTCCACCAGCCCCCTCTTCTCTGCACGCAGCTTAGATACTTCTTCTATGAGGCCGAATCTCCTCTCCTTAAGCTCCTTAATCTCGTCTCTCAGCCTGGTTATCTGTTCAGCGAGGGACTCTGCATCCTCCAAGGCCTACTCTCTCCCTGCTACCAGGATGCGGGCATCCGCTATCACGGCGCCCTCAGTGTATGACATCACAGGGTTCAAATCTATTTCCCTGATCTCCTTAACATTGTCCATGATCTCTGCGACGCCCAGTATTATTTTAGCTAGGGCTTCCCTATCTCTCGGAGGCGTATTCCTGTATCCTTCGAGAAGCCTGTGGGCCTTGATCTCCCTGGTCATGGCTAAGGCTTCACTCCTGGTCAGTGGGGTTACCCTGAACGACACGTCTCGGAGAACCTCGACAAACACGCCGCCAAGCCCGAACATCACAACAGAGTCGAATACGGGATCCCTGGTGGCCCCTATAATCACCTCTAATCCCTGTGGAACCATGTGCTGTACAAGCACTCCAACTACCCTGGCGTTCGGAGCCTTCTCCCCCACGCTTCTAATTATCCTCCTATAGGCCTCCCTAACGCTGCCTGGATCCTCTAATCCTAGTATGACTCCGCCTACATCGCTCTTATGTATGATGTCGGGGGACACTATTTTAAGCACGACCGGATAGCCTACCTCACCCGCTATTCTTAAGGCTTCATCCTCGCTTTTAGCCAGTCCGGCTGCAGGGACGGGTAGCCCGTATGCTCTTAGAAGGTTGAGGGCCTCATCCTCGTAGAGCTTCTTCCTACCCTCTTCCAACACCCTTTTAACTATACTGGCACCTTTCATTCTAATCACCTCCAAGCCTCCTCTTAATCTCACCATATTCTACTAGTGACCAGAGGGCTCTCACAGCCCTCTCAGAGGTCTCATAGACTGGTATACCGTTCTCTTCAAGCCTTGCTTCAAGCTTCCTAGTAAGCTCCCCTCCAAAACTCATGGCGACTGTGGGTATACCATGCCTCCTAGCCTTCTCTACTATAAGATCCGCTACATCAACGTTGAGTTTAGGTGTCTGGACGAGCGCTATTACTAGGAGGACATCGATCTCTCCGCTTGTGAGGACTGTTTCAAGGGCATGCCTGTAATCCTCAGAGCTGCCGTCGCCTGTAAGGTCTACGGGATTCTTGGTGACATAGTATGGTGGAAACTTCTCCCTGAGCTTCTTCTGCGTTTCATCCGACAATATGGGTATCTCGAGGCCATGCCTCTCTAAAGCATCAGTAGCCATGACTGCAGGGCCTCCGGCATTAGTTATAACTGCTGCTCTACGCCCCTTGGCTGGGGGCTGCATGCTTAGAGCTCTAGCCAGGTCGAATAAGTCCTCTATGCTCTCAGCCTCAATTATGCCTGCCTGCCTTAGAGCTGAGCGGAACACCTCGTAGCTTCCAGCAAGCGCCGCGGTGTGGGATGCTGCTGCTACTGCTCCCCTAGCAGTCTTGCCTCCCTTAAGAAGCACTATGGGCTTCTTCCTAGCAACGTATCGTGCAGCCTCTATGAACTCCTTCCCTCTCCCAGGCTTCAATCCCTCAACATACATTGCTATAACCCTTGTCTCCTCATCCTCGGCAAAATAGTATAGGAGGTCGACGTCGTCTACATCTATCTTATTACCGTAGCTTACAGCCCTCGATATACCTATACCCTCGGCTGCAGCCCAGTCGGTTATTGCTGCTGAGAGGGCGCCGCTCTGGCTTATCAGGGCTATTCTCCCTTTAGGCGGCCTCTTCATCCTCTCCTCGGGGAGGAAGAATGTGTCCACACCAGTGTATAGGTCGAGTACTCCAAGCCCATTAGGGCCAATAACCCGTACCTCGGAGCGGGAGATCATGTCCCTTATCTGCATTTCAAGCCTTGCTCCCTCAGGCCCTATCTCGCTGAAACCCCCGCTGACAATTATTATACCCTTAACCCCCTTCTCAATGGACTGTTTAACCACTCCTGGAACAAGATCAGCTCTAAGTGAGATTACTGCGAGGTCAACATCTCCTGGAACATCCAGTATAGTGGGGTAGCATTTAAGCCCCTCAATTTCCTCGTGCCTAGGGTTTACAGGGTATAGTTTACCGCTATACCTCTTCTTAAGCTGCTTAACTATCACGTTCCCTATCTTCATGGGCTTTGAGGAAGCCCCTATGACAGCTATGCTCCTCGGCTTAAAGAACACCCTGAGCTGCTCAACCCTCTCATCAATGCTGCGGTTCAATAGCCACACCTCTACGGGTATCAAGCTATACGTGCATCATTCTAACTAATTAGCCGTCTAGTTAATAAATAGCTCTGCTCCAACTACTATACAGAACACCTTAGAAGCATAGCTTGTCACGGTTTAAGGGGCCCTGCATCGGGGTAGCCTTGCCTTCTCCCAGTTCCAGCCATGCTTCTAAGACCCTCGCCGCCTCTCTTCAACAAGGCTATGAGATTATAGGTATGCTTCCTAGCCCTATCCACAGCTATTTCCACGAGCCTTGCAGGATCATCGGCTTCATCCTCGTGGACTGTGACATCTATGACGTGGCGTCCCTCAAGTATCTGGACTATTATTAAGCCGAGGCTTGCTGCAAGGTAGCTATACTTATCCACAGGCTTCGCTCCAACCCATCCCAGCGTTATCACCGCGTCGCACCCCATGTCCAGCAGCTTCTTAGCGGCTACAGGTAGATCCTTTATTCCAGGCACAGTGTACCGCACTATTCTAGCTTCAGGTAGCTCTGCCCTAAGGATCTCAATGACCTGTGAAGCCATGTCTACGCGGGCAAACGTGGTGTCAGCAACGCCTACCATCATAGTCCCACACCCATGCGGAAAGCCTCCTCCATGATCTCCCTACCCGTAGTTAACGGTATACCCTTCTCCCTGGATAGGAGCCTTGCCTTATCAAGGCTTAGCACTCCTCCCTCTACAAGCATCTCGGCGAACACTATTGCTGGCGTCAGCCCTGCCAGCATGGCTAAAGCCACTGTCAGCTCTGTGTGACCCTTCCTCCTCCTTAAGCCTCGGGAGGCAAGTATTGGTAGGTGGCCTGGAGCCATGAACTCCTCGTGAAACGCCTTCCTAGCCTCCTCCTCTCTACCCGAATATATCATGCCTACTATTTCCTCAAGCCTCTTAGCCGTGAGGGCTCTGTCTGGATCCCGTATACCTGTAACCGATGAGATATGGTTAACCCAGATAGTGAAGGCAGGGGGATCCCCATAGCCAAGCCTCTTAGAGGCTAGTGCCCTGAGGCCAGGATATTTTTCCAGCAGCTCATTCATGAAGGGGAGGCCTAAAACCCTTCTCACATGATCGGTTGTGGAGAAGCATATCAGGCCTCCAGCCATGCTTCTAAGCAAGGCTATTTTACCCGGAGTTATGAGGGATGCGTGGAAGGCTAGGTCCACCTCACCCTCCCTGTCACTAGCATCATAGATCATCACGGCGCCTCCGCTTCTAAGAGCCCTGTACGCTTCTTCAAGCATGCTGCCTCATCTCAGAGCCTCCTAGAGGCGCGGCCTCTTATTCGCTTTGCCTTTCTAGGAGAGCTTATAGACTTCAGGCCTCCTGGACTCATATAAGGGGAGCCTCCGCCTAACCTCAGCAATATAGTCTAGATCCACCTCGGCTAACCCTAAATTAACGCCTGAATACACCTCGACGACAGGGTCTCCCCAGGGATCAACAACCACGCTATGACCTGCAAACTCCTCCCCTACAGCCGTGCTAGGTCCCCACCTATTAGTTGCCGCGAGGAAGAATTGGTTCTCAGCTGCCCTAGCCTTAGTCATATTCACCCATTGAGCCAGCCTAGGCTTCCCCCAAGCCGCAGGTACAACCAGCAGCTCCACTCCCATTAACCCATACGCCCTGATCAGCTCTGGAAACCTTAGATCATAGCATGTGGCAAAGCCCAGCCTCCCTATACGCGTATCAGCTACAACGGGCTTCAAGCCAGCCTTAAACAATGACTGCTCGTTGAACAGGGGGAACAAGTGTATCTTATCGTAACGCGCCTTAATCTCCCCATCCTCTCCTACCAGGAGGAGGGCGTTAGCCACTCCCTCCTCATCCTTCAGGGGCAGCGTGCCTGCAACCATCATGCCGTGCTCCCTGCCCATGTAGCTTAAAGCCGAGAAACAGGGACTGGTATGCGAGGAGTATCGTCTTATAGCTCCAGGATCATAGCCTGTACACCACATTTCAGGCAGTAATAATAGGTCGGCTTCAAGCCGTCCAGCCATGCCTGCAAGTCTGAGAGCCCTATCAATATTCTCTGAAACTCCTCCATCC
The DNA here is from genome assembly GCA_027083135.1 of Desulfurococcales archaeon. GTDB lineage: Archaea > Thermoproteota > Thermoprotei_A > Sulfolobales > WAQK01 > JALWQH01. The sequence goes on along the minus strand of JALWQH010000038.1, from coordinate 18,417 downwards.
TCCACGCTCATCTGGCCGAGGGCGACTAGTATGCTTCTCAACCCTATCACCTTGAACCCCCATGGCTGGTAGAGGCATCCATACATACACGTGCATCTAGCATATACATGTCTAACTCCCTAGTATTGGTTGGGTTGAAAACAAATTAATCCATGGCTGCTGTAACCTGTCACAGAGTGATGAGGCCACGCCGCCTCCAAGCCTAAGGCTATGAGGATCTCATTGTGAACCCCCGGCTGAGCTTGGGAGAAGCCTATCCTCTCTCGGCCTTCTCTCCAGCAGCCCTTGCAATGGCCCATGAGCGCAGAATAGTTACCCCGGCTGAGAGGACGGAGAAGCCTATGAGGGCGGAGAGCAGGGAAGCCGTCACGTTCGGAGTTTGGCCTGAAACTAGATCTATGCTTAGTAGGAAGAAGTAAAAACTTGCGGCTAGCAGCACTATGGCTGATCCCCCTATAACAATCTCCCTGACAGCTTGTAGCAGCTTCAAGGCTCCCTTATCCCCAGAGCAGCTTTATCACTATTCTAGCTATACGTTCAAACTCTTTAAACATGCCTTCAAGCGTTCTTCCAATATACTTGTCATTCCACACTCCTGCTAGAACATCGCCCTTACTGCTGGGAGGACGCAGGCCTAAAGCATAGTAGAGGGGCTGCTGGGGGAGAAGGCCTAGAGCTGAGAGTACAGCGTAAAGGACTACTAGTGAGAGAGGTACTGCTAGAAGGCTTCTATAAGCCTCTCCCCTATGAATAACCACCCTCCTCACATATATGTGGAAAACCCTCCATACAAGAATAGCTGCAGCAAGATCTACTGCCATCATCATCCAGCCAGGTATAGAAGCACCCAGCTTGCCTAGGAGACGCCAGGTAACACCATACATTATGGGGTAGGAGAGGATGCCCATAATGGTACTAGCGCTCCATATAATTATCCTCTGATGCCATGTGCTCCACGATTCAAGCATATGCTCCTCCTCCAATAGTATCCTGGAGGCCCTGCTCATAGCGTCTCTAGGTGTAAGAGTATAGAAGAGAAGCAACCCTCCGGCAAACTCCCCTATAACCCATAGAACACCAGCTGTAACCAGTATTGCTATAAGTATGTACGCTAGCCTCGTTGATGCGAAGAGACGCCAAATATCAGGCAGCGGGGGAGGTACTCCCAGGTTAAGATTCACAGTGAAAGATATTGCCGCTGCAACTATGGTTGATCCTCCTATGGCTAGGAGGGGGGGAGCAGCATAGAATAATGCGGCGGAAGCAGTTGATCCAGGCCGCCAGCCTGAAGCCGACACCCCTTTATCGCTGACCCCAATGATATAGCGTCTACGGTAAGGGTATATGTAGAGTAGTAGCAGGCTTACCATGGCAACTAGAATCACGTCTCCCATGCGGAGGTTTCCAAGGGAAGCTGACACCAGGGGTATGATGCCCAGAGCTGTAACAGCCTTATGGGTGGAACCTATAGTGAAGGCATAGTATCCTGAGGCAACTATTGCTACAGCCACCGCGGTGATTATGGCATAGTAGGTCAGGGTGGATGCATTTATTCCAGCCAGGCTGAAGGCATTTAGTGTTATTAGAGGCCAGGTATGGGGGCTTATGCCACGCACAGCATGCATGCCTACAAGGTAGGCTGTATATGCTACTATGAATGCCGGTATTAGGCGTGATGCAGCCTCAGCAACTACTCTCCTCCTCAAATCTCTCACCCCATCATCCTCCTGACAGCTTCTACACGCATTAGGGTGGCTTCCACTATGTCCTCAGGCCCAACGTTCACTAGAACCACCCTCTTCTTCAACATCTCCTTAGATATGCGGGCTCTCTCCTCAACACTTCTGGCGGCATAGATTCTGTAGAGAGCCTCACCCACGCCGCTCAGCCCCTTAACCTCGAATAGAGGAGTATATGGGGCGATCACTACGACCTCGTTTCTAAGGCTTCTAAGCTTTTCAAGGATGCCTGAAATGCGAACCACGCTTTCCTCAGGCTTCTCCAAGTCACTGAATATTATGTAGAGGCTTCTACCCCTACGCATAGTGGCTGCAGCCTTTACTAGAGCCTCAGCCAGATCAGGGGGAGCAGTACTGCTGTGAGGCCACTCCACTGAGGATACGAGATGCATTATCCTAGCATACTGTGGTTTTCCTCTCCCAGGCTTAAGCACTCTGGCTCCATGTGTTTTAGCTATGGTTAGGCCCACCATGTCGCCTCTGCTCAGCAGGTAGGCTGCTATGCTTGCAAGGGCCCTGAGAGAGTATTCCAGCTTGGTGCTACCTATGATCCCATAAGCCATGGTGGGCGAAGAGTCGAGTACCAGCATTATCTCTAGGCTTGTCTCCTGCTCGTATTCCTTAACCATGAGTCTCCTAAGCCTGGCAGAGGATTTCCACTCTATTCTCCTATACTCGTCTCCAGGAACATATTCTCGTAGGTCGAGGAACTGTGTTCCTATGCCTCTTTTTCCAGCTAGCAATGCTCCTCCAGGGCTCAGAGTAGGGATTACAAGTATCCTCCTCCTTTTAAGCTCCTCGAAGCCAGGCTGAACCCTGATCTCCTGTCTTTCCCCGACCTCTATCTCCCTTGCAAAGAGCCCTGCGGGATCACGTATAATCATCTTGACTGGGGGAAGGATATGCTTGCCTACAACGGGCTTCACCTTATAGGTTAGGGTAGCCTTACCTCTTCCCGGAACACTTACTACACCCTTATTCGACAGGCCTACAAGCCTAAAGAGAGGAGGATAGGGATCCATAATCTCTACGAATAGGAGAGGGGTAAGGCTATTATTAGTTAAGGATAACTCCACCCTGGTAGCCCGGCCCTCTACAAGGGGTTTCTCCAATCTTCTCTCAACTCTAAGGTTATACGCGGCTTTAAGCTCCAGGTCGAACAGGATCTTAGAGATATATAGTAGTACTAGGAGAAACGAGCCTAGTACTAGTAGGCTGCGTGCAGAAGTCTGTGGGGCTACAACGGCTATTCCGTAGAAAATTGCCGCAATGAGGATCAGGGCCTTACCCCTAGGGGTTATGCCCTCCCCTAAGCCTTGAAGCTCTTCACCCATATCCTCCCTCCTCAGGGGACAGGGATCTTCTTCAATATGTCGCTTACCACGCTTCTAGGAGTCACACCTTCAAGCTCTGCCTCAGGCCTAAGGATAAGCCTATGTACAAGCACTGGGAGAGCAGCCTTCTTAACGTCGTCAGGTATAACATAGTCTCTTCCATCCATTACTGCTAGAGCCCTTGCAACCTGCAGCAACGCTATTGCGGCCCTCGGAGACCCTCCTAGGCGGACTGCTGGATGCCTCCTCGTCTCCTCCACTATGCTTACAATATAGTCCATGACGCTCTCCTCAACATGGATGCTCCACACTATGTCCCTAGCTGCTAAGATGTCCTCAGCTCCCGCCACAGGCCTTATAGGCCACTCCTCAATTATGCGCAGCCTCTTCAAGATCTCCTTGGTCTCGTTTCTGCCGGGGTAGCCTATCTCTATCTTCATTAGGAACCTATCTATCTGTGCTTCAGGCAGCGGGAATGTTCCCTCAAGCTCTATGGGGTTCTGAGTAGCTATAACTATAAACGGCTCGGGAAGCTTAAGCGTATTACCCTCTATGGTTACCTGTCTCTCCTGCATTGCTTCCAGCAGGGCTGACTGCGTCCTAGGACTAGCCCTATTAATCTCATCTGCCAGCACAATATTAGCGAAGATGGGGCCCTTCCTAAGCCTGAACTCCCCTGTCTTCGGATCATATATCATTGTTCCTATGATGTCTGCTGGTAGTAGGTCTGGTGTGAATTGTATTCTCCTGTATTTTAGGTTTAGGGCGCTTGCAACAGCCTTAGCCATAGTGGTCTTAGCAACACCAGGCACACCCTCAAGCAAAACATGACCACCAACAATCATAGATGACAATATTAGCCTGACCTCGTCTCTAAGACCTACTAGAACCTTGCCTGTCTCAGATAACACGGCGTGGGCAAGCTTATGCATGCGCTCCATGCTGAGAGGCATGCTAGAATAATCCTCTGACACCGTATTCCAGCCTCCTGTATTTCTCCGACCTGCTTGTCAAAGTGTATCCTAGTCCCTCAAGAACTTTCTCCACATCCCCTATTATTCTCCTGCCTACAGCATCCCATCTTAGTATTACTGGAGTGAATCTCCTTGACCCTTCTGCCCGCTCCTTTAAGGCTTTAAGTCTTCCAAGGATCCTAGCCAGCTCTTCCTCCCCTATGCCTGTAGACCTTGACAGATATCTCCTGCTCTCATTATTCTCCAAGGCTTCTACAACTGTTATTCCAAGGCTCTTCTCCAATACATGGTCTAGGAGCATGTAGAGATCTAAGGCTAGATGAAGCGCCTCTCCCTTACTGATCCGCCTGATGCCCGCATACCTCATTCTGACAGGGGTTTCAGCCAGTATCTCCACTTCTTCAACCCTTCTGACCCTAGTGTCATCTATGCTTCTAGCCCCGGTAAACCTTCTAAGATAACCGTAGGTTAGGATCGACGCTACCAATATGACGGGCAGCCCGACCAGCGGCTGGAGATCCAGATATCTATAGAACCATGATTCAGCGCTCCTCCACATGTATAATGCTACTACCATAAGCATCGCCGGGTGAAATACTAGGGGTAGGGGAACAGCATTGGTTGGAAATCCATTCTTATCAACGATTTTTCTCTCAAAGTAATGTGCGGCATCGAGTATTACAAGGGTGTCTTCAGGCTTAGAGCCATTTGAGAGAAGCCTGAACAGGCTAAGCGCGAAGCCCCTGTAGTCAGCCCTACTGCTCCTAAGAGCTGAGTTTATGAAGAGGCTTCCATCACTCAGCACTATCATCATGTTCCCCTCACCTATTAAGGGAGTTGTAGAGTGATCTAGGAGCACTCCGACAATATAGGGGTGGAACCATGCGCTCCCCTCGGATACGGCTGTAGCCACTCCTATCACACAGGGTTTCGATGTACCTGGAGATGTTATGTTTATAAATGACGCCCAGTCAAGCCACAATACATACTCCGCATAATTGGCAGGCTCAACTAGAGAAGTGCCGGATTGGCGTATGCATTTTTCCGGTACTTTGAATATTGCTTGGGGGAATGGATTACCATCACCGTATAGTATGGCCGTACCAGCTATCTTCACACCGTATTCCTCGATGAATGGATTCGAGGTTATGTCTTCGTCTGCTATAAGCACGGATATTTTTGAGCCGCTCTGCCTGAGCATAGAGGCAGCAAGCTTATCCTCCCCCTCAGGGTTAAGTGGAAAGTCCGGGGATATGACTACATAGATTACCCTACCATACTTTCTACCACTGCTTAAGGCTTCGCTCAGCTCGCTGCTGGTTATAGGTGAGACGACGGTGTATCCTCTACTTTTAAGCAGGGATGCCAGGTCGCTTGTACCGTTCCATAGGGTGTTGAAGGGGGAGGCTGATCCTTTAAACGCTATCTTCAGGAACAACGTCTTGGGGGAGGCATACATGGCTGCTACTAAGCCTACTAGGAGCAAGCCGAATATGAAGCTCTTAAACCTTATCAAGCCTCCCAAACCCTCTCAAGGCATTCTAGGCAGGCTGACGCCTCCTCCTCGCCTACAGGCATAACGCTATAACGCGCTATTTCATATAGCTTGGAAGCCCTGCTTACAGCATCATGGTATGGTGTGAAGCTAAGCCTAGATGAATATTCACGGTGTGTTTCCCAAGGAAGCCTAGGGTAACCCTTAGAGGATAATGCTTCCACAAGGAGTTCAAAGCATTTAATTATCCTAGTCCTAGGCGAGCCTCTGAGGATTCGTCTGCCCCTTCTACTATACTTTACTAAGCCTATGGCTTTAACAATGGCATGCTTCTCCTTAGAAGCTGCCACCACCGCCATGGTTGCTGCTAGAGATAGGCCTAGGATGAGACCGAGGCTCCTTAGGCTTGAATGAAGGGTTCCGCCAATATTAGAGGTTCCTATACCTGCCCTTATCTTAGGGACATGTAGGTTGGGCAGCGAACCATTGTTGCTGAACTGCTCCAAGGTTCCAAGGGAACTCATGTTACCACTTATTAGCTCCCCTAGATTTATCTGCTCGGTGCTATTGAGATCCCTTGGAAGTATTTCTCTAAGTATGCTTTCATTGATTATAGGGTTCCCTGCAGAGTCCTTGGGGATCAATATGTTCAGCAGCCCTGACTTATTCAGCATGTCGAGAAGCCTAGCATATTTTTCAGGGTCGAATACAAGGGTTCCGTTAGCGGAGCCTGTGGAGGCAAGGTAGCTGAGCTTCTTTAAGTTCTCCCCATCCACGCCTAGATTACTGTTTCCCACAAGCCTTGACAGCTTCTCGGCAAGCCTGTTGTATTCCTCGTAGTTCCCACTGCGCAGTGCCTGATCCATCTCTCTAAGTGTTTCTCCCAGACTACTAGAGTTAAGCGTGGTGTTGGATAGGAGGTCATTAATTATTCTTTCAAGCTGCTCTATGTCAGTAGGCCTAGACTGCGAGGAGAGCAGGGGCTCTATTCCTAGGTCACCTCTTATCACCTTATCCTCAAGGTATGAGGGGCTGCTTAGGCTTTCAGGCCCATCCTGGATTAATCCGAGGCTAGATAGATGTTCAAGTATGCTGGAATAAGCATTGAGATCTACCTCTACAACATCCTTCTCAGCCGAAAGAGAGCTTGCAGCTAGGAGGGCCATAGCCTTGAGTTCCTTGCCGCTGAGCCTTGAAAGGATCTGGGGCCCTGTTGATAGAAGCAGGCTGCTGAGAGTACTCGCAGCCTCCTCATACTGCTTTGAATTCCAGGAGCTAAGCGAGCTTCTCATTGATTCAAGGGCCTGCACGTAGGGATCTCCAAGGCTTGGCGCCTTTGGTGAGAGGCCCTTAATAAGCCTTAGAATATCAGTGGAGCTTAGATAAGTGTAGAGAGGAGGGGTAAGCGGATCATGCCTCTTCTCGATACCGGCATCCCTCACCTCTAAGCCTAATGTAGCATAAGGTAGGATAAGCATTGTCAGTATAGCGGAGGCCAGGAGGATGGAGTAGCGGATCATGGTATACCTAGATATTATTGATTTGAAGCGAGGCTTTTAATCCTAAGGTTTTCTAGGGTGGTTAATTCCTTTGAGACATGAATTATGCAAACCTTCATTCTCTAAGCCAACATTACTTCCTAGGTAACTTTTAATTAACTGGGATCCCTTATTATGATGAAGCAATATTAGGATCTCGGAGGATGAACCTTGAGCCTCCGGAGAAGCGTTTCACCTGTTGTGGCTACACTCCTGCTCATATTGATCGCCGTGGCTGCATCGATAATAGTTTATACCTGGGTAACAGGCCTCTCAGCGTCAGTTAAGGGTACTGGCGCATCATTTAATGAAAGGTTCTCCCTGGAATCAGGGGATCTTTCACTGGGTAAAGGCAAGCTTGTGCTCTACATAAGGAATACGGGTGAGGCTGACATAGCTCTTAATGGCGCACCCGCCTACGTGTATGACTCCAGCGGGACGCTTGTTGAAGCATTAACCCTTACAGGCCCTAATACCCCCCTTAAGCCTGGAAAGGTTGCAAGCTATACGGCAAGCATAGATGTAACCAAGTATCAGGTGGGAGAATATTATAGAATAGTTGTTACACTGCCTTCAGGATTCGAGGATTCAATTCTGCTTAAGGCTCATGACTGAGGCCGCCGCAGACAGGGCATGTGGGGTTTCTTTGAACAGGTATGTGCTCCACGGTAGGCTTCAGAGAATCCACTATTATGAGTCTCCCCAGAGCAGGCTTACCTAACCCTGTAATCAGCTTGAATGCCTCGGAGACCTGGATTGACGCTGTCAGCGCCACAGTCTGAACCACTATGTTCACAGTTCTGGATGGAGGAGGCTTTGGGAATAGGCATGCTAGGCATGGCCCCCTCCCAGGCAATACTACCAGGATCTGGCCATAGTAGCTATCAACCCCACCATGTATGAAGGGTTTACGCGTCCTCACAGCATACTCATTTATAATCAACCTGGTCTCCCAGTTATCCAGGCCATCCATAATTATGTCCGACCCCCTAAGAAGATTATCCACGTTGCTCTGAGTAAGCCTCTCGGCATGTACGCGGATATTGATCGAGGGGTTAACTTCCCGTAGCCTCTCAGCAGCTGCCTTTACCTTAGGCCTACCTATATCATTATACCCGTAGAGTATTTGGCGGTTCAGATCGCTCTCCTCTACTCGATCCTCATCCACTAAGATAAGACTCCCTACTCCAAGCATAGCCAGCTGAAGCGCTATATGCGATCCCAGTCCTCCTACACCGACCACAGCTACTGTAGACTCCGAGAGCCTCCTCTGCGCTTCAGAGCCTATGAGGCCTATTTGCCTAGCAAGCCTCTCTCCATGCATGGCCATCAGCCGCAATAATTAGAGCTACACGTATTTAACCTAGCTGAATACATGATGCCTAGGCGATGCATATGGAGGCGAATCCCAGCGCTATAGAGGGAATGGCTGCATGGGGTCTTATCTCCGACGTTAAGGTAGAGAGATGCAAGGATGGGAAAGCCAGGGTCATCGTGTATCCGAAGAATGGTGGAGAACTAGCTACTAAATGCATGGAGGAGGACGCGGCGCGTAGGGTGGCTACACTTATAAGACTGTACATTAAGAACTGGTCGAAACTAATAGTGGGTTCCCAGACCGCTTCCTCTAACCGCCTCACTCTGTAGTGTTTTGTTTCATCGTGGTGCGGTTTTCATTGGTTCCCTCCTCGCCCATGGGGGCTCACCTGCTAGGCTCATCCCCTGGGTTCATGGAGCCTAGAAGCCCAGCGGCACGGGCCTCCCATCTAGATTATGCCCGGCGGGGCTCGGAGCAACGGCTCCCATCGCCCAGCCGGGCCCTAGGAGAACCATTAGCCAGCGACACATATAAACCCTGCCAAGCCGCAAAAGACACCAAATAATACGGAAGGCCATAATCTAATGTTTCTGCCCCTGCATAATAGGTGCTCCAGGCATAGCGTCACGCCTCCCAGGCAAAAGAATACCCACATGCTCGTTATTTGAAATACCTCGTACAAAGCTATTTTAGGGCGTTAATTAGAGGGAGCTAGGGGGACGTAAAGTTGAGCAGCGGAGGAAAGAAGCGGAAGAAGATGAGGATGACTATGCCGAAAAAACAGGAGGATTTGGAGAAAGTTGTAGAGGAGGTCATGGAGATCCACCCCGAGATGGCTCATGAACACGAACATGTACATGGATTAGAGGACGTGTTATCGGCTGTCGAAGTAATAATAGATTCATTTAACACTAGGCTACGGGAAGTTGAGAGGAGGATGGAGGACCTGGCAGCAGAGGTTGCAACACTCTACAATCTTAATGCAAAGCTATTCGAGGTCATACTTACCAGTAATCCCGAGCGCAGAAAGCAGGCTCTAAGGGAAGCCATAGAAATCCTGGAGAAACAGCGGAAGGCAGAGGTAGTCAGCAGCTAGTAGTATACTCCAGCCTCATCATGATCCCTCGCCGCCAACACAAGCCTGTCGGGAGGCTTCAGTTCTCCGAACCTCTCCTTCAAAACCATTATGGCTGCCTTCGGCGGGATCACGCCGATCTCCGTGACTATAGCATCTATATATTCAGGCGGAGTAACATCGAACGCAGGATTATAGACCCTTATACCCTTATGTTTCTCCAACCATTCCCTGCTAACTATTTCCGAGGGATCCCTCTCCTCTATGATAACTGGAACACCTGCAGCGGAGGCAGGGCTGAACTTATAGGTCTCTGCGGCTACGAATACTCTGACCCTTGCCTCATGGGCAGCCAATGCAACCTGACTAGTACCAACCTTATTAACAACAGCACCATCACTGGTAACAGTATCTGCCCCCACAACCACCCGGTCAACCATCTTCATAGCGCTTCTAACAGCAGAGTCAGGGATCTGGGTGACATCAACACCTGCTTCTCTGAGAGCCCTGTACGTTATCCTGCCCTGGAACTTGGGCCTAGTCTCCGTTGAGAAAACCCTTATCTTCTTCCCCATACGGTGAGCAGTTACTATTACCTGCACTGCAGCAGTACTGTGGCAATGGGTGAGTATAACATCTCCATCCATGATCCTCCTAGCCCCTATAACCCCTATTCTACGCACCGCTTTGAGGCTTGACTCTATGAATTCATCAGCCCTCCTAACCACAGCCTCCACCATTTCTCTAAGATCCCCCTCTGCCTCCAACGCCCTCATAACGTATGAGACAGCGTTAGGCAGTGATACGGCTGTAGGCCTGGTCGACACTATCAGACTGGCTACACGTTCCATGTATTTCCTGAAGTCTGAGGAGGGTCCCTGGTAAAGCTGGGCAGCCTTCTTTAATGCCTCTGCCCCTGCCCTGGCTATTCTTCCAGCCCCCCGGATCCTCATGCTCCTGATATCATCAGCTATTATTACTACTTCTCTCGGAATATTCTCGGTCAATCCTCACCCTCCCTTCAATTTTTCCAGGAGTTCCTCTATTTCAGGCAGCTGCGGAGGCCAGGAGCCGTAAAGCTCCCTCAGAATAACTGGAACAGCCTCTGGAGCTATGATCCCCTTCTCCGTGACTATAGCATCTATATATTCAGGCGGAGTAACATCCATGAGAGGCGCCCATACCTTATAGTCTGCTCCAAGCCGCCCGAGCTCCTCAGGGGAGAGGAGGCTGGAGGGAGGAACACTAGGTATCTCTACCAGCTCCCCGAAAACTGTTTCAACGCTGAACTTATACGTGCCTGCGGCTACGAATACTCTGACCCTTGCCTCATGGGCAGCCAATGCAACCTGACTAGTACCAACCTTATTAACAACAGCACCATTAGCGGCTATGGATTCGGCTCCTACAAGAACCATGTTAACCCTATTCATAACAAAACGTGCTGCAGAGTCTACTATGAGGGTAACAGGTATTCCACGCTTATACAGTTCTTCAGCTGTAACTAAACCCTCCCCGCCAGGCCTCGACTCCGTAACATAGGCTTTGATCCTAGCCCCCCTCTCCACAGCTTTTTCAAGGGTTCTTATGACGCTATAGCTGTAGCTATGTGTGAGTATGACTGAGCCACCCACTATTCTACGTGCACCCATCTCAGCCAAATCCTCAACAGCCTCACGTGCCTTAACAAGCCTATGCTCGATCAGTGAAGCCAGCTTATCCCTAGCTTCGCCTAGAGGCACGCCTGAATCGCTGAGCCTTAGGAGCTCTGATAAAAGCTCCCTGAAAGTATTGATCAGCAGGGCTGAGGTAGGCCTCGCGGCAAGAACCTCCCCAACGAATTCAGCTGTCCTGACCTTAAGCTCCTCCATGCTTCCAACGCTTCTCACAAGGGTATGCAGCTCCTTTAATGCCAAATCCGCAGCCTCAGTGGCACCTAGCGCCGAGTATAGCCTTGATGTACGAGTCCCCCTCATACCCTCTCATGCCTCCTACGAGCATTACCCAGCATCCTGCGGAACCCTAGGAAAAGCTTCTCTGCATCCCCTAAGTCAAGGCTACTATAACTGTGAAGCGCTTCGAGAAGCATGCTAACACGGCTATCCACAGCTTTAAGCGATAGATCCCCTCTTCGCTTAACCTTCTCTAAGCCTGCCTCAAACCTTGCACTATAGGCTTCACCAATCTTTATCCCGGCAGCTCCTATTATCAAGCCTATAATAGCGTCTAGAAGATAATGATTACCAGTATATATTATTGAAAACAACATTAATACAGGCCATGATACTGCAAACCCTCTCACCCAGCCTGACTTGTAGGATACGTAGAGATAATATGCTACTAGGAGTGCTAGGGCCATGTGAAGGCTCGGCATAGCGGCGAAGGGGTTGGGATCCCCATAAGTCGCTCCTCTCAGAAGCGATATGAATCTTGCCAGGTAGTTCGGTATCCTTGTGCCAGGTAAAACCATCCATGGCGGCGCGACAGGCCATGCGAAATACAATGCCAGCCCCATGATGCTGGTTATCATGAACGATGATACATACCTGTAATACGATCCACGCCTATGAGCATATAGGAGGAGGGCTAGGAGGACAGCGTCTACGGGATGCATAGCGTATATTACTGAGGAGAAATACTCCGCTATAAGCGAGCGGTAATGATACATTATGAGTGAGAGAGGTGCTCCGAACAAGCTCTGCTCAAAGACCAGGGGAGTTCTAGCATCGATTCTGAGGACGACCTTGGGGACAAGGCCTCGGAGAGACTCAAATAAAACGTAGACTACTATGAAGGGAGCCCAGTCTACAAGTAGCCTCAACATCCTGGAAGCTCCCTTCTTTAAATCCAATCCCCCCAGCCTCATTAGAGGATGAGTTAACTTTAACCTATTATATTGTTACGCCTCTATATTTACGTACCATCCCGCCGCACGTCCTAGTACCTATGAGCAGGGCATAGGAACTTCCTGTAGCAACGGTTTCCCCTGTGATAATTAATTCTCCGCCCTCGTAGAGTAGGGGGGAATATAAGGTGTCAAAGCTTATAATTCTTGAAGGTTTTGCCTTAGAGGAACCTCTGAGAACCTCAGCACTCTCCACCTCTACTTCTGCAGGCGTATAGAGGGCTGAGCACTGCATTCCACCTACCCTCACCTTCACCTCCGAGCATCCCATACTTCTATAGATAGTCTCACCATACCTGCGTGCCACATCATCCACGGGGATAATCGATGCTGTTAAGCTCCGATACACACCCCTCCTCCAAGGCCTATAAATGCTGAGAACCCATTTCAAGCCTACACCACGGATCCGCGCTGCCATCCTAGCCCATTCCTCTAGAGCCTCGGGTTGCAGGGGGGATAGGAGGCCTGTTTCCCTTACATATTCTATTAGGCGGAGCGTATCCCTGCACCCATAAACCGTTATATCAGCATCAGATAGTGAGGGGTTATGTAGGCCTATAAGCACCGATCCTGTGACACCTAGGCTTCCAGGATGCACTACTCCTCTAAAGCCATCCACGAGCATAGCTATATTTTCCTCAAGCCTATCCTCAGGCTTAGAGACTAGTGTTGCTAGTCTAAGCCTGGGATCATGTATTTTCTCACGGCCTGTAAGCCTGAGGGTTGGGACAAGCACTCCATACACAGGCTCGTACTCCATTCGCTGAGCCTCGCTCAGCATCTCATTCAACGCGTAGTGCTTCACCACACGCTCATAGCATATATTATTATTCTTACACCACGGTGTAGCTCCATCCGTAGGCATATATTTGAGATAGGCGTGCAGCCTTCCAGGCGGGTGACGGTTCCCGTAAACCACGTAGAAGAAGCCATACTCATCCTCCACGTAGTGATGGTCAAGCGCAGGAATATTCATAGAGGCTTCACCAGGCCTCCAGGATGATCAGGAACTACTATGTAGCTAGAGCCTCTTAGCTCCACGATCCCCCTAGCCTTAATGAGCATCCCCTCCTTAAGCTCCATGAATCTCAGCCTGTATGTCTCAAGCCTGGCAGCCTCCAGGCACTCTCTCCTCCAAGAACCCTCTGCATCCAAGACGCTTATCTCATAGCTTGCAGGAGTCATGTAGCTTCTCCCAGCATCAGTGATCACTGCTTTAAGGGTGCACCAGCCTAGCCTACGTGTACGTGTACGGTGTATCAATGCCTTTTTAACAGGAATAAGCCTAATACTATAGGGTACTCCCTTATATATTCCTAGAAGCAGCTTAGATGAAACTATCCTTCTATATTCTGGAAGCGTGAATGGAGTGTCGGCAACATTCTTACGGTATTCTGAGAGCAGTGCTTCTCCCTCTAAGGGGCGTGTAACACCTTTCTCCCTAAGCTCAGCCAATATACTATACGCCTTCCCCGACTCGCTGAAACCATATATAACGAGATCTATGTCTCCTCCCCTTAATCCTAGGGCAAGCGAGCCTGTAAGACCAGGTGTAACCTCATGTAAAAGGTCTAGGAGCTCGGCAGCCTTTCCCGAGGCTTTCCTTGCCGCTAAGCGGGGATCAATCACTTCTCTGATAAGATTGTGGTGAATGAGCGGCACCTCCATATCTATGCATGGATCATGTCTGAACAGCCATGGATATATCTCACGGGCTAGGCGCATACTCTCACCTAGCCCCCTAACTCTATGCTTATCGCGGCCTATTCTATAGAGGATCATCCGGGAGAATCCGGGGCTACAGGTATCTATGCCTTTAGCCATCCATATGCTTCCATCATATAGTATGGCCATGAATCCTTCGATCAAGCTTTCCAATATGTCCCCGCCTCCATTCTTCTAGGTATGAGATGTGTTCCATCACAGCTACCCGCATTGAAGAACCCGGGATCTGTGAAGCCTTCGCGGCATGTGGCGTAACCTATGCCAAGCCTCCTAGCCTCCTCTACTACTGGTTTCAGCAGCATGCGGCGCATATTCTCCGGTAGATACCAGTACCCATGCATCCATATACCTCTACGCCTATAGAGGTTCTCCAGCATCTCCTTGATCTCAGGGAACCCGGCCTTCATCCTGACTAGATTGTCGGGCTTTGCCTTATATGTGGATGTAACAACGAACCTTGCCCCTGCCTCCACAGCTTCTCTTAGCAGTGCTTTAATCTCCCCGGGATCATGGTTGAGGCCAGGGATTATTGGATCAAGCCTTATGCCAACAGGCACACCTGCCTCTGAAAGCTCCTTTAATGCTTCAAGCCTTTTCTCGGGGGGAGGCGCTCCTGGCTCAAGCCTTAAGGCTAGATCGCGGTTAAGAGTGGTAATGGTGAGCATTACAGCTACGTTTCCGCTGGCTAGGATATCCTTGTCTCTTGAAACAAGGGCTCCTTTCGTGGTTATAAGGATCCTGTAGCCTCTTGGCACCAATATTTCCAGGGCCTGTCTTGTAAGCCTATATCTCTCCTCCTCAGGAGGATAAGGGTCGCTGCTTGTAGACATATCTATAGGCAGGACGGGCAAGACGTATCTTAAATCCCGTTTAAGCCTTCTAATGAAGTTTTTCTTAGGGGTGCTGGGCCTCACACCTATATAGGAGGTGGCGTAGCAGTAGAGGCATAGGTGGCTGCAACCCGTATAGGGGTGGAGGGAGTATTTAAGCGGGCAGGTGCAGAGGGAGCTCCCCCAGGGATCAAATAACCTTACCACGCTGCACTTCCTACACAACTCCCTAACACTATTTCTCAACGCTTCCGCGGCCATGGTGTCCAGCCACCAGTACTTCAACCTAGTGTTCCGTAGAGAAGTATTTAGTATTCCAGTGATGAGGGGGAGCGGTCACGGCCGGCCCAGCATGCGTCACAGGCCAAAGCAGGCCTCAGCGGACTAGGGGCATGGATTAACGCTCATCCCACACGCCTATTGTACCCCGCCTGACCGTTCCCTCCTCACAGCATCCCTCCGGGGCCTCGGGGGACGTGGGGAGGCGGGGCGCATCATAGTATCTCTGCATAGCGGTTTATCAGTCTTAGCCCGTATTCCACATTATAAATAATGTTAAAGGAAACATATTAATCCGCGTCCAAGAGTAGATTCAGGTGGGAACGCCTGGAATGAATTACTTGTATCAGGCGGTGGATGAAATCGTAGGGTTCATCAGCTCGGCTTTGAAGATGCTGAAGATTGAGCAGGTTTCAAGAATGATCGAGGCTTTAGAGGAAACCTACCGTAAAAATAATCTTAGAAAGATCCTCGTCATGGGTGCTGGTAGAAGCGGGCTCGTAGCTAAGGCCTTCGCCATGAGGCTGCTTCACCTAGGATACCATGTATACGCCCTCGGCGAAACCCTTGTCCCAAGCATAGGTCCAAACGACTTGGTGGTAGCTATATCAGGGTCGGGTAGAACAAAGCTAATAGTCACGGCAGCCGAGGCGGCAAAAAATGTGGGTGCCAAGATAATAGCTATAACAAGCTTCCCTGACAGCCCTCTCGCCAGGCTTGCAGACATAGTGGTAGAGGTTCCGGGAAGGACGAAAATAGCTGCAGAGGAGGATTATTTTGCAAGGCAGATACTAGGAATACATGAGCCTCTCGCCCCCCTGGGCACATTATTCGAGGATACAGCCATGGTTTTCCTTGACGGAGTGATCGTTGAACTCATGCATAGATTAGGGAAAACAGAGGAGGATTTAAAGAAAATACATGCCAATATCGAATTATAGCTAGGCTATGGGATAAAGGTTTATTTTAGCTTGGATTGATAATGAGCAGGGGAATAGAATTTGCAGCCCAGCTATCATGACTTCATATCCGAGCCTGCTAAACGCATGCCTCGCTCTGATATAAGGGAGATACTTAGAGTCGTGGAGAAGGGGAATGTCATAAGCCTTGCCGGAGGACTCCCTGATCCCCGGGTCTTCCCCCTAGAGGAGCTAGAAGAGATCTCCAGGGAGGTTCTACTCAAGCACGGTGACAAGGCCCTCCAATACTCTCCAACCAGGGGTATAAGGCTGTTCAGAGAGATCCTTGCAGAATATATGGGGAAGAGGGGGATACCGGTATCAGATCCCGATGAGATAATTGTGACCGTGGGGAGCCAGCAGGCAATATACCTCACAGCCCTAACCCTCCTCAACCCAGGGGACATAGTAGTGGTTGAGAGTCCCGGATATCTTGCAGCCCTCAACGTGTTCAAAATAGTGAGGGCTGAAATGGTTGGAATACCCCTGGATGAAGATGGCATGGATACCAATATACTTGAGGACAAGCTGCGCAGCCTGTCATCGCAGGGCAGGAAGCCTAAGCTCCTATACACGGTGCCTACAGCCCAGAATCCAAGCGGCGTAACCATGAGCATGGAGCGTAGAAAACATCTCTTAGAGCTTGCAAGCCAGTATGACTTCCTGATAGTGGAGGATGATCCATACAGCTACTTCCTCTACGAGCCCGTGGACTTCAAGCCCCTTAAACAAATGGACAAGGAGGGACGTGTAATTTATCTGAGCACGGCGAGCAAGATACTTGCACCGGGGCTTAGGCTAGGCTGGGCTATAGGGCCACGTGAAATAATAGATTACATGGAGCTTGCAAAGCAGAACATGGATCTCCACACACCCTCCCTGTCACAATACATAGCTGGAGAAGCGTTTAGGAGAGGCATAATAGACAAGAATATTCCGAGAATAGTCAGCCTCTACAAGGAGAAGCGGGACGTTATGCTGAAAGCCCTGGAGGAA
This sequence comes from Desulfurococcales archaeon, assembly GCA_027083135.1. GTDB lineage: Archaea > Thermoproteota > Thermoprotei_A > Sulfolobales > WAQK01 > JALWQH01. The sequence continues at coordinate 1,250 of JALWQH010000038.1, read as the reverse complement.
TATTTCCCCGAAGGCTCCAAGTGGGTTAAACCTATCGGCGGCTTCTTCACCTTCGTATACCTGCCTAGAGGCGTAGACACTAAGAAGCTGCTTCCAGAAGCAGTTGATAGAGGCGTCGCCTACGTGCCTGGGCGTAATTTCTTCCCCCATGGTGGAGGAGAAAACACGCTGAGGCTTAACTTCAGCTTCCCACCTGCAGAGAAGATAGAGGAGGGTATAAGGATTCTAGGCAAGCTCTTCAAGGAAAAGCTAGCCTGATTTTTCCTCCCACCCTGCTTATTAAGTGTAAGGCCAACACCTATAGTAGAGTGAGGAGCGTTGAACGCTACACGCATAGCTGCAGTGCTGCTTGCACTATACATCGCGTCTCTCATAGTAGCCCTCGCTTATCCTCTAAGCCCTGTTGAGAAGTATGTTAACTCTCAGCTCAAACAGCTGGAGAGGGAGGCTGGCAGCACGCCTAACCCTCTGCAATTATTCCTCCAGATTTACATACATAACCTCATAGCATCCTTCCTCTCATTGATCGCGGGCATAGTGATCCTACCCATGCTTGCATTAATATTCATTAATGGATACGTAGTAGGCTACGTTGTCAGAGATATAATCAGCAAATATGGTATGGCTAAAGGCGCCCCCCTAGCCGTCTCCCTCCTCCTCCCCCACGGCATACTCGAAATACCATCCTTTATACTAGCAGCGTATGCAGGCCTCCTGCCAGCTAAGGCCTTGCTTGACAAGGCTAGGGGGAGGAAGGCAAGCATCACAGATGCATATAGGCGCGGCCTAGGAATATATAAGAAGGTTGCAGTGCTCCTCCTAGTAGCAGCTGTAACAGAGGTTCTGATAACACCGCTCATAGGCTTGGCAACAGCCTGGATGCTCAACCTAAACCTGCATTCATTGTGATGGGTTAAGAGCCAAATACTAGATAAACCCTGACGGTATTATCAGGTATCCTATAGGGTAAGGGGCGCTTGCCTATAGTGGAGTTTCTGAGAGACGGGTTTGAGAGCATAAGCCTTGTAATAAACATAGTCGTAGTGCTGCTAGCATCGCTTAGCATAGGATTAGCGCTGGAGAAGCTGTTTAGGAGCAGGCTTCTCAAAGCCTATGCTAAGAGCAGGATAGAATACTATAAGGTTATAGGCGACTCATTCAGAGGCATGATAACACTATGGTCACTACTCATAGCTTTAGACTACATAGTCTCCACCCTGCTCCACTTACCTCCTCCTAAGACAAGCCTC
>JALWQH010000037.1 GCA_027083135.1 Desulfurococcales archaeon | reverse complement strand
GCCGGGACGGTATGAGAGAGGCCTTGAAAGCGCTGGATGGGAGGAGAGGGTACACTATGCTAGCCCAGGAGTTCCTAGAATACCTGGGGGTAAGGGATCCAGTGGAATCCATACCCCTAATCTACGGGTCACCCAACCCTAAGAGCCTGATAGCAGGCTTCGCACCCCGCGTAGTGGAGGCTGCTGGGAGGGGGGATGAGGCTGCGCGAAGGATCATAGACTACTATGCCGAGGAGGTGGCGGAATCCATAAGAGCCGCTGAGAGGAGATGCGGCGCAGTGCCCGTAGCCATAGCCGGAGGCTTCTGGGAGCATCATAGAGGACACCTCCTCGACGTATTGGAGAAGCATCTAGGAGAACTCAAAATCACACAATGCCTCCACACACCCGAGTATGCGGCAATGCTTATGTCATGCAGGGAGGCGCAGGGGAAGCCCAGCAGGGATCGGGGCTTGGCTCAAGCCTAGAAGGCAGCCCTAACATATAGGGGAGCTATATAATATTACCACTGGGAGGCATGGAAGGGGATTTGAGTAAAAGGGTTATGCTCGTCTCTCCTGTCCTGATGCTGACCTTAGCTGTTATTTTCGCCGGGATATCTGCCTCAGGGGTAACGCTGGGGAAATATGCTTCAAGAAATAGGGGGAGACGGCTCCCTGGATCGGCTTAAGCCCGGCGTCTATGCTGAATAGAGGATAAGATTGAACTCAGTCTAGCCTTACGCAGGTTACCCTGGCATCCAGGCTGATATGTATAGGCCTCTGTAAACATATCTTGCTCCGAGGGGGGCTCTGTAGTTGAAGTCCATTATTACTGGGGGTCCGCAGCCAGGTTCAGGGGTCTTATGAATGTTCGATGAGATCGTTTCAGCCCAGTATCTGAGCCTAGGATCCCTTACGACTATGCATTTCGAGTTGATGGTGGAGAGGGCGTGCTTAAGCTCATTGTAGGCTTGGGGGGTTATGCTTGGAGCCACGAATCCAGCCTCATATAAGCCTAGCAGCATGATTAATCCCACTAGAGCCGCTCCAACCATGGCTGCGCTCCGTTCTCTCCCTGAAGCTCCTACGATTACTCCTACAGCCATGGCTATGGGGATACCGCCCATAAGCTGCAGCCTCCACGAGACTCCTCCCCCATAGGGAGGAAGGGCTAACAGTGCAAGGGATAAGGCTATTGATGCTAGAAGCATTCTTTCCAAACCTCTGGTGGCTAGTGCAGCCATCAGCAATAAGATCACTGTGAGGATATTGAGCCACTTCATAATCTCTGTAACGCCTCCATGGGGGGCTGGAGGCCTGCCCACATGCCTCAGAGGCTTAGCCCCTCTCTTCGCTTCTCTCCCGCTTACACCCTCCTCGGCCAGCCTGAAGGCCTTGCCCAGATCTCCCCCCTGAAGCATGGGGGCGGAGTAGAAGATGATGATGCTTATGGTCAAAGCGGCCGCCGCCTCCACCATAAACCTACCTCTAAGCATCTGAGCCAATATGAAAACCACTGTTAACACAGCTATGAACCCGTAGTCCAGTATATGGGTCAGCCCTGCAAGCAGGGTGAGGGCTAAGAGGTAGGCTGTGGCTCTAAGCCTACTCCACCTCCCCCTTGAAGCCTCGTAGAGTGCGAGGATGTAGAGTGACACCCATAGGAGGCCTGAAGCATTCTTCAGGAAATCCCCTAGAAGCCTGACCTCGAATGGCGCTGCTAGGAAGGCCACGGATGATGATAGTGCAGCTATGCTTGACCCTGTTAATCTCCTGGCAAGAATGTATAAGGGTAAGGAGGATAGGGCCATCATGAGGGAGGCGCCCAGCCTAACACCCGTGAACACGCTGCCACTAAGCTTGTAGAAAGCATACATAACGTAGAAGATCAATGGAGGGTCAGGGTACTTGAGGGTCCCCATCCTATCAATGCTCATCACCTGTACAGCGTAGTATGGTCCGTCGATCCCTGGAAGCATGCCCTGCTTGGAGCACAGGTGAACGTAGAGGGGAACAGCTATGATGACTGGTAGCAGTAGTGCTAGGAGCTCCAGCCACTCATGCACGCCTAACCTATGCTTGGACCCCAGGCCCCCCGACATCGCTCAGAGCCTCCGCTACATGATGTGTTCAGGCAAACCTACATCTCTTCTACGTCTTTATCAGGCGTTAATGCTAGAAGCCTCCCCAGGGCAATCCCACCCGCATGGTAGATGAAGCTGGAAGAAGTATTTAAGTAGTGCACGATGCCTTGTAGCCTGAATCCCTGTTATCCCAGGTATAGTCTTATCCTGGCTTTAGGTACTGCTTCTCTAAACCTCATTGAAACTATGGCGCTACGCCTGCTTGAGAGATCTATGGTGTTGAAGCCCCGCTCCACCTCATATTTCTCAACATCAGCTTCACGGGGACCTGTGGCTAGCGTATATTTGTAGGTGTAGAGGGTGGTGCTTCTCTCAGAGCCTAGTTCGAGCACGGCTTCACGGTACCCCGTCAACGGTATGCCTCCCCAATGCTTATCCCCTACAATCCAGCCTTCAAGCTCCATTACCGTGGGCGGCGGATCACTACTAATAATATCCGTGGGGAATGATATGATATCCTTAACACTATGGTCGACCAGCGTAGCATCATATCTCTCCAGGTTGGGGCATGTAGCCGTGGCCACGAGGATCCTGCCACCCGCCAGCGTCATACTGGTTACACGTGCGCCTAGAGCAGCCACTATCCTGGCCGTGGGGGGCGCCATGTATACTAGGAGTGTTTGGGCTGGAGGGTTCCTCGAAGCCCTCTGCTGCTCCGCGGGCAGCTCATCTGTGCCGGCTATGGTTGAATGAACCGATGCGTTAAATGCTGCCAGTAGTCCTCCACCAATACTCAGCATGTTGGAGCGTAGGGGGCCGTAGGGAGAATAATGGAAGTCAAGAAGCCTCGTGTAAACAGGGTTCTCGGAGCCGAAGGGATCGAAGGATACTATGCCCCCCGTATAGCTGCATATAGCTTGGTGTATAGTGAGGCTATGTCGCCGCTACGGTATAGGTAGAGGCCTCCTCCATCAACGCTGATACTGCTCGCATCATCCACCATGAGCTTATGCTCTCTATAGGACTCCAGGTCCAGCATGTTATCCCAGGCCTGCCTCCCCAGCCTCCATGAATAGTGAAGCACGCGTGATCCATGTAGACTGCGCCGTGGAGGACACGTGTGCCTGAAACCCTCCTAGCCCCTCCCCTCCTCCGATCAGCCTCATACACCCCTAGATTCATGTGGCCGTCTCCCCTAGCCATGAGCAGAGAATCCCTCACAGGATTGTACAGGAGGTCTGTCACCTCACCTACCCATAGCCTAGGATCTCCTCCCCCCTCAAGCCAGAGCAACCTAACCCTACGCTCAGCAGCATTATACTCGTGTACATGACTATACTTGTTTGAAAACACTACTACGCCGCTCCCCCTACCCTCACGCCTATAGGAGGCGGGGGCATGCAGCCATCCTCCAAAATATGTTGAGTCGTCAACCCATGTAGCCGAATTATACGTGTCGCCCCCTGAACGCGGAGGCTTGCCGATCAGCTCGAAGCCATACCTAGTAATACTACAGTCACCATGATGGAAGAATGACTCAGCCTCAAAGGCAAGCGTATAGTATAATACCCTGCCCGTATACGTTAGGCCGAATACACCTCCACACCCCCACTCAGGAGAAACCCTCCTAGACACATAGCTCCTCATCCCCTGCAACATGCAGTCAAATCCCACGCGCACACCCTAGGCTTATATGCAGGCATTCAGGCTTTAATCCCTATGGACAGTATTCTTAGCCAAGGAATATATTCTATGAAGAGCATCATAAGCAGATAGCCTCGCTAATACGTTTTAGAAGTACAGGCTTGAAACAGCATCCAAGAAGCCTTATTACATTATATCTAAGGGAAAGATTACTAAAAGTGGAGGCTTCTATTATACATGTCCTAGTATCTGTATA
>JALWQH010000036.1 GCA_027083135.1 Desulfurococcales archaeon | reverse complement strand
GGCAACATTGCCTCGAGGCGATCTCGCCATGCCTAAGCCTCTACACATATTGGCTGAGCCTGGAAGCCTGGCTAAACGCGTCATAGTTGCCGGAGATCCAGCCAGGGTGAAACAGCTTGCAGGCTACCTGGAGAACCCTAGACTGATCAATGAGAATAGGGGCCTCCTAGTCTATACAGGCATGTATAAGGGTATCCCTGTATCAGTGGCGACCCATGGGATAGGCGCTCCAAGCGCCACCATAGTCTTCGAGGAGCTGGCCATGCTTGGGGCAAAAATAATCATTAGGCTTGGAACAGCAGGAGCCCTGCACCCCAACCTAGATATCGGCGACATGGTGGTGGCAGCAGGCGCCGTCTACCTGTGCAATGGGAACTCGCTGGGAATGTATACTCCAGGATACTGCTATGCCTCCGCCCCCAGCCCCGACGTCACCATGAACCTAGTGGAGGCTGCGGGGGAAGCTGGCGAGCAGGTTACAGTAGCTCCAGTGTTCAGCAGTGACGCATTCTATGCTGAGAACCCTGGCTTCGCTCAGCAATGGGCTGAGAGAGGAGTAGCCGCAGTTGAAATGGAGTGCGCCGGGCTCTTCGGCCTCGGCTGGATGAGGGGCTTCAAGACCGGGGCCCTCCTAATAATAAGTGACAGCCTAGTTAAAGGCAAGGATGAAATGCTTACTGCAAGGGAGCTTGCCCCTAGAGTGGAGAAAGCCTCCCGAATAGTGTTTGAAGCACTCATCAGATCCAAGCCTTAACAATAGTGTCCTCGAAGGTATGCTAGGCGTACGTGGGCTAAGCATTTTTACATGGCGCCCGCATGTATGATCGGTGCATGGGTTTGGAGAAGGCGTTTAAAATTATTGATAGGGAGAAGAAGTGGATCACTGATCTTCTAGCAGACATGGTCAGAATACCCACAGTATCTCCAAGCGGCGAGAAGTACGAGGAGTTTGTAACAATGCTTGCCGAGAAGCTGGCAAGTAGGGGGCTTGAAGCCATAGTTCACAGGGTGCCTCAGAGCTACGTCGACGATAAATGCCCGCCTGAAGCTAAGGGTAATCCTAGATACATAGTTATGATTAGGCTGGGCAAAGGCTCCGAGACGCTTCACTTCAACGGCCACTACGATGTTGTTCCTGGAGGACCTGGCTGGAGTGTGACTGAGCCTTTCAAACCCCTGGTCAGGGATGGACGCATGTATGGTAGAGGAACAACAGACATGAAGGGAGGGCTTGCAAGCATGGTTGCAGCAATGCTTGCACTAGCAGAGGTAGAAGAGGATCTTGGGATGAGGGTGGAGGCAGCATTCGTCCCTGACGAGGAGATCGGCGGGAAATGCGGTTCAGGCTATATTGTTGAAAGAATGGGGCTTAAACCCGACTACGTGATCATAGCTGAGCCGAGCAGCATAAATAGGATTTGGATAGGGCATAAAGGAGCAGTTAGGGCTGAGATAATAGTTAAGGGTAAGACAGCTCACTCAAGCACACCGTGGCTAGGCGTCAACGCCTTCAAGCATATGGTCTACGTGGCAAAAGAGTTCTTCGAGGAACTCGTACCCAGAGTCGAGTCTAGGAGAAGCAGGTATAGGTTCGACGAGCCTGGCGGGGAGAGGGCAACCATGATGCTCGGCGGAGTAGTGCGTGGGGGAGGTAAGATAAACCAGGTGCCGGGGGAGGCCTCGTTCACCATAGATCGGAGAGTCATACCCGAGGAGAAGGCGGAGGATGCGTGGAGAGAGATAGTTGGATTCGTTGATAAGCTTAGGGCTAAGGGATACGACGTGGAGGCTAAACTACTAGGCATAAGCGACGCCGTGGTAACTGATCCTGATAACCTGTTGGTGAAGGCGATGAGAGAAGCAGTAAGAGAGGTTGTAGGAATAGAACCCATGACAACAGTATGTATAGGGGGCCTTGACCTCAGATACTATGTTACAGCAGGATCCACAGGCATATCGTATGGTCCAGGAGTGCCTAACACCGCTCATGCCCCCAACGAGAACATAGTGCTTGAAGACGTATTCACGGTGGCTAAAACCTATGTGCTACTACCCTGGAAGCTAAGCAACGCGAAATAAGCCTAGAAGCCTCTCTACTCTAACAGCATAGCTGTCATGGGTGAGTGAATGGTTGTGGGCTGGGAAAATTTAATTATAAGTTATATCACCCACTTGAGATAGAGGTGAGCAAGCTGAGGAGGATATTACCCATAATAATAGCATTAATATTCGTTGTCTCCCTTGCAGTACCAGTTGCCCAAAGCTTCTCAGCTCCTAGCATAGCCTCGGCTAAGAAAACTAAGCTGAAATTCGAGTTTCTATCCCTGCCATGGTTCCCTGAATCCGATAAGGCTGCGGAGATTGTGGCTAAAGAGCTCCAGGCAGTAGGTATAAAGATGGATCTGGTTCGCCAGGAGTCATCCATAATGTATCCTAGAATAATGAATACACATAACTATGATGCCTTTGCTCTTGCAGTATCACAGGATCCTGATGCCTCTGGAATGCTGCTTGCATTTCACAGCTCTAATGCAGTGCCGGGTGGAAGCAACTACTGGATGTACGTTAACCCTCAGGTAGATAAGCTAATAGATGAAGCGCTGACTGAGACTAATCACGATAAACTTAGGCAGATTGCCTGGCAGATCCAGGAGATACTTAGCAGCGGCCCCTTCATACCCATATATCTGGCCGACGACATACATGTGCTTAGGGCTGAGTGGAAGAACTATACTATTATGCCTGGAGGAGTCATAGAAGCCTACAATATATGGTCAATGATCTACATGTATAAGGAAGGAGCTAAAGGACAGATGGTTTTCAGGATAGCTTTCCCCTCAGATGTCCTGTCAACGAATCCCTTAATGGCTACTGATTTCAGAAGCCTCTGGATACTTAACCTCATATACGACCCCCTGGTTAGGATAAGTCCAAGCCTCAAGGTTGTCCCATGGCTGGCTAAAAGCTGGGATGTGAGCAGCGATGGTAAGACCTATATCTTCCACCTGGTTGAGAATGCTAAGTGGCATGATGGCCAGCCCTTCACAGCCGATGACGTTGTCTTCAGCTTCAACTATGCTGCTAAGAACAAGGCTCCCAGATACGCTGATGTCCTGAAGCTCATAGACAAGGTTGAGAAGGTGGATGACCATACTGTTAAATTCGTGTTGAAGAAGCCTTCACCCTTCTTCCTCATAAAGCTGGCAGTAGGCAGCGTGTATATTGTGCCTAAACATATATGGGAGGGCAAGCCTATAGACTGGAGTAATCCGAAGCCCATAGGCACAGGGCCCTTCAAGTTCCAGGAGCGCGTGCAGGGCGAGAAAATAGTGCTTGTGAGGAATGATGACTGGTGGTACCACAGCAAGCCCAATATAAACACCATAGTCATGGTGGTCATACCCAACGCTGAGACAAGGTTCCTAGCAATAAAGAGGGGAGAAGTTGATACGGAGAGATACTCTACAAGCGCCACACTCATACCGGAGATAAAGAAGGATCCAAACCTCAAGCTGATCACAGCGCCTGGCATATGGCTGATATACATAGCCTTCAATTATCAGAGGATAAGCGATCCAGCTGTATTCAGAGCCATAAACTACGCTATAAATAGGACGGAAATAGTGCAGAAAGTTGTTGGAGGCTATGGAATACCAGTTTATACTGTGCTCAACAAGGTGTGGCATGGAGACCTGGCAAACCCCAACATAAAATTCGAGTATAATCCGGAGAAAGCCAAGCAGATACTTGAGGCGGCAGGCTGGAAGGATATAGATGGGGATGGCATAAGGGAATACGTGGGCACCGCCAGTACCACTACAACTACGACCACCACTACTACAACCAGCAGCACAAGCACTCCTATTAGCGTTGGCACCAGCACTGTGACTGTGACTAGGACTGTTGGTGTTACTAGTACGGTTGTTTCGACTACTACTAAGACTGTTGAGAGGGGTGCTTCTACTGCTGGCCTCTGGGCTGCAACCATCATAATAATCATCATAATACTAGCAG
>JALWQH010000035.1 GCA_027083135.1 Desulfurococcales archaeon | reverse complement strand
CAACGACCCTGAGAATACTTGCAACCCTCCTCAAACCCAGCCGAGGCAAGGCAATCATAGCAGGCCACGACACCCAGAAAAACCCCCAACAAGCAAGAAAAAACACAGCATACCTACCAGAAGAGGCAAGCCCTTATGAGAGGCTTACAGGCTATGAGAACCTGTTATTCTATGCCAGGCTCTACGCCTCCAGTAAAGGTGAGGCTGAAGACATGGTTCATAGAGGGGCGGAGATCTCGGGGCTTGGGGGCAGGCTCTACGACCAGACCTCGGAGTACAGTAGGGGTATGAGGAGGAGGCTGCTGCTGGCTAGGACGCTTATGGTTAAGCCTAAGATAGCCCTCCTAGATGAGCCTACATCAGGGCTAGACGTGTATCATGCAGTTGAGGTGCGCCGCATAATTAGGAGATACGTGGATGAGACAGGCTCAGCAGTACTGCTGAGCAGCCATAATATGCTTGAAGTCGAATACCTGTGCGACAGGGTTGCCTTCATCTATGATGGCAGAATAATAGACCAGGGGACGCCGAGTAGGATAAAGGAGGCTTACGGCGCTGATAACCTTGAGGAAGCATTCATAGAGGCTGTTAACCGTGAGAGAAGCGGTGGGGAGGCAGCAGGGCAGCCTCCTCGTATGTAGCGCAGTCCGTCATACAGTCCCCCACGCATTTCATGTAATTCTCAGAGTCCTCCACTTCACTGCACCTATCCATGCATTTCTCCTCGCATCTAAGCAGCTTAGACTTCATTGCAGGGGTCTTCTCCACAACAGCCACCTATGAGGCCTTCCCCCCAGCCCCCTATATATCATTCGGAGAACGAGGCTTAGATCATGGCGCCCTACTAGGCTTCCCACATATGCTCCAGCAATATGGGGTTTGAGGCGGGCTTTCAAGGCAGGCTGAAGCCCATGGAACACATGCCGCGGTGAAGCGGGGTTATATAGCAGCATAACCTGAGGCTGGACACAAGCATATCTTATTACTATTATGCGGCTAAGTTCTTCTAGGTGCTTGGCTTGAGGATAGTTGTGGTGGGTTATGGGACTGCGGGCTCCGCAGCCGCGGGTTATGCGCGTAGGTTCTGCAGGGAGTGCAAGGTCATAGTTGTGGAGAGACGCAGGTATGCTGTCTTCCATCCATGCTCTATTCCGGAGGCTATAGCAGGCCTTGTATCATTTGAAAGCCTTAGGGAGGAGAAGCCCCTCACACCAGGCGTGGAGGCAGTGCTCGGTAAACGCGTGGTTGATGGTGGCGGAGGCTTCATCGAGCTTGAGGATGGTGTGAGAATAGAGTATGATAGGCTGATACTGGCTACTGGGGCTACCCCCCTCGTACCCGGAAGCCTCAGGGAAGCCGTAGGGCTGAGCGGAGTATATACCTTGAGGGACGTGGAGGATGGTGTGAGGATCAGGGAGAAGGCCCTCTCATCATCCAAGGCTGTTGTAATAGGCGGGGGCGCCATAGGATTAGAGGTTGCAGTAGCCTTAAACATGCTTGGCCTCAAGGTAAGCGTCTTCGAAATGATGCCGCACATCCTACCAGGAATGCTTGACGGAGACATGGCTCGAATGGCTGAAGCGCTTCTAGCCTCAAGGGGAATAGAGGTGCTGACGAATAATCCGGCAAGGCTTGTAGAGGAGAGAGGGGGGAGGCTCAGAGTAGTCGGGGATAAACAGGAGCGTGAAGCAGACCTCGTAGTCCTGGCTGTAGGTGTGAGGCCTGACACTACTCTTGCAGAAAGGATGGGGGTGAAAACAGGCAGCCTGGGCGGAATAATGGTTGACAAGCATATGGAGACGAGTGTGAGCGGAATATACGCGGCAGGCGATAACGCTGAGGTTAGGGACCTGGTCTCAGGCAACATGACGCTGGCTATGCTTGCATCCCCCGCATTCAGGCAGGGAAGGGCTGCAGGAATCAATGCGGCTGGAGGCAGCGCGGAGTATAAGGGGACGGTTAAGCCGTGGATAGTGAACCTGCATGACGCGGCTGTAGGCGGTGCAGGCATAAGCCTCGAGGCTGCCGAGAAAATAGGCATGGATGCCGTGGCTGCAAGGATACAGGCGTATAATAAGCCCCAATACATGCCTGGCGCTGAGAGGATTTCGGTTAAACTCGTTGCAAGCAGGGATGACGGCAGGATCCTGGGGGTAGAGGTGTTCGGCAAGGCTGATATTACAGGCCTAGTAGACGTGACAGCATCCCTCATAAGGCTGGGCGCAGACGTGTGGAGCGCAGTGGAGCTTGAAAACGCCTACATGCCGAGGTTCTCCGAAGTATATACCCCGCTATACGTGGCGGCGGAGGCTGCTGCGAGGCGCTTGGAGAGAGGCAGGCGCCGCTAACCTATGACGAGATCCTCGTGGATAAGCCTGCCCTCACGGAACCTTGACGGCAGGTAGGGAGCCATATGGGGGTGGACTCTCCCAGTAGCTATGAATGAGGCGAGCAGCTCTCCAGCATAGTGGGACATCATGAAGCCATGCCCGCTGAAACCCGTCGCCACGTATAGTCCTTCAGGCCACTCCGAGTCTCTTCCAAGCACATGGCTTTTATCAGGGCTCATGTAGTAGTGGCCCGTCCAGGCCCTCATGACTCTGAGGCTTGACGCTCCCTTAAGCAGGTCTACCAGCATCCTCGAAAAACCTGTTAGGAAGCTTAGAGGAGGCTCTAGGGGCTCCAGCCCCTCCTCCCCCTCTGTTTCAAGGCTTCCAAGCAGCTCCCCTTTCAGCGTCTGGGTGAAGTATCCATTATGCCTCGTCGACACTATGAAAGGCTTGATAGTGTATTTGAAGCCCCTTGTCACGAGAGCATGCTTCCTCACGGGTTTGAGGAGAAGCCTTATGCCCAGAGGTTCGAGCAGCCCCCCGCTCCACACTCCTGCTGCAACCACAACGCTACCTGTCTTCACCATGCCTCCACCATTAACCTCCACTCCTCTCACCCTATCCGACTCAACTATTATTCTCCTAGCCTCGGCATGCTCCACTATATCTACGCCCAGCCTTGAAGCCTTGTAGGCGTACCCGTATACCACTGCATCGTGGTGGAAGCCCCCATCCTGCGGGCCGTAGAAAGCCCCCACTATGCCTTCAACCCTCAGATAGGGGTATCTCTCAGCAACCTCGTGAGGCTCGAGGATCTCCCCCCTGATCCCCAGCTCCCTCCACAGAGTGTCATTATACTTGGCGAACGCTTTGAGCTCCTCCTCCTTATGGATAAGCCATAAGTAGCCTCCAGTAGTGATCACGGGGTTCCATCCAAGCCTCCGGGACAGTGCTTTAAGCCTCCTAGCAGACTCCACTGCAAAAACAGCGTTCTCCCTGGAGTAGAAGTGAACTCTGAAGCGGGAGGCGTTGCGTGTGCTGCTCCCGCTTCCAACATATTTTCGCTCCAGCACTGCTATGCTCCCATAACCCAGCCTAGCTAGATTATAGGCTGTGCTGAGGCCTGCTATACCTCCCCCTATTATAACGGCATCATACCTGTCCTTCAAGGCTCAGCACCCAGCAACGCTATTTCCACGGGCATGATCGGCGTCCTCTGCCTGAACAAGCCTATGCTTCCAATACTTCTCCCAGTAATCTTGGATAATATTAGGGCGGCCGTCGTCATGCATGCCTTGCCCTGACAGGGCCCCGTGCCGAGGGCTGAGTACCTCTTAATCTTCTCCATGCTCTCATAGCCTACGCGGTATGTTTCAACCAGGTCTTGGAGAGTCACATCGCTGCAGAGGCAGAGGAACTGCATCCCCCCCACCCTGCCGCTCAGCCATTCTGCAACCTGCTCAACGCTGACTGACTCCACGTCATCTACGCCTTCAGGCCTCTGCTCCCCTCCGCCTCTCCTAGCATACTCTGAGGCGTGTTCCCCTATACTCCTAGGATCACCTGCATCCATGCATCCTCCTCCAGCCTCCCCCACCACGAATACTCCTGGAGGAGGCTGGGCGACTATTGTCCTGCTCCTCCTACAATACATGGGCTTAGCCCCCAGCTGGAGTAGGGGTTGGATGAGGGGATGCCTCCTCAACGCTGAGACAACCATGTCGCCCCTGATCCTTTCACCTGAACTCAGCTTGACTCCTCTTACACTGCATCTGCCTTGAGCCGTGATCACCCCTACATTATCATATACCTCCGCCCTGCTCGGAGTAGGTGCTCCGCGTAGAGGCTCCCTGGAAATTATGGCGACGCTTGCACCTCTTGAAATAATGATTGAAGCTATTCTGAAAGCCCATGGGGCAGTAAGCCTTGACGCTAGGATCACCGCCCTCTTAGGCGTATACCCGTATCCAAGTATTCTTAAGGCATAGTCCGACGATATTATTCCAGGCAGATCATTGTTCCCCATGAGCGGGATCGGATCCATGGAGCCTCCAGCATAGATCATTGCATGAGCCTCAACTACTATTAGCCTCCTATGAGGCTTTTCAGCAAGCACGTATCCCTCGGGAAATCTACCCAGATACAGGGTTGATGGAAGTATTCTCACCCCCTTATCCCTAGCATCCTCCAGCAGCCTTCCAATAGTATTCCTCTCCAGGAAGCCCTGCCTCCCCCCAAGATCCCTGTGAGCCTCTACTAGGAGGACGGATGCCCCGCTCTTGGCTGCAGCTGAGGCTGCCTTGAGGCCTGCTATGCCTCCCCCCACCACCAGTACATCTACATTCATGTGCTCCAGCTTCGAACGCGTAGGCTCCCCCCATGCAGCCTCGCGTAGGCTTGGAAGACCCGCAGCACCTGCTATGATCCTCCTGGCCAGGGGCCAAGCCATCCTCACGTAGAACTTATGGTAGAATCCGGGTCCTAGCAGCCTGTGAAGCCTGCTGAGCATGATCGAGGATAATGGGCATGCCTCAGCTACATGCATCCCCTGTTTAGGGTAGGTTTCAGTGGGGTTGACTAGCCTCCCATCAACCACTGCCTCGTTGCCTGGACACCATTCATGATGGCAGAAGGGGTGCCTAGGCCTCCTATACTTCACGCTCATGGTGAGGCCTGTGAAGCCCGTGGATTTGAGCACAGCTATGTCTAAGGGGTCTCCTGCAGGGACAGGGACCCTTCTACCACCTATAATTATCGGGGTGCTGTGAGGATAGCCTGGCATAACCTTAGCCGTGACTTCTTGGCTGCATGTCTCTAAAATAATACTTGGTGCGGCTACTTGGAGGGCTGGAAGAAGTCTAGATGCATGGTTACGACGCCGTCGCTCCTATACACCTTCATCTCATATACTACTGGCATCCCTTTCCAGTCTAGCACAGTGTAGGTCATCTTCACGAACCCTGGTATAGGGTTGGATGCTCCTGGAGGCTGGGTTAGCTGAAGCATGTATGCCTCATACTTCCTCCCCGAAACCACTACTTCCTTTGAGCCCAGCAGCCTTAGCTGGAAGTTCTTGTCTATGGAGGTCATGGTGGACCAGTCCACTATCTGGGACATCATGGAGGGGTTTACGAGGGGCATGAGCGCGTCTTTAAGCACATTGAAGCCAATGTAGGGCGCTCTGGAGCCATTATAAACTGTTACACCTGTGCCGTTATCAATGGTGACGCTGTATACTGTGCCGTTATCCCTGTTTATCTTTATGGTTATATTCATGGGGGGCTTGGAGACCTCCACCCTTATGCTGCCCGTCGAGCCGCTTCCCCCAACATAATGGTATGCAACATAGTATGAGTCATGATAGGTTGAGTTATCAAGCCTCATAGTGTACTTTAAGCTTGAAACGCTCAGCACAATGTCTTTCAAGGACTGTGCGGGTGTGAGCTTCCCCGTAGGCTTTACGCCTCCACTGCTCCTCCGCTCATAGAGGATGTATGCTGATACTCCTACCAGGATGACTATGATAACCGCGACCAGCTTAAGCCTAGCTCCCTTCAACACGGTTCACGCTTAGATGAGCAGCAATGCCCCGCTCCTAAAAAACCCTCATGCTAGAATGGGAGCAGCGACACTCCCCTGAAAACCCTGAGCACCATGTCTGCCCCGAAGAGCAGAAGCATTGCTGCAAATAATACTAGCATCAGGCTGTAGGCTCTCCCCCCTACGGCTTCTCCACCCCTCCTCCCAGCATAGGATAGGAGGCTTAGCCATGCTACATCATACCATACGTGGGACGCGTACATTACTGCGAAGCCCAGCACGCCTAGAGCAGCCGCCTCCTCTATTATTGGCATAGCTACGCTAGGCCACCATGCCAGGAAGAATGGGTTAAGGCCTGTGAGCATTAGGCCCGTGGCGAAGGATCCGTAGAGGGGGGTCCGCCCCCCTCCTCCAGGCTTAGCTCCCCTGAAAGCATCTCTGAGGGCAAGGTAGGCGAAGAAGACTATGAATGCGGCTGAAGCAGCAGTCATGATCTCCCTTGCACGCATGGATGAGGAGATGAGGCCCGCGGATCTTGTGAGAAGGTAGACGTAGGGGAGCTCGAAGGCCATGTGGCCGAGGCTCATGACAGCCCCCTCCCTAGCCCCCCTCCCCTCAGCGCCCAGGATGACGGCGCTTGTGCTCAGCGGGCCTGGGGACAATGCCCCGCTAGGCGATATCATAAGGGTTGCTGCAACCAGTCCCAGGATGCTTGGCACAGTGATGCTACCTCACATAGAGGTAGATTGAGTGGGGTATCATGCCTTCATAAATATTAGCTGTTATGAGGGGCTCCCATCCAGGGATCTGGAACTCATGTGAGACTACGCGGGCCCCGCTTCTAAGCTCGGCTTCAAGCTTAGGCTTAAGCCTCCTATTCACGCTGGTTAGGAGGAAAAGTGTGACTATGGTTGCATCCCTTATACCGGTGTTAAACATGTCTGCCTCTATGATCTCGGCTCTCCCCTCAACGCCCTCCCCGCGTATCTTTCTCCTAGCCTCTTCGACGAGGTCGTGTCTAAGCTCAATGCCGTAAGCCTTGGTTACTCCGAACTCCTTGACAGCCATTACAACTATTCTCCCGTCCCCTGAGCCGAGGTCGTATAATACGTCTCCAGGCCCAGCCTTAGCCAGCTCCAGCATCTTCCTTGCAACAGGCAGAGGTGTAGGAACATAGGGTACTACAGGGTAGGATGGCATGCCTCCTCACCCTCCAATGCTTCTCTAAGCTTAATTAGGGTCTCTCCTAGGGGAGGGTGTGGAGGCCCTTATGCTTCAAGCTCCCTTATATTCTTCTTCAAAACCTCTACTGCTCTGCTTGGATCAGCCTTGTAGTCTTCTCCTAGAGGCATCTCTGTGAGCACGGGTTTTATTGTGCCGTCGTCTAGTTCTACTAGGATCTGGGGTAACCAGGTCATTCCGAGATCATCTGTGGCTCCATGCTCCGTGAGAAGCACATAATCCTCCATCCTCGTCTCAAACTCTACTCCAAGCTCCTCAGCAGTCTTCTCAGCCACCTGGACCCATATCTTGTGGAGTGGGTGATGGGTCGCTGACACGAGTATTATTTTCCTAGCCTTAGCCATTAAGCACCGCCGGGCAGAGGGGTGATACGGGGTGAATAATATGTGTTCTGGCTGGAAGGCGGGCTCGCAGCATGGTTCTCCACATGTAGGTTCGGATCCCGGATTCCTCTTCACAGCCCGCCTTGTCTCCTATCTGCTCCGAGCCTATTAGTGGTTGCCGCCTAGCGGGCCAGGCCTATGGATTAAAATTTTAGGGAGCATACCTAACAGGCCAGTAGGGTTAAGGGTAGAGGAGTGATGAGGTGAAGGGTCACGGTTAAGATCCCCTTGGACTACGTGTGCGTTAAGAGCGGTGTGCTCTGCCCCCGGTGTCAGAGCCTAGTCGACTCAGGCAAGGTTGGCAGGGAGGAGGTAGGCGTTATGAGGGCCCTTATAGAGGCTGAGGAGAATGACTCTGAGTTCAAGTGGCTTAAGAAGACCAGGTATGTGAAATCATACTTTGCCGACGACATGGTTGTAGTGGTGTTGGAGGCGGGGGGTGTGAGCCCCTACCAGGTTATGCGTCTGGCGAGGAGGCTCGGCGAGCTTCTCGGAAAGAAGGTTAAGGTTGTGACCAGCCAGGGTGATGCTAAGACAATGGTGGGCCAGATACTCTACCCGGCGAGGGTTTCAGGCATAAACACCCTATGGCTGCCCGACGGGTCTACAAGGTATACTGTCAGGGTGCCACGCTACGAGCTTAAGCACCTGCCAGCCCCTGCTGAGACCATTGAGAACATATTATCCCAGATACTCAAGATCCCTGTTAGAATAAAGGCTGAGTAAACCGGGGGCTGTAGGCTAGAAGCCTATTCTAAGAGGATCCTTCTTAGCGATCTCTCTGACAACTATGCTTGCATACATCCCTCCCGGCAACGCGAAGCTGAGGGTGGCTTCACCCTCCCCTTCAATGCACAGGGCCTCTTCGATGAAGGGGGCGAATGATCTCCTCCAATAGGCTTTAACCCTGATGCCAAGCTCCTCCACCTTGAAGCGGCTGGGCTCAGCCTCCTCCTCTGCCAGCACTTCCCTCACAATCTCTCTTACCCTTCCCTTCACGCCCAGCCTGCTGAGCCTGTAGCCTGGGACTGGCAGGAATGGTCGGCAAGCCCCTCTCGCCACATCCCCCCTGCTGCAGGTTTCAGGGGCCTCGCCGCTGATCGTTGCTGCAGGATCCCCTCCTGTTTCAAGGAGCTTGCGGGACAGTATCCTATTATACAGGTATGAGGCATATGCTTCAAGGAAGAATTCAAGCAGCCTTCTAGGCAGGGCTCTGAGCATCTGGATAGGGCTTCTACCCTTGGCTGCTAGGCGTGCGATGATTCTCTCATATGTGAGGCTCCTCGGATACTTCTTCAACGCCTCTCCGTACAATCCTTTGTCGAAGAGCCTGCGCGCCTCCCTGCTCCTCTCATCCTCATGTGGGTAGGGGTGGCCTGCTATCTCCTGCACAGCGTTCATCCACATCCTCCTGTGAATCATCATTCCTACTTTATGCGTGTTAGGCCTCCTAGTGCCGAATCTCTGGTACCCGTAGTATCCGGGTATTCCGCCTATTGCTCGGAGTTCCTCGAAAGCCATGCAGGCTTTGCTCGGGCTGGGTGTGGTTAGCCTCAGCTTAAACCTGTTTCCCTCAAGCATTCCTCTTCTAAGAGGCTTATCCGAGAATCCTAGGAACTTCAGCTTCAAGCCGTTCTCCCCGGCATTCTCCACCAGTCTTCCCGTAAGCCTTACTGGGACGCTTATAAGCTGCCTTGTAACAGCATCCTTATCCTTGAGCCCAGCGTAGCCTACGATGCCTCGGGGGACGCCGAGGATCCTGGCAGCCTTGGCTACAGCCCTAGTGGTAGTCATCATCCTCTTCTCCAACAGGTATATGGCGTACTTGCCCTCCCCCTTAACTTCGAGATCCTTGGGGGGGATCTCCTCGACTATTAGGGATGAAGGTCTGTTGGCTAGCCTTGCCTCCAGGGGAGGCGTGCTTGTCACATATACTTCTAATCCGAGCTCAAGGTCTATGGGGGGAGGCCTCATAGCAGCTTAAGCCTCCTTGTTATAGGGTCAATCATGTCTTCTGGGGCGGGGCCTACGGCCACGGCTGTGGCTGTGCCTGGGGGGAGTTCCGTCAGCCCAGCATCCCTTATCAGGGCTGAGGGCAGCCCTGCATCCCTGGCTTCAAGGTAGATCTGCCTGAGCTCCTCCTCGGAGCCCACTCTAACAGCGATCTTCTTCTGCCCCTCCTCGAACCATGAGTCAAGCCACCTCCTCCAATCCTCCCTCCCCATAGCCTCCATCACGGCTGAAACCGATGCATGGGCTCCCTGGACAACCATCTTACCCCTACTCATGCCGAGGTCGACGCGTATCACTATCACCTGCTTATGCAAGGCTTCCACCCAGGCTGCTGGGAGTCAGCGTCAACTTCTAGCATCCTCCCTATTAAGCCGCATCTAGGAGGCGAGAGGCATGGAGGGCTCCGCGTCAAGCAGTATTCTCTGCGGGGAGGCTGAGGGGAGGGGACGGAATACTTAATATTGCTCGGCACGTGTAGGGCTGTGCTGGTAGGGTGTTAAGCCGTGGCTGAGAAGCAGCTGAGCGTCTATGATCAAGCTGAGATGCCTGTGTGCAGCAGCTGTGGCAGGCCTATTCATCCTAGGGAGAAGGCTGTGAGCTTCTATTGCCCCAGATGCGGTGAAGTATTGATCTGGAGATGCTATCGTTGCAGAAAGCTAGGTGTGTCTTACAAGTGCCCTAAATGCGGGTTTGAGGGCCCGTGAGGTGGTGTGAATGGCGAATGTGCTCGTGGTTGTCAAGGTGTATCCGAGCAGCATAGATATTGATCTCGACAAGCTTGCCGAGACTATTGCTGAGAGCCTGCCTAAGGGATACGAGCTTGCCAGGAAGAGCGTGGAGCCAATAGCATTCGGGCTGAACGCGCTTAGACTATACATAGTGATGCCCGAGGAGACTGAGGGAGGCACGAGTAGAATAGAGGAGATACTCTCAGGTATTGAGGGGGTAGAGGAGTTCGAGGTGGAGTCTGTTCACAGGCTCAGCTACTAGCAGGATACATTAATCCGTACCAAGCAGTTTATTACCCCACCCCGATTCTACGCCTACCCGGGATAATAGTAGTTGAAGGTGGATTATCTTGGAGGGCGAGGGCAGGCCTGAAATAGTGCTGAGGGTTCATGAGGCTAGGCAGAGGGATGTTGGTAGGGGTAAGGTTAGGATAGATATAAACATGTTGAAGAAGATCGGCGCCGAGCCAGGCGACGTCGTCGAGATCGAGGGTAAGAGGAGGACGGCAGCCATAGCCTGGCCAAGCTACGCTGAGGATCAGGGATTAGACATAATCAGGATGGACGGCCTCATAAGGAAGAACGCAGGTGTAAGCATAGGCGACAAAGTAGTTGTAAGAAAGGCTGATGTGAAGCCCGCACTGGTAGTCAAGCTAGCCCCCTCAAACTTCTCCATAACGGTTGACACTGGTTTCACCAACTATGTTCGCAGACGCCTCTTAGACTACCCTCTAGTTGAGGGGGACACCATACTAATACCTGTGCTAGGCCAAGCCATACCCTTCACGGTTGTTCAAACAAAGCCTACTGGAATAGTCACGGTTAGGAATGAGACAAGCATAGTGATCCTTGAGAGGCCGGTTGAGAAGAGCCGTATGCCCAGGGTTACATACGAGGATATAGGAGGGCTCAAAAACATTATTCAGAGGGTTAGAGAGCTGGTGGAGCTTCCACTCAGGCATCCAGAGCTTTTCAGAAGGCTTGGAATAGAGCCTCCCAAGGGAATACTCCTCTATGGTCCTCCAGGAGTAGGTAAGACTCTGCTTGCGAAAGCCGTGGCCAATGAGACGGACGCCTACTTCATAGCTATTAATGGGCCTGAGATTATGAGCAAGTTTTACGGTGAGAGTGAGCAGAGGCTTAGGGAGATATTCGAGGAGGCTAAGAAGCATGCCCCTGCAATCATATTCATAGATGAGATAGACGCCATAGCTCCTAAGAGAGACGAGGTTCTAGGGGAGGTTGAGAGAAGAGTTGTAGCGCAGCTACTGGCACTCATGGATGGGCTTGAAAGCAGGGGTGAGGTAATAGTCATAGCAGCAACTAATAGGCCTAACGCCGTTGACCCTGCCCTCAGAAGGCCCGGCAGGTTCGACAGGGAGATAGAGATACCCCTGCCAGACAAGCAGGGAAGACTCGAAATACTGCAGGTTCACACTAGGAACATGCCTCTCTCAAGGGATGTTGATCTAGCCAGGCTGGCGGAGATCACGCACGGGTATAGTGGAGCAGATCTAGCCGCGCTTGTACGTGAGGCAGCCATGCATGCTCTTAGAAGATACCTGCCAAGCATAGATCTAGCCCAGGATAGAATACCCTCAGAGATACTTGAGAAGATGAGGGTTGGCATGGAGGACTTCATGGCCGCCTATAAGGAGATAGTGCCAAGCGGGCTCAGAGAGATCTATATTGAGGTTCCTGAGGTTAGGTGGGATGATGTTGGGGGTCTGCGGGAAGCCAAGCAGGAGATGAGGGAGGCTGTCGAATGGCCGCTCAAATACCCCCACGCCTTCCGCAGGCTAGGCATACGTCCCCCGAGAGGAATATTGCTATACGGTCCCCCAGGCTGCGGTAAGACTCTGCTTGCGAAGGCTGCTGCGACTGAGAGTGGGGCCAACTTCATAGCTGTTAGAGGCCCAGAAATACTGAGCAAATGGGTTGGTGAAAGCGAGAAGGCTATAAGGGAGATATTCCGCAAGGCTAGGCAGTATGCTCCAGTCATAGTGTTCTTCGACGAGATAGACGCCATAGCGCCTACAAGGGGGCTGGGTGCAGACACACATGTCACCGAGAGGATTGTAAGCCAGCTGCTAACAGAGATAGACGGCATAGAGAAGCTTGACAACGTGATAGTCATAGCTGCTACTAATAGGCCTGACATCCTTGACCCGGCATTGCTGAGGCCAGGCAGGTTCGACAAGCTGATATATGTGCCCCCGCCGGACAAGGATTCAAGGCTCGACATATTGAGAATACATACTAAGGACATGCCTCTCTCAACAGACGTGGATCTAGAGGAGCTTGCAGCCAAGACTGAGGGGTTCAGCGGGGCTGACTTAGAGGCCCTTGTAAGGGAGGCTGCCCTACAGGCCCTGAGGGAGAGCCTCGAAGTATCAGAGGTATCCATGATCCACTTCGAGGAAGCATTGAAGAAGGTGAGGCCTTCAATCTCCGAGGACATGGTGAGATTCTACAACATGTGGTCGCAGCAGGCTAGGCAGAGGCTCCCCCACGCAGCCCTCAGGCCAGCAGTCTACACGTAGACCGCCTCCGCCCTTAAACCCCGGGTCTTTATACCTCTGGGGATCCTAGTTAGCATGGGCCTGCAGGAATGGATACTTCGAAGGATTATAGAATATTGTTAGCGGAGGATGCTTTGAGGAGGCTTGAGGAGGCTATTAGAGGGTGGATTCTCCCCTACCCTATAGATAAGTCTGGATGTCTAGGCATACTTAGATCCATGAGGAGCAGCCTGCTGAGAGTGAAGTACAGCTTCCTGCCAGCCAGGATGATCCTGGAGATGGATGAGTACAGGGTGCTTGAACAGGATGCTGAGCGGCTTAAAGATAAGCTTCTAGGCGGGGCTTCAGGGCTGAATCAGGCTAAGCTAAGCTCCAAGCAGAGGCTGAGGCTGGCTGAGATAAAATATGCTTTATGGATGATCCTCGGCCTTAGAGGCAGGCTTATGCTGGGCGACGATAATGTGCCTGAACACGCTGTCGACGTGATAGGAGTCGAGGTTACCAGGGCTTATCGGCATCCAGGCCTCCCAGGCCTCACGGTGACCAGGGCGTCGACGGGCAGAGCTGTTCTCACCATTGTGACCAATATTCCTGGAGTAAGGGTGGGTGAGGTTAGGGGAGCCGCCATCCTCCCGCCCGTGATGTTTGGAGGCATTGTGAGTGAAGCCATGTTCGCAGGCAGTGCTCCTCTGCCTGGAGGCGGGTTTAAGGGGAGGCGGGTCCCCCTAGGCCTCATAGGGTCGGGTGTTAGGGCGGAGGTTATGAGGATAGCTGCGGGTAAGCGTTAATACACCCCTCACTAATACTTCCCAGCAGGTGTTGCTGCCTTGAGTCTTACATGGAGGTCTAGGCCTCTCCACGCGCTGATAATAGAGGCTTTGGAGAGGCGTGGGGGGACAGCTAAGGATACAGATCTGTTTGAAGCTATACGCTCGGAGCATGATGTATCCTACTCTGATTTCCTGAAGGCCCTCATGACCCTTGAGCTGCGGGGACTAGTGTCAGTGTCAACTATGAGGGAGGATCTACGGAAGGTCAGCCTGACCAGTAGATCCGAGGCATAATGGCCTGTCATATTACTGTTAGCTTGAGGCCTGCCACTTTAACTATGTCTGCAAGCCCCTTATTCCTTGACAGGAGCCTCTCACCCCTGTTTATCGCTATGGCTGCCACTAGGAGTTCCTGAAGCTTCTTAGGTCTGCCTAGGCGGATCAGCTTTGATTGAAGCTCCACTGCCAGCCGCCAGTCGACCCTCCTTGCAAGATACACCTTGCCTCTGAACAGCCTGTAGCGGAGGATTGCAGGATACTCTGCAACCGTCACCTCTGTCACATTATCCACTATTGCTCTCCCCCTCCTAGCCATCTCTACAGCCACATCTGTGTCAAGTATGGCCAAGGCTCTCACACCTCCCAGCCGGGCTCCGGAATAATGTCTGGATCCAGGCCGAGCATCTCCAGGAGGAATAGGTACTCCTCCCTTGAGAGGGCTCCATTCATCTCCATCAGCATTGAGATGCATCTACGCGTCTCCTCTACAAGGCTTCTTGGAACCTCTATGGGAATAGTATCCGGCAAGACTGCCCCCTATGCTAGTATTGCCTCAGAGGCTTTCAAGCATTCCCATAGGGTTGAGGGAACCTTTATCCTCCTCGACAACTCTTAGTTATCATGGTGGCCGTCATGGGTGTCAATATACGTGACATAGTGCCCTCCGAGGCTGTTAGGACGGTTGATTTAAGGGAGCTTAGGGGGAGGGAGATCGCTGTGGATGCTTATAACGCCTTATACCAGTTCCTAGCATCTATAAGGCAGCCTGACGGCACCCCGCTGATGGATTCTAAGGGGAGGGTGACAAGCCATCTCAGCGGCCTGTTCTACAGGACTATAAACATGATGGAGCATGGTGTTAAGCCTATCTATGTTTTCGACGGGAAGCCTCCTGAACTCAAGCAGGCTGAGATTGAGAGGAGGAAGAAGATCAGGGAGGAGGCTGAGAGGAAGTATGAGGAGGCGTTGAAGGCGGGGCTCGTGGAGGAGGCTAGGAGGTATGCCCAGATGTCCTCGAGGCTCACGGAGCCTATGGTCGAGGATGCTAAGAGGCTGCTGGAAGCCATGGGTGTGCCGTGGATCCAGGCTCCAGCTGAGGGGGAGGCTCAGGCAGCATACATGGCGTCCAGGGGTGACGCATGGGCTGCTGGAAGCCAGGACTACGACTCACTGCTCTTCGGCGCTCCACGCCTGGTTAGAAACCTCTCCATAACTGGTAGGAGGAAGCTTCCCCGGAGAAACATTGAGGTGGAGGTTAAGCCCGAGATCATAGAGCTTGGAAGGCTGCTTGAAGCCCTAGGCATAGGGAGGGAGCACCTCATAATAATAGGTATGCTTGTCGGGACGGATTATAATCCTGACGGTGTGAGAGGGTATGGGCCTAAGAGGGCTTTACAGTTCGTTAAGGGTAGGAGGCCTGAGGAGCTGCTTAAAATCATTCCACGCGGAGAGTTCCCCGTCCCGCCTGAAGAGATCTACGAGTATTTCCTGAAGCCTCCGGTTACAAGCGACTATAAGGTTGAGTGGAGGAGGCCTGACAGGGAGGCTGTTGCAAGGATACTTGTAGATGAACACGACTTCTCCCCGCAGAGGGTTAACAATGCTTTGGCGAGGCTTGAGAAGGCTTACAGGGAGCATGTTGAGACGAGGCAGCTGGGCCTGGACAGGTGGTTCAGCTAGCCCGGCCACCCATACTCCCCTATCAGGGGGACGAAGAGGCAGTATACGCCGCTCCTAGCATCCAGGCTTCCATCCCTCTTCTTAACAGCCTTCACAAGCCTCTGCATATACCTGTCCCCCACCGGTGCTACGAGTATTCCGCCAGGCTTAAGCTGCTCTACTAGTGGGGGCGGGATGCTTGGTGCAGCCGCTGTCACCACTATGCGGTCGTATGGTGCTGCCTCAGGGTATCCTTTGCTCCCATCACCCACTATTACCTCCACTCTCCCAGCATACCCTGCTGCCTCCAGGTTCCTCCTAGCCTTCTCCGCCAGCCCTGGTATCCGTTCAACAGTGTAGACTATGCCTTCAGGCCCCGTGATCTCAGCCATGATTGCAGCCTGGTATCCCGAGCCTGTTCCAATCTCCAGTACTCTGAGCCCCTTTTCAAGCTCAAGCTCCTCAACCATTATTGCAACCATGTGTGGAGCGCTTATGGTCTGCCCGTACCCTATGGGTAGGGGGGTGTCATCGTAGGCTGCTCTCCTAAGGTCTTCGGGTACGAATAGTTCTCTGGGAACCTTTAGGAATGCCTCCCTAACGCTCCTCGACTTTATGATGCCTTCCCTAACAAGCCTTTCAACAAGCCTTCTACGAAGCTCCGCGTACTCCAAGCCCCCTGATCCTCGCAGATACTTATAGGGTTGCACGAGCCCTATTATTCTAGCGGGTATGAGGGATGGCTGGATGCGTGGCGTACGAGTATGTGTCGGCGCGGGGGCATCCCAACGTAAGGGCTACTCATAGGTCGACGTTCGAGGTTACAAGGGAGGATAACCTTTCCCCGAGGGGGGACTGCATAGTAGGGGTTTCAGCCGACAAGTCTCCCAGCATGCTGTCAGATGGTTTTAGAAGCATTGCTGGCAGGGATGATTCAATCATAGTGGCTGTGCTGTGCGGGCCTGGGGGATGCGACGCTGTTGTTGGGAGAGGCTCAAGGAGGCTGAGCTTTACGAGCAGTGTTAGAATGGTGTTTAGGAGGAGCATGTATGTCGACGGCTCCACAGTCATGGTCGGCGCCGATAAGGCTGCAGTCGATCTTGATAGGAGGCTTATACGTTCCCTTAGGAGCGGGGAGGCTAGGCTTCAACTAGTCCTCATAGCCTTTGATCCAAGCTGCATGTCGACAGCGTAGATATACTTGTATGGAGCATAGTCGAGCACCCTCCTAGTATTCTTTAGGCTTGGCTCAGGGCACCCCTCCCTCAAGGCTGACTCCACTACTCTCCCAGCAGCCTCCTCCCCCCTGGAGGCGACCACGTATACGTGGATCCAGGCTTGAGGCGAGGCTAGGCTGCATGCCTCTCCAAGATATTCGTGTGAGCGGTGGGGTAGGTTCATGATTATCCTCGTGAAGCCTCCTCTAAGAATCCTGGAGAGAATGCTTGAATCAGCCTGCATTGCTTCAACTATTCCTCTAAGCCTGTTTAGGCTGAGGCTCCTCCTCAGCGCTTCCAGTGCGGCTGGGTTTAGATCCACTGCCACTGCGACCACTCTCCTCATGGCGGCAATATTGATCGGGAATCCCCCGAACCCTGAGAACATGTCGAGCACCTTCTCTCCATCCCCCGCGGCTAATGCTATTCTTAGATGCTCTGAGGCTAGCCTCGGGTTAACATACATGGATGCTATGTCCACCCAGAATCTAAGCCCGTTCTCCCTGTATACTGTGTGGGTGCGCTTCTCCCCGTAGAGGTGTATCAGCCTTTGAACCCTGTAGTCCCCCTCAGTCCCGATTTTCCCGTAGACAGCCTTTATGTTTCTCTGAACCCTGGTTATGGCTTCTCCCACCAGGGCTTCACGCCCCGCTATCCCGGGTGTTATTGAGATTATTGCTATGTCCCCTACAATGCTGTAAGACGTTATCCTCGGCGCAGCGTCTCCCAGCTTCTCCCTTAACACTTCCCCTATGCTTCTAGGACCCTCAAACCTCTCCTCGAAGAACCCTGTGCACGGCTCTCCTCCGAGGCTCGCCGCCTCCTCGAGGCTCACCGGCTTCTTCAGGGGGAGGTAGACGAAGCCTTCATCTGAGCGTGGCTTCAGGGATCCGTCGAGCAGGCCTAGGCTTAGAAGCCTCCTCCTAGCCTCCTCGGCGCTTCTCCTAGGAATCTTTAGGCATGGGCTCCTCCTCAACACGCATCCCCTTACCCTAATAACCTTAAATTATGCTGGGGCTGAAAATCATAGTGATCGGTATTGAGGGTTGGAGTGGTCGTTAAGAAGGGGAGCCTGCAGGCCTATGAGATAGGGTTGAGGGTCGCCTCGGCTGCTAGGAGGCTTGGAGTGGAGGCTGTGTTTGAGAGGAGCGGCGTGGAGGATATGAGGCCCAGGGATACAGGGTTATTCGAGCTTGGAGGGGAGGTTCCCGAGCGCCTGGTGATCGTGGGTGGGGATGGAACTCTTCTCAGAACCCTGCACCATATAGGCGGGGAGCCTCCGCTCATAATGACGGTTAGGGCTGGTAGGAGGGGCTTCTTCTTCGATGTTGAGCCCTACGAGGTTGAGGAGAGGTTTGAGGATTTTGTTAGGGGGAGGTTTAAGGTCTTCGAGTATGAGAGGCTTGCAGCCACGGTTGGGGGTGAGGCTCTCCCCCTAGCCTTGAATGAGGATGCTGTGCTCGCCAGGGAGGGGAAGATCATAAGGATCACTGTGTACAGGGATGATGAGAAGATATATAGTCTGGACGGTGACGGCCTGATAATAGCTACTACTGCTGGGTCAACGGCCTACGCCTTGTCGGCTGGGGGCCCCATAGTTGACCCGGGGCTTCAGGCCATAGTGATAGCTCCCCTAAACCCTATTCAGCTTCACCTGAGGCCCGTGGTCCTACCCCTTGATGCTGAGGTGAGGGTTGAGATCCGTAGCGGCAGCCCTGTGGCAAGGGTTTTAAGCGATGGTCAGACAGGCGTTGAGGCTGGGCCTGGAGTGGAGGTTGATGTGAGGAGGGCTTATAGCCCCGTCAGGATCGCTAGGTTCAGGGTTGAGGGGTTCTATGAGAGGCTGTTTACAAGGGTCTTCCAGTACTGGTAGGCGGAGGGTCTACGTGCTCGACGCGGCGGGCTTCTTCGCAGGCCTGCCTCTCATGGCTCCCCAGCAATACTATACTTCACCCAGGGTTCTCGGAGAACTGCTGGATAATCATAGCCGCCTAGTAGCCGAGCAGGCCTTAAGCCTCGGGAGACTCAGGGTTAGGAAGCCTGGGGAACAGTGGTTAAGGATGGCTGCTGAGAGGGTTAGAAGCATTGATCCCCGGGGAAGGCTGTCTGAAACTGATCTCGAGGTCCTTGCACTGGCATACGAGCTGGTGGAGGAGGGGTTCGAGGTTGTGGTTGTAAGCGACGACTACCTGGTCCAGAAGGCGGCGGTGGTTCTCGGAGCATGCTACATGGCTGTCAGGACGCTGGGGTTCGATAGGGCTACGTCTTCCTGAACACCGCTATGAAGTATCCTGGGGCTGGGTGTAGGTGGGGGTGGAATCTAATGTACATGTCCCTCCTCCCCCATACTCCAGGGGAGCCTCTCCTCGGATATGGTTCGAGGGGCTGGAAGCCTCTCTCCAAGATCCTCTCAGCCATCAATTCATCCTCCTCTAGGCTCATGGTGCATGTAGAGTATACGAGTATTCCTCCTGGTTTAAGTATCCTGTAGGCGGGTTCTATGAACTGGGCCTGATATCTTGCTGCGAGATCTATGTCTTCAGCCTTCCTATTCTCCCATAGCTTGGGCCTGACTCCCAGGGCTGTGCATGGGGGGTCCAGTATAACTTTATCAGCCTTAAGCCACTGGTAGTCTATGTGCAGGTATCTTGAATCAGCCCTGTGGACAGTTATCCTGGCTCCGAGGCGCTTAGCCTCAAGCCGCATGGCCTCAACCTTACGTTTAGAGTGGTCGAAGGCATGTATCTCAGCCTTATTGCCTGTAAGCTGGGCTATGTGGGTTGCCTTGCCTCCAGGAGCCGCGCACATGTCGGCTATGGTTTCCCCAGGCCTTGGATCCAGGATCCTTGAGGCCAGCATTGCTGGGAGGCTCTGACTATAGATTAGTCCTTCAGAGTATTCTGGGAGCCCCCTTATCTTCGGCGCCTTGTAGCGTGATACCAGGGTTTTAACAGCTAGCCCCCGGTCAGCATCCATCATCTCCCCGCCGCTCATAGCAGCCTCTCCGAGCGCTACTACGTGGCCTTTCTCGGAAACCACGTTCACCTCCTCCCCCCTCCTCAAGCCTCTAGGCGCTCTGAGAACTCCTGGCGCGTAGAGGTCGGCGCCCATGAGAACGGATTCCGCAGCCTTCTTGTCAGCCACCACTCTTCTCTCAGCCTGGGGAACCTTGTAGGGGCCTTTAATGGGGAAATATGCTGCCTCCCCTAGGGTCTCATCAGCCCTAACATCGATGCCCCTTGACCTAAGCCTGTCCAGGATCTCCCCTCTACTAGTCTTCAAAGTATTGATGCGTACATAGTATCTGGAGCCTGGTGTTCGAAGAGCATCTATAAGCCTCCACACCATGCCTCCATACACCTTGCGGAGCCTTTCAACCAGGCTTTCATCCCATCCATCCTGCAGGCCTTCCAAGCAGCTCATCCTCCCTCAACAGTGGTGCAGCCCTCATGGTTTCAGATCCTTCAACATGGCTTAGAGCCGTGTAGGAATATGTGTGGAGGCTGCTGGAACCATAAAAACAGGTTGGGGTTAATTATCTATGCCTGCATCTACATGTGGCTGAATGTTATGGTGAACTCGCAGTAGGGGTCTCCTAAAGCTATGCATTTTGATTCTCTTACTGCAACTCTTCTACCAGTGATTTTCTCTAGGAGGCCTGCATATACTCCGCGCTCCACATGGGATGCTGGGCCTCTTATACCATGCCTAGCGGCCTCGCTGCACTCCCAGTTGTCGCGTAGCCTCAGCACTATCCTGTCCTCCCCTCCCCCCTCATACTTGTAGTACGCTATCTCTCCTCTATGCCTCCCTGAGGCAGCATTGTATAGTAGGGTGTAGCGTAGGGCTTCCTCGGGATCACTTATCCCCCTGTCCAGTATCTCCTGTGCCAGGGCCTCCCCTATCCTTCTCCCCTGATGGTATAGGAACGCCTTGGCAGCCTCTCCGAACTCTTCTAGGAGGCCTACTACTACGCCCCTTATGCCGGTTGGGTTCAGGATCATGTGTCTCTCACCCCTATCATCAACCACTGGGAAATGATATGTGTCGAATAATACTCCTGGAAACTGTGGTTCAACTAGCTCCGCCCTTGCAACTCCGCTGAGGCTTCTAACCTTCTCCACCAGTTCTTCAAGCCTATCCTCAACGCCTGTAGCATCTATTACGAGGAACCCTGTGGCCAGCTCCCCTATCTCCACCCTCGAGCTGAAGTTAATGGTCCAGAGATTCATGCCTAGGTCTCTAAGCACCTCGAGGATCTCGAGCAGGGTTCCAGGCTTGTTCTCAACCTCCACGTATAGCCCTCTTATCTCCCTGCCCTCAGTGTAGATAATATTGCCTATGAGGAGGGGAGCCCCCATGAACACCACCAGCCCTGGATAGGCTCTCAGCCAGCCTCCCAGCACTTATTGAGACATGCTCTAATGTATAGTGGTGGACAAGTATTATAAGTCACGCGATAAGTTCAGAGAATCATAATTTTATGCGTGTTATAGGGGGTTACCATAATGTCTTCAGCCCCTCTGATCTCCTCCGCGGCTCTGCTTCACATGGGTTCACGTCTCTTCCTGAGGGCAGCGTAGATCAGCGTGGCTGATAGCAGTGTTGCTGCAAGCACTGCTAGGCGTGGCGTGAGGATGGGGTGAGTGTTATGCTTCGAGCCTATGATTTCAGGATATTTGCTGTAGAATGCTAGGACAGTCATGCTGGCCGTCTCCGTGTTCGCGTCTCCCACGGGTTTCAGCCGCCCGTTCTCAGCCGTGTAGCGTGCTATTATTCCCCCCGTCTCCTCGTCTTGGAGGCATGCTAGTAGGCGGCTCCACTGTTCAGCCAGGTCTTCATGGCTGCGTGGCACGCTGCTCCCAGCGGCCTTGAGGGCTCTATGCAGATAGTAGGCTAGGGCAAGCTTATAGGAATCATACAGGCTTTCATTCTGGTTGAAGGAGTTGTCGTGGAAGCCCCATCCATCCCACATTGATATGAGGGCTATGTAGTCCTCCTCAGCCGTATACTTGTCGCCGTGGAGGAGGCTGTTTAAAGCATGGTATACTAGGAGGTCAGCATACAGCCTCCAGTCCCGCATAGGCTTTGAGGGGTTCATTCCATCCCACTTAACAGTATATGGGCCTACATGGCCTAGGGTCACAGTCCTATTCGCGTAGAACTTGCCTGTTATCGAGTGTGCTACAAGTATGTCAGTCTTATTATTCCATGTGAGGTTGTAGCGGCTGAGCGCCTCAAGCACCATGCGTGCCTTAGGGGAGCCTAAGGCCTCCAGAGCCCTTGCTGCAAGAATATTATCGTTGGCCAGGTAGATCGTAGTGTTATCAGGCCTGCTCGTCACAGATGCTCTGAGCAGGCCAGCCTCCCCAACATACTGTGACTCCAGGAACCTCTTCAACCCGCCTGCATCAGGTCTACCGCCGCACATCCCTGTAGGAGCAGCCATAGGCAGCATTGCAGCCAGCATGGCTGCCACTATCACTATGGGCATCCATGAATAACGCATCCCAGGCAGCCATGTATAACGTGGCACGCATGATATTTATTGCTGATGAGGAAAGGTTTGTATCAAAGCCTGTTTCAGGGGAGCTAGGCGGACAGGCTTAATAGTGTCGGCACGGATATTTTACGGGGTTAAAGAATATGCATCAATACTCCTATGTTACGGGTTTGCTGGGTGTTAGCCTTGATGCTGGCTCCTGCTGTGAGGGTATGGGAGACCATATGGGCTGGTGGGGGCTTGGATGGTTCCTCTGGTTCCTAGTGGTGCTGGTGGTTGCAGTTGTGATTGTAGTGGCTGTTGTGAGGCTTGCCTCCCAGCCTTCAAGGAGCTCTGAGGAGGAGCTCCATAGGCTGAGGATGGAGGTCTCCAGGCTCAGCGGGGAGGTTGAGAGACTCCGCAGGGAGAAGGCTGGAGACTAGGGTTTGAGGAGCCTTGCATTCACAGCCACTATAACTGTGCTTAGACTCATTAATGCGGCTCCTGCAGCTGGTGTTAGAAGCACTCCCATGCTGTATAGTACTCCTGCCGCCAGGGGTATGGCTATGGCATTGTAGCCTGCAGCCCAGAACAGGTTTTCCACCATTTTCCTATATGTTTTCCTGGCGAGCCTTATGACTGAGGCCACGTCTCTTGGATCATTTCTCACTAGCACTATGTCGGCTGACTCTATGGCTACGTCTGTGCCTGCCCCTATGGCTATGCCTACATCCGCCTCGACTAGGGCTGGAGCATCATTTATCCCGTCGCCGACCATTGCTACTCTCCTCCCCTTCCTCCTCATCTCCGCTATGATGCCTGCCTTCTCGTGTGGCAGGACCTCTGCGTAGTATTCGTCTAGGCCTAGCTGCTCTGCGACCCAGTGTGCCACCCCCTTATTATCGCCTGTCAGCATTGCTACTCGGAGCCCCATCTCCCTGAGTGTTTCAACAGCCTCCCTTGACTCCTCTCTAACCATGTCTGCCAGGCCTATGGCTCCCAGAGGCTTATCATCGCTGAGCAGTATGACTATGGTTTTACCCTGCTCTAAGAGTTCCTCTAATCCTCTACTGCTTATTTCCTCCTTTAGGCTTTGTAGGCTGAGGAGCCTGTAATGCCTGCCTTCAACTACTCCCTCCACCCCTCTGCCAGGCATGGCTTTGAAGCTTTGGGCTGGCCTTATCTTCAGGCCTCTCTCCTCGGCGGCCCTCACTATTCCCGCCGCTATTGGATGCTCTGATCTAGCTTCAAGGCAGGCTGCTATCCTGAGGATCTCTTCGCTGCTCATGTCTGCTAGTGGAAGTATGTCGGTTACTCCGAACTCCCCTTTTGTCAGCGTGCCTGTCTTGTCGAATACTACTGTGTCCAGCAGCCTAGCCTTCTCGAAGGCATCCCTCATCCTCACTAGGAAGCCCTGCCTCGCAGCTATGCTTGTGGATACTGCTACTACTAGGGGTATGGCTAATCCTAGGGCGTGGGGGCATGCTATAACCATCACTGTCACAGCTCTTTCAAGTGCGAAGAGAATGCTTCTGCCTGCAAGCATCCATGCAGCCATTGTTACTGCTCCTCCGCTTAGGGCTACTACTGTTAGGAGGAGGGCAGCCTTGTCCGCCAGGTCCTGTGTCCTGCTCCTCGACTCCTGAGCCCTCCTCACAAGCTCTATGACCTGGGATACATAGGTGTCCCTGCCTGTCTTAAGCACCCTTATGGTTAGGGATCCCTCCCCGTTAACTGAGCCTGCTATTACCCCGTCTCCAGGCTTCTTCCCCACGGGCATCGACTCGCCTGTAAGCATTGATTCATCCACGCTGCTCGCACCCTCCACAACCTCGCCGTCCACAGGTATCTTCTCCCCAGGCCTCACCAATACTAGGTCCCCGGGCCTAAGCTCCTCTACAGGGACTTCCTCCACCCCTCCATCCACGAGTCTCCTAGCAGTGGATGGCAGGAGCCTGGCGATCTCTTCAAGAGCCTTTGACGCCCCCATAACCGATCTCATCTCAACCCAGTGGCCGAGCAGCATAACGTCTATCAGGGTGGCCAGCTCCCAGAAGAACGACTTGCCTCCACTGTAAAGTGCTGCGAACACGCTGTAGAAGTAGGCTACTGATACTGCAACACCTATTAGAACCATCATGCCTGGAATCCTCCTCTTAAGCTCCCTGAACATGCCTTTAATGAAAGGCCAGCCGCCGTAAGCGTAGACGAGGCTGGCAAGTCCCACCAGCATGTAATCCTCCCCTGGAAACATTGTTTCTAGGCCTACAGCCTCCCTGATCCCCGGGGACAGGAGAAGTATAGGGACCGTGAGAATAGTTGAGAATACGAATCTCCTCCAATAATCCCTAATCATGGCTGCATGGCTATGGTGGCCATGCATGCCGCTACGGCTCACACCTACGCCACGGGTCCCCGCCATATCATGCATATCATGCAAAATGAATCCCATAAAAGCATGTTAAACACCTGTTAATAAGTCTCTCCCCAAAACTATGGGCTCCAGGGAGCTTACGGCAAAGTAGGGTTAAAATCGAGTATTATGCTTCCTGCATCTTTTACTGTGGCCTGGGCTTCCTCCTAATTGCCACCACTATTGTTAGGAGTGCTATGGGTGCTGCTAGGAGTAGTGCTGCCTGCTCCTGGATGCTGTGTGCTCCTATGCCCGGATCCACGTAAGGCTTTTATCGTGTGTGGCGGATATGTGGATAGGGTATCCATATAGGTGCATGTAGTTGCGTGTAGCCCTGCTTTCAGGCGGTAAGGACTCGATGTATGCTGCTTATAGGGCTTGGCCCGTGGATATGGGGTTGATGCTTGTCTATGATGCTCCTAGGCCTAGCCCCCACCTCTTAAACCTGGGTAAGAGTGTTGAGACTATTATTAGCCTCGGCATCCCCCTCGTTGCTGTTAGGCTGGATAAGGGTAGGGAGAGGGGGGAGACCGTCTCCCTTCTAAGGAGGCTTGGGGCAGATGAGGTTGTGGCGGGGGATGTATTCATTGAGGATCACTTGAGATACATGGAGTCTGTGGCGGGGGAGGCTGGAGCCACGTTGAGGGAGCCTCTATGGGGCATGGATACGTTGGAGCTGGCCTACAGGATCTATGGGGAGGGGTTTAGGACTCTTGTCATAGGGGGTGTTGAGGGGCTGGGGGGATGGGTTGGCAGGATCCTGGACTCTGGGAATATAGGGTTGTTCGTGGATGATGCTGGGGGGATTGGGGCAGACCCGCTGGGGGAGAACGGCGAGTATCATACCCTTGTCCTGGAATCCCCCCTCCATAAGCATGAGGTCAGCTACAGGGTTGTGGATAAAAGTGTTCTGCAGGGCTACGTTGTGTTGAGGGTGTTGTAGCGTGGAGGCTCCAGGCGGGGATGTTGGGGGGAGGCTTAGGCTTCCCTGCAGCAGTGTGGCCTGGCTTCTCCGCAGATCGCTTGTACGGGTTCTGGGTGAGACTAGGTGTGACTGCATAGCTCTGAGCGGCGGTGTAGATACGTCGCTTATAGCTGTGCTTGCAGTCCGGCTGGGTTTAAGGCTGCATGCCTACACCTCCCTGTATCTGGGGGGAGTGCCCAGGGATCTACCCTACGCTGATCATCTGGGCAGGGCTTTAGGCCTAAGTGTAACCCACGTCCTGGTTGACGACGAGTATATTGAGGGTAAGATCGGCTTGGTTAAGAGGTGCGTGGGGGTGGAGGACGACTACATTGAGCTTAGAAACGACATAGTATTCTACTCAGTGTTGGAGGAGGCCAGGCGGGGTGGATGTAGATGCGTCTACACTGGGTCTGGCGGGGACGAGGTGTTCGCGGGCTACGGGTTCATGGTGTACAAGGATACCCGTGAATTGGAGGAGCTTACAGCTAGATACGCTCTCCACGGCAGGTATCCCGAGCTAATCATAGGTGAATGCCTTGGAGTAAGGGTTGTAGCACCATACCTTACAGGAGAAGTACTAGGCGTGGCTCTTAAAACACCCATAGAATGCCTGAGAGACCATAGGATGAGGGGCAAAGAGATACTTAGAAGCCTGCTGGTAGAGGAGGGGCTCAGCATAATAGCAGACAGGGTGAAGACACCTGCCGAGGCGGGGGCGGGGACAGACAAGCTGATGAAGCTATGACGGCAAGCCCTGCTCCTCAATCCTGGAGGAATGGTGGCGAGACATCATGTCACGATGCCTTCATTGCAGGCGTAGCCATGCTTAAATATTATTTTCACCTATATATAGGGTAATTATAGTGTTATGGAGGTATTCGGCTTGAAGCATGGATGCTTGTATCCTATGCTTCCGTTTCTCATGCTGGTTCTCCTGGCAGCCCCGATGGTTGCTGGGGCTCAGGGACTGCTGGTTGAGGATGATGTTGAGACGGGCACCTATGTTGACTTGGAGGGCTTCAGGGTCAGTGATAATGGGACCCACCTGATAATTACTGCGGGCTGGGCTGCCCCTCTCCCTTCAGGCAGTCCAGTCAACTATACTTTGGAGAGAAGCCTGTTCTTCTTCCTCGACCTTGATAATAATAGGAAGACTGGGTGTTGTAGGGGATACCCGTATGGCGGCTGGGAGGTGGAGGTTGAGGCGTACCGCTCGGCTGATGGGGGTGGGGGGCTGTACTTACAGTTCTTCAATAGCACGGGCTTCTATGAGGGCATGGAGGCTCACGCTGAGTGGCTTTCAGCTAATAGTAGCGGTGTAGTGGTATCCATCCCTCTGGCAGCCCTGAACCTGTCTGGGGGGGATACTGTGCTGATACAGGGTGTTAATGGGAGGGTTGCGGCGACTGATACTCTCAGCCACAATTATTTTGCGAATTATACTGTGCCTTACGCTGAGATTAGTGTGGATGGTGATCCAGGCGACTGGGCAGGCATCGATCCCCTAGCAGTGGATAGTGATGACGGCTTCTGGGATCCCTACCAGGTTTTCAATCTGACGGGGGTGTATGTGGCTGCTGATAATGATGCCCTGTTTATCCGCCTTGATCTGAGGGGCAGGTTTAATGCATCACTGTTTCCAGGCCTGGATTACTCCACGTCCTTCTCCCTCGATGTTGATGTGGATAATGATGGGGGTGTCGACTATGAGGTTTACATGAGCTCCCACCCAGGGGTGAGTGCCTATGCATACGTGTATAATGTATCAGGCCACTCGTGGATGTGGTATAGGGCTTCAAGCCCATTCTACAATGAGTCCTGGGTTAATAGTAGTGTTGAGGCTGGGCTGAGCTTGTCGACCATAGGGCTGGATGGGAGTCTGCCTGGCGGGAACCTTACTATTAGGCTTGGAGGCTATAGCAGCTATGTCCGCGACTTCCTGCTTCAGCCTTGGGCTTCATTATGGCATGCCAGGGTTTTCTACACTGTTGGCTTGGGGGGCTATGACGCCGTCCCAGTGGATCAGGCTAATGGAGGCTACTATAACGCTTTGTTCACTGTCCAGGTGGGTGGAGCCGAGTTCAACGCGTCTGCTTCAGGCTACCTGTACGTATACTTGGCAGCCTTTGATGCCGAGCCTACGGGTAACACCAGCCTCCAATCATCCTACAGGGCTTCAAGCTACTATTACGTCATCCATCTAAGCAATCCTAATAGTACTGTATGGCCCATCCACGTCGAGATAAATGTTTCAGGCACAGCCACACCCATCCTCCTATACTATGATGCTTCTAGTGGCAGCTACAAGCCCCTAGGCGAGCAGAGCTATGATCCAGCCACAGGCACCCTAAAGGCAAACCTAACCCAAGACGAATACCAGGCCGGAGACGACCCAGTACTAGTAGCAGCAGTCAATGCGACGCCCGTGGGGGGAGCACTCAGCCTCCCCAAACCCGCAGCCACACAGCCACTCATCCCAGCAGCAGCCACAACACTACTACTACTAGCAACAATACTAGCAGCCTATAAGCATAGAAAACACTAAACCCCTCATTTTTCCACACAATTCTAGCATAGCACAATATATGTAGGGAACCCCCGGATGCCAGGAGCATGGTAAGCCTGCACTGTTAGAAACTCAATTCTAGCTGTTCCTGAAGATCTTTGGAATGCCTTAAGCAGGCTATCAATATCTTCATCTTTACTGCTGATTCCAGCTCACAGCTCTAATTATAATTCACAGACAGCTATGAGGTTTTGCATCAGTTCTTCTCAGCTCTATGTTCCGCTGAGTATCTAGTTACTTAGCGGTCCAACTGATTTCCTCAGGGTGCTCGAGATAGTATTTTACTTTCTGGAGGAACCTGGCGGCGGGTGCTCCATCTATTGCTCGGTGGTCAAATGTTAGTGATAGGTTCATGAAGATGCCTATCTTTATCTCCCCTTTCTCATCATCAACGTATGGCTTCCTAGTCATCCTGTTTACTCCTAGAACGGCTATCTGGGGTGGGTTGATTATGGGTGTGAAGGAGTCTACGCCCAGCATTCCGAGATTAGTTATGGTGAATGTGCCTCCTGCAACATCTTTCTCCTTCAGCAATCCTCTCCTAGTTCTCCCGACAATATCGTTGTACTCTCTTACTAGTTCCTCCAGGCTCTTCTCATCTACTCTTCTCAGCACTGGTGTTATGAGCCCGAAGGGCGTGTCCACAGCTATATTTATGTTTATTGTATCGTAGACAATGATCTCATCGTTCTCCAGGGCGGCGTTCACATCTATGTGTTCTCGTAGCGCCT
The DNA here is from genome assembly GCA_027083135.1 of Desulfurococcales archaeon. Classification (GTDB taxonomy): domain Archaea; phylum Thermoproteota; class Thermoprotei_A; order Sulfolobales; family WAQK01; genus JALWQH01. Next base: position 22,040 of record JALWQH010000035.1, on the reverse strand, counting down.
TTGCAACGCATTTCGCGAGCAGTATGGTGTAGCTCGGCTTGTATCCAAGCCTCCCTGCAATCCTCTCCCTGAACTCTATAAGCCTATTCATTAAGACCTCCATATTAATTGTTACATGCACTGCCTCCCTGTAGCTCTTGCTAAGCCTCGATGCAATAATCCTCCGGATCCCGCGGAGAGGCTTTCTCTCCTTCACCTTCGGGAAGAAATGCTCCTTAATGTATTTCTCAACATCCTGCACTGTGATCTCTCCCTGTGGCCCGCTCCCCTTAATTCTCTTCAAGTCGACTTCATATTGCTCTGCAAGAATACGCGCCTCGCTTGAAGCCTTAACCTCCTCCCCCATTCTACCTCCTCACCTTAATCTATATTGCAGCCTCCCTATAGACACTTCTCTATTCCTAGTCACCCTGTATCACAGTATTTCCGCGCCGCACGCTGTCTCCTAGTCCGAGGTGAGGCTCCGCAACGCCTAGAGGATGCCTGCCACACCAACCATATGAACAATATTATTCACTGCAGCTATGCTGGAGGTTGTTTTAATAACGTTAACATATAGTGTAAATAATAGTGAGAGGGATGCGGCATGGTTGACTACGAGCTTCTTCACAGGGAGATCAACGAGGCTGTGAAGCCTAGGGGAGAGCCCGTGGGCTTTAAGATGTTCAGGGAGACTGCTGATCTACCATACATGGATAGGAATCTAGCCTTATGCCAGGTCATAAGGCTCTCAGCAATATATGGCAGGAGCATCGGCGTTAAGGCTGAGAACATTGATTCCTGCGTTATTGGCAGCTACATACTCGGCTTCAAGGCTCCTCCCAGGGATCTCGCGGAGAGGTGGGTTAGGGGTTTCGGCTACACTGAGGAGGCTTTTAGGAGGCTTGTTGAAAATACTCATACCCTCCCCATGGGGGAGTATAGGTCAGCGCTGTTCGCCCCGTTAAAGGTGTTTAAGAGCATGGGCCTCGACCCTGATGGAATCATACTTCTCGTGAACTCAGCTCAGGCGTACTTGCTGCTCATGGGATACTTTGATGCAACAGGCCGTAAGGCTAGGTCAGATTTCAACGGGCATGCGGCATGCGAGATAGTTGCAGCGCTCATGCAGGGTAGATCACCGTGGCTCACCATACCGTGCGGTGGGGCTAGGGCTATCGCCGACGTCCAGGATGATGAGCTGTGGCTGGGCATGAAGGCCGACCATATGGCGGTGGCTCTTAGCAGGCTGAGAGCCATTGGATTCAGGTATCCGCCTCCAATCAGCCAGGCATTGCTATCATCCCTCCTGCCAGGACACCCGCTAACATACCTGATAGCCAGGAATCCCCGGCAGTAGTGTCAGGGCACATGTGCCTTAACCCCCATTTATTTACAGTATATGGCTTTACAGCAGGCTTTCCACATTATTTAACATAATATATAATATACCTATAATATTGTTAAACATAACTCAACATGTAATAAAACATGTGTGTATAACGTAAAGGTTAATACTTAGGGTGGGAGTATAGCTATGTATAGAGGGGTGAGTTTTGCCTAAGCCTTTGGATAGGGATACGGCTTTAAAGATGTATTATACCATGTTGAAGATAAGGTTCTTCGAGGATACTATAAGGGGATTATACTATGAGGGTAAGAAGCCTGTATTCAATATTGCTGCAGGCCCTATTCCAGGCGAGATGCATTTGGCGGCTGGCCAGGAGCCTGCAGCCGTGTGGATTGTCGCTCATTTAAGGAAGGGTGACATGGTGTTCGGCACTCATAGGGCTCATCACACAGCGATAGCTAAGGGCGTTGACTTGAAGAAAATGGCGGCGGAGATTATGGGTAAGGCTACAGGCCTCGGTAAGGGTAAGGGAGGCCACATGCACCTGTTCAGCAGGGAGGCAGGCTTCGGGTGCAGCGGCATAGTAGGCGCAGCGTTCCCCCAGGCTGTTGGAGCAGGCCTGGCTTTCAAGCTTCTAGGCAGGGATAATGTAGCCGTGGCTTACGGGGGTGACGGCGCTGCTAATCAGGGCCAGTTCCACGAGGCGTTGAACCTTGCATCCATATGGAAGCTTCCAGTAGTATTCATAGTGGAGGATAATCGGTGGGCTATATCTGTACCCAAGAAGTATTCCACAGCTGTTGCAAGGAACTCTGATAGGGCTGTAGCCTACAATATACCCGGCGTCTTCGTGCCAGACAACGATGTTGTAGCAATGTATGAGGCTACGGGGGAGGCTGTTGAGAGGGCCCGCCGCGGGGAGGGGCCGACCCTCATCGAGATTGAGACCTATAGGCTCTACGGACACTTCGAGGGTGATCCACAGGTCTACAGGCCTAAGGAGGAGATCGAGGAGATTAGGAGGAAGGATCCTATTAAGAGGTTTAGAAGCCTATTGATGGATAAGGGGTGGCTTGACGAGGAGCTGGATAAGAAGCTTGCAGATGATGCTAGGAGGGAGGTGCAGGAGGCTGTAGAGTTCGCTAAGAATAGCCCCTACCCCAGTGTTGAGGAAGCCCTTAGAGACGTCTACGCCCCGTTCCCTGAGACAGGCCTACCTGTCCTCGAGGAAGCTAAGGGTAGGAGGATGCCCATGTACCAGGCCATTGCTGAGGCCATAGCGCAGGAGATGGAGAGGGATCCAAGCGTATTCGTCATGGGGGAGGATGTAGGCGTCTATGGGGGGATATTCGGCGCAACCTATGGGTTGTATAAGAAGTTCGGCGGTGAGAGGGTGAGGGATACTCCTATCAGCGAGGCTGGATTCATAGGCGCGGCAGTAGGCGCTGCTGCGGCGGGTATGAGGCCAATAGTTGAGCTGATGTTCGCGGATTTCCTAGGAGTAACACTTGACCCTATAATGAACCATATGGCTAAGAACTACTACATGTCTGGCGGGCAGGTGAAGATGCCCATAGTTGTTACAACGGCTATTGGCGGGGGGTATTCTGATGCAGCCCAGCATAGCCAGGTGTTGTTCGCAACCTTCGCCCACCTCCCAGGCTTAAAGGTTGTCGCTCCCTCAGACTCCTTCGATGCTAAGGGCCTCATGATAGCCAGCATAAGGGAGGATAACCCTGTGATCTACATGTTCCATAAGGGGTTGATGGGGCTTCCATGGATGCCTTACCCTGAGACAGCTGTCACAGAGGTTCCCGAGGAGCCTTACATAGTGCCCATAGGTAAGGCCAGGATCCTCAGGGAGGGAAGCGATGTAACAATTGTCGGCGCAGCCATGACTGTGCACCACGCGTTAGCCGCTGCGGATAAGCTTGGGGAGATGGGTATAGATGCGGAGGTCATTGATGTGAGGACGATTAAACCCCTAGATGTTGACACTATTGTTAAGTCTGTTGAGAAGACGGGTAGGCTGCTAGTAGTCGACGAGGATTATAGGAGCTTCGGGCTGACAAGCGAGGTTATAGCATCGGTTGCGGAGAGGATCCTCGGCAAGCTGGAGGCTCCTCCCAGGAGGATCGCATATCCTGATGTGCCTGTACCGTATAGTAGGCCCCTGGAGCAGTATGTCCTGCCTAACGCGGATAAGATTGTTGATGCTGTTAGGGGGATGATGGGCAGGTAGGCGGGGTGCATGTGGGTTGATAGTGAAGATGCCTAGGCTGTGGGACTACGACACGTATGGGGAGGGAACCATAACCATGTGGTATGTGAGGGAGGGTGATACTGTGAGGAAGGGTGATAATCTATGCCAGGTGCTTGCATCAAAGGTTACAGTGGAGGTGCCCTCCCCCACGACAGGCATTGTGAAGCGGATTATTAAGCCTAAGAACTCCCAGGTGGTGCCCGGAGACCCTATAGCTGAGATAGAGGAGGCTGAAGGACAATCGTAATCTAAGCCTTTATTTTTATTCTTCGGGCTGGGTGTGCTGTAGCCTTGGTTAAGGTAGCTGTCCTGGTGAACCCTTATTCAGGCAGGGATATTAGGCGTATATCATCGTATGCGGGGACTGTTACTAACTGGGAGAGGGTGAGGGTGCTGAGGATGATTGTTGAGGGACTATCTGTAACACCTGTAGACGAGGTGGTTTTCTACCCTGATCCCGACGGTATCAGCGAGTATATTATAGGCGAGTTTAAGGGGAGGATCCCTGTAGAAATGTATGCTGCCGATATGAGGCTTGAGCGTAGCTGGAGGGATTCAGCGGAGTTCGCGCGTATTGCTTGGAGGGAGAATGCTGGGGCTATGCTTGTGCTGGGCGGTGACGGCACGGCTAGGGCTGTTGCGAAGGCGCGTAGGGATGTGCCGTTCCTCCCGATCTCGATGGGTACGAATAATGTTGTTCCGTACAGGGTGGATCCAACGTATGCTGGTATTGCCGTAGGCTATGCTGCTTCCAGGGGTTCTCGGTGCAGGGGGGTTTACAGGGCTAAGAGGATAGCCGTCCGCTATGAGGGAGGGGAGGATCTAGGGCTTGTTGACCTTGCACTCACTACCCACGGCTTCATAGGGGCTAGGGCCATACTGGATCCAGGCATGGTGAGGGAGCTGTTTCTAACCATGGGTACGCCTACAAGCATAGGCCTCACATCGATATTAGGGTATATAAGGCCTATTGGGAGGAGGGAGCCCCTTGCATCCAGGATAGTTCTCGGCAATAGGTTTACGACCATAGCGCTGCTCGCCCCTGGGCTTGTAAGGGAGGTGGGGGTTGAGGAGGCCAGGGTGGTTAGGCTGCCCTACAGGGAGGAGGTTGACGTGGATTACAGTATACTGTCATTTGATGGTGAGAGGGATCTGGCTGTGAGGGATCAGAGGATAAGTGTTCTGATCGATGGTGAGGGGCCCTTGCTAATAGACCCCTACTCTGTGCTGAAAAGGCTTGTGGAGGAGGAGGTGTTTATACGTCGGCGTGCAGGGTGATGGGGGGCTGTGAGGAGGCTGCGCGTACTATTATTTGAAACAGTGGATGACCCCTACTATAATCTTGCATTTGAGGAGGCGTTCTTCCTGGTGAGGGCTAGGGGGGGTGTGGAGGATGAGACTCTGCGGCTGTGGAAGAATAGGGATGCGGTTGTACTAGGGTTTTTCAGGCGGGTGGAGGAGGATGTTGTCCTGGAGGAGGCTTGGAGGAGCGGTACAGCCATTGTACGCAGGTTTACTGGTGGGGGGACGGTTTACCATGATCTAGGCAACCTGAACTACGCGGTAACCCTTGCTGGGGGGAGGGGGTTCAGGCCTGTCGACACGGCTTACGGCTTCCTGATAAGAGGAGCCGTTAATGCTTTGAGGAGCCTAGGCCTGTCTCCGGGAATCGAGAATAAGAGCGACATAGTGGTTCGCGGCAGGAAGGTTAGCGGCACTGCTGCAAGCTACAAGTGGAACACCCTCTTCTTCCACGGCTCGCTCCTCGTATCATCCAGTATTGAAAGACTATACAGGCTGCTCAGAATGCCTGAAAAGCCTCCTCCAGGAGTCTCACCAGCAAAATACAGGGTCACAACGCTGGCCAGAATCCTTGGGGAGGGCATAGGGGTGAGGGAGCTTGCAGAACACATCATCGCAGCATACGAGGAGCTATATGGGGCTGAAGCCTACAATGACAGGCCGTCAAGCCTGGAAACAAGGATAGCAGACCTCCTATACAGGAAGAAATACCGCGATGAGAAATGGAACATGGAGAGAACAGCAACCTACAGGTATACAAAACTATACAGAGAAATAGCGGAAATCATAGATGAATCCCTATAACAATCATGCCGACAATATTACCAGGCTCCTATGAATATAGGGTCGACTTGAATTCTCGGGGATCAAGCCTCTCGCCGCATTTTCCTGCACACCCGGATGGCTTCTCCCGCTCCCTATTAATCCTATCATAGTATCTTGTCCTCATGCATGTCAGCTCAGCCTCCATATTCTCCTCTAAGCCTGGCTATTAGTAGCTGATTACATGTTGCTGAGTTCTCGCTCTTCTCATCATGCTGGTTCTTTGAGGCTGTGGCGCTGCGGCGGCTTACTCCTCTCCTCGCCGGCTGTGTCTTGCTTAGGGCTTCGCCGCTGTTACGGGTTCTAAGCTGTCTTCAGTCACTATGAATGTGTCTTCATGTTTTACCTGGCCTACGCCCTTAACGAGTAGGGGTGCATGAATGAAGGCTACGGCCATGCCTGGCGCTAGCCTGATGATGCGGTGCTGGGGGACTATGGTTGTTATCGGGGTTTCCTCCACCTGTAGTCCGACGCCGTGTAGGTACCCGGTGACTGCCTCGTCAGCTAGTCCTCGCTTCTTGAGGAGCTTGTCAAGCTCCTTCATAACGTCGGCTGGCCTCACACCTGGCCCCGTGAGCTCTGCTGCCCTGGTGTACGCCTCCTTGAATGCGTTGAGGGCTCTTCTCCCCTTCTCACTGCTACCTACGATTACTGTGCGCGTCATGTTTGCATAGTAGTAGTCGTGATCTACTCCTAGGACAACTGTTACTGCTGTGCCTTCAGCCACCTTAGCGTCGCGGAAGGGCTCTGCATGCACCCTGGGGTTAGGCCCGGCAGCCACATGTATGTGTGGCTCCTCGGCGCCCAGCTTGTAGGCATGGTAGTAGGCCTCAGCCGCGATCTCCGTCTCAGTGGTTCCAGGCTTAATTACCTGTAGAACCTTCTCCATAACCTTGGAGGCAGCCTGTCCTGCTCTTCTAATCGCCTCTAACTCGTATGCATCCTTAATCATCCTTAGCTCAACAATAATGCTTGAGATATCCTTGACCTCGACACCAGGGTTGAGGCGCTTAAACATCTCGTAGAACAATATGTATGCGTCCCTCTCAATACCGTACTCCAGCCCGATGACGCGGTAGCCGTTCCCCCTTATTAGCCCGGAGACCCTGCCCATCAGCTCGCCTCCCTCCCTGAAGGCCTCCACATTCCTCACCCACGTCCTCTCCATCAGCTCGTCCTCCTCACCCTTAGCGGCAAACAGGACCGGGTCTCCCTCAGCCGGGACAAGCATAGCCGGCCTAAGCCACTTCACGCCGGTAAAGTACGTGAATGTCGACTTAACACGGATCATCGCCGCATCGATGCCTGCCTCCCTAAGCTCCTCCTGAAACCGCTTAAGCCTTAGGCGGAGAACCTCTGGAGGATAGCGAAGCTTCAAAACATTATCCACCTAATAACCACTAGTTCACCCTACCTCTATTAAGACTTGAGTGCTAACCCCTCGCCCAGCCACCCGCCTATGTCTTTCAATTCCATTTAATGGATTCTGCTCTTGGAGTCGGGGCATAGGTTGAAGACGGTTATCTTTCAATTCCATTTAATGGATTCAGCATCCAACATATTCGTCAACTGGATTGAAGATGTAATACCTTTCAATTCCATTTAATGGATTCCTGATAACCATAACTGGCGATGATTTTGCATGGGTGTGGGCTGGCTTTCAATTCCATTTATATGGATTCATGAGCATGTAGGGGTGGAGAGCTACAGGCCGGATAAGCTTTCAATTCCATTTAATGGATTCACTAGGCACCGCGGGCCTCTGGGTCACCAACATACTTTCAATTCCATTTAATGGATTCAGTCTATGACGTGGGTCGGTATGCCTAGGCGGGCCATCACTTTCAATTCCATTTAATGGATTCATATTGCTGCACAAGGAATACGTTAGAAGGGTGATTGACTTTCAATTCCATTTAATGGATTCCCAGACCCGTGAACAATCCTACGAGCTTGAATATTTGGCCCTTTCAATTCCATTTAATGGATTCGCCCATCTGGTAGCCGTATACTGTCAGCGTGGTGTTGGCCGCTTTCAATTCCATTTAATGGATTCCCTTAACACTATGCTCATTGCCTGGGTCGAGAGGCCTGCGCCTTTCAATTCCATTTAATGGATTCAGAGAAACAGGCGAAGAGGCGGAAGCGTGGGAAGAAGACTTTCAATTCCATTTAATGGATTCGTAGAGACCACCACCGCTTTGGCAGCCAATGCAGAGTTTATCTTTCAATTCCATTTAATGGATTCTGATGCATCAAATTCAGCTGTTAGCTTATGTCCCGCACTTTCAATTCCATTTAATGGATTCTTGTAAGATACTTCTCAGCCCGTAGTTTATATTGCTTGTAGCTTTCAATTCCATTTAATGGATTCTGCACGTGGGATTTCTGTGTATTCCATGAGTGGATTCTGGCTTCGTTTATAAAATTTATGTTGGCGTTAATTAAGCTTCGTGTGGGAGGCTTTGTGTGTTAATAAGTTTTACTATTCGTTGAAGATGCTTGCTCCCTTGGATGTTCAGGGAATTGGAGGGTTTGTTTCATTTAGATGCATTTGTTCTCATGCTTAATGATGATTGTGGGCTGGATTCTGTAGGTAAAGCTTATATATCTCCCTCTTTTTCAAGGGAGTTTGTTGTTCCTTTGTATTTTATGGAGGTATAGTATGGCTTTGCCTAATGACGTTGCCCTGTATTTTCCCCATCCTATTTTCTCTAAATAGCCTTTGCGTAAAGCCTCTCCAAGGATGGCGTGAGCTGTTGAGCGTGGAATCTCTAGGATTTCTGAAAGCTTCTTAGGTGTTACTGTCCCTGAGTCTAAAGCTATTTTAATGGCTTCTAGTTCTCTAGCGTTAGGTGGTTTAAGGCTTAGAGATGCTAGGTCTTCTGCGGAGAACTCTACGGATTCCTCTCTCCCCTCTAGATCCACTACTATCCTAACATGCTTTCTCCAATCCTTCTCACCTAGCATTAATGCTGCCGCCAAAGCCTCCACTACCAATATTCTCATGCCCCCACCTAGCGAGAGAAGGACTCCTCCCTCACTCATTAGGTCAACATACATTTTTGCTAATTGCATTATAGTTTCCTGGTAATTCCTCACATCCAGCCTATGTGTATGTATTTTTTCCTTAGATAGCCCTGCGGCTAATGCTATCTTTTCCACTTCTTTTATTCCTGCTTCTGCTCTTTCATCGCTCCAAGGAGGTAGGAGGAGGTGAATAGATGTACACTCCTTAAATCCGATTCTCAATATGGATCTCACTACATGCCTCCAATCAAAACCCATAGCAGCTACAATGGAAACCATGTTCCTTTACACCAGAATTCTGTAAGTACTTCTGAAGGTAAATAGTTTGATGGTATCTCCTTTCATATTTCATTTGGAAGCTGAAAATCCATTTTCCAAATGAAAGATTTTTAAGGGATGCAGCCAAGTATATTGTGGAGGGTCTGCAATATGTACTCGGACTCGGAATATTGGGGAATAATAGGTCTACTAAGATTCTTCATTGAATCGGGGCGGTATAGTATTGTTGATAGGATAGCTAATGCAACATCACCTGCGGCAATAAAAGCTTCATTATATGAAGCCCTAAGAATAGCTAACTCACTTAAAGCAAGAAGCATAAGAATAGCACTAAGAACTAAAACTTCTCAAGGCGAAGAAAAAACATATCAGCTTCAATGCTGCGAGTATGGAGAAGAACTAGGATATGGGATTCAAGGCGTAGTGGAGGGGTTATTGGAGGGGCCTGAAGACCTTAAAGGTGCAAGAATCTACTGTATACCCTGCCCTCCCATACCCTCTGAGGAGGAGCTGCGAGGTTTTTTAGAAAAGATAAGCAAAGATGTCTCCATAGCTAAAGAAGTGGCGATCCTAGCCCACGCCTATAGGCCCTCTAAATCATAACTTATAGTTGCAGGTGGGAAACATGGTCTATGTTTCACTCTCCGCGAGAATAAGGCTCGATGTAGAAGCCCTAAACATGTCCGAATCCATTGGAAACTATGTGAGAAGAAGGAGGGCACCAGTAATAGTGGAGGCAGAAGACGGCTATAGAATAGAATATGTTCCTGCGATAAGCGGGGAGTCTCTAGCCCATGCCTATCAGGTCAACCTGGCAAAACTGGCTGATGAGCTAGGGCTACCCGTTTGCGAATGGTGCAGAAAGGGAGTGCTAGTTAAACATGCTGATGACAAGTACTTCCACGGAATTAAACCAGCGGAGAAGAAGCCCGAGGAAATAGAGGAGCATGTAGTCAAGAACTGTGTCGTAGAGGATGTTGGAGGCTTCCTATACCCCAAGAAGACGGTTAAAAGAACTTCGAGGATAACATTCGGCTACATGGTTCCTATACGTGAAGCTCTGAGAGCAGTAGCCGTAGAACCTGAATTCCACGTGAGATATGAACCTGAAGCCAAGGAGATGCAGGCAATATATAATGTTGAAGTAGCCACAGCCATATATGGTCTTAAAGCGGAGCTAGACGTAGACGGTATAGGCAAATCAGCCCTAGGAGAGGCTAAATACATTGTAGGTAAAGAAGAGAGGATTAAAAGAATAGAAGCAGCTATTAAGGCCCTTACAGTAACCCTGGGTAATATGGGCTTCGGGGCAAAGAAGGCCAGGTTCTTCCCAGCCGACTGGGAGATGCTTAACGCGGTAGCAGTAATATCGCATCCAATACCCTTCACAGCATCCAGCCCTAGACTTGAAAACTATGTAGAGCAGACGCTTCACAGAGCACAAAGCATGCTCAAACATCTTTCTAAAGGCAGCACTAGCATTCTACAGAATATATCCATAGGCATAATGGGAGTAAAGCCCACAGTAGAACCCCAGAAAATTAAGGTAGAGATACTGGAGAATTTCGAGGAGCTGATGACATGGGTTCTCACAGAGATAAAAAACAAGGGTACCGTGGAGTGAAGGAGCCTTGAAGGCTCTTACAATACTAATTCGTTTTTTAGAAGGCTACTCAATTAAATATCCTGGCCAGAGTAGTGCTAGGGAGCCCATGATCTATCCTTCACCAACCACTTTAATTGGAGCGCTTGCAGCAGCTGAGGCCAGAACTCTAGGAGAACCTGAAGTTATACACGTGGATGACAGGCCATGCTCATACGCTAGCAGACTCTTAGAAAAAGTAAGGTGGGCTGCTCCGGCACTCATGGAGGCTAAGGCCACCCCTTACCGCGCCTTGTTTAAAGCTTTATCACTCCCCTATCTCAGACCTCAGAATAGAACGCTGGCAATGGCTTTTGCAGCAACTACTCTAGGTAGGATAAGCTACGATGGAGAAGCAATTCTCCTCTATATAGTTGGAGATAAGTGGGCATGGGATCTAGCTAAGTATGGATGGGGCATAACAGCTTTAGGAAACAAGGAATCCTTGGTTGAAGTAATAGATGTTTCACTAAGCCCTCTAGAAGCCGCTACATTAATACATAGAATCTTTTTCCCCATTCCTTCCCACTGCGTGTTGAAGAGGCCTAGCAGTTGGGTTGAAACAGAATACGTTCCACCGTCCTCTAAGGCCTTTAGCAGCGATATATCCTCTGAGCTGTCTACATGGCTTGTACCATATCGGGCAGGAATGTATGGAGGTTGGGGGAGACTCGCACCAGACATTATAAACGCTAAGAAATGCATCACTGTTCTATTTAATACGCCTAAGGGTAAAATGGCTGCAGTTATTCCGAGAGAACACATTGGTGAGGCGGGTAAACAATGAGGATCCCTCAGTCATACTTAGCGCCGCCTCCTGGAACACTTGGCGTAAAATTCCTTGAGACAGCTATCCTCTATGTAAATCAGGCTACAGGTCTCAGAGCACTTGAGATCAGAGGGGATAGGCTGGTATTATCCTCCAAGCCTAAAGTTCTAGGCGAAGGAATCGATGAAGCACTTAGAATGATCTCTAAGGGAAGGCCTACAGGCCCTGAAGTACTAGATATTCCGAGGACAGGTAATGATAATAAGCCTAAAGTGCTGGGAGGTATTCTAAGCTCGCTGGGCCTGGAGAGAAGGGATACCATCGGTGCAGCACTGAGGAAGCTCTCGGAGATCCTTATTGAAGGGAAGATACCTGAAATAATGGATCCAGCTTCTAAGGCTAAGCTCCCCTCCATCCTTAAAGCCAACTATATGGAGTACTCATCATCATATCTCAGCTCACGGAAAAAGGATTTTGAAGCCTCAACCCTCTCAATACTACTGGCAGGCTTAGGCGCCCTAGCATCATATGCAGCCCGAACCAAGGATGGCATAATGGTATATATTCTTCCACCTAAATCCGAAATACTAAGGCTGGCAGAAATCCATAGCAGCATTGTCAGGCTCTTCTCCTCTAAGGGAATGAGTGAGATGCCTGAATCCGCTAAAATCATTGCTGTTGCATCAATAGTAGCAGAAGCAGGAGTTATTATAGAGCATGTAGCCGATGAAGTGCACCTGCAGAAAGGAAATAGAGTCACGGTGATAAGCACTTATCCATACATAGTGGGCTCTATGGCGAAGAGGCTTTCAGGAGCAGCCTCTATGCTCAAAGCATTCCTGAGAATAACGGCTCAGGATGAGGCTGTGAGGGGAACGGGCATAAAGGTAGCTAACAGCCTACTAGCTTACCTTTCTACAGGCAGTAATATCTACAAGTATGCTTCTCTGAGAGAGCTAGACGTGGCTGAATGGCTTCTTAGGAGAGGTAAGGGGGAGGATAAGATGAAGATAATAAGGGCGTTCAAAAGAGCAGAGATAAGTGATCCCGTGGAATTCTTAGGCAGGCTGAAAAACAGAATCATAGAAATCAAGGCTTCTTAGGAGGCGGTTTCAGGATCATGCCTAGGCCTCTTATAGCGGAGGCATCAAAACTCTTAGGCCTTACTCTTAGGAAAGGCGTTACACCACTGATCCTAGTGTTTGCCCCCACATCCTATGGCAAGACGACCTCATCCCCCATGCTTTACGCAGAGCTTAGGAAGTCAGGCCTAGCATCATCCTACATGCACGTGATGCCTCTACGTGCCCTTGTAAGGGAGGCAATGAAGTCAGCTTTAGAAGGTCCTGCTAGAATAATGCTGCAAGGCATAGTGGGAAGCAATATATCTAGAGCCGTCGGTTACCAGGCTATGGCTCTCTCCCTAGAGGGTAAAACCCCATACTATACTAGGGAAATAATTTACACCACTATGCATTCCTTTCTCCTTAACCTAGCCAGAATTCCTGTAGCCGAAGCCCTGCAGAATTCCAGGCATTTCGAGCTTCCCCGAGCCTATATTCTTTCTTCCCTTACAGTATTTGATGAGGCACATCTCTATGGAGGGCTTCCTCAATTCCACCTTGCTCTACGATTCTTAGCGCAGCATGGTGTTCCTATAGTGGTAGAAACAGCCACTCCCACACCCAGCCTATCTAGGATCATGGCCGAGGAGGCTGCCAATATAGAACCCCATGCAGAGTGCATTGAAGTGAAACTTAAAGGCATGAGAACCGAGGCTGCATGCAGGGAAATCCTAGTAGAAGATAATGAATTTAAAATGAGCGGATGCTCCGCGCACTGGTTCACCAGGATAATAGATACACCTTCAAGCATTTATTTTGAGAGGCTTTCCAACGAGGCATTAAGGAGCCTCAGGGAAGGAAGAAGAACACTGGTAGTATTGAACACACCTGAGCAGACTGTTAAAGTTAAGAGAATATTAGAAAGGCAGGGAGTAAAGGCTCCCCTAATTCATGGTAGGATGACCACCAGGGATCGAGAGGAATCAATAAGGCTCTATGAGGAGGGTAAAACACAGATTCTTGTGGGAACACAGGCTGTAGAGGCAGGATTAAACCTGGGTTTTGACGCTATTATAACTGCCCCAACCACCCCATCCTCTCTCATTCAGAGAGCAGGCAGAGCTGCTAGGAGTGGGGGAGAAGGCATTATAACTATAGTTTATTCCGAGGAACTCGAGGAGCTTGGGCCTTATAAACCATGGGAGAAGGAGATAAGGGGCCTCCTAGAATTTCTAGAAGAACTTGTGGATAAATATGGGCCGACGAGCATTCAGTGGAGATGCCCTTTTAAAAAGACGGGAGAAAAAGTGTCGCCCGTTGACCTAGCATTATATGAGCCTGCCCCTAAGAGTGGAGCTGGTCCTGCAGGCTTAATTAGGCTGATGGCTAGTCCTGCTATAGGTTCTAGCCTCATTGATGAACTCCTTAAACTAGATCCATGCGTTATGCTGGGCGAGGAGCTGTTAGTATTAACGTTAAGAGTAGGCGGAATGGGTGAAATACCCGTAGGGCCTGATCAAGTGGTCAAACTCGCTGCGAAAGATATTCTGCAAATATGTAGGGAAAACGGGTGCCAGCCCTTAGGCAGAGAACTAGTTAAGATGAGTAGAAGGGAAAGGTGTAGGTATATATGGCGCAACATCCTGTTTAAAGGAGCTTACCTATCCGTTTCTCCGGGCCTTTATAGACGTGGGGAGGGATTGGTGTTTGACTAGGAATATTCATGCATACGCCTATTGTCGTGAAGGGTATAGGCTTCCTCTCTGGATACATTTAGCGAACACGCTTAAAGCTATGCTGCATTATAAGAGGCTTGTAGAACCGCTTCTAACACTAGGCATGAGAATAAAAGTTTACGGGAAATGGCCTGAATATATTGTTCCAGCAGCCTCCTCGGCCGCAGCACTTCTCCATGATCTAGGTAAAGGATGCATCTATTTCTCCGAAGCCTGTGTGAGACGAGGTAAAACAGGGTTTGCAGGCCATGAAATAATCTCTGCATACTATGTGCTTAGCGGTTATTACTGGTGTCTAAACCATGAATGCAGCATTTCCAGCGATTTGGGTGAGGAGCCTGCAGAGGCTCTCTTCGCGCTTACAACTTATGGTGTACTAAGCCACCACCATGCCATGGGTGGAAGAGGATTAGAAGCATTATATGCAGGGTGCAGGGAGAAATGGTGTGGAATCAGATGTGGCAGGCTTGTGGAAGAAGATTCTCCACTTCAGGCCTATAATAGTACTAGGAGCCTTATAAGACAGGTACTTGGAGATGATGCTTCCATTCTAGTAAAAGATGTGCTAGAGATAACTACATATACGGCTAGGAGGATGGGTTCAATTTCTTGGAGCATTGCTTCAATCCTTAGCAGGATGCATCGCATCATAGAGGATGGAGCTATTTATAAGGCTCTCTTCGACCCCAATCCTCCTGCCCGTAGAATGCTTTACCTACTAAGAGCATCATCCTACGCCATCACCGGAGTAATCTCGGCTGCCGACACATTAGCAGCAAATCTATATGATAATAGGCCTGGAAAATCATTATTCTATAGGAGAATGTCATCTGAACTTGAAATAAGTGATGAATCTTGCTAAAGGACAATAATACTAGTAAATCCTCTAGGTCTCAGGTCTATGTATCTAGGCTAAAACTTCTATTCACCCCGCTGAGAGACGTGATTGCTCCTCCTTATACTTCTAAGATTGTGAAGTTTTATGTGGAGCGTTATGCCCCCCGCACGGTGGGTTTGCTTTACCGGGAGAGGAGGGGGTTTAAGGGATTCAGTATTTCGCCGCTATACTGTGAGGGTAGGCCTATCTATAAGTCTAGGCTTGATGGGCCTCCCCTGGTGCTTAGGGGGGGCGAGCAGTGTGCTGCTAATGTCTCCTTCATAGTTTCCGGCAGCCTGCTTTCATCGGTTATGCCTCTTGACACTGTAAGGATTAGGTCTCCTTACGGCGAGTTCCTGGTCGAACCTCTTGAGGTGGATGTTAGGAGCCTTGAGGGGCTGAGGCTAGATGTAGGGAGCAGCTTTGTATTGAGGTTTGAGACTCCCCTCATATTGTCGACTAAAATCATGATGCCCCCAGTATTCAGTGGTAGGAGGAGGGTTAGAGGCATGTATAAGCTTCTTCCTTCAGCAGGCTTCATATTCGCCTATCTCACTAAGCTCTGGAACTCTAATGCGCCTCCCGAGCTAGCGTTACCTAAGCCGGGCTCGGATGGATTATGGGCTCCCTACAAGGTGGGCCGTGTAGCCGACATAGTGTTGGCTGAGGTTAACTATAGGCTTAAACCCGTGACAGTATTGTATGATAAGAGGAATGGGAGGTTCAGGGAGATCAGGGGTACTGTTGGATGGATACATTACAGGGTTCTACACCGCAAGCCCATGGATGTCCTCTCAAGGCTGCTAGCCCTGGCCAAGTATCTGGGTATAGGTAAATCCAGGGGGATAGGGATGGGGCAGGTCAGCGTCAGGAGGGTAGGCTAGCATAAATATATTATGAAGATCCTAATTCTAGTGTGAGGAGGCCTCTTGCCAAGGCTATTCGCCTTCACCCTAGGATACCATGAGAACTTCGCTATTAGGAGGCTCATGGAGCACCACGCGTCGAACAGGGATCTCATGCTCGGATTCACATTGAAACCCGCGGCAGGCGCCACACTTAACGCCTGGGAGAATCTCAGAGCCTTCGCCTCAAGGCTGGGAGTGGAGGCTAGGGGGTTAATAGAACTAGACTGCATGAACATGGCTGAAGCCTCAGCAACCGTTAAATCCAGGATAGAGTCCCTGGAGGGGAGAATAATAGCCGACCTCACTGGAGGGGCTAGATGCGTCGTAATAGCCGTTCTCCTAGGATTACTGGCAAGCAGCGCTGAGGGGGAGGCATGGATACAGATCGAGGGGGGAGAGGGAGGCGAGGATAGAATACCCCTCAAAATACTAAGGGTGCTGAGGGAAGGCGTCAGCGAGGCTAAGAGACGGATACTTGCAGTAATCAAGGATAATCCAGGTATAAGGCCTATTGAAATAGCCGGCGAGCTGGGATTAACACAGAAGACTGTTCAGAACAACTTATCCGAGCTTAAGCGCCTAGGACTCGTCAGCCAGAAGGGGAGGGGAGGAGGCCTATATGTGACAAGCTGGGGGAGACTCTTCACCCCTAGGAAAGCCTAGAATAATGATCACAGGCTTCTCCAAGGACACAGCCTCCTATACCAGCAGTACTCGCACATCTCAGGCCTAGCAGTAGTGCGCGGAGGCTCCTCCGACACCAACACCCTTCTAGTCTCCTCAACCATACGTGCAGCCCTGCGGAGATCCCCGCCCGTAACAGTGTAGACTAGAGGCTTCCTCCCAACCACCAGTATCGCCTCCCTTACAGGCCCCAAAACATCGCTTACTAGGAGAGCGTAGACCATCAGCTGCGCCTTAAAATGCCCGAGCCTCTTAACACGCCTAGCATACCGTTTAACCTCCACCACAATGTAGGGTCCTCCGCCAGCAACTATGTCAACCCTTCCACGAAGCCCCAGCCTAGAGCTAACGACCTCATACTCTATTCTCCAGGGCTTAGGCAGCCTGAGCTCAGCAGCAATCTCTTCCTTCTGAAAGGCATTGAGGCGGCCTGACTCCATGCTGGGTGTAGGGGGCTCCGAGAACCCCATGGCAGCCATGATCCAGGGGATCACGGGGCAGTAGGCATACTGCTTGGCCATTGAGGCTGATAGAAGTTCACGCGATGACCAGGAGGCCTCTGGCAAGCTGGTCACCCCACACAGGAGTGCCTAGAACCCTACGTGCAGCCCAGTCCCTCTCAGCCAGGGGGATTATGTGGACTACATCGCTTCCACGATCAATGATCCTGGACGCAGCCCTCTCCACATCCTTGATCCTGGCTGCAGGTATCTCGCCTGCAAAGGCGCTTCTCTGTATCCTTGAAAGTCCCATTGACTCAAGGGTCTTGGAGAGCCTGCTACGCTTAGCATTATCGCTTACATCATATATTACCAGCACTCTTACCACGGCTTCCTCACCTCCTCTCCGCGAACCCCTTATAGACTGCATGGTTCCTCAGGGATTTTGCGAGACGGTAGGCGTAGCGCCTCATAGCGTCGCCGTAAGCCATGGGCTCCCTATCCATTATGCTTCTAGCCTTAGCCTTCATCCTCTTAGCGATCATTTCAGCCAGCCTAGCCCTACTCTCCTTAACCAGCATCCCTCCCCTCATTTCAGGCAACCATCCCCTAAGCACAGCCCCAATAACCACGGTGTCCACCACGCCTGGCTTAAACATCTCTGAGTAATCGTAGACCAATACAGGCCTACCGCTCCTATCAGTGTGGAGGAAGCCTGCATACGGGTCTAAGCCCGCCAGCAGCAGCTCCCTCCATGAGGCTGAGTATAGTATAGCGTAGCTGTAGTTCAGCATGGTGTTTATAGGGTCTGGTGACTCGGGGTTCCGCCCCTCAAACCCTATTTCCCCGGGTACTAGTAGGGCTAGTGAGGACCAGTAGATCCTTGCTGCCTCGGCCTCCACCCTCATGATCCCCTTTGAACCCAGGGATGATGCTTGGGATAGCTTCTGCATCCTGGCCCTTATAGCCTCTGCCGCGGCTCTCAGCCTCGGCTCATGGTTCTCTACAGCCCTTCTCTCAAGATGCACAGCCTGGTTCCACATCTTGCACCAAGTAATCTCTGCTGAAATCTGCCCCGACCTCCCGTCAAGCATAGCCCTATACTGCTCCCTCCTAGTGTGAGGAGTCCTAGTATAGTGGGGTGTATACATCATGGCCAGCGGTTCGCCTCTGCCTGAGAGGAAGACGAGTTCAACCCCATGCCTCGCCAACAGTCTTACCAGGCTGCTGGTCAGGGAGACGGCTCCCGTCGCCACTACCAGTTGATCCACCTCGGATACAGGCACCTTCATTTTCCCACCATTATGCTCCACCACTATCATCTGGCCGCTTACCCTCAGCTTAACCCCATAGTCCGATACTATAAGGCTCCTCACAGCCCACACACCTCCCTGAAGGGGCAGTGTTCAGGGCAGCTTGAAGGCTTCGGGGGCTCGGGACCTAGAACCACGTCTATAGCCTCATCCCTAGCCACTAGAAACTCCCTGCGCAGGCTGCCTGAAATATAGACGGGCTCCAGCTTTATTCTAGGCGTGGGATCCATAAGCCTGTCAACATATATGAGCAGCCCATAATCCACAGGGGCTTCAAGTGAGGCTTCAAGCGCTAAGGCATATCCAGCCAGCCCCACCCTATGCCTATCCCCAGGCCTACCATACTTCAGCTCAACCACCACGCCTGCCTCCCCCAGAGCATCGACTCTAAGCTGGCTTGACAATCCTAGCACAGAGCCATCCACCCTATACTCGGTCAGCCAGGGCAGCCAGGAAACCCCTCCACCCCCCATGAGAGCCTCAGCTCTAGAAGCCTCAGCACACCAGCCCAGCACGAGGTGCTTATATAGCCTCACACACCACTCCTCACGGCACCCCAGACCCCTGACACGCCGCCTAGCCCTAGAGGCTAAGGCCTCATAGGCCTCCCACCCACTTCTACCGAGCACAAGCATTCTCCTAGCATCCTCCGCCGCAGCATGGAAGACCCCGTGAAGCAGTGCTCCCAGCAGCACGGGGCCCTTAGCACTCCCCTGAACCCTCCTATTCCTCCTAAGCCACACATTCCTTAGAGTGGAGCAGTACCTATAGGCAACCTCACTGACACCAAGGCCTAGATAAGCCCTAGGCCTCACCGGAGGCCTATCCCACTCCCAGCCCCTCAACTCCTCCTCCACGGGATCCCTATCCCTAAACCAGTGAAGCCTCCTCAACCCCCTAAGCACGTCAACCCTACCAATCACACAGACCACCCAAGACAATAGATCATCGAGAAAATACAAGCCCATAACCATCATAACCAACAGAAAAATCCCCGCAGACCAAAGGAAAACAAAATGCAAGAAGCATGAAAACCCTAAACACATCCAGGAAACATCCCTCATCCTCCCCACCGAAACAAGGAGGAGAACAGAGGAAAACCCATGTAAAACAGGGAAATATAAAACAAATCCATCCCACAGACACCCTAACAAACACGGAAAACATCAGGGTAAAAACAACCCACCATGCAAAACCTCGGGATCCCCCTTTAACTCCAAAGGAAACAACCAGATACCCAAAGAAAAGACTTAAATAGCTAAGGAAAAGCACTTCCATTAAGTCCCCCTGCCACTAGGGAAAACATAAATATATCGGCAAAATGCTTTAGAACAATGAACCTAATCCCACGTGCAGAATCCATTAAATGGAATTGAAAGGCAATTGCCCCTGCACCTGCACCAATTACTGCCGCAGGGCCGAATCCATTAAATGGAATTGAAAGAACCGTGTCAAGCCTGGTTATAGGTGCCAGCACGCACGGAATCCATTAAATGGAATTGAAAGGCAATTGAGAAGCCTGCAGGACCTGAAGGCATGCTCGAGAATCCATTAAATGGAATTGAAAGCTACGGAGAGACATAGTGATAAATGTGGTTAGAAAAGTGTTTGAATCCATTAAATGGAATTGAAAGTCTATAAGCTTCCCTCAATGTTCATGATACCCTACCTCGAATCCATTAAATGGAATTGAAAGTCCAGCCTCTCTATTCTTACCTCCCGCTTATACTTGATGAATCCATTAAATGGAATTGAAAGATGTGATGAAGAGCTATGAGTATCCCGTTAAGCTTAGAAGAATCCATTAAATGGAATTGAAAGAAATATCCATCCGCTACGCCCATCAGCCTACCATTAATGTAGGAATCCATTAAATGGAATTGAAAGGTGAATTGAATCGGCCTGCATCGAACTGGGGGTAGCCCGGAATCCATTAAATGGAATTGAAAGTTCCTATACTCCCTCCTCAACTTCTTAACAACCTCACGTTCGAATCCATTAAATGGAATTGAAAGTCAACCTTCAGCTTACCAAGCTCATAATCATCTAACCAGTGAATCCATTAAATGGAATTGAAAGATAACAAATCCAGGCGAACCCCACTCCTCCTCACCGAACCGAATCCATTAAATGGAATTGAAAGCACAGTATTATGATGGTACTACACTATATTCTTATCTTCGAATCCATTAAATGGAATTGAAAGATGCCGTTGAGACAGGTACGCCGTTAGCAGCTAATGCTGAATCCATTAAATGGAATTGAAAGCGCCTGCTTAGCTCTGCAAACCCGTTAACAATGTTGAAGAATCCATTAAATGGAATTGAAAGTCATCTTATCCTGTGCGGCCGCTGCTTTTTTCCATTGGAGAATCCATTAAATGGAATTGAAAGTTGTGGTTTATGGGGTCGAAGAATTCGAATGTTTCATGAATCCATTAAATGGAATTGAAAGTATCAATTCTAACATCCTCATCAATTACTTCCTCAATTTTGAATCCATTAAATGGAATTGAAAGTTATCTCTGAGGCTAGTTCCTCTGCAAGCCTGTAGTTCCGAATCCATTAAATGGAATTGAAAGATCATCTGGGCCATCTGCTTCATAACCTCCATGTATGCTGGAATCCATTAAATGGAATTGAAAGCTCTTCCCCATGTATGGCATCCCAGTTATCTAGTTAAACGGAATCCATTAAATGGAATTGAAAGCTCTGCTTAACCAGCACAGCCAGCCTCGTCTCACGCTCCGAATCCATTAAATGGAATTGAAAGAGTAAAGATGCTGGCAGACATCATACCAGCTAATAGTATATATGGCTGGCAGAGCCTTCTCCAAGCATGTGGCAAGGGAGAAGAGGGTGAGGGGGATGCTGGGCATTCCACCGGTTCCCAGTAGTGCTTCAGGCATCGGGGGCTCGTAGCCTTCATATCTACACTAGGCTTAGACCTCCCCATATGTGCAGGGATGCTGGTGGGATGAGTAGACACGCATATCGTGTACTCCTGAGAAGTCTGGCTTAAGCCTTTAAGCGTTTATCTCTGGCCAGTATTGTTTTATTAGGGCTTCCTTATCCTCGGGTTCTGCCACATTCTCCTGTCAGCCTCGTAGGCCTCTATGAGCCACCTGTCCCTTATCTCGAACCACTTCGCCCCCAGCTTCCTAACCATCTCGGCCTCCCACCTAGCATGTCCTATAATGTCCTCAAGGTTCCTCCTACGCTCCCCCCAACCTCCTCCAGTATGGTGTTATCCTCTGGCATGGCGCCGCATTCCTCAGGGCTTGTTCTTTAATAACGGGTTAGATGGTGTCTCACCCGCTTGACAATATCCCTTAGGCTGTATTTTCTCCTTACGAGTGTGTAGTGGTAGTTCCTCTCCCATATTTTCCAGCCGTGGGTGATTATGGCTTTCAGGTTTGCTTCCATAATTCTATCCTCTATGGGTTTTGCATACTCTATGACTTTCCCTGTATCAGTGTAGTCTAGTAGGCGTAGGTCGAGGACTGCTTTTACGATGTCGTGGATATTGTGGGTCAGGTCGTCGCCGAAGTCTTTCGCCACCTTGTATTTTATCTTGGATGC
>JALWQH010000034.1 GCA_027083135.1 Desulfurococcales archaeon | reverse complement strand
GTAATCACCCCGACCACTCGCGGGGCTGGTATTACCGCGGCGGCTGACACCAGTCTTGCCCCCCGCTTATTCCCCCGCCTTTTTACAGCGGGGAAAAGCCCCCACGAGGGGGGCACTCGGGGTAACCCCGTCACGGTTGCCCGCATTCCGCTGGGGGGACCGGCCAAATATTAGTAAGCATAAAAGACACGGGGGTTTGGTATATACGTCTACCTTAAAGGTTAAGCATGCTGATCCTTGCCAGATGCTTAGGGTTATTCGGCTTTATTATGGTGAGGAAATGCCTGATACTCTCCTTTCCAATTATCTCTGCAACATATACTGGTCTGCCTCTTTCAAGCCAGCTATATCTTTTAGGCTTAAAGCCCAGATCAATCAGGATATTGTGGATCAGTGAGATCGTGTGTGGGCACCGCATTTTTATCACAGCTCCAACAGTATTTCCCTGCTTCTTAATTGTCCCTTCAGTGTCAAAGATACCTCTTATAAACGCTATTTCATATGCGTTCTTCTCCATGATCCATTCAATGTTTCGCGGCAATTCTCTTCCAACTCTTCTTCCTAC
Organism: Desulfurococcales archaeon; assembly: GCA_027083135.1. GTDB lineage: Archaea > Thermoproteota > Thermoprotei_A > Sulfolobales > WAQK01 > JALWQH01. The sequence goes on along the minus strand of JALWQH010000034.1, from coordinate 50,860 downwards.
AGGGAATCCGATAACCCTGTGCTTGAACAAGCCTATTGCTAGAGACATTACCTCAATACGGGTCTCATAGATCGGCGGCTTATACCCATATACAGCTTCTATTAGCCTTGAGATCCATGTAGCATATACTTTCTCATTCCTACGATTAAAACCTACTCCAAACCTATAGCTCCCACTCCTCTTACTATAGGTTAAATACCCATCACCAGTATGAATAGCCGTCTCCTCAGCTAAACGGCTGCTAGGTCTGCATGGTATCCTTATACCCCGCTTCTTATCCCACTTCGAATACCGTATGAAATCCATGTTAAACCTCGACCCATCTCCCCAGTCAAACTACTATCCTAGCCTACTATTAAGTGGAACAGGCCAGTCTCCCCCATTTGCGGAGGTTTCGCGCCTGGTGCACCCCGTAGGGCCTGGGCCCTTATCTCAGTGCCCATCTGGGGGCTCCCGCTCTCACGGCCCCTACCCGTTATCGGCTTGGCGGGCCGTTACCCCGCCAACTACCTGATGGGCCGCAGCCCCATCCTCGGGCGGCGCATCGGCGATAACCCCCGATGCACCCTTTAGGCGAGGAACCCTTCCAGGCCTCCTCGCCTATCGGGGATTAGCTCCAGTTTCCCGGAGTTATCCCCGTCCCGAGGGCAGGTTAGCCACGTGTTACTCAGCCGTCCGCCACGCCCCGCAGCGGCGGGGCGTGCGACTCCCATGGCTTAGCCCTACCCCGATAGCGGTCGGGTCCGGCAGGATCAACCGGAGTTACGGCCGCAAGGCGGAGGCTGAGGGGCTGGAGCCTATGCGCGGCTGACCCCCACCTGTGGTGCAAGCCCCTTGTCAAGCCTGAACTTCTCGGAGGTATTTCCCCCGAGGTGTTCAGGCCTCCACAGCCACTGTGAGCCGGAGTACACCACCGTCCAGCCTGGTATATTAGTGTTATCCCCGCGGCTGGAGGCTGGCCGCTCATCCGCGGAGCTTTGCTCCGAGTCGAAGCCGCGCCGCCGCCGGGTAGCCGCGGGTCTAGTTCCAGGGGCGGTGGTGCCGATCCTATTGGTTCTATTCGAGATAATATAAGGGTTTCCACAGGGATGCCTGGCTGTAGGAACCGCTAAGCAGAAGGCCTTGTAGAACCATGTATTCATGGGTGCGGGGATCAGTGCTGGTGAGGAGGGCCTCCTGGAGCGATGTGGAGGAGATGTGTAGAATAATGGTGGCAACAGAGCCCTACATCACGCTGAGATACACGTGGGACATGTGCTGCGACACTGTTGAATCAGCCGTGGAGGAGGGGTGGAGCCTCGTGGCAGAGGAGCATGGCAGCATAGTGGGCTTCATACTGTTCAGGGTTTTCGACGGCTTCCCCCTAGGAGGATACATAAGGGCACTCGCAGTAGCGGAGAAGCATAGGGATAGAGGAGTAGGCTCAGCACTGATGAGCAAAGCCGAGGAGAAAATCCTGGAATACAGGGATAACGTGTTCCTACTAGTATCATCCTTCAACAAGAATGCACTGAAATTCTACCTTAAAAGAGGCTACAGCATAGTAGGCGAAATACCCGACGCAATCATCAAAGGACACTCAGAAATAATAATGAGGAAAACAAGGAGCGCCGAGCACAAGCACGGATCAAACATAGATGAGCAAAAACCGTTAAAAACATAATAGCAAAACAGGCAGCTAAACATGTACCCCTATATTAAGAAATCGGGGTCTGAGCAGAGGACCTACTGTTACCTCATATTGGAGCAACACATTAGTCCTCTTGAGAATAATGAGAGGCAGAGAAGAGTCCAGCTGCTCGGACTCCCAGTAGACGATGCTATAAAACCGCTATTATGTGTGGTAGCGGTGATTGAGGAGCAGTGGTGCGGGGGGTGGGATTTGAACCCACGCAGGCCTACGCCATCGGGTCCTAAGCCCAGCGCCCATCCTAGCTCACATACGCTTATCACGCTTAGAGTTAACTACGTGGACTTGCAGAGGCTTGTGGATAACAGGCGTCTCAAAGGCTTCCACGAGTGGTGCTTGAGGAGCGCGTCTGAGGAGCAGTGCAAGGGCTATATACGCTACCTGCAGAAGCCCCTCAACCCTTCCAACAGGTGGAGCGTGACAGCTTGGAAACGCTTCTTGAGGTGGATGTGCGAGCAGATGGGCCTCGAGGATGCGTGCAGGCTGTTCAGAGCCGTGAAGAGCAAGAGGAGCAGGCCTGACAGCAGGGTTCCCAGCACAGAGGAAGCCCTGCAAGCCGTGGACAGGGCCTGCAGGTCCTCGGAAGCCTTGTGCTGGACGTATAGGCTGCTCCTCTACTCTGGGATGAGGCTGGACGAGGTCACCAAGGTCCTGTCAACCCAGAGGCCTGAATTGTGGGTGGAGTTCAAGCCAGGCCTCTACAGGTACCCCATAGACTGGGAGCGGGGCACTAAGGACAGCTACCAGCTCTACAGCATAGAGGTCCCCCCACGGTTAACCGTGTCTGCGAAGTGGGTGAGCAACTGGGCATCCAAGCACAGGCTCCTCTCCCCCAAGTATGTGAGGAAGATCGCTGCCACCAAGATGTATGAGCTGGCCCTCAAGCACAGGATGACCGAGATCGAGAGCACAATAGACTTCATCCAGGGCAGGATTCCACGCAAAGTCCTAAGCAGACACTACCTCAGACTCATAACACTCGCAGACACCTTCTACCCCATCTATGCCGAATGGCTGAGGGGGGCAGGCCTGCACGGCACCAATACGCGTAGACATGTTACTATGCTGCAGGCAGGGGAGATGAGCCGTGTTTCCAGCTGAGGCCGAGCACCTGCCCCTGCTAATCGTGATATACGCCATGCTGGCGGTCTACGCCAGGATACTCTACATCCATGGGGTGCCAGGCCCCCTAGCCATACTCCTAGCCACCCCCCTAACCACACTCACACTCCTAGCAGAAACCCTAACACTCAAAAAGATACTAGGAAAAAAGGAATAGGGCCTCACTGCTTATACTTCTTAAGCTCTTCCAAGATGCTTTGTATCTTCTCCTCAACTCTTCTCAACTCATCTATTTCCTGTTTTGTTTCATCACTTGCGGCTTCCAACACCTGCATCAGGTAATATTGCATATCTTTATCTTTGAGATGGGGAAATGGAGAAGCCTTATATTGAGCCCGTATCTTGTCAATAATGTGCTTTATCTTAGAGACACCGCCACGCTCCTTTAATATGTCTATCAATTCCTCAACAATCTTGTCTTCAAGCACCTCCTCAAGCTCTGCCCAATCACTTGGTATGTCTTCAGGTTCATCAAATGCCACATAGCTTACAATGAAATCATAGAGAGACATCTTTCTAACCTCTTCTTCAACTTCTCGTGTCGGTATTTCTCTGCTAAGTTCATGATATATGCATGCGAATCCCAGAATGGAATAATGTTTCATCCTCTCTAGGGCAGTTCCCAGTAGATATCCGAGCTTATTCTCCCATAGAGGTTTATCGCGATGCCTTAATGCTAGGTACCTTATTATAGCCCAAAAACCATGGGGCGACACATCAATAACCCTTACACCTCTTGACCTATAGCCAACAACCTTCAGAACATCCAGGTCAAGCATCTCTCGTAGAACTTGAGAGACAGAGGATCTAGCAGTAGATTTTGTTAGTCCACCCTCTTTCTGAAATATCTCAATTAGCATCACAGTTGAAAGCGGCCCTTGCTCTAGAATTTTAGAAAATAGCATCTCCACTTTCTTCTCTATTTTTAGATACGATTTGCCACCTTCCATGAATATCACCTCTTCATAACCTTCTCTATCACTATTTAATATAAATTTTAGCCCATCTGAGAGGAAATATTACAAAAGATTTATAAAGGGCAGATGCTAAATTTTTCTTAGCAGGTGAGAAATGTGGAATATCATTTCATTAGAAGAGTTGCCAAAGCAGGCCGCGTCTACATGATAACACTCCCGCCCATCTTTGGGCAGGCGCTTCACGGCCGATATGTAGAGATCGTTATCAAGCCCATCGAGTCTGGCGAGACCCCATCAAAGGTTGTAGCAAGGGAGCAGGGGGCGTAGAGGGATGTATTCCAAGGCCCAAACTCGAAGTATGGGGAGCCTTGAGGCGCGTGTAGCGAGGCTAGAGCGAGAACTGAAAGAGCTGAGGGAGCTCGTGGAGAGTCTAGACAGCCTGCTCGCTGAGATTGGAGAGAAGGAGGGGTGGTGAGCATGTACCTCTACGCGTGGTATAGTGTTAATGGGAACACGCTGGATGCCGATGAGGCTATGGCTCTAGCAGCCCGCGCAGAACTCGAAGGAGCTCTTCAGGCTATCCTAGCCTTGGAAGACGCGGTGGAGCAGTCCGCCAGTCATGCGCTGGACAAGCACACGGTTCTAGTGATGCTGGAAGCCCTGCGCACCAATATCCTGGAGGCACTTAGAGAAGTGGCTAGCGGAATGTGGCCCTACAGCGGTGTGAACGATGCCTTTAGAATAATAAAGAAGGCGGAGAAGGCCCCCACCCCTCAGCCTCAGGAGGCCGAGGCCAGGAGGTGAGGACCTATGGCGATACGGGCTCCCCTGGTCACATCTTTTTCTTCACGCCCTAAAACCACTTCGAGAATTTACAAGCTTAGACTGGCTAGAGGCTTAGGCCTCGTGCTTACCTACCTCAGGCTTCATCCTGGGGCTAAGGCGCTGAGCGCTAAACGGGTTGTTCAGGCCCTAGGCCTCGAGGGCCGCAATGCTTACACTGAGGTGGGCCTAGCCCTAAGACACCTTGCCAGGCTAGGCCTACTCGTCCCATGGAGGACTTCAAGGCCCCTGCTTTACCTCGTGCCCCAGGAGCTACACCTCTGGCTCGAGGAGCATCCCTGCTTATCCTCATGCTTCTCGGACTCAGGGGTCTGCGGGCTCTACGGCACCCCTCGATGTCCCTTTATGCAAGGCTTTAGTGGAGGCGATGGTGATGGCTGAGCTGACGGCAAGCGTGGTCTATCGCTGGTTTTATGAAATCGCTAAGCATAGGGCCAGGCAGTATAGGCCCAATGTCATCCATGTATCCGAGGCTACGGGGTGTCTGCGAAAGGCCTGGTATGAGAGGAAATACGGTTTAAGCGAGGCTCATCCACGCTTCATAGTCTACGCCATCGGTAATGGTGTTCATGAGGCTCTCCAGGCATACCTGGCTGGGCAGGGCTGGCTGAGCGAGGTGGAGGCCTACGCTGACCTCGGAGGCTTCAAGCTTGCAGGCCACGCAGACCTATACCACCCCGAGAACAGCATTGTAGTGGAGCTCAAGACGGCTTCAAAGACGCCTGAGTCCCCCTACCGCTCGCACGTAATGCAGCTTAACGCTTATCTCTACATGCTGAGAGCCAAGCACGGCTATGTTGTCTACATCAAGAAGAAGGACGGCCTGGTCAGAGTCTACAGGCACCAATGGGACCCCGAGCTCTGGCGTCTCCTAGTGGAGAGGGCCAGGACACTCCATCGAGCAATCCTCGAGAACAAGCCCCCAAGACCCGAGCCCAGCATTCTTTGCAGTTTTTGTCCATATGCATTGAGGTGTTATGCTTCTCGTGGAGGTGAGGAGATGTGAGTGTGGAGAGGCCCGAGGAGCTGGTCTCTAGGCCTGAGGGGCTGACCCATGAGATCGAGGATGGAGTGGCGGTTATACCGCTGGCGGGGTCAGCCCACCTGGCAGTAAGCTTGGAGCGCGTAGGCAAGGGTAGGACTGCCAAGTATTTTGTCGAGCTGGCATTGGTTGAAGGCGATAAGGTTGTCAGCAGGATGGAGATCCCTGCAGGCAAGCTGGACCTCTATATCTATCCAAAGTATGATATGTTCAGGACAGCGCTGAGGAAACGGCTCCCAGTAATCGGTAAGAAGCGGCTGAAGCTGGGGGAGCTGTTCAGCTACCTTGACGTGGAGGTTGTTCCAAGGCTCATAGAGCTCTACAGGGAGAAGGTCAGGCGGAAGAGGGAGGAGAGGCGTAGAAGGCTAGAAGAGTACAGGGAGCAGCACTGGGATGAGCTCAGGCCGATCTACGAGGACCCTGTCAGCCGCATCCTCGAGGTCGTGGACTTCCACCACATCGGGGATGATAAGGCTAAGAGGCAGGCCATCCCCGTGATCGCCTCGCGCTTCCTTCCCCAGGAGTGGCGCCTACACATGGTTCTCCAGGGACCCTCATCAGTAGGCAAAAACAACCTAGTAAGGGCCTTCCTCAAGGTGACCCCTAAGAAGTGGTGGAAAGTGGTAACGAGATTGACTAGGACAGCCCTAGACTACCTGCCAGACAATATTGACCGCCAGATCCTCTACATCCAGGAGTATGAGGGTGTGCGCTCATCCTCATACAGCGTGAGGATAACGCTGAGCGAGGGCTACATATCCATCCTCTACGTGAAGCGGAACGAGAAGACAGGGGAGCTTGAGACAGTGGAGAAGAGGCTGGTCGGTGTGCCAGTATTCATCACAACCACGACAGCCATAACGATTGATGAGGACATGGAGAACAGGACCTTCTACGCCACGCCAGACACCAGCGAGCAGCAGACCAGGCGGATCCTCGAGCACCTGGCCAGCCTCGTCAGCAGTCCAGAATACATTAAGCGTGGTAAGGAGATCGAGGCCAAGGCCAAGCTCCTCAGATTCTTCTTCAGAGACCTGAGACCAGTCAAGGTGTACATTCCGCGGGACTATGCAGAGGAGCTGATGAAGGCCCTGCCCACGGACTCGGTCAGGGTGCGCAGGGACTTCAAGAAACTATTAGCCGCAGTCATGGCCATGGCAGCATTACACCAGCACACCAGGGAGAAAGTAGAGATAGGCGGAGAAGAATACGTGGTGGCGGCCAGAGAGGATGTGGATTATGTTAAGCGGTGGATGCTCGGAGACATATCGCTCCAGGCCCGCGGCTTCAAGGAAGTGGACCTTAAGGCGCTGAGATGCATGGAGAAGCTCGGCCTAGGCATGGATTCTGAGAAGCCCGCGACAGCCAGCGATAAGGCGCTCCAAGCATGTGTGGGATCCTCTGCCCGCCACCTCAGACGAGTGCTGAACCACCTAGTAGACCTGGGGATCCTGGCTAAGGATGAGAAGGGCAGGCCCCACAAGTACCTCATTATACCCGAGGCCTACGCTGAGGTAAGGGAAATCCTCTCCCAGACGGGGGACGCAGGGGTCGGACAAGGATCGGACACGGCTCAAGGAAACATCGGACAAACATCGGACAAACTCCATGTCCGATCCATGTCCGATCACGGTGGGACAGGTACGGAAACAGGGGTAGAAACATCGGACACACAATGTTGTGAGATGAGAGAGAGAATTTTTTCCGAGGAGAAGGCTGCTGGGCAGGAACAGGAGGTTTCTCCGAGGGACGCCTACCTAGCACTCCTCGAAACCTATGGCGAGACCTGTAGACCCCTACCCGAGCTCATAGAGGCCCTGGCCAGCACCCTACACCTATCCAGGGAGCAGGCCTCAGGCCTGATCAAAACACTTGTGGAGAACGGGGTCGTGGAGGAGCGTCTAACAGGCGAGGGGGTGCCGTCAATATGCCTGGCCTGAACACCTGGCTTAGAAGGATGCTCAGAGAGCTGGGGGCCGCGGAGCTAGAGGCCATGGCCTACTTCCTCGAAGAGGTCTCAGTGGGGGAGCTCGCAGCACACAGGGATCTCAGGGTGAGGGGCATCAAGGACCCCCAGGCCGTGGCTAGGAGCCTAGTGGAGAAGGGGTTCCTCGAGAAGGGTGAGGGATGCTACAACCTGCCCAGAGGCCTCAGAGACGCTATGCTGGAGGAAGATGCCCCTCTGCCCGAGACTGGGGCCAGGCTGGCTGAGAAGCTGAGGAGGCTGACAGCACCATGGATCACCGCCTAGGAATACTTTCACCCACCCTCGGAAAACCATGGAAAAATTCTCTCTCACTCTCTACAACACCGTGTGTCCGATCTTACACCATGAAAATCACCATGAAATCCATGGAAACGGACATGGTGATCAAGGGATCGGACATGAGGGCTTGTCCGTTCTTGTCCGATCCATGTCCGATGCCTGTCCGATGAGGGGGTGCTGGGCCGTGGATGTACATGAGGTCTGGCAGGCATGGTTTGCTGGGCGCCTCGGCCTCGAGGAGATGGCTGGGCTCGGGTGGGGCAGGATGCTTGGAACCCCCAGCCAGCACTACTGGCCGCCAGAGAAGGCCCATGGGCTGGCCCAGTGGATCCAGGGGAGGATGGACTCAGGGTTCTCAGTCTACATATCTATATCGTATTATGCTGGCCACGGCCTGCTTGTAGGCGTGGAGCGCCTCATGCTTGACCTCGATGCCAAGGGCAGTGTCACGCTAGACAAGGTTTTCAGCGAGGGACGCAGGCTCGCAGAGCATCTGAGAAGCTACTGCGAGCCCCTGGTACTCTACACTGGTGGCAGAGGCCTACACATCCATGCCTGGCTCCCAACAGTCATAGATGTAAGCATGCTCAGCCGAGAAACACCTGGAGACATCTACTCCGAGCTGGCAGGCCTTCTAGGCATAACGGGCCTAGGGCTCAGAAGCCTAGACTATGTGGTGATAAGGCCCACGGTGCTCTCAAGGCCCCCCTACACCAAGCACCACGGAACAGGCAACACTGTGACACCCCTCGACACAGACTTCAAACCCATCGAGCCTGAGAGCTTCAGCCTGCAGCCCTACCTCTCACACCCCCTGCCCAGAAGCCTGGTAGGCCAAGCCGTCTCAAAAGCCCTGGCAAGACAGGCTGCAAGGCAGGCTAAACGCTTCCTCTCCAAGAAGCATGGATACAGGCCGCGCAGCATACCCTGGATAGAAGAAATATTGAGGCGGGGCCTGCCAGACGGGCGTAGACGCTTCATATTCTACATAGCCTCAAAATACCTGGCAGTCACCCTCAAGATGCCTGAAGACGAGGCCGTGGAGACGCTCCTAGACTTCGCTGAGAGAAGCGAGAAGCGCCCAGACTACAGGGGGAGCAGCAGGATAAGCAGAGCCGAGGCCGAGAGCTACGTGAGAAGCGCATTATCCTACGGCAAGCACCCGCCAAGCCTCGAGACAGTGAGGCAGAAGGACCCAGAACTCTACGCCATCATAACCCAGACCATTGGAAAACAGCCCCGCTTCTCACCAGGAGCTCTAGGCAAGAAGAGCCTGGGCCGCCAGGCAGAATGGGATCCCTCCAGCCTAGGCTTGGTGGGCAGGTTCCTCGAGGAGACTGGCCTACGGGAATTCGGGTATGATGACTTTAAGAGGTGGCTGGAGTCCAGGCACGGCTCCCTCACGGCTGAGGAGTGGAGCAGCTACTCGAGGCTGCTTAGAAGCCTAGCCCAGAGAGGCCTACTCGGCAGAAAATTCCTGGTGGATGGCGAGTGGGTAGACGTGGGGCCAGGCAAGCTCGAAGAGCCGCCCTCACGCAGCGTCAAATTCTACGTGGCGGGGGAGCCTTAATGGCTGCTACAGCATTATATACACACGTACATACATACTATACTAGGCTGAGGCTAGGCCCGCTACAAGCCGCTACTGGTCGTAGTGTAGGTATATTTCAAGCGTTATCTCATACTTGGGAGCGCTACATGCCTGCTACACGTGCTACAAGCTTCCTCGAGGCGGCTGCGGCTGTGGAGACGGTGGATGAGGCCGTGCTCCTCGAGGAGAATGCTGGCATAGAGGCTCAGGAAATCCCGCGTAGGCGGAGCACGGGCTTCGTGCTCTCCGACCTCATACTCAATGAATGGTACACACACGGCTTCCTCTCAGTCATAACCTTTGGGCGCCAGGGAGTGGGTAAGAGCGTCTACAACATCAAGGTTGCAGCCGAGGTGCTGGGCTACCTGAATAGAAGGCTGACCTGGAAGCATCTTATCGACCGATACGTGTTGTTCAGCCTTGACGACATGATAGACAGGCTCCTGGAATCAGAGGCCAGGATACCCGTCCTAGTATGGGATGATGCAGGGGTCCACGGCTCCTCATACCTCTACTTCATTGATAAGAGGAAGGTGATGCTGATGAGCGCATTGTTCCAGACGGCCAGAGTCAAGCTCAACACCCTTCTAATGAACACGCCTAACCCCTCATTCATACTCAGGCACTTCAGAAGCGTGGACAGCCTGCTGGTCCTAGTCACCAAGAAGGATAAGGAGTGGAGCGTGGCGAGAGGCTACAGGCTCCTAGTCATGCCCAGCGGGGACACTATGATTAAACGCGTATTCATAGACGAGTTTAAGCGGAGCCTGGACGCCTACCCCTACTACTATGAGAAGCGGAAGACCTACACAGACTACGTGCTCCAAAACCTGGCCAGAGCCGCGGGCAGGAAGAGCCCAGAGGGGCGCGGAGACAAGGAAGCCCTGATAGCCGAGCTCCTCGGGAAAGGCCTCTCCTACCGCGAGATCGCGAGACGCTTACACGTCTCACACATCACGATCTCCCAGGTCAAAAAGAAGCTCACAAAGGGTGGAATCCATGTCTAAACCCAAACCTCAAACCCAGCCTAAACCCCAGTCCTCAGCCCCCAAGTACATCATGCCCACCTACATCGGAGTACTAAGCGAGGGGATAGCCAGGGCCATGAACGCTGTTCAGCAAACCTACCGCAATGTGAGGAAGGTAAGCCTTCTCAGGTCAAGCGTGATGGCGCTGTGGAACATACTCACACCCGATGTACGCAGAGACGTGGCGGAGAAGCTGGGCGCCAGCCACCCAGACGCCTATGTGGCCAGAATAGAGAAGGAAAAGGAGAAAAAGCTGTGGAGCTGGCTGAACAAACGCCACGGCTACAGCAACCTGGCACACTGCCTAGAAATAGAAGAGGAAGAAATGATCAAACGTCTTAAAGGAATGGGCATAGAGCCGAAAAAACTGGATTCTAAACACCTCTATCGCAGTCTCTTCGAATGCCCAGAAGTCCTAGATGATGTGAAGAGCGTGGAACGCAGCCTCCTCTCGGCAAAGGCGGACGCCCTTGACAAGGTGCTCCGAACAATCATAGACGCCCTCTACTATCATGGCTGGCTTGTCAAGGCCGAGGCCACCAGGCTGGGCCGCGAGAGGTGAGGCAGAGGTGAGGCCAGCATCAAGGCAGGCAGGTGGGAAACCCCAGGCATCCACGCCACAATACATTATGCCGACCTACGTGGGGGTGCTGAGCTCCGCCATAGCCAGAGCCATGGAAGCCTCAGCAAAAGCCCACTATGATACCAGGCTGCGGGACAACTATAGGGCGAGGATACTGGCATTATGGAACATACTGCCCCCAGACGTGAGGAAAGCAGTATCAGAGAAGCTGGGCGCCAGCCACCCAGACAAGTATGCGGATGAAAAAGCAATGCAGAGGGCAAAAGAGCTGGAAAACAGGCTAAAAAAGAAGTATGGAGACGATATAGAAGGAAGAGCAGAAACCTGCCTAAACCCTAGAAGACCGCTCCTAAGCTCCACAATCTTCAACTTCTATGGGCCCAGCAAGTTCTGCGAAGACGTGGAAGAGGCGATCAACGCCACCATATCATCGTGGATACGTGCCTACGACACAGTGCTTCAAACCATCATAGACGAGCTCCACAGATACGGCTGGCTGGCAAGAGAAGAGGCCACTAGGCTGGGCCGTGAGCGGTGAGCAGGTAACCACGCCTAGAGGCGTGATGGGGGCTGAGGGTTAAATGAGCAGGCAGCCTATCATTAGGGTTGGGCAAGACTCCATGACCCTTGTGGTTAAGAGGATTAAGGGAAGGCTCTACGTCTACGAGGAGTACAGGCTTGACGGCAGGCCAGTGACACGGTACATAGGCCCCCTCGAGGAAATGACCCTCCTATATCAGGCCTATAAGCAAGGGTTAACAGTTAACTACAAGCCGAAACGAGGTATGTACAAGCGCCTCGCCAAGATGATCGTAGAGGACGTAGTTAACCGCATAGCTAAAACATGGTGCGGGGGGTGGGATTTGAACCCACGCAGGCCTGCGCCATCGGGTCCTAAGCCCGACCCCTTTGACCTAGCTCGGGCACCCCCGCGCACACCTAGACAATACGCGGCCAAACAGGTTCTTAAGCCATACGCTGAGAAGAGGGAAAATAAAGAGCAATGTTAGCTTAGAATATCTGCTTTACCCTAAAACCTTCTTCTCAAGCTCCTCGAGTATCTTTTCATTCGCCTTCAGGGTCTCTTCAGCATTCTTAGCGACTTGCGGCGGCACTATCCCCTCCTTGGCGAGCATGTTTCTAAGAGCTACTATCATTTTAGGCGTATCTATGCTCAGCGGGCATCTCTCCTTGCAGCGGTAGCACATTGCGCACAGGTAGAGCATAGCCGCTACGCGCTGCTTATCCCCTCCTGTGAAGTAGCTCCACACAAGGCCTATGCCTCCAGGATACTTGTCCCCATAGTTCCCTGCAACGAGGTCGAATATGGGGCATTCAAGCATGCATGCCCCGCATTTAAGGCAGTAGAGAGCCTCCTTCAACACGGGGTGCTTAGCCATCTCAGAGCGACCGTTATCCACCAGCACCACATGCATCTCCCTAGGTCCCTGCGCACCATAAGTTATGGTCTTCTCAATATCGCCTGTCTTGCTGGGAGAGGAAATCACGTTGACGTAGGCTGGGGCAACATACCCTGCAAACCTCCACGCGGTTTCAGCAACCATCATGGCATCCCTAAGCCTAGGCACTATCTTCTCTATCCCTGTGACAGCGATGTAGACTGGTGGAAGGCCTGTAGCCAGCCTAATATTACCCTCATTCTCAATGGTCACAATGCTTCCAGTCTCAGCTGCAACAGCATTGGCGCCGCTTATACCTACATCAGCGTTCACCAGCTTATCCCTCAGGAAGCGGCGGGCAGCAGCCACTAGTTCCGGAATATTAGGCTCAACATCAACGCCGAGCTTCTCCCTGAAGAGCTCTGCCACCCTCTCCCTAGTCATATGTATGCTGGGGGAGGTGAGATGCATCGGCCTCTCTCCTGCTAGCTGTATTATTAGTTCTCCTAGATCAGTCTCCCAGACCTCGTTTCCAAGCCCCTCCAAATACTCCCTCAAACCAATCTCCTCGGTCACCATGGATTTACCCTTAACGACAAGCTTGCCTGAACCAACTATCTCACCCACAATCCTGTTAGCCTCAGCAGCATCCCTTGCAAGATGGCAGTGAACCTTATTCCGCTCAAAGCTCCTGCAAGCAGCATCGACAAGCTCGTCCAAATGATCGATTGAGAACTCCTTGATCCTGCGTACCTCCTGGGCTAGTTGGAGAGTATCAGGGAAGAGCTTCAAAACCCTGGCCACGTTACCCCTATAAGACGTTACAGCCCTTCTAAGAGCCTTTGGAACCTCGGTCTCAGTAGCCACCCTGGCCAGCATCTCACGGTACTTTGCAAACACATCCTGAGACTCCACACCCATCATGATCACCCCATAACCTTTACTAACAGGTTAGCCGTATGCATGGCCTCAATCCCCCTTATACCCTCAGCCTCAAACGCGCTGCGGAAGCTCCACACGGAGCGGGCGCACGGAGTTATAATTAAATCAGGCTTAAGCTCCTCTAGATCAGGGCGTAGCTCCTCTGTCAAAGCCTTAGAATGCAGCTCTGGAAACAATAGTTTCAGCGAGGTTAAAGCACATGGAGACCACTCCCAAGCAGATGCAACACCCTCAGCAACCTCAGGGTAAATAGTCTCAACTATCTCTAAGCCGGGAATCATGCTGAGAAGCCCCTTAATCTTCTTGGCGAATACATCCGTATTCAGCTTCCTCCCAAGACAGCAGGGGTAGTGGAGATAAGCCCTCCTCTTAAACTCCCTGAACACAGGCTTCACACCAGTAGTCTCTATCCAATCATAGACGAATGACGTGAGGTCAACGAAGCTAGCAGCAGGCTTCACTCCAAGCCCCTTCAAACTCTTATTCCAGGCCAACACGTGGCCTCCAAGAGTAGTCACAACACAGCAGACATCAAGCTCGTCGAGTATCCTGTTAAATCTCTCTATAAGCGGCAGAGCCTTTTCAGTATAGCCGAGGCTAGGCAGCCACTCCAAACCAACAGGCTCAGGCTTCAGCACAATGTACTCGACGCCAAGCCTGTTCAAAACCTCCCTAGCAGCATCATCGATCTCATTCATACCTATTTTCTCCAAATAGGAGTACCCGTAGTAGAGCACCCTATCACGCATACAGGCATCAGTCCCACTCTAAGCATACAGCACATCCTAAATAAGTATTTTATCACTCATTATTTCCCATATATTTGAAAGTAATGTTTATATTAAGAAATAATATGTTAGATGAACGCTAGAATTTTATGCTGGCTACCTGTACATGCATGGAGAGCAGGGAGGCAGGCAAGAATTGGAGAGCAGCCTTAGGCCAAGCTTCAAGGCGGAGCAGCAGGTTGTCAGCATAGGCGGCGTGAAGATTGGGGGGAGGCCTGGAGACAATCCTGTGCTGCTCATAGGAACAATGTTTCACAGAGGCGACAAGCTCTGGCTAGACGAGGAGGAGGGGAGGATCAGCTGGGAGAAGGCTGACAGCCAGGTCTCAGAAGCCCTAAGCATGGCGGAGGAATACGGTGTCCAGCTAGCATTAGACGCCGTGATACCTAGGGGAAGCCTAGTCGAAGAGATCTTAAGCCACATATCGGAATACGGGGTGCCAGTGCTCATAGATTCCCCCGACCCTGAAGCCAGGGTGAAGGCATACAGGCTTGCAGGAGAGATGGGAGTACAGGATAGAATGATAGCCAACGGCATAGCTGTTGATACAAGCGTAGATGAGCTTGAAGCCATAAGGGAGGCTGGAATAAAGGCAGCCATCCTCCTAGCATTCGATCCACGTAGACCATACGAGTCCCTGCACCCTCAAGCCAGGCTCAAAGTCCTCGGAGAACTGCTTCCAAAAGCATCTAGAGCAGAGGTAACAAGCATAATGGTTGACGCAGTAGTACTTGATCCTGGAAGCATAGCGCTAAGCGCCGCAGCAGTCAAGGTAGTGAAGGATGAGTACGGGCTTCCATCAGGATGCGCCCCCGCCAACGCTCTTGGACCCGTATCCAAGAAGAGATTCACAGCAGTAGAGGTGGCTGGAATACATGGCGGAACAGCCGCGATGCTTAGAATGATGGGGGCAGACTTCATAATGTATGGGCCGCTGAGAAGAATAAAGTATGTAGCACCAGCCGCAGCAATGGTTGACGCATACCTAGGATACCTGGCGCAGAGGGAGGGAGAACGCATTCCAAGAAACCACCCCTCAAGGAAGATTCTCCGAAGAGTGCAGAAACTATTCGTACAGGAGGGTTGACGAAGCCTTGGATAATCATGAATACATGCGAGTCGAATCCAGGCCGCCTGTGCAGGGATGCCCAAAGCTCATGTACAACGGCCCCTGCGGCGGGGGAAGCGGCAACGTATGCGAGGTGACGGGGGGTAAGTGCCCATGGGTTGAAAAGTACCTTGAAAACCCCGACCACTATGCCTTCCACACAATCATACTGGACGAGGGATTCAAGGTAACAGGATACAGGCCTAAGCCTAGGAACCCCTCCACAAGGCTCATGGAGGAGATCATGAGGGGGGGTCCAATCCTAAGCTACGAGTATGTTGCTGGAAGCAAGCCTCATCCAAGCAGAATAGAAGATGATTTGAAGAGGCTTGGAGAAATATTCACAGCCGTCAACTTCGTTGACACTCCTCTAGGCTTACCCCACGTAGATCCTGCAGCCCTCGGAATACTTGCAGCCAGGCTGGGAGTAGAACCCGTAGTACAGGTGTCATGTAAGGATAAGAGCAGGCTTCAGCTGGAAGCATTGATCCTCGCCCTAGGCCTACACGGCGTTGGAAACATGCTGGCGGTTACGGGGGATTGGCCTGGCCTCATGGGGGCCGAGGCCCCTAAACCAGTATTCGACCTCGACTCAGTCCGCCTAGTATACATGGCTAGAATAATGGTTGATCTCGGCAGAACACCCTCGGGAGCCAAGGTAAGGGTTCCCCGAACAATACATGTGGGAGTAGCAGTTAACCCATACTTCAAGCCTCCGAGACTGGAGGCCCTGAGACTAGCGAAGAAGAGGAGGGCCGGAGCGGAGTTCGCTGAAACACAGCCTATATTCTCATACAATGTTCTCTCAGCCTTCATGGAAACCATGCGGAGCATAGGCGTAGACACTCCTCTAATAGCAAGCATACTTGTAGCAGGAAGAGCTGAGACCCTTAGAATGGTGGAGAAATACATGGGGATAAGCGTGCCCCAAGCCTACATGGACGCTGTGTCTAGGAGGGGGCTGAGAGGAGCATACGATTATGCTGCAAGCCTTGCCTCAAGAATAATGGATCTAGAGGGAGTGGTAGGCATACATGTCCTCACAATGGGCAACGTGGATGCAGCAATAAATACTGCTGAAAGGATCAGGGAGGTCATCTAGGGAAGGACAACCCCCTAACCCACTCATTCATAAAGCCCTCATGCTCGGCGAGTTTAACTAAATGCGCGGATCCCATGATCCCTTCAACCCTCCCCCTAACCTCCGAGTCGAAGACCACGGCCTTAAGGCCTGGTAAAACCATGTTACCAGTGGATACAACGTTTTCCTCCCCTACAGGAGGTATGAGGCCAAGGTATAAGAGATCCCCCGGATCAACACTGCTTCCAAGATTACCTGCAACGAAAACGGTTCTCAGATCACTGGGCTTAACCCCAGCCTCGCCAAGCACTATGCGCCAGGCAGCCTTAATTGAAGCCATGGCTTTCTGAAACTCCCTCACATCCCTCTGAGTAAAATATATGTCTCCGAGAAGCCCCCTACCTATCCTAATAGCCTTAACCCCCCGGATCCTCACATACCCTCTCCTAATCCTCCCATCCTCACCTATAAAACCATGGCGTGACAGCTCTGCAGCCAGGCTTATGACGCCTGAGCCTAGGAGCCCTAGGGGCTCGCCTTCACCCGCAACACTGACCTCGAATCTAGGCTTCCCCTTCCCATCAATCCCGGCTACCCTGACCCTGCTTATCCCCGCCGCCCCTACACCTGCCCCCCTCTCAACATGCTCCTCGAAGGCAGGTCCCGCAGGAGTACTGGCAGCATAGAGCGTCTTACCCGTATAGAGAAGCACCTCCGTGTTTGTCCCCAGATCAATTATGAGGAACGGGGATCTCGCCTTCAAGCCTATGGCTGCTGCTAGATCCGCCGCAGCATCTCCGCCCACGAAGCCCCCGATCATCGGGGCAACCCATAATGCTGCTCCTCTAAGGCTCCCTGTAAAAGGCCCTGCAATAAAGGGCTGAAAAGGCTTCTCTCCAAGCTGCTCTAAAGGCAGTCCTAGGAGGAGGCTCTCCATAACACTGTTACCTGCAACAGCTATTAGCGCCGCCCTATCCATAGGTGTTATGGAGGCTACAGCCTCCACCAGCATGCTCCTCATCTTTTCAGAAGCCTCGGAATCCTCTAATGCGGCGGTAAGCCTCGTTATAATATCCGCGCCGTAGGCTGAGAGAGGATTGGATATGACACCCTCGCCTACGAGGCCTCCCCCCACATCTAACAGCTGGTAGGCGATCTTAGTTGTACCTAGATCAACGAGGCTTACAAGAGGATCCCCGCTTACAGCCCCCCTCACAGAGCCGCAGCATCCTACGAGGCTGCCAGGCTTGAAGCTGAGCTTCAGGGAAGCCTCTACAGGTAGGCCTCCCCTATAAACAGGGTATCCGGGCAGCGGCTCTATAATGGTGAACATGGGCCGCGGCTTCGTGACCTCTAGATGCATTGAGATCGATGATACCTTGGGGAGAGGCTTGTAGAGAAGCTCGACCTCCAGGTCTCCGAGCACACGTGTCTGGCATGCCAGCCTGAGATCTCCTCCCAGCCTCCTCACAAGCTCGTTCCCCGTGGGAGGGGATACAGGGCCCTTAACCCTAACCACGCATTGGCCGCAGAACCCTCTACCTCCACATGGGAGCGGTAGGATGCCTTTTGAAGCCAGGATCCTGCCTAGATTCGACCCGTGCTCAGCCTCTACGTCGCCATAGCCTTTAACATGGATCACATGCCTCGTCAACTCTCCCCCACCAGCCTTGAAACAACTCTGACAGCATCCACGGCATCCCTAGCCCACGCATCGGCGCCTATCTTCTCAGCGTACTCAGGGCTTGTAGGAGCACCGCCTATCAGCACGTACACCTTCCCCCTAAGCCCCCGCCTCTCAAGCTCCTCGACTACCCGGCGCATATACCTCATGGTCGTTGTGAGGAGAGCGCTCATACCGACTATCCTAGCCCCATGCCGCTCCACGGCATCAGCGAACCTCTCAGCAGGCACGTCGACCCCTAGATCTATGACCGTGTAGCCTGAAGCCTGCAACATGATTTTAACGAGGGTTTTACCTATGTCATGTATATCGCCTCTAACTGTTCCAAGCACTATTACAATGTCTCTCCTAGTCCTCCTCGATCCGCCTCCAGCCTCCTCTTTAAGCATTGGTTCAAGCCTATTCATAATGGACTTGAAGATCTCCGCGGCTTCTAGTAGCTCTGCTATGAAGTACTCCCCCTCCTCGTAGAGCCTGCCGATCTCATCCATAGCCCTGCTCATAGGGCCTAGTATGATGTCAGTGGCTTTTGAACCCCTCTTCAACGCATCCTCCACAGCCTCCTCCACACATCCAGCATCGAGATCCACTAGGCACTCCTCAATCCTTCTGTAAGCGTCCTCCAGGCTCCCCATGCATCACTCCACCCCTACTAGGCTCGCCAAGGATAAATATGAATTAAACCCTATGCGTCTGGGACACGCCATGAATACCACGCATGTAGGCAGCTTCCCCCTAGACCCAGCGCCCGGAGTGGAGAAGAGGATACTTAGGGATCTAGCGGGAATAGGGTTGGATTACCCCCCATATCCTCAGACAAGGAGCTTCATAGACATATTTCTAGAACCACTTGTTCATGCAGGCCTGCTTGAGAAGTATGGCGGCAGATACTATGGAGACCCTGAAGAACTATTAAATGCGCATCCCCCCCGCATAAGGATCCCTGAAGCCGAGGCCTCCATAAGGATTGCAGGCAGAATGGGGTTTAAGGGGCTCAGAGGCCCTGTGACAGGAGCCTATACGCTTGCAGGGGAAGTCCTAGTCGCCGGAGGGAATGGAGGCTTAAGGTCAACAATGATTGCGAGGAGAGATATTGTTGACTCCTTCTTCAAGGAGTATGTAGCCATGAACGCCTCATATATGGCTGAACTAGGATACAGCCTGGTGTTCATGGATGAACCCATGCTGGGCGTAATAGTTGGTAGGAGGAGAATACTCTACGGGCACACTGAGGAGAGCATAGCCGAGAACCTCAGCTATATTGCTGGGAAAGCTGGAGGCGCATATATGAGGGGGGTACATGTATGTGGGCGGATAAGCGGGAGGCTCTTCTCACTCCTAGCATCGGTGGATAAGCTCAACATACTTAACTTCGAGTTCAAGGATAGCCCCTCCAACATATCATCAATAAGCAGAGAGGATCTGGAGAAGGGAGACAAGACGCTCTCGCCGGGACTGGCCAGCTCGAGGAACCCTACCGTGGAGAGCGTGGAGGAGATCAGAGGCCTGCTGAAAAAAGTCTCAGAGGCTGCTGGAGGCAGAGTAGACTACGCCTCAGCCGACTGCGGCTTCAAGGCTCTCCAAGGAGCCACAGAGGATCAGGAGGAGGCATATAAAATAGGACTATTAAAGCTGCAGAACATTGTTAAAGCAGTTAAAAACACTGTTTAATATAGCCGGGAATCCTGCCTAGGATCCGATGAGAAACGATGGGCGGATAGACCCTTAGAAGGGATGAAGAACCATTGTAGCATGGAGGAGAAGCCTAGGCAGGCCCGCAGGCATCATGATGAGCAGCGGATAATCTGATCTCAAAGGATGAGGAGGACAGGGCTCTGAGAAGTAATTCAGAATGGTGGGCCCGCGGGGATTCGAACCCCGGACCTCCCGGTTATCAGCCGGGCGCTCCACCAGGCTGAGCTACGGGCCCCCAACAAAAACATCTAGGCGGATATTAAAAACATCTTTGCCGCAGCCCCGGGGGAATTCCGCTGGAGATAGAGGAGTAGGAAAAAGAATGGTTAGTATTTTATCCGTGCCTCCTAGGTATCATTATGGCTGCACCTATGACTAGTCCTACTATTAGTGTGATCACCAGGTAGGATGCCTTAGTCTCCCTTAGAGTAGTAGTTGTTATGCTTGTCAGAGTTGTTGGAATTATTTTTGTCTCAGTTGTCTTAACAGTCTTGCTCTGAGTAACTGTACTTGTAATTGTTTTAGGCGACGTCACAGTTGCCGTCCTAGTCTTATATATTGTTGTAGGCAGAGTGGATGTAAGAGTCTTAGTAGCGGTCTTCACAAGGGTCTCCGTCCTAGTAGTAGTTGAAGTGTATGTGCTGGTATAGGTCTCAGAAACCGTTGTGGTCTCCGTCTTAATGCTCGTCACAGTAGTGCTTACCGTTTCAGTCGCCGTCACCGTAGCAGGGTAAAGTGAGCCTACAACCATTGCTGGAAGCATGTCTTTCGCATCGTAGTATGCGTGGAGGAACATGCCTTCAACATCATCCCACACCTTCTCCCCTGTCTCAGCGTAGAGGCCCCAGGCATCTGATCTAAGCGAGACGTAAAGCGACATGTAGATTCTTAGGAAGGGCTCCTTTATTGATGAGAAGTTATATTCTGTGGAAGCATTGAGCAGCGATAATATTTCTCCAAGGTGTGTCTCAGTCTCATTTATCAGGCTCACAGTCTCATTCTCCATATTTATATGGGCTGTAGCGTTGAAGAGGAAATCATCCACACTGCCCATGTAGTTCCACACTGCCAGCTCGGTGTCCGTCATGAGGCTTCTAATATTATTAAAGAGGCCGGGATCCTTGAACGCCATGCCTCTCTCCTCATTGAAGAGGAGGACCCTTAGATCCTCGCTTGCCAGCCATGGCTCGGCGCTTGCCAGCAGCTTGAACATCCACTCATCATCCGTGCTAGGATTCCTAAGCTCCACTGACTGGGTGGTATAGTTGCTTAGCGTGACGCTCACAGGTATGAAGAGGGTTGTCAGGGGATTACCCAGGGAAGCCCACATAACCGTTAGTCCAGGATCATTGGGATCAGGCGAAATTATCGCTGAGCTCACAGTAGCTGCCTCCCTCACAGCCTCCTTAGGAGCGCCTGGATGCTTGGGGAACCGGCAGGGGGAATTATAGGAGTACCCGTTCCCAGTATTACGTGCCAGTTCCAGCATGTCCTTAAAGGATATTACACCATCGCTGCTGAGGTTCACCAGAGCCTTGTATGCCGCCATGTAGCGTTGAACAGTGGAGCTACTATTACTATAGGAGTGTTTCTGATAGGGCCACAGTTCTTTCGGAGCCACGCCTACCCAGTGATTAGTTCTGACGAGGAAGCTGCTAGCATATGTTATCACCTGCAGGTGATCACCGACAACATCGATGACGGCAGCCTTATGTGGATCAACCACTAGGAACGAGGAGCCACTATACTTCCCCACAGTGGAGTTCAGCAGCCTATAGGCTTCCTCCACCGTGGAGGCATTATACAGTATAAGGCGGATTAGGTCAAGATTCCCCCACCTAGGATTAGGGTTAGAGTACTTCACGGATACAGCAGTGTTGACCACGGCTAAGCCCTTCTCATTAACACCCATAGCCACGCCCCAATATCCAGCCGTGGTTATGGCTACGAATCTGTAGCCCTGCCCATCATTGACAACAGTGATCACCTGGTGCTGCACCCATCTATATCCAACATCCCTGTTTTTCCATATTATTGGTGTGTGGGTTTGGGTTAGGTTTGGGGCTATGACTGCCGCGGTGCACTCCTCCCCGAACAAGCTCTCCCCAGCATAGTTGAGCAGAACAATGTCCCGAAGACCAACACCACTACCATCAGCCAAACCCCTAAGCTCCAAGGCTACATAGGAGGGGAGATTAGAGAACCATTTCTCAGCCTCCTGGTATACTGCATTTATATCTACCCCCCTCTCCCTAAGCGCGGAGAGCATTGAGGCAACATTATCTCTGATGAGGCTTGCAGTAGCCCTTCCTTCAAGCACACCCTGCACATACTGCTTCGGCGCATCAGCTAATCCTACCCTGTGACTAGGAGGCGGTGTGTAGGCGGAGGCTGCTGGAGGCATCGCTACAACTAAGGCCAGGATAGCTAGGCTTAAGAATAGGAGCCGGGGATCTCGCGAACCCACTATGAACACACCTGGATATATGATGATTGAAGAGAATAATATTGGCTGCCTCTAATCCCTCTATCCTGGAAGGCTACCTTGAAGCTATGATGGATGCAAGTTCTTCGACAAGCTTATCTACAAATGCCTTGAAATCCTCTTCGCTGCTCAGCACTAAATGTATGTTCTCCTCTATGAGGCTCCTAATCCTACGCTCAGCCTCGCCTGCCAGCCCATGCTTCTCCATGATTTCCACAAGCCTTTTAGCAGCCTCCAATAATCTGAGGGGACCGTAGCTCTGAGGCTCTTCGAATAATCCCTGGGCGCTGGATATCATGAATGATAAGAGCTCGAATAGCTCTTCACTTAAACCTTCTCCCATACCTGTCAATGTGAGCCACCTCCTCTAACCCCCTTCTCCTAGGAGGCTTAGGCCTAATTTTAGCATATCCTAGTGTTAGGAGGAGCACAGGCTCAACATGCTCCGGCAGGTCGAGCAGCCTTGCAACCCCATTCTTACTGAACGATAAGACCACGCATGAGGCTATGCCGAGCGCATGCGCCTGCAGCATCATGTTCTGGGCAGCCATGGATACATCCATCAAGGCCATGGTATCCCCCATTCTCCCACCCCTTCGGCTATGCTCCCTGTCAATGCATAGCACTATTATTGCTGAAGGAAAACTGAAAATACCTGGGGAGAGCATTCTTATCTTCCTGATAACCTCGCCGTCTCTGACAGCTATGAAAACCCAGGGCTGAATATTGCTTCCACTGGGAGCCCATCGACCAGCATCAAGGATCATTCGTATATGCTCTAAGGGGATTACACGTCCCGCCTCGTAGACTCTAACACTTCTACGAGTCTTTATTAAGCGTAGGAGATCCTCAGCGCTGCATCCACCGCCATGCGGGGCTTCTTCAATGCTCACAGCTGATCAGCCAAGCATAACATCAGCAGCAGGGGAAAATAATTGCACGCATGGCATGCCTGGAGAATACATGGATGCCTTCTAGGGGGATGGTGGACCGGCCGGGATTTGAACCCGGGACCTCTGCCTTGCGAGGGCAGCGCTCTTCCAGCTGAGCTACCGGCCCCCCATCCTGTGTGGATGAAGGAGGGGTTTAAAGGTTTCCTAAGCTGAGCCTCCATGCTCCTTGTATAGGAGTTCAAGGTAACCCATGTATACTGATGTCCTCTGCCTTCTCGGTGGAGGCACGAATAGATAATACTTCTCATCCCCCATAATCTCCGAGACTATTCGCTCAGCTATCACTCCTGCGGGGTCGGGTATACGGGTTCTCTCATGGATATCCTGGAATGATTCGAAGGGCTTCCGCCTCCTCTCCTCCAATATTGTTTTAAGAGTCCTCTTACCTATTCCTGGTAGAAGCTCGAGGCTGTGTAGTCTGAGTGTTATAGGACGCGCCATATTGAAGAATCCGACGAAAATGCTTTCCTTTTCAACAACAATTCTTCTCACAATGAGCGGCAGGTTTCCCTTAGCAACTGTTGTGAGATCATCATAGCATATTCTACCGTGAACGTGGAAGAGCTCCCTCCTAGCCTCCTCGCCTAAATATATTCTGCTTCCAGGTTCAAGCAGGCTTTCAAGCTTCTTCCTAGGCTGTATTTCAAGCAGTATGAAGAACCTGTCGCCCAACACCTGTGCTAGAGGCGACCTCCTATGCTGGGGATGCTTGTCTAGGGGGTTACCTCTAGGCAGATAGTCAAGCACATAGGCATACTCCTCGAAGAAACGCGTCTTCTCATCACGCATCCTAGAATCCAAGGCTTTACACCCCTCTATGGGGTAGAACCCAGCTACTCCTCATTCTCCCCGCATAATTCTTCAACAAGGCTTAGAATACCGTCCAGCTCTTCCGTCCCCATGGTTTTCTCCTCAAAGTATAGCAGCGTTCTAAGCTCATCCCTGCTCCTCGGAGAAATATTAACTATCATTGCAGCAGTCTCAGGCTTAAGCCCTCTCTCCAGGAGGGCTTCGAACAAACGGCTAGCCTCAGATGAGCCGCACTTGGCGAATGATTCCAGGTGCTCAAGGGTTCTATTCTGCAGATCAGTGGGCTCAGCCTCCTCTACACGTCTCCTTAGAATGTCCAGAGCCTCAGGCATAGTGATTATCCTGGTCTCAATGATCTCTCCCACTCTAATCACGCCCACTCATATTCTCTATAAATAGGGTGTCCTTCATGGTTAAATAGTGTTCCCAGAAAACTAGGCTGCAGGCCTGAGATGCTCTGGACGAATTATCAGTGTCTTCTGCTTTCCACCCAGCGAAACACTAACTAGGTAAGCCTTCCCTCTTCGACCCACAATGACCCCTGTCTTCCCGTGATACCTCCTATGAGGCATGCCTGAATGTATTGAAGGGTTCACCACTATGTGAACCTTGTCTCCAGGCTTATACTCGTGTAACACTAGGCTTAGAGGAGGCACTGCACCCCTCTCCCTAATATGCTTCCTAAACACCATTCTCGTACGATGCCTGAAGCCTCTAGGAGCCTTAACCATTACTCCTCCCCCAGAGGCTTGGAGAAACCCCTAATATAAGTCTATTCCAGGATCGTGAGTCATGCCTCAGCTCTTCACGCTGACCACGTCCAACTCGATGCATCTAGCCTGAGAGCCCAGGATCTCTGAGAAGCTGGGCTTTGTACGCCCCTCATCGCCGCTTACAAGCTCCTTCACATATAATCCCCCCTCAGCTTCTATTAGGGCTTCCAGCAGATGCGCTGAAAGCCTCCTCACAGCCACCCCGTACACTATACGCCGCCTAGTCGTATCTGCCCTCCTATGGAGGACTCTGAGAGGTGTACGTTGAACTATCTCCGCCCTGCTAAGCCTTTCTTCAAGAATACTAGCATCCCTGCTGCTTAAAGGCCTGTCAACCAGTATGAGGGCCCTATACGTTTTCCTCAGCCTGAGCTTCTCACTCTTATATAGCCTCACATCCCTCCTACGGGCCTTACCGATAAGCCTCACCTTAACCACAGGATTAGATTTATTCACCTCCTCCTCGGCTTCCTTAAGCGAGACGCGTCTGCGCTGCGGCTCTTTAAGCTCAACTATAAGAGGCCTCCCTGTCCCCAGCATTCTCGCATCTGCATCCTCCCTGCCTGCAGCATGAAGCACTATGCGTGAAGCCTGATATAGCTTTAGGAGGGGGTGGAATGCCTCCTCTACTGAGAAATTATATCTGCGTTCACCTCTACGCGTGATCCATAGGGACTGGCTTACTCGTCTCCCAGTCTTCCAGTATAGTCCTTTAATTAGAAGTGGGGATACTATGGGCTCTACATCACCTGCCTCGAAATCCACTATCAATGTTAGATCAGGCTCCTCAAAGCATGGTTCAAGCCCTGTTATCTCTGAAACCCTTTTACCCACCTCCCGCTTGATCTCGCTGCGTATTGATTCAGCGTAGATTAAACTATGCTTCAGCTTCAACTCTTCCTCACGCTCAGCAGTCTCCCTGGAGATCCTGCATCCTATGAGGAAGCTCTCCGCATCATAGCTTGATGCAAGTCTAGCAGCCTTAACCGAGGCCTCCTCTATGATTTCATTGAGCCTCCCAGAGCATATCCAGCACTCCTCAACCCTGCGCGGGGAGGCTCCACGCAGCTCTTCGAGGAGGATCCATGCAGGCTCCCCTAGCCTGGGAGCCAGCCTGGCAAGCTCTTCCAGGGCGTTTCGGTCTCCCTCCCTCAGCCTTCGATGAATATCCATGAGGATGAGTGTTTTCAAAGCCCTTCCCCGCTCCTCGTTGCTGAGTCCCATGCCGAGTCTGGCAAACATTCTGCCAAGACACCTATCGCAGAGAGGCTTATCCTCCAATAATTCCCTAGCCTTCTCAACAATACTGTCCACGCAGGATCCCATGAAGGCTTTAAGCCCACATCCCTAAAACAATCTGCGCCCAGAGCATAGTCTATCCAGAATAATGTTAGCTATCGCTACCTGATGTTCGAGGAGCCTTCTAGGCCTCGGGAGAAGTAATGTCTCTCTAACCATGTATTCTCCTCTATGATTATATATGACGACAATATCGCTGTTACAGACGATGCTTGGAGCCTGAAGCCTCCCGCCGGATGCAACCTCTATTATAAGGCCTGAGATCTCGGGTAGACCCATGCCGATACGCGCTGCCTCTGCACCCCTCCCCCATACAAGCGCCTTTATAAGGCCTGTAGAACTCTCCTCGTCAGGCCTGAGGTTACGGATCCTTCCCCCATTGATGTAGAGCCACCTATATGAGCCTGTTGAGACGCATCTAAGCACTATGTAGACTCCTGTATCACGCCTTATACTGCGGCTTAGAAGAAGGGCTGAAGCAGCTATTCCTGCAGCCTTGCTGTAAACCTCATCCCACCTGCATGAATCCAGGAATACTACATGTACACGCATGAATGCACCCATCCAGGCATGGTGGGGCCGCGGCCGGGATTCGAACCCGGGGCCTCGGGGTCACTGCTCCCCACAAGCGCGGGAACCACAGCCCCGCGCTCTACCAAGCTGAGCTACCGCGGCCTACCTGCGGGCCGGGCCCCAATACATGAAATCATCCCCTAAGGATTAAATATCCTACTACTAGGCCCACATCCCTATTAGGCTGTACATATTAACATTACCCGGGGCCTGTGAGGTGGGAACCCGGGGCGTAGCCCTCCCGACGCTGCCAGCGGATGGCGAGAAGGCCCGCCCTGAGGCCTTAGAAAAAGGTGGTGGAAAATGTTTGAGGAGGGTGAAGTACTCATAATCCTGGCATTCGCCCTCCTATTCCTGAAGCCGAGAGAACTCATAGAGCTTGGAAGAGAGCTTGGCAAGCTTTACAGGGAGATCAAGATAGCGCTTGGAGAAGAACAGGGAGAGAAGAGCGATGTGGAGAGGCTGCTGGATATTCTGAGTGGAGAGGAGGGGGTCCGAGAGCATGGGGAAAGCTCATCATCCCATAATGGACAGGAGACCGTCGTATCATCATTCCCCACTGAAAGAAGGGAGGAGTAGGCCCTAATCAATGTTTAATAATAATGCCCCTGACTCACACCCATAGGTGTGCGAATACATGGTTAAGGCGATTAAAGCCGGAGCCCTGTATACAGGTAGGCCTGAACCCCCCCTTCAAAACATGTATGTTTCATGGAATGAGGGCAGAATAATATCCGTTACGAGGCGTAAGCCCCGTGGAGCAGAGATTGTAGGGGAGTACCCTGTAGTAACACCTGCCTTCATAGATGCCCACAGCCATATTGGGATGAGGAGAGCTGGAGACCCGCCAGATGAGGGAGAGTCGAATGAGAGGCTCGACTCGGTTCTACCATACCTAGACGCTATCCACAGCGTCTATATGGATGATCCTGCCTTCAAGGACTCAGTGGAGCATGGGGTCCTATACTCCTGCGTGCTGCCTGGAAGCGGGAACATCATAGGCGGAAGATCAGCGCTGATAAGAAACTATGCTGATGACGTGGAGGAAGCCTTCGTGAAGCATACTGGAATGAAAGCGGCATTCGGCTATAATCCAAGGTCAACATATGAGTGGAAGGGAACAAGACCCTACACGAGGATGGGGGCTGCAGGCATACTGCGCCGCTGGCTGATCAAGGCGTCAGACACGCTTAAACTAGTTGAGAAGGGGAAGAAGAGCCTAGAGGAGGTTGAACCCGAGGTCAAGGCCATTTTCCCCGTGATCAAGGGTGAAGAGCCTCTGAGAGTACATGTACATAGAGCGGATGATGTGATAGCCCTACTCATGTTGAAGAAAGAGTTCGGCTTCAAGGCAACAATAGAGCATGCTGGAGACATATATAGGGAGAAAACCTTCTCCAAGATAAGGGAAGCAGGAATACCTGTAATCTACGGCCCCCTCGATGCCTTCCCCTACAAGACGGAGCTACGCCACTATTCCTGGAGAAACATTGCAGCACTCATCAAAGCCTCACCCCTCTACGGCCTCATGAGCGATCACCCCGTCACCCTTCAGAGAAACCTATACCTCCAGCTACGCTTCTTCCTCAGACAGGGTATGAGCAGAGGAGAAGCATTATCCCTGATAACGCTGAGGAACGCTGAGATCCTAGGTGTAGCTGATAAGCTAGGCACCATTGAGAAGGGGAAGTGGGCAAGCCTCATAGCGTGGAGCGGCGATCCATTCAGCCTGGACTCCTACCCCACACTAGTCGTCGCAGAAGGCCAGATATTCGTAGAGGAGTGAATATTCGGGTATGGTGATCAAGCCTCCGCCACTAGAGTCCAGGAAAGCCCTGCTTTCCTGGACTCTCAGAGTGCTGAGAGCCTATGACGTTAAGCCTAGGAAGAGGCTTAGCCAGAGCTTCCTAGTGGAGCCTCTAGCTATAAGGGAAATTATAGGCTGGATTAAAGCCGAGAAGCCTAGAAGCATAGTTGAGATAGGGGCAGGGTTAGGCACGCTGACCTATCATACTGCTCTCCATGTAAGCCGCGTCATAGCAGTGGAGCTTGACCCTAGGCTAGCCAGGATAGCCAGGGATACTGTAGGAGAACTGGGAAACGTGGAGGTAGTGGTGGGAGACGCTATGAAAACCCCTCTTACAGGAGAGGCCGTTGTATCAAGCCTACCCTACCATATTGCAGGGCCTATGATAGCGAGAATACTTAGAGAAAATACTGTGCGGAAAGCAGCCCTCATACTTCAGGCAGAGCTAGCTGAGAAGCTGGCTTCACCCCCCGGCTCCAGGAAGTATGGGAGGATATCAGCCTACACCCAGTTCCTAGCGGAAATAAGGCTTGGGAGGAAATATGGGTCGAGAAGCTTTTACCCTGCCCCCAGGGTAGCCTCGATGACGGTCTTCCTCAAAAGAATTAGAGACTACGATCAAGTGGCAGAAGCCTATGAGAACATAATTAGATGCCTATTCACACAGAGGAATAAGAAGGCTGTTAAAATAATATCCATATGTACAGGGCTTGACGCATCATGGATACCTGGAGAAGCGAGGGTGAAAGACCTGTTCCCCCGGCAAATAGAGCTGATAGTCCATGCATGGTTGAGAAGGAGAGAACAATGTGTGGAGTAAGGCTTCACGTGTGCAGAGGCGTCTACGAGCCAAGCGACGACTCGGAGCTGCTGCTTGAAGCAATGGCTAAGGCAGAGCTAGCCGAACCTGTGATAGACGTGGGGCCTGGCACAGGAATAGAGGCAATATGTGCGGCCAGACGTGGAGTAGAGGTGGTGGCCATCGATATAAGCTGGAAGGCATGTCTCAACACCCTTCTCAACACCCATAATTCCCCCCGTATACACGTGGTGCAGGGGGATGTTCTAACCCCCCTTAGGGGAAACTCCTGCGGTACAGCCGTCTTCAATACACCATATCTTCCACTCGAGGATAAGATCCCTGGGGCAGAGGCTTGGAGCGGCGGTGAGAGAGGGGTGAAACAGGCCTTAGAATTCATAGAATGGGCTGCTAGGATAGGCTGCCGCCAGATGATAATTGTAACCTCTACTACAGCTGACCTGAAGAGCATCATAAGGGAAGCTGGGAGAAGGGGTTATGAGGTCAGCGTAATAGCCTCCAAACATGTTTTCTTCGAAACAATAATGGCGCTGCTTCTCAGGAGGCAACAAGACAAATAAGAATGCGGGCTGAGACCTTTAAACCATGATGCTTCCCAGAGAGTGGAGAAGCTTGGAGCAGCCTAGGATAAGAGTAGTATTAGTGGAGCCCGAGGGGAAAATTAACCTGGGATTCGTGGCTAGGAGCGCTGTCAACTTCGGTGTAGACGAGTTATGGATAGTTAACCCTAAGATCCCCGTGGATGAGGAGGCCTACAGGTATGCAGCCAAGGCTCGCGGATTCCTGAGGAAAGCGGTTATAGTGGGAGATCTAAGTGAAGCCCTTGCAGGAGTAGATGTAGCGGTATGCACCTCTAGTAAAAAGGGTGGAAGACACGATGTACTCAGACATCCAATAAGCCCGGAGAAGCTAGCCGAGACTGCTGGGAGGTGGAGAAGCATAGCATTAGTATTTGGACGGGAGAGCACAGGGCTTACGAGACGCGAATTATCAATGTGCAGCATAGTAGTGTCGATTCCAGCGAACCCCGAATACCCTGTCCTCAACCTCTCACACGCTGTGGCTGTAGTTCTCTACGAGTTATGGAAGCATAGGGCTGGAAGCCCGGAAACATTGTATGAGAAAGCTGATTCCAGGCTGCTACGCCTAGTAGAGGATAAGGTTAGAATCCTGGTGGAGCTGCTTGGAGTAAAGGAGCCTAGACGCAGCCAGGTGATCCTCTCCCTTAGACACATATTATTCCAGGCTGCAGCCTCCAGGAAAGAGGCTCAGAGCATACTATACCTTATAAATAAATGCATAGCTAAGAGCGGTGAGACCCATGCAGATACTGCTGACAACTAATCCGGGAATAGAGGACCTAACTGTAGAGGAGGCTGAGAGGATCCTGGCTCCAGCAGATATAGTTGAAACACGATGGATGCGTGGAAGAATAATAGTTGACTCGAAGCTCGACGTATTCACACTTACACGCAGAGCAGGCGAGATGCACAGCATCCATAGAGCCTCAATAATTCTCTCCAGGGGAAGTATATGCCCCGAAGAGAAATGCCTGAAGGATCTCGGATCAGCAGTAGCCTCGTCAGGCGTGGAGGAATACATTACTCCCCAAACAAGCTTCGCTGTAAGGGCATACAGGTATGGAAGCCACAGCTACACAAGCATGGATATAGCTAGGATAGCTGGAGACGCCGTCATAGAGGCTGTTAGATCAAGGCATGGCTTCAGGCCTCCAGTCAACCTTAGAAGCCCTAACATAATAGTAGGCGTCCATGTAGTCATGGATGAGTACTTTGTAACCATAGAGCTCACAGGCGACATATCGATGCATAGGAGAGGATACAGGATCTATGATCACCCGGCAGCCCTTAAGCCCACGCTCGCCTACGCCTTGCTAAGGCTCAGCGACGCAAAAGATGGTGAAACAATAATGGATCCCATGTGCGGGGGAGGAACAGTTGCAGTGGAGGCTGCAATGCTCTTCGAGGATGCAGGCATAATATGCATTGATAAGAACCCCCGCCATGTTCGAGGAGCCATGCTGAACGCCGCCGCGGCGCGGGTCTACCCTAGGATCAAGTTCATCGTGGGGGATGCCCGTAGGCTGGAGAAACTCGTCGGCATGGTTGATAGAGTCGCCTCCAACCCGCCTTACGGTATAAGGATGGGCAGCCCCTCAGAGGTTAGAAGACTATATAGAGGTTTCCTGGAATCCCTGTCGAAGGTTCTGCGCATAGGAGGTAAGGCCTCCATAATAACCACTGAGGCCGAGCATATTAGGCGTAAAATACTGCCCAGCATTAAGCTTGCAGAAGAACATTCGAGGAGAGTGCAGCACGGGGATCTATGGGCTGAAATAATGGTTCTGAAGCGAGAAGCTTAAAATACCCAGCTAATCCTTAAGGCCCCTGAGAGGGATGAGTCATGCCGCTTAGACCAGCAAGATGCTACACGCATTTCTCAGGGCCGCCTTACACTAGGAGAGAGTATATTCCAGGCGTGCCGCCGCCTAAGATAACGAAGTTTGAGATGGGCAGGCTTGACGGCGACTATGATTATAGGGTTGAATTATACGTCACCGAGGCGGGGCAGATAAGGCACAATGCCCTGGAGGCAGCGAGAGTTATGACTCACAAATATCTTGCGACAACAATAGGGGAGGATAACTACTTCTTTAAAGTTAGAGTGTACCCCCACCACGTGTTGAGGGAGAACAAGATGATGGCGTTTGCAGGGGCAGATAGGCTTCAGGACGGCATGAGGCAAGCGTTTGGGAAGCCTATAGGCACTGCTGCAAGAGTCTATCCAGGCCAGGCTGTCTTGGAGGTCAGAGTTAAGAAAGAGCACCTAGAGCACGCTAAAGAGGCTCTCAGGAGAGGGGGATCAAAGCTCCCCCTACCTGTTAGAATAAGGATAGTTGAGCTAAGCTGAACCCGCTGAGGAGAATCCATGATAGAGGAATACTATACAGTAAATCCGCAGCAGGTTGTTAGAAAGCTTAGGGAGGCAGGAGCCCATACAGTCCTCCTCGAAGCACCTGACGGGTTGAAACATTTTATGGCTAGGCTCTCACAGGCTGTTAAAAGAACCTGTGGATGCAGGGTGTATGTTAGGGCCAGCCACACTTATGGTGGATGCGACCTCGGGATAAGGGAGGCCCGCCTCCTCGGGGCGGATCACATTATACATATAGGCCACACACCATATCCTAATGAGCTTGCCACGCGCCCTGAGCTGGGAGACATAAAGGTGATCTTCATATATGCGCACAGCAAGCATGAAATACCCCCCAACCTTATCTCCGACGCCGTGGAGCTTGCGAGAAGCAGGGGGCTGGAGAGAATAGGCCTCCTGGCAACAATACAGCATGTAAACATACTTGAACGTGTTGAACTAATGCTCGAGAAGAATGGATTAGAGGTTGTTGTAGGGAAGCCTTTCTTTAAGGAAGAGCTGCCCGGCCAGGTTCTAGGATGCGAGTACTCCGCAGCTAGAAGCGTGGCTAGAAGCGTGGATGGATACATGATCATAAGTGGCGGAATGTTCCATGCCATAGGAGCCTTCCTAGCAACCCGTAAGCCCGTGATAAAAATAGATCCCTATGAAGGCAGAGCCATAGATGTTTCATCAGAGGCCTCTAGGATACTTCAGGCAAGATATGCGAAAATAGTTGCTTCAATGGATGCTAGGAACTGGGGAGTCATCATAGGTTCGAAAAGCGGGCAGTATAGGCCTGCCATGATACTTGTACTAGAAGAACTATTAGAGAGGAATAACATGCAGTACGTGGAGTTCATAACCGATGAGCTGAACAAGGAGATACTTGGCAACATAGATACTCCCTGGATAGACGCCTACATAGTTACATCGTGTCCACGGATAGCAATAGATGATTTAGGAGACTATCATAAACCTGTTTTAACGCCTGGGGAGGCGAGGATGGCTCTAACAGGAAATATTGAGGAGTACATGTTCCCATGGTAAGAGGATTAAGCAAGGATAAGCTTGCAATAATGCTTGAAGAAACCCCTCCCTTCCCTAATCCCAGAAGAGAGCTTGAACAGTATCCTACTCCAGGCGAGATAGCCGCAGACCTCGTGCTTACAGCTTTCTTCAAGGGGGATATTGAGGGCAAAATAGTCGTGGATCTAGGGGCAGGTACAGGTAGACTCGGATATGCTGCGGCCTTGCTGGGCGCGCGGCACGTCATCATGGTGGAGATAGATGAAAATGCTGCGGAGGCTTCTAGAAGGTTTCTAGTAGAGAAAAACATGCTGGGGGCAATCGACCACATAGTCTCAGATGCCATGCGCTTCAGACTATCAAGAAGAATTGACACAGTGCTTCAAAACCCTCCCTTCGGCCATATCAGGAGGCACGCGGATGTTAGGTTTCTTGAGGCAGCCCTAAGCATGGGGAACACTGTGTATAGCCTGCACTCCTATAATCCAGGATCAAGGAGCACGCTGTGTAGAATAGCATGCAGACACGGATTCACATGTACAATAATCTCGTCCTACAGGTTTCCTCTAAGGGCAATGTATAGGGAACACTATAAGAGGCTCCACTATGTAAATGTAGATGCATACATGTTTAGGAGGATGACAGGCAGTGCAGGCGGGAGGTGCTAAGAGTAGAACTGTGCTTCCAGGAGACTATCTATGCGCGCCTGAGGAGTTCATGCCAGGATCCTTAACGTATGTTAGGGGAGGCGAGGTCAGAGCAGCGGTTCCCGGAATAGTGCTCTACGATTATTCATCTAGGCGGGTCATCGTGAAGCCTTTCCACAGGGAATCCCCAAGGCCTGTGGCGGGAAGCCTGGTTATAGGAGTAGTCACCTCGGTTAAGGAGGATTCAGCCACGATCAGCATACTCATGGATAATAAGTGGAGGCCCTTTGGAACACCATTCACCGGCATACTGCACGTATCTCATGCGAGCAGACAGTATACTAGGAGCATAACAGACGCTGTGCGCCTAGGAGATTTAGTTAGAGTAAAGGTGCTGAGAGACACTATTCCGATGCACGTATCAATGAGGGATGCTCAGCTAGGAGTGCTAGCAGCATACTGCTCTCAATGCGGAGCGCTATTAGTAGCAGAGCATGGTTCAAACATGCTGAAATGCCCTAGATGCGGGAACACGGAGCCCAGAAAACTAGCCCCAGACTACATGCTGAGAAGCAGGGGGAGAAGGAGGAGTGGGGAGGCGAAGAAGTAGAAGCAGGGAGTTCTACATCAGCTGCAGCGGCAATGAATGCTGGGATATACTTGACTCCCTCCTAGACAACGTGAAGGCTAATAGCATACAATACAGGGTCACCGGCAACGGCATATGGATAAAGATCTCGGGCCTAAGCCCCGAGATCAAGGAGGCCTGGATCAAGGCTAGGAGAATAGCCTCAAGCTCTAAGAGCCTTACAAGGTCGAGGAGAGGCGTCAGAACAACCCTGGAGGCATTGCTCTCGAAAACCAGGCTTACCTTCCCGTCACAGGTACTTGAGGAAGTGCTAGCAATGCAGGGCTATCCTACAACAATATCAGGCAGCGAGGTGAGGAGCACTGCTGATCCCGACACACTAGTCAATGCCGCGGCGAGAATAGCCGAGATCTTCCACTCCCTCCCCCCATCTCTGAGAGGATCAGCGGCGCGTAAGATGATCACTGCTGCTTCAGCCATACTAGACATAGAGCCTGAGGAAACCATAGAGGAGGCTGAAAGGCTGGGAGTATTGGTAAGGGACCCTGACACAGGTGCATTAATACTTGTAAAGGAGTGGAAGACAGCTCTACGCATGCTTGTCAAAAGCCTTAGAGGCAGGTTAACTTAATTAGCTGGACACACCTACACGCGTCTAGGCAATGGTGATAATCCTTGGCGAGAATAAATGTAAGGCGCAGGGAAGCCAACCTCCTGGAAATAGAGCTTCCAGAAGAGGATCACAGCCTAGCCAACCTCATAGTCAAGCTAGCCTTAAATAAACGCGGAGTAGAATACGCATCCTACACTATCGACCACCCATTAATAGGTGTTCCAAGAATAGTTATACGTACATCAGGAGACCTTAACCCAGCTGAAATACTAAGGGAAATATTAGAGGAGATACGCGACATGTCTAGGGAGTTCCGGGAGGCATTGGAGGAGCAGCTGGGATCCTCAGGGTAGCCGAGATTGATTAAAAGAGAGGCTAGAATACTTGTACACGGCTGTAGAGGCCCAGTATGCTGCGGCCTAGTGTTGAGAGGAGTCTTCTCTGTTGAGGCTGTTTTCCTAAGCATGAAGGGCGTTGAAGGCCTGGCGGAAATGATAGTTAGATCAACGGTGTTCCACGAGCTGGAGTACTCTGTCGGTGGAGGCCTCGGCCTACCGCTTAAAGAAGCGTCAGCAGACATGGTTCCAAGGGATGCTTGGAGCATTATTGAAGCCTATAGGCGGTTTGCAGAACTCGTAGCATCTAGGGTAGCTGAACTAGCAGGCGGTAAAGCCGCTCCTACTGGGAAACCGTTATAACGGCACATTTTATCCTAGGAGTAAAGAGGCTGGGAGCATTGAAGTTCTGCCCTAGATGCGGAGCCATGATGATTCCGCGTAGAAAGGGAGGCAAGCTGGTGTACGTCTGCCCTAACTGCGGCTACGAGGAGGAGGCGCAGAGCAATATAAGTCCCCTCAGAATCTCAAGAACCATACAGCACTCCGAGAAGGATAAGATAGTTGTAATAGAGGATGATGAGCCTAAAGGGCTTCCAAAGATAAAGGGCGTGAGATGCCCTAGATGCGGTAATGATGAAGCCTACTACTGGGTTGTGCAGACTAGGTCAGCTGATGAACCTTCCACAAGGTTCTATAAGTGTACTAAATGCGGGTATGTGTGGAGGGAGTATGAGTAGCGATGCTTGAAGAGGAGCTGAGGGAGGAGTTCTATAGAAGAGTGTTCATAAGGCTTGTTAAGGATCTACATGAAGCTCTTGCACGAACCCCCCCTCACATCTCTTCCTACAGGCATATTGAGAGGGCTTTTAGGCTAGCCTTAGCAGGCTATAGCTTATCCGTAAGCAGGGATCCACAAACCGTTTATCTTAAAGAGGAGCGTAAGGCATAGTTTCACAGGGATCGTCTGTGAGGCTTGTCTTCATGGATGCCAGGGTGTGGCGCTACATAGTGACAGCTATAAGCAAGACGCTGAGTGAAGCAGTGTTCAAGGCAACGGAGGATGGACTAAGCCTTAGAGCCATGGATCCATCCAGGATCACCATGGTAGACCTATTATTCCCGCCCACAGCTTTCGACGAATACAGCGTTGATGGTGAAGAGGAAATAGGTGTGAATATCAGCGATCTCGTGAAAATCTTGAAGAGAGCTGGAAAGGAGGATCAGCTTGAACTAGAGAGCTCAGGGGACAGGCTAACCATAATATTTAGAGGTAAGAATACGAGGAAATTCGTCATGCCTCTATTATCACTGGAGGCGGAAGAGCTTCCTGAGCCCAGGCTGGAGTTGAAGGCTAGGGCTAGGATGCTTAGCACTGTTTTCAGAGAGATCATCAAGGATCTAGAGCCTATTGGAGACATGGTGATCTTCGAGGTGAGCCCCGAGAAACTCGTGGCAAGAAGCATGAGTGATCTGGGTGAAGCCGAGGTTGAGCTTACCTTAGAGTCAGGCAACCTCATAGAGGTGGAGGCTGAAGGAGTGGAGAGAGCTGCCTTCAGCCTAGATTATTTCAGCGACATAGTTTCAGCCGCACAGGCGTCAGACCTTGTAACACTTCATCTAAGCACTGATATGCCCTGCAGAGTAGAATATTCTCTTCCCCAGGGGGCCCATCTTGACTTCTACGTTGCACCCAGGATCGAGTAGGCCTCTCCAAAGACTTTTCCACGCATACTATGCTGCGGGTCCTCCTCTAGAACTACCGGCAGACATGGAGCTAAGGGAGTTCGCCTACCAGCCCTTCGGCTCTAAAAGCTATGTGAGACACCTGGCCTTCCAGAACAAATCCATGCTGCTCGACGAGCTTAGGCGTAAAACACCTCTCCACCTCTACTATTCGTCCGCCAAATACCAGTATCCAGAGGCACCCAACATGGATGATAAGGGCTGGCTAGGCTCAGACCTGATATTCGACATAGATGCTGACCACCTGCCTGGATGCAGCTCCCTTAAGATAAGGTTCTGCCCAGCATGCGGCATGATAGTTGGGCAGGAATACCGTGGAGAGAAGTGTCCTAGATGCGGCCACTCTTTAAGCGAGTTCATAGTGGTTCCAGGAGAATGTTTGGAAAAGGCTGCAAGAGAGGCCTTAAGGCTTGCAGAGAGACTTGAATCCGAGCTGGGGCTTAGGCCTACAGTGTACTTCTCCGGCCAC
The DNA here is from genome assembly GCA_027083135.1 of Desulfurococcales archaeon. Lineage (GTDB taxonomy): Archaea > Thermoproteota > Thermoprotei_A > Sulfolobales > WAQK01 > JALWQH01. Next base: position 13,198 of record JALWQH010000034.1, on the reverse strand, counting down.
AGAGGATTTCACCTTCACGTAGAATGCGAAGAACCGTGCTCCCAGCTGGACTCAGGGCATAGGAGAGAGTTGGTTGATTACTTGAAAGGCATAGGGCTTAACCCAGACATATTGTTTCCAGCTCAGAGTAGTAGAGGATTCTCCGCAGCCTCTCCTAGCCCAAGTGATCCTGGCTGGCGGGGACTTTTAGGAAAGACCCTCGAACATCTCTCCCCAGGTTCAAAGAAGCTGAAAGATGCTCTTAGAGACATAGGTATGGGTGTTGAGGAACTGGTGAAAGTAGCCGTGAAGGAGTGGGGTATAGGGCTCGACGAGAAGGTCACTATTGATACTAAGCGGCTGGTCAGAATACCTGGCTCGCTCCACGGTAAAACAGGGCTCAGGGTTAGAAGAGTAGAGCTAAGCGATCTAAACAGCTTTAAACCAAGCCTAGAGGAATATGCTGCTTTCAGGGGGAAGATACTGCTTAAACCGCTTCTCTCAATCGATTTCGAGATACCTGGCGCCGGAAGAGTCGAGCTCTCCAGAGGAGAGGCTGTGAGAATGGAGGCATATAAGGGGGTATACCTGGCTGCTAAGGGGATAGCAGTAATCCTAAGCATGGAGGAGGTTGAGATAAGTTGAGGCTGCTTGAAGAGCTTATAGCTGAGTCGTGGCGGACAGGTGAGCTTAGATCTATGGATTCCGAGACCCTTCGAAAAATAGCAGCAGAGTATGATGCCATAGCGGAATCCGATTTCCCCAGCTATAAGAAGGCTGTGGAGAGGGCTTCAAGGCTTCTCGCCCTAGTCAGAGTTAAGAAAACGCTTAGGGGTATGCCTGTTCCCGAGGAAAGCCTAGACCACGGCATACTGGAGAAAATTCTAAGGATAATTGAAATACTTTCCTCAGCGTACTCGGGGGCACTTATGCTTACAGCTGATGGCAGGCTGCTCATAAGAGCAGAGAAACCCATGCTTGTAAACGGAGTACTTATACCTCCAGGCTCATCGATGCTGGTAAGCCTAAGCGAAGCTGCAGACGCTCTTGCCGAGGGGAGAGCTGCACCAATACTTCCCGGAAGGAATGGAAACACCTAAAAAACCCGGATCTAGATAAGGGTGCTCGGCCGATAGGGAGAGTGGTGAAACGTGAAAATACCGAAGAGGATAAGAACGTATTGCCCTCGATGTGGAAGGCATACTGAGCATACTGTGGTTATATATAAGGCCGGTAAGAGGAGGAGCCTGGCTGAAGGTGAGAGGAGGTATAGGAGGAAGCAGGAGGGCTACGGTAGCCAGAGGAAGCCTGAGCAGAAGAGATTTGCAAAGGTGACGAAGAAGGTTGTACTTAAGCTGAGATGCGTGGAGTGCGGATATATTCTCCATAGGAGAGGAATAAGGTTGAAGAAAGCCGAGCTTGTGGAGGTGAGGTAGCGTGAAAAAGAGGAAGCAGCTTGTACCTGAACCTAAGAGCCGCTTCATACGTGTAAGGTGCCCTGTATGCGGAAACGAGCAGATAGTGTTCGACCATGCCACCTTTCCTGTACGATGCCTTATATGCGGGACTATTCTAGTTGAGCCTAGGGGAGGCAAGGCTAAGATCCTGGGAGAAGTAGTACGCATACTAGGCTGAAATCCATAGCGATGTTTTAAGCCATTGATTTATTATTCAGCCACATATACAGGATACTCGAGGTGCCGCAATTGGTCCGCAGGAGGAAGAGAATGCCAAGCGTAGGGGACTTAGTGGTTGCAACTGTACGCGAGGTATTCGAGTACGGGGCATACGTCACGCTTGACGAGTACAATGACATGCAGGCTTATCTCCCCTGGAGCGAAGTAGCGTCGAGATGGGTCCGCAATATCAGGGATCTAGTCAAGGAGGGCCACAAGGTAGTTGTCAAGGTCATTAGAGTCCACTCTAGGAGAGGGCATGTAGACGTATCCTTGAAGAGGGTAAGCGATAATGAGAGGAGGAACAAGATGATTGAGTGGAAGAGGGCGCAAAAAGCTGAGAAAATACTGGAACTCGCAGCTCAGAGGCTTGGCAGAAGCCTTGACGAGGCGTATGAGCAGGCAGGCTGGAGGCTGGAAAACCATTACGGCGAGATAATGGCTGGATTGGAGCAGGCTGTCATTAGAGGAGTTGAAGCACTGCGTGAAGCAGGAGTTCCCGAGGAGTGGGCTAGAGTACTGAAGGAGGAGGCTGAGAAGCACATAGAGGTTAAGCGGGTTAAGATAAAGGGTATACTGACCCTCCATACACTTAAGCCCGACGGTGTGGATAGGATAAAAGAAGTGCTGAAAGTATTCTCAGAGGCTGCTGATGGAGCCAGCGATCTGAAGATAAGGGTGTATACTATAGGTGCCCCTAGATACAGGGTGGAGGTAGAGGCAAACGATTACAAGTCAGCTGAACGCGTCTTAGAGAAAACCTTGGAAAAAGCCCTGAGCAGGGCCCGCGAACTAGAAGTTGCCGCCAGGTTTGAGAGGGAGAAGGCTTGAGATGGATGCTTAGAAAATGCACTAAATGTGGACGCTACACTCTACGCACAGATAAATGCCCTGTATGCGGCGCACCTGTGAAAATACCCCATCCACCTAGATTCTCCCCCGAAGACAAGTACCTGAAATACAGGTATATGCTTAAGAAGAGAGCCGGGATTCTGCGCCGAGACCCCTAGGAGCATTAAGCCACCTAATACCCTTCCTCTCAATAACAAAATAATGCTCTGCACAGCAGGGCTCTATGCACCGCATTACTCTAGAATCACCCCTTCTCTCAACCCTCAGTATCTTCTTAGCCCAGAATCTTGTAAGCCACATGCCGCTTGCCTCATCTCCTTCCCCATGCACCTGCCCTGTTACCACGACCATTATCCCCCTAGACGCCAGCCGGTAAAGCGACGCCATCTGCACGCCTAGATGAATAAATGCTCTTTCACCTTCCCCTGCATCCAGCCGGTAAAGCGAGTTTATAGTATCCACCACCACTATGCGCAGCATGCCAGCTATTCTCGGAAGCCCCCATAATATTATCCTAGTCTGCTCGCCTAGGCTTAAAGCCTCGCTGAAAAGAACATTATCCATTCCTCCGAGCTGTAGGACACGGGCAACATACTGTGAGCCCTCCGTTGAGAGATAGAAGCCCCTCATTCCACGCATGGAAGCCTCTCGGAGAGCCTCTAAAACCAGGTTGGTCTTACCTACCCCTGCCTCACCATAGAGGAGTACAGGCCCACTAATATCCCCGAATATTCTCGCCAGGGTGCTCAATACCGCTGCATCGCTATGTAATATTAGGCTGAATGCAATATAACGGGTTCGAGGACATGGAAGTGATCACCGTCTATATCGATGATCCAAGGCTCTTCCTAAGAGTACTAGAGGTGCTGCGGCGGAGGGGGGCGTCATTCAGGGTTCCAGAGGATCCTAGGCCTAAATGCCCGGAGAGCGGGGTAGTGGTGACAGATAAGCCTGAACTCTACGCAGGATGCACGCGGCCTATTGTGAGCCTGGAGAACAACTGGGAGGAGAGACTTGAGGAAGCAATATGCCTGGCTAAGGGAGGAGACAAATATAATGCAGTGATAGTGGGGATTGATCCAGGGGATCCTCCAACCTATGTTATCATAGCGGACGATGATCTATTGGAGAAAGGAGAGGCTGAGCCGCCGATCCTCGTGGAGCAGGTGAGGAAAACCCTGGCACGAATCCCTCATGAAAGAGCTGTTATCAGAATAGGGGATTCGGGGGAAGCCTTAGCCAGCATAATGGACTCCCTAATACACGCATCCCTGAAAGACATTAGAATAGAAATAGTAGATGAGCATAGGACCTCGAGAAGCAACCCACGTTTCACGGAAATAAAGGACAGAGACGTGGCTGCAGCCATAAATATAGCGTATAAGAAGGGCATGAGACTTGAGGCAACGGTGAGCAGCATTGAGGAAGGAGGAGGTAAGGCTCAGTGACGGCGAGTTCCTCTGGATAGCAGGGCCAGCATCAATCGTCATCTCTACAGGAAGCGTGAGAATTCTAGGAGCATCGTATGGTGAGAATTCAAGACTCGTGGTGCCGCGGTTTAGAAGCTATACACTGGCATCCCTAGGCGGCACATCGCTGACAATAATGCTGGGGGGAGGCGGTGAATATAGGCTTCTGGAAAACAGCGGCGTAATGGTGGAATGGGAGAACACGGCGGCGCAGGCTGTAAGGAGAGGGGGAACAGTACTGATCCTAGGCCCGGTTGATTCAGGTAAAACCTCATTCGCAGCCTTGATCTCCAATACGGCTTTAGGAGAATCCCTTAAACCAGCCGTCATAGATGGGGATGTAGGGCAGGCGGACATAGGTCCACCAGGCTTCGTATCAATGGCTTACCCAGAGAAACCCGTGTTATGGCTAAGGGAGCTTAAGGCGAGCCGCATGGTGTTCGTAGGCCAGGTCTCTCCAACACCTGATCCAGGCATGGTTGCCTCAGCCCTCCACCTCCTACGCAGAAAGGCTGAGAGCAGCATAGTAGTTGTAGATACTGATGGATGGATGGACTCGGTGAGAGCCCTCCAATACAAGTACATGCTCATGGAGATGCTTGAACCATCAACAATTATACTTCTAGGCGGAAAGCATGCCTCCTTCTTCGAGAAGGCTTCGAGAATACTTGGATCAAGGCTGGAGGAGGTCCCCCCACCCTCCAGCATAAGGCCGCGTAGCCGGGAGGATAGAAGGATCCTTAGGAGAGAAGCCTACAAGAAATATTTGGAGAATGCAGACGTGCTTGAAGTAAGTTTAGATGAGGTGGCTGTCCTGGGATCCTGCTTCTATGCTGGGAAGCCTTTAAGCGAAGCTGAGCTTCGGGCAATAGAGGATCTAACAGGGCTTAGAATAATAGCTGCATCTAGGAGCGATAAGCTGGTCATAGTGGCTGAGGATCACCTTACCCCCGAGCTTGCAGGCAGGATTGCTGAAGCCGTAGGCCAGGCAGTAGTGATCGAGGCTGGCTTGGAGAAGGGGCTGCTAGCATCAATCATAGGGGATGATCCCGCGGAGCAGATGCCTGCAGTCCTAGAGAAAATAGACTACAGGGAGAACAAGGTTTTCCTCAGAACGTCATGGAAGGGCGAGATCAGAGGCATACATATAGGAAGGATAAGGTTAAAGGAAGACTATGTGGAGGAGAGGATTACGGGATGCCCTGCCTGAAGGATTTTATAGAAGAGCTTAGAGGTAGAGGCCTAGTATTAGAGGTAGAGGAGCCTGTAAGCAGGATTTACGGTGCCTCAAGGCTTATATGGATGCATGATGAAGGACCGGCCCTGCTCTATAGGATCAGGGAATCCCAGTTAAAATGCGTATCCAACCTGGCTAACACCAGGAATAAGGTTATGCTCGCCTTAAAAGCCCGGAGTCTTGAAGAGGCGTATACCAGGATCCTTGAAGCCGAGGAGAATAGGGGGAGGCTTAGGGAGGAAGCCTTCACGCTGAGGAAGACAAACCTCACTCTCTCAGACCTACCTGCAGTTAAATTCTATGAAGGGGATGGAGGCCTATATCTTACATCAGCAATAATCACAGCATGCCTAGGAGAAGTATGCAACGCCTCCATTCATAGAATGATGGTGCTGGGGCCACAGGAGGCAGCGGTGAGGATGGTTCCACGGCACCTCTACTATCTTTACAGGAAGGCTATAGGCAGAGGTGAGGAACTGCCAGCAGCAGTTGCAGTAGGTGTTCATCCAGCCGTGCTTCTAGCCTCAGCTATGAGCCCACCTCTAGGAGTATTCGAATACGAGGTTGCAGCAGGTCTGCTTGGAGGAGAGCTTAAAATAGCGCGTACACCTATCCACGATATTCCTGTCCCCCTCGAAGCCTCAGTAGTCATGGAGGGAGCATTCACGGGCAGGGAGGCAGAGGAAGGCCCATTCGTAGATCTCACTGGAACATACGATCACAGGAGAGTTCAGCCTGTCTTCCAGCTTGAGGCAGTGTACTTGGCCTCAAACCCCCTCTTCCACGTGATCCTCCCAGGAGGCTCTGAGCATAAGATGCTCATGGGGTTTCCACGCGAGGCGGCTATATGGCGCTCAGTGTCAAGGGTTGTTCCAAAGGTTCATGGAGTTAGGCTTACCAGCGGGGGTGGAGGATGGCTTCATGCAGTAGTATCCATAGATAAGGCTCATAGTGGTGACGGTAAGAACGCTATACTGGCAGCATTCTCAGCTCATCCAAGCCTGAAGCACGTGATAGTGGTGGACGGTGACATCAATATAGATGACCCCCTGGACGTGGAGTGGGCCTTAGCCACCAGGTTCCAGGCTGATAGAGACCTAGTCATCATTAAGGATGCAAGGCTCTCAACCCTTGATCCAAGCGGCAGGGAGGGATTGGGGGCTAAAATGGGACTCGATGCCACGATGCCTCTTGATAGGAGAGAAGCCTTTAGAAAGGCCAGAGTACCCGAGGGATAGGGGATGCATCTAACCAGGATTGAGGAGAGAATGCTGGATGGGGAGGAAGGCGAGGCCAGAGCTCTAGCCATGAAGGTGATAGTGAAGGTTGGAGAAGCCCTGGGGGCTGAGAGGCTGGTGGAGGTAAGCCATGCACATGCCTCGGGGATCTCATATAATAATATAGGTGAACCAGGCCTCAGATTGCTTAGGAGGCTTGCCGAGGCCGGTGGCAGAGTCAAGACTTATGCGACGGTTAACCCTATAGGCATGGATGCAGATGCTTGGATGGACATGCATGTGCCTAGAAGCTTTGCTGAGAAGCAGCTGGAGGTTCTCGAAGCCCTTAAAGCCATGGGTTTCAAGCTAACCCTCACATGCACTCCCTACTACGTTAGGAAGCCTAGGCTGGGGGAGCATCTAGCATGGGGTGAGTCGAGCGCAGTAGCCTATGCTAACAGCCTGCTGGGAGCACGTAGCAACAGGGAGGGAGGACCACTAACCATAATGGCGGCACTTACCGGTAGAACATACTATGCTGGCCTCCACCTAGACGAGAATAGGAGGCCAAACTTGAGCGTGGAGGCTGAGGCGCCTAAGAACAGCTTAGAAGCATCGCTGCTGGGAGGCTACCTGGGAAAAACGCTGAAGGAGGGGGAAATACCATATGTCAGGGGGATAAAACAAGGCACGCCTGAATACTGGCTTAAAGAAATGTGCGCCGCGGCGGGGGCTCTGGGAAGCCTAGCCTTATGCCTAATAGAAGGCGTATCCCCTGAGGCAGGAAGCCCTCCGAGCAGCGAGGAGAAGTTATCAGTGGATAGGGTTGAGCTTGAGAGACTTAAGGAGGAAATAGGCTCCTCGGATCAGCCTGACCTTTATTTCCTCGGATGCCCCCATGCATCTCTCAGCGAACTCATAATGCTTGACAGGCTTGTTAAAGGCAGGGTTAAAGTGGAATTCTGGGTTACTTTGTCGAGACATGAGTATGATCAGGCCTCCTCGAAAGGCATAGTACGTAGCCTGGAGTCTAAGGGCATAAGAGTTTGGAGGGATACCTGCCCCATAGTAGCTCCCTTCAAAAGCCTGGGATACAGGGTTATGGCGACAAACTCGGTTAAGGCTGCATTCTACATGCCTAGAATTCATGGCGTAAGAGTAGTGCTCATGAGCGTGGAGGAGATGGCCCGTCATGCAGTGCAGGGTGTATAAGGGTAGGGGAATAGTCGGAGGGAAGGCTGAGGGGAGAGCACTCGTCGTCGAGGGGAGGATCTCGTTCCTAGGAGACGTGGATGCTGGTACAGGTGTGTTGAAGATGAATGGAGGTGAAAGGCTTGTAGGAAGAATACTTGTATTCGAAGCTGGGAGGGGGAGCACTGTTGGATCCTATATTATATACGGGCTGGCTACGAGGGGTTTGGCTCCAGCAGCCATGGTTGTAGTGGAGGCTGAGCCCATAATAATTACTGGATGCGTGCTTGCAGGAATACCTCTGGTTTCAGGTGTTCCGAGAAGCATTCTAAGGGAAGTCAGCAGTGGTGAGATCCTAAGAGTTGATGGGAGCAGAGGTGTAGTATATGTGGGGGAAAGGTGCACTGATAACGCTTGAAGGAATAGATGGGTCAGGCAAAAGCGCTATTGCAGGCCTACTATGCAAGGAGCTTTCCAAGAGAGGCTACCCTGTAACATGCAGCTATGAACCCAGGTTCGAGGAGTATAAGCGGCTTATAAGGGGGCTGGGAGAGGATAGGGAGTCAATATATGTGGAGGCCATGCTATTCGCTGCTGATAGGCTTCTTCATTATTCAAGGATACTGCGCCCAGCCTTGATGAAGGGCCATATAGTCATTGTGGATAGATACTATCATTCCTCTCTGGCTTATCAGGGGGCAAGAGGGGTGCCGTTAGAATGGATTAGGAGTTTAAACAGGTTTGTGCCTCGCCCCGACATGGCAATATACCTTGACGTTGACCCCAGGGTTGGGTTGAGCCGTAAAGAGGGGGAGGCTTGGGATAAGGCCAGGTTCCAGAAGCTAGGCCTCTTGGAGAGGGTTAGGGGAATTTATAGGAGGCTGGCTGAAGGGGGAGAGCTGATCCTAGTTGATGCCGACAGGCCTCTCAGCAAAGTCTATGGTGACGTGTTATCCCTTATCCTCGGCTTTCTTGGGAGACGTGGGGGGAGAGACTAGTCTCTCAATCCTTTCAAGCGCTTCAAGCCATGCTATTATCTCCCTTGCCTCCTCCACCCCGCCTTCATTAACCCTCCTCTGAAGAGAGTTCAGCTTGAATACTATGCTTTCCTCAAGCTTCTCGAGGACTCCTTTAAGCGTGATTTTCGCAGCCTCCTCGTCGCTTCTCACAATGTATACTCTCCCATGAATGGGGCAGACAACTTCCCCATTTCTAAGCCTGAAGAGCGGGGAGCCGCATATTGGGCATCTCTCCTGAAGCATGGTTGCCCCTGCTCTCAGCAGGTCAGCCATCCTGCGTATAACAGCGTTCTTATCCTCCCCCAACACTATGACACCAGCCCCATCAATAACGCCAAACCTAAATATAAGTGGCGTAAAGCCTACTGCGTAGATGCCTGTGCATAGGTGGTGGTGACTCTTGGCATCCATATATGATAATCAGGCTAAGATAAGGCAGGCGCTCGTCATGCTGATGAGAATAGTTAATGATGCAAGCGTTCCCCGAAACATTAGGAGGGCTGCTACGGAGGCTATAAGGCAGCTGAGGGATGAGAGCCTCAGCCCGGGGGTGAGGGCAGCTAACGCTATAAGTGTTTTAGATGAGATAAGCCAGGATCCAAACATGCCTGTCCATACACGTATAACTATCTGGAATATTATGACGCTGCTTGAAACAGTCAAGGATTAGTCTGCCTCGGAGGAGCCTTAGATGCCTGGAGGTGCTGCTAAGGTCAGGGTTAGGGGAATCTATGCGACGGCCCTTACACGCCTACTGCTCGACGAGGGCTTTATCATAACTCAGGCCTCCAGGATCATACGTGAGAGACTAGGGCTCCCCGAAATAATGCTTCCAGCGGATGCTACTGTTAAGAATAATGATAGGGATCCCTCCGAGCTTCTGGTGCTTGGACGCAGGGGCCGCGAAGTAGCTGAGGCGCTGAGACGTAGGCTTCCCCACCTTGTGTTCTGGGAGTCTCCTCTAGGCCTCTACGCCACAGTCTCCTACAGGGTTCTGGAGGATAGGGGTGGTGAATGCCTCGTGGAGCTTCCAGGAGGGGTTAGAGGGGTTCTGAGGCCTTGTGGTAGGGATGGAGGATTAGCCACAGTGGTTAAGGCTCCAATAAAGCCTTACGAGAAGGCTGGCCTCAAGCCGGGGCCAAGCTTACCTGGAGTATGCTCTATTGTAAGCATAGGGGGAGGGGTAAGCGTAAGCGAGCATATACGCTCCCCTGACGATAGGGCCAGGCTGCTCGCCCTCGCAGCAGAGTATGCTGAAGGCCTAGGAGTAAGGTGGAGAAGCAATGCAGCACTATGTAGCTCAGAGGAGGCTGCGAGGGAGCTTAAAAGACTGGCGGAGGAGCTGAGGAGAATTAGCGGGAATACCCCTGGAGAACCCATGGTGATAAGCCCTGGAGAATACATTGGACTAGGCTTCCTCAGCCTACCATCCAAGCAGCTCTTAGACGATGTTAGGGATAAGGTAACCCCCACTGTGAGAGGACATCATAGCCTTAAGTCAGCTGGCCGCGGAGATCTAGAGATGCTTGTCGACTACTCTGAGGAGCTCCTAAAACATGGCGTTGATCCCGGAATTGTGGGGAAAGCCTTACTGGACTACATGGTAAGCCTTCTCTCCAAGGCGAGGAGCATTCAAGTAATCCATAGGACGCTGCGCGGAGAGGTGCTTAGATTAACGCCGGGAAGAGTTCAGACCGTGCTCCCCACAGCCACGGGTTACAGGATTGAGGTGAAACGAGTATTCAGGAGCAAAGGACTCTACGATGCTCTGGGAGTGGAGAAAGAGCCTGGAGACTACGATGTAATGGTGGTGGAGACAGGTAGGTGGAAGATCATTCACAGATATTATTCTGTGGAAGGCGTGTTTAAGGGGGAATACGTGAATATTAATACTCCTCCAGAGCTGAGGCCTGACTCCATAGAATATGTTGACCTAGCCGTGGATGTCGTCAGAAAGCCGGGGGAGAAGCCTATCATAGTTGATAGGGAGAAGTTAGAGGAGGCTTTCAGCAAGGGCTACATATCGGAGCCTCTCTATAGGAAAGCCCTAGAAGAAGCAGAAGTCTTGCTGGAAGCCAAGGATTAAAACACCCCTCGCCTAGAACTATTCTCCGGTGGCCCGGCTGACATGCATGAAACCCTGGCAGGGTGGATGGTGGAGCCGGGTCCGCTCCGGCCCATCCAACCTCTCTAAGCATAATATAAGCCTACTATGCTGAGCACTAGTGTTAAGCATATAAACTCTATGACACCGCAAGCCTTCAATGGTATTCGGGCAGCTAGGCCCATTATTCTCACCAGTATTCTGAGGGCAACATCTATGATCACTATGGCTCCCGCCAGGCTCCATGCACCAGCATAGAGCACTGCGAAGCCTAGTACTAAGACCATGCATGAAGCTTCTGCAACTAGAACTTGAATAGACTCCCCTGAGACCCTTGTGAGGGCTTCAGCGGAGCCTAGGATCGCGTATGGTACCGGGAGAGATGCTAGTATTAGAGGCGCATGGGATGCTAGGGCCAGCATGGTGCCATGGAAGGCTACTAGCCCATCCCCCAGAACAACTGTTAAGGCCTGGAAGCGGAGCGAGGAGTAGAGTAGGAATTCCAGTAGCAGCGGCTAAAATGCCTTGAGGCCAGGTGTAGGCTACCACAACAGCATAGGGGGCTGCAACTGATAGGAGAGCTGCGAGCCTGAAGCTTATGCTCCGCATCCTTGCATACTCCGTGGCAGGCAGCATTGCCAGCGATCCTGCAAGCGCGTCTAATACTAGGGGCCTAGGCCCGTAGGAGTGCATGAAGGGTGCTGCGAAGGCCAGCGAGGCTACCCATATACTGTATATGCCGCTCTCCCTAGGCATTCTCAGCAATCAGCATGGCCCTTATTGATAAGCATGGGATCAGGGTAATATTGTTTGGTTTCGCCTCTACGCCTCGGTGAAGCCTTGAAGGATGCATGGAAGTTTGCGTACTGGCCTATAGTATGGCTGCTAAGCGTTATCCTACCATACCTTGTCTTCGGTGGGGATTCCTCTGCTTTGAAGGGAGGCTGGGCGCTGCTCCTCAGAATCACTGGTGTCTTCCTAGCCCTCTACGCCACCATGTTAGCCTCTCTTGGAGGCCGAACCCTCCGCCTCTACGGGCATAGCAGGCCTGGCTCCTTCTGGCCTGACAGGCTGGTGGACAGAGGCGTATATTCCTGCTCCAGGCACCCGCAGCACACGGGCTTAGCTCTCATACCTCCCGCCCTAGCCCTTATCCTAGCCTCGCCTCCAGCCATCCTGGCGTCGGGCTGGGGTGTAGTAGCCACGCTGCTCTTCGTGCTGCTTGTGGAGGAGCCGGAGTGCCTCTCAAAGTTCGGCGACTCCTATTATGCCTACATGAGGCGCGTAGGGGCTATGAGCATTGATCCAAGATGCATCTTCAAGGGTTTCAAGGCTTTGAGAAGGGTTTAAGAGCCTGAGTATCTTAATCTGCTAGAAAATCCCTGGTGGAGGGCGTGGAGTTGGAGAAGATGGAACTTTCAAGGCTTTACAGGGTGCTTGGTTGGCCAACTAATCCCGACGATCCTGCTGCCTATGAGAGGTTTAGGAGTATTGAAGGGTTTGCCAGGCATCTAGTGAGGGGTGGATCGCTGGGCTCTCTAGAGGCTAGGGATTCTGTGAGGATCTTAGACGTTATGGCTGCTTCAGGCATAGCGGGGGTTGCTTTTGCTAAGGCCCTTGCCTCCAGGGGAGTGAAGGTAAAGCTGCTTGTCACTGATCTCAGGGTAGAGGAGTTGCTCCTAGCTGAGAAGTGGGCTAGAGTTGTAGGCATAGGTGGAGACAGGGTTAGCATAAGCTATGCCAGGGTGGATGCTACCAGGATCCCCGAGGATCTTGGGGGGAGGGGTTTCGATCTAATTATATGCTGGGGTAGCTCCATGCCCCACCTCGATGTCTACGGCTTAGTATTATTTCTGGCGGGGGCCAGGGAGGTTCAGGCGCCCGGTGGGATCCTGGTGATCCAGCAGGCAGACCTCCTCCCACCCATCCTCATAAACAACTCTTTCCGCAGGATCCTAGTTGAGGGAGAAGTACTGACCGTATTCAAGGAGTATGATACTCGTAGGGGTGTTCAGAGAAGGCTTGCCTACAAGCTCCCCCAACTAGAATACCTGGGGATAACCGAGTCCAGATTATGGGAAGCAAGCCAGATAGCAGCGGTGGCCCGGATCTTCTACAAGAACATAGAGGTGCTGGATTACATTGAGCCAGTTTTAGGGAGGAACACTAAGGTCATAGTGGCATCAAACCCCAGGGAAAACACTCCCTCGTGGAGGGAGCTGGCCAGAATACCTCCTTAAGCATAGATAGTAAAACAGGTGGGCTCAGTATTCCAGCCTCCCATGAAGCCAGAGGTTCTCCGCACATCTGACTGAACCCTCGTATCTTAGCTTCTCTCTAGCCTCTTCCAGCAGGTCTTCTGCAGCTTCAAGGTATTTTAGGGCTTTATCCTTGGGGTCGAGGCCCTGGCTGAGCAGCTCCACCAAGTACTCCTCAACACTAACCCCCAGCTTC
>JALWQH010000033.1 GCA_027083135.1 Desulfurococcales archaeon | reverse complement strand
TGGCCCGCCTAGCCGCATCCGCAAGGGCGCCCTTGACCAGCCTCGTAGGCATTTCTGGGTACTTCTCACGGAACCTCCGATAGAACGCCCTGTGCAACTTTGCTAAACTCTTAACATTATTCTCTACGGCGTGGTCTACTGCTTCCCTTACCATCTCCTTGTATGCCTTCTCAAGCTCCCTTAGTATGGCTAGCTTTGGCTTGCCAAGGTAGACGCTCTCTATTACTACGGTACGCTTAAGGGTCTTTGACTGCTTCCTCAACTGTTTTCACCACCCTCTTATACTTCTTGCTTCTCCTACCATAGATTCGGGCCGCAAAACTTGTTACAATCGCTACAAGGTCTTCCACGAGCTCCTGCATATAGTCCCGTGGCTCCTCCTGGAACGCCACAACCATTTTCACGCCATAAGCTTTAAACAACTCTTCAAGGTACTCAAAACCGAAGCGTGTGAGTCTATCCCTGTACGCTATAATGACTGTGTCTATCTGCCTCATGCGGGCCATGTCTATGAGTTTCCATAGGCCCCTGCGCTTGATGTTTACACCGCTACCTATGTCGGTGACCTCTACGACCTCTACGTCCCCGTAGGTCTTCCTAGCCCACTCTCTCAGCGCTTGTAGCTGTCTCTCAAGGTCGTCTCTCTGCGTGGAGCCACTAACACGAGCATATATTGCAACCCTCCTAGGCCTCAGCGCCTCGCCTAGTAGGAGGCGTTCTACCTCGCTATAAGGGATACGCCAGCGGCCATGAACCTCTATCGCCCTTATTTTCCCAGTCTTAATCCACTTGATAACAGCAGCCCTAGTCACACCGAATATCTTGGCGACCTCGCTGGACGATAGCAGCCTCTCCGGAACCCCAGCCACAAACACACCAAGTAATTAAAAGTCACCACTAGTTATTAAAAGTTACGTAAACCCGAAACAGCCTATGTAGTGGGGATACCATTTTTGTAAATAATAGCGGGAACTCCAATCATTCCAGCTATTAGCTAGGACAGTTCATTAGGCTAAGAGGAGACCAATTCTCTTTTTAGGGTGTTATCCACTACTTTTTATTTGCTATTATGTATAGCTCTTAGTGTGGGTGAGTTTTTATGGAGATTAGGGTTAGTTATGACAGAGTTGCTGATGCGTTGTACATCAAGCTGAAGGACGATAAAGTTGTGGATTCTGATGAGGCTGCTCCAGGCGTGATAGTAGACTTTAATGATAAGGGAGAGATCGTTGGGATAGAAGTGTTAGAGTTCTCCCGTCGGGATATAGACTTGAAGAAACTGGTCGTTGAGGGCCCTGAAGCCCTGGTGGCTAACGCTTGAAGATACGCTACACACTCCATGCAATAGAGCGTATGAAGCAACGAGGCATAAGCCGGGAGGAAGTCGAGACCTGCCTAAATAACCCGGATAAGATTATCAAGGACAAGGAGTCTAAGTACATAAAGAAACTAAATGATAAGGCCCTAATAGTTGTCTTCAGAATGGAAGCCGATGTAATCATAGTGATAACAGCTTACCGCGCATCAAAGTTACATAAATACTTGTAATCAAGGTAGAGAACGGAAAAGCTCTAAGACGGCAAAACATAATCCTAGAACCTCAGCTATCTACAATAACAGGTTGCCAGAAGCCTAGCAGTATTCATTAGGTCAAGGATCTTCTATACCCAATTCTTAAGTCTCGTTGATCTGCTTATATTCCTTCATAAATACAAAATCATAATAATGAAAGGAGCATATATTCCTACATTACATGAAAACATTACAGAAGGATCTTCAATAACTATTTTTATCTTGCAAGAGTTTTCATATACTCAGTTATATTCAACAACATGCTTTCATGGAAAGTTAAGATCAGTTATCAACCCCCTATTAGTTTAAGGTATGGCGGGCCCGCCGGGATTTGAACCCGGGACCGCCGGCTCCGAAGGCCGGCGCCCTATCCTGGCTAGGCTACGGGCCCCTATTAGGGTTTGTTGGCTTTTGATTTTTGGTGTTTCGGCTTTAGATTGGTGTACTCTGTGCCCACTGTGGTGATGGTTTAGGCAGGATGTATTGTTTTTATATGTGTTTGGATTGTTCTTTCTACTGTTTTTATCATTGGTTTGTTTCTTGCAGAAAGTATTTATATGTATTCATGTATAGCAGTAATTGCAGAACAGAAATATGTAGGGTGAGTAGGTTTGACTACACCTGTATATGATCCATATGAGGAGGCTAAGAAGCAGCTCCGTAAGGCTGTTGATCTTCTTGGATACGGAGACGAGGTCTATGAGGTTCTTGCAGTACCTGACAGGGTCTTAGAGGTTAAGCTGCCTGTCCGGATGGATGACGGCACGGTCAAGGTCTTCATCGGGTGGAGAAGCCAACATAACTGCGCTCTAGGCCCCTATAAGGGTGGTGTGAGATACCATCCCAACGTGCATAAGAACGAGGTCATAGCGCTTAGCATGTGGATGACCTGGAAGAACGCATTGGCAGGCATACCTTATGGTGGAGGAAAGGGCGGCATAAGAGTCGACCCTAGGAAGCTCAGCTTTGCTGAGCTTGAGAGGCTGAGCAGAACATTCTTCCACGCCATAGCAGACATAGTGGGAATAGATCGCGACATACCTGCACCAGACGTATATACTAATCCTCAGACGATGGCCTGGTTTATGGATGAGTACAGCAGGAAGGTCAGCAACCAGATCCTAGGAATAGTGACAGGCAAGCCCAAGATCCTGGGAGGCCTGAACGTCAGGATGATAAGCACAGGGCACGGAACAGCGATAACGGCGAGAGAGGCTGCTAAGAAGCTATGGGGCACTGTTGAAGGTAAGACCGTGGCCCTCCAGGGCTTCGGAAACGCAGGCCAGTATGCTGCGAAATCCCTCTACGAGTGGGGAGCAAAGATAGTAGCTGTGAGCGACAGTAAGGGAGGAATCTACAGCAGCAAGGGATTCAATGCTGAGGAGCTTATAAAATGGAAGGTTGAGAAGGGGACAGTAGTAGGCTTCCCCGAAGCCGAGAAGACCTTCAAGTCAGATGACCCACTATACCTCGACGTAGACATACTGATCCCAGCCGCACTCGAGAACGCTATAACCAAGGAGAATGTCGACAAAGTTAAGGCCAAGATAATAGCTGAGGCGGCCAATGGCCCGACAACCCCTGAGGCTGACGTGGAGCTAGCTAAGAGAGGAGTAGTAGTGATACCTGACATTCTGGCCAACGCCGGCGGAGTAATCATGAGCCATATAGAATGGGTTAACAACAGGATGGGCGGCTGGATAAAGGAGGAGGAAGCCCTGGCAAGACTAGAGGAGAAGATGACCAACAACTTCGAGGAAGTCTGGAAGTTCTGGGAGGAGATAGGCCGCGACCATCCCATGAGGGACGCAGCCTACGGCGTTGCCGTTAAGAGAGTAGTAGAAGCAATGAAGCTGCGCGGCTGGATCTAAAAGCCAAGCACCACTTTTATCCTTATTTTACCTTAACAATGCTTCTGATAGGCACTATGCGCGCCCCCCTAGACTCAAGATAATCTATAAGCCTGTCCAGCAGGCTTAGCGCTGTTCTCCCCGTATTAAACTTGCAGTCCCATCTTATAGGAGCCCGAGACATATCCACGTATTCCCATGGATGTGAGAAGTAGACTATAGGGCTTCTAAGCCTAGCATGAATCCTCTCCTGCAGTTTCCATGGAAGCCTCAGCACAGAGGAGGTGGTGGAGGCGGGTATCCTTACAAGCCCCTCTTCAACCCATACTCTACGTGGGAACGGAGGCTTATACCTGGCTGGAGATGAATCATAAATGTATCCCAGGCTCCTCAGAAAACCCACCATGTAGCCTGGAAGCTTAAGATTAGGCGCCCTGAAAGACACAACCTCTCCGAACCTCCTCAATATACGTGTAGCCTTCTCAACAGCCCTGCATGCAAGCTGGGGGGGCAGCTTGTCAAGCCTCTCATGATTGTAGGAGTGGCAGCCGAGCTCGTGCCCCTCATCCACAATCCTCCTAGCCAGCCGCGGATACCTGGCAGCCATAACACCCGTCGAGAAAAACGTTGCACGTATCCTCCTGGCTGCTAGGAGGTCGAGTATCCTTGGAAGACCCTCCTCCATACCCCTTGTAGATGAGAGCATTGGAGGACAGTCATGCTCCACGTCAAAGGTTATTGAAGCAATCATCCCTTAACCCTTCTCCAAGCCTTGTAGAGAAGCATACGTCTATCCACAGTGTCAGCCATGCTGAGAGCCTTCCTATAAGCATCCAGCACTCTGCGTATAGTCACACTCCACGAGAAGTTCTCCACGGCTCTCCTACGGGCAGCCAGGCTCATTCTATGCCTCATCCCTGAATCAACCATAATCAGGTCGAGGCTGCTGAGTGCGCCTTCAAAATCATCGAAGAGCATCCCGGTCTCCCCGTGAACCACTATGTCGCCGACACCGCTCCTATTACGCCCCACTACGGGGACACCTGAGGCCTGAGCCTCTATGACGGCTATGGGGCATGCCTCAAGCTCGCCTGGCGAGAGGAACACGTCGCTAGCCCATAAAACCTCCCTCACAGTATCCCTAGACACGAATCCAAGCAGCCTGACCCTATCCTTCACTCCAAGCCTAGCAGCCTCCTCCTCAAGAAACCTACGCCGAGGCCCATCGCCAGCTACAATAAACACTGCTCTGCGGCCAAGCCTCCTAGCAAGCCTGGGAATAATGTCAACCCTCTTCCTCCTAGTAAGCCTAGCCACAACCCCTACAATGAACTCATCCTCAGCTCCAAGCTTCCTCCTAGCCTCCTCCCTCTCCCCAGGGCTCGGCGGACGCCAGTACTCTGTGTCAATACCATTATGCACCGTCACAACCTCCCTACCCTTCAATGATCCCCCCAGCAGCCTCCTAGTATCCTCGGCTACAACGCTGCTAACAGCTATGAACACATCGATCTTCCTAGCCATGAATCTTATCACAGGCTTATACACGAAGCCTAGGCGAGGGGAGCCAAGCATGGAGTGACTTGTAGCCACCACTGGGACACCGCGGATCCCCCTGGAAACATAGCTTGTCAGGAGGGCTAGGGGGGAGAAGAGGCTGTGAACATGGGTTACATCGAAGCCCTGCTCCTTGTATAGATCATTTATCCTTCTAATCATACCAAGCCCCGCTCCCACTCCCAGCCTATCAATATATATGGAGGCCCTAAACCTGTGGACACTGTAGGGGGAGCGCTGATCATTGGCTGAATCCCTGTTCCTAACAGCATGGGTGATGACGTGGGGTTCATGCCCCATATCCACGAGCTTGAGGGCAAGCTCGTGGATATGGGTTTCAATCCCCCCTATCTTTGGGTAGAACCAATCTGAGACAAGGGCGATCTTAAATGTTTCCAAATCTCCTTCCCCCCACTCAGCACTATTACGAGGAATCCGAGCAGCGAGCTTGAAGCATAGCTTATCATTCTCTCAATAAGCACTATGCCTAGAGCTACGTCTCCAGGTATCCCTATGGCTGCAAGAGCCGCGGCTAAGCCTCCTTCAACTATGCCTAGCCCGCCAGGCGTGAAGGAAAATAATCCTAGTATAAGGTAGACTATGGAGACCCCTGCGAAAACCGCTAGTGGAGCCCTCCATCCAAGCGACAATGATATGACGTAGAGTCTAGCCACATCCTGTATCCATACTATGAAGCTTATGGAGAGCGCTGCTAGGAACAGCCTCCTATTCCTCATGAGGGTTGCGATCCTCTCCTCCTCGCTATTCTTATGGGGGATCTTAAACCTAGTGATAATGTAGTCAACTATCCTGTCCCAATACTTAATAGCCCCGGCAATAAGCCCTGTAAGCAGAACTATGGGTACAGCTACCTTGGGATCCCAGCCTCCAGCCCTAATACTATAGATGAGGGCCCATGCAGCCAGGGTTAACACGGGTATGGCTTCCACGATCCTCTCATACACTATGCTTGTAAAGGAGGTTATTATCGGCACCTTCCTCTTAGCTGCAACATATGTAGCTCTAACCAGCTCTCCACCAGCCCTACTGGTAGGGGTCACATTATTTACGAATATTCCTCCGAGCAGCGCCATTGCAAGCACATATAGGGGTGTATCGTAGCCCATGTAGCTTAAAATTATCTTCCACCTGAGAGCATAGAGGAGGAGAGCACCATAATACATGGCTACAGCTAGGAGAACATAGGTGTAATTGGCTGATGCGGCAAGCCTCAAGGCATCGGCTAGGGTTGTCAGCAGCCCCCTCAGCTGGCTCAGCATCGGCATTATCCTCCCAGCATCCTTAAAATAATTTGAATAGAATCATCTATTTAATGGCTAGCCCCTCTTCCCCGAAGCACCTGTAGCCTCGGAGTAGAGCTTCCTCACAATATCCTCGAACTCCTCAGGCTTCATCTCATCCCTGAAGCGCGGGAGCCTGAGGGAGAGAACCCTGCCTGAAGAGTCTCTAACCCTGATTACCTCGTGATCCTTATAGCGGTAGACATCAAGCTGCGTTAAACCCATCTTCCCAAGGATACTCCTATACACTCCGTACCTCCTAGTATTAGCCATGCCAGCTCCCCTAACGCTTGGGTAAGGGGAGGATATAAGCTAACCGCCGCTTCCCAAACATATTACCCCACATTGTTCTGCCTTGTAGTGGACATTATGCCTAACCCTGCTGGAAAGCTGCCTGCTGACCCCTGGTGACATCAGCTATGTGTACTCAGCTCTCGGTGCTCCTCGAGCCACGTAGGCTGATGCAAGCGTTGCAGCAGTCTCCGCAGCCTCTACTGGTTCCACACCCCTTGACAACATGATTGCGGAAGCCGTTGTAAACACGTCTCCAGCGCCTGTAGGATCACCCTCAACAACTCTGACTGCCACATGCTTTACAAAGCCTCCCTCCAAGTATATGTCGACGCCTCTGGACGCCTTGGTATAGTAGACTATAGGGCTCACCTTCAACAGCCTTGAGGCAAGAGCTGCCGCCTCGGCTTCAGGTACATCATCGCTTGAAAAATGAATTGCGCTGAACGTCACCCTCAGCTTCAAAATCTCTTCGAGGAGCTTCGCCCTAATGAACCCCTGTAGATCAATCATGTTCAGCTCACAGTACTCCCGTAGCTCTGCAGCCAGGCTGGGCTTAACCTCATCGTACACAGGGGCTATAATCATGATACGCGGCCTAAGCTTGGAGACAAGCTTCAGAACCCTTGCCGTAGGCATCGGGCCTGGGGCACATTTAATCTCCGTTCTCCTCCCACCCCCTATATAAGTATGAATGAATGTGGCTGTACACTTAGCGTCGAGAAGTATGGGTTCAATCCCCCTAGACCTATAGGTTTCTGCTATGAGGCCAGCCTCACCGGATCCAGCCATCCCTACAAGATATATTCCCCCCACTCCAAGCCTAATAGCAGCCCATGATCCATGGAGTCCTGGACCTCCAACACTCCTATAAGCCCTGCTCCCAGCAACTCTAACCACATCCACAGTAGGATTAGAGATGTAGAGCAGAGGGTCCTTCATCTCATCCAACTACATCTTTATTCTCCACTAGGGATTATAATAACCAGTGCTGAGGGGGGAGGGATATGAGGATCCTTGTAGCAGGCCTGCTACCCCACGATTCAGGGAAAACAACTGTGACTCTCTCCCTAATATCAGAGGCTGTGAGAAGAGGGCTCGACCTAGGGGTCTCCAAGCCTATAAGCGGCTTCAACGGGTGGAGCCAGTACAGATTCCTCGAGGAGAGTGTGAGGCTCGGGATCCTTGTAGGCGAGGATCTCTACAGGCTGCACAGGGCAGCCAGGTCGAGGGATCCCATAGAGGCTGAGGGGCCTGTCGTCATCCTGCTAGCCCCCCCTGATCCCGCAGACATGGAGTGGAGGGTGATAAGCTATAAGGAGGCCGTATACGACTTGTCGAGGCAGACGCTTATAGCGAGGATAACTAGCTGTAAGGGAGGAGAACTCATCTCAGCCTACCTCTACAACGCCGGACATGCACGTAGAACCCACCCCTCCCTCAGAACATTAGCTGAGAAGCTCCTAGAGAACAGCGAGCACATGGAGGCTGAGGCGGGCATGATAGAGGAGATCTTAGGCTACGAGGCAACTATTAATGCTGACACCTGCCTTGAACAAATAATGAAGAGTCATGAAGGCATGGTCATAGAGTCATATAATGACGCCGCAGCCCCTACAAGCCTATCCCTGCAGGCTGAGGCTGCCCTCATAGTGGCTCCAGGCAGAATAGCACTCTACAGGGGTGACAGGTATGCTAAGGCCGTCAACGTTGTCAGGGGTATGAGGAACCCCTGGCAGGTTGTATGTTCAAGTATAGTTGACCTTGTGAAACCTGAAAAACATTTAAGGACAACACCCATCTCGGAACCCTATGAGGGGCCGTGGCCCTGGGCAGAGGAACTCCTAGACGCTATTCTAAGCCTAGTGAAAGAAGAGTAGCGGAACACTATTTTACCACGTGTTTCCGATAGGCTGGCGGTGCAGAGGATGTTCTCGATTGCAGGCCGAACCTACGGGCCTGGGGAGAAGGCCTACGAGACCCTACAGGTCTCCAAGCTCTCAGTGGAGGTTGATCTAAGCATACCCTACACAGTAATAACTGGTAGGAGGAGGGGGCCAATACTCTACGTGGGCGCAGGATCCCATGGAGACGAGGTGACAAGCATGCTTGTAGCCTCCGATCTAGCTAGAAAGCTCGGGCCAGACGACTTGAAGAAAGGAGCCCTCATAATAGTACCCCTCCACAATCCCCTGGCAAGGCTCCGCAAGAAGAGGTGGGGCCTAGTAGACAACCTGGATATGAATAGAGTATGGCCTGGAGACCCTGAAGGCTCAGCCAGCGAGATGCTGGCCCACGCAATATTCAGCAGCCTCGTCTTATCAGCGGATTACCTCATAGACCTCCACACAGCTGCAAGCGACGGCGAAAACGCCCCGCACGCCATAACACCCCCACCACAATTATTCAAGCCTAAAGCTAAGGGAAGATACGCTGCCAGGGAGGACGTATCCATGAGGCTTGCAGAATGGTTCGGCACACCCTTCGCAGCAGTATCAAGAATACGCGAGGAGCCTAGGAAAAAATACTACAGCTTCATCTACGGCGAACTCCACGTGGCAGCAGCCATGCACGGCCTACCCGCAATAGTCGTCGAGCTGGGCGAGGGGGGTAGGCTAAGCCCCAAGAACTACAAGCTAGGCTATACAGGCGTAGTGAACGTCGCCAGGCATCTGGGAATACTTAAGGGTAGAGGGAGAAAGCCAGCCAAACCAATAATCATTAGAAGCTACAAAGCTGTGAGAGCTCCCAGAGGGGGAATAGCAATACCATTCAAAAAACCCGGGGAAAAAGTAGGTAAGGAGGAGAGGATAGCAGTCATCCGCACCCATAGAGAGGAAGTAGAGCTGAAGAGCCCCATAGAAGGCTACGCCATAAGGATTAGACGATACCCAGTAGTAGAGCCTGGGGAACGAGTAGTAGTCATAGGCTCAACGGAAACAGGGAAAAATAATTAAACACCATCCCACAAAAAGGGAAAGATATAATAGTAGGAGACTCATGCTAATCTACTGATCATTCAGGGTGCATATTATGGAGAGCGGAAAGAGTATAAGGATAATAATGTCGGCATTTCTGATAGGAGTATTCGTACTATCCATGATGACCATAAATCTAAGCAATACCGTTAAGGCCCAGAGCCCAGAGGAGCAACTGTGGAACTGGCTTAACAGCCAGAAGTGCCTGTGCCATGGAGGAACACTGCGAGTCACGCTTCCAAGCGAGCCTAACACCCTTAACTGGTGGGTGGCAGGCTCAGATTGGAGTATACTTGCCGTAGCACCCATCTACGACCACCCGCTAAGATTCGTGAACGGCACATTGGTCCATGAGCTTGTCACAGACTACAGCTGGTCCAACAACCATACAGTCCTGACATTGAAGGTTAGGAAGGGTGTTCAGTGGCATGACGGCAAGCCCATGACAGCCGAGGACATAGCGTTCACCATAAATGTGCTAGCCCATGATGCATGGACATACTACCACGGCTACTATACTCACGTAGACCATGCTGAAGCAGTGGACAACTATACTGTTAAAGTATACTTCAAGTCCCCCGATGCAGGCTTCATCTACAACGCCCTTACAAGCATGAACGTCATGCCCGAGCACATATGGAAGCCAATAATAGACAAGTATGGGAACAAGACCGTCACCTATATGCCTAAGGTTCCCGACGACCTTGTAGGCACCGGCCCCTTCAAGATAGTTAAATACGTGCCGAGCCAGTATATCGAGTATGTAGCTAACAAGAACTACTGGATTAAAGGCAGACCGTGCATAGACAAGCTGATAGTTAACTTCATAACAGAGTCAAGCACAGCCCTACTAGCAATAGAGAAGGGAGACACAGACATATATGACGGCTGGGTCACAGCTGAGAGCGTGCCCACACTACTATCCTATCCAGGCGTAGCCATACAGGTCTACGTGGGCGCCTACGGAGTCTACTACTGGGGCTTCCTGAACAACGAGCCGCTGCCCAATGGCAAGTTTAAGCCCCACTACCCATTCAACATAAGCACGTTTAGAAGAGCATTAGCCTTCGCCGTAAACAAGACGGAGATAGTTCAGGACCTGCTGCAGGGCTATGGAGTCCCAGCCAGCCCAGGCCTAGTGCCTCCAGGCATAGGAAACCTAGGCAAATACTATAACCCCAACGTGGCTAACGCATACTACTTCGACCTGAACATGACTGCCAAGCTGCTAGACCAGCTTGGATTCAAGGACTATGACCATGATGGCTGGAGAGACTATCCCAATGGAACACACTTCTCCTTCGAAATCTATCCTCCAGCCTACGATATAGTTAGAGTTAGAGCTGCGCAGAAAATAAAGGAGTGGCTGAGCGAGGTGCCTGGAGGAGGAGTAAAAGTCATAGTCAGAGTGCTTGACTGGAAGACAACCTGGCCACTAATATACCATGGTAAGGTAGACTCCTGGCTCCTGGGAAGCGGCCTAGGAGTAGACATAACAGGCATATACAGGAGGCTTCACTCATGGCCTCAGGGCACAGGAAACTGGCAGAGATACAGTAACCCAGAGATGGACAAGCTGCTAGACCAGCTTCTACAAGCATTCGACGAGCAGACACGCAAAGAGCTGGCATGGAAGATACAGGAGATAGTGGCCCACGATGTCCCAATGGTCCCACTATACCATAGAAAGTACATAAGACCCTACCGCACCGACAAATTCGACGGCTTCTTCCTACCCTCAGACGCCTCGATTTACAACAGGTTCACACTACTAGCAGTCCACCTCAAGGCCTCCAAGTGCCCCACACTGCCTACAAGTGTCACAACGAAGACTGTGACAAGCGTTGTGACAAGCACATATAAGACTACGGTAACCTATACTACGACTTACATGACTACCACGACTTATGAGAAGACCATGACAACCACGCTGCCTTCAGGTAAGACCACAACCATAGTCAAAACATACACCTCAACAAGCCCCGTCACAAAAGTAGTAACAAGCGTTGGCACAACCACTGTGACCAAGCCTGTAACATCGACCTTTACGAGCGCTGTCACCACAACTAAGACTGTGACGACTGCCACTAAGACTGGGATAAGCGCGGCTGAAGCCACAGCGATAGCAATAATAATAGCCATAATAGTTGGAGCAATAGCCTACGCGCTTGCAAGGAGGAAGTAGCGGGGAGATCATATGAAGAGGGTACTGGCAAGACGCCTCGTAACCTCAATCATAACTTTTTTCGTAACTATAAGCATAGTCTTCATATTTGCCCATCTCTCAGGCGACCCTCTAGCCGAACTTGAAGATGATCCCCGTGTAACCCCTGACGTGATCGCGGCCATGAAGGCCGCCTTCGGGCTGAACAAGCCCCTCTATATGCAGTACCTGGACTTCATATGGAGTGTCCTCCACGGGAACCTGGGATACTCCCTACAATATCTTAGGCCCGTGGAGGATATAATTAAGGAGAGGTTCCCCTACACTCTTGCCCTCCTAGTACCCTCAATAACCCTGTCCAACTATCTGGCATATAAAGCAGGAGTAGAGACGGGGTGGAGGCGTGGATCGAAGTTTGATCTAAGCTTCATGACCGTCTCAATGTTCATGCGGTCAGTGCCCTACTTCTGGCTTGCAATAATATTCCTCTACGTATTCTCAGTTAAGCTGGGATGGACACCCATATTCGGAGCCATCACCCCCGGCATAAGCTTCGCAAACACGTGGGCATGGCTTAAAGACTACTTGTGGCACTACATACTCCCATTCACGGTGCTTGTCTTCAGAGAGACACTAGCAATGCTGCTCTACGTTAGGAACACACTGATAGAAGTACTGAGAGAAGACTATATAACCACAGCTAAGGCTAAAGGCCTCGACGAGGCCTACGTGAAGTACAGGTACGCAGCCCGCAACGCCCTCCTGCCAATGATCACGATTCTTGGAATGAGGTACGCCTTCCTAATAGACGGAGCAGTGCTGACTGAAACAGTATTCGCCTATCCTGGAATGGGGAGAACAGTGTTCGAAGCCATAGTTAACAGGGACTTCTGGCTGCTTCAGGGAGCAGTAGTGCTATTATCGGCAAGCGTCATAATAGTGAACTTCATCATAGACATCATATACCTGTACCTAGACCCGAGGGTGAGATACAGGTGATGAGAGGTGACGATGAGGGAAAGATACCTAACATTCAAGGAGAAGATGAGTGAACTATGGTTCGTGATAAAACGGAATGCTGCGGCCAAGCTTGGACTAGGCATACTTATCACGATCATTGGGATAGCCGTCTTCGCCCCATGGATAGCCCCATACAACCCTAATGTGAAGTCAGGGGCAATATTCCTCCCACCCAGCCATAAGCATCTCCTGGGAACAGATGATGTGGGGCACGATATATTCAGCCAGCTGATATACGGTACACGCATATCACTGATGATTGGAGTCCTAGCAGCCTCCACAGCCATAATTATAGGGACGCTCATAGGCCTATCCTCAGGCTACTTTGGAGGAGCAGTAGACGAGGCCCTCATGAGGCTGACGGACGTCTGGCTATCCATACCCATGATGCTGTTCGCCATATTCATGGTAGCAGTGCTCAGCAGAACAGCTACACGCATGCTGTACTCCGTGATCATAGCCATAGCCCTCACCTCGTGGCCCGGCACAGCAAGGCTTGTAAGATCAGCCGTGCTAAGCATAAAGGAGTACCCATACATAGAGTCGGCCAGAGCTGTTGGGGCTAGTTCATGGAGAATAATGATAAACCATATACTTCCAAACGTTGTGCCTATAATAATAATTGAGGTTATCACTAGGACAGGTCTGGCAATGCTTACAGAGGCATCCCTAAGCTTCCTAGGCCTAGGAGACCCCACAGCCATAAGCTGGGGCATGATCATACACTACGCCATGATAAGGAACGCCATAGTAAACGGGTTCTGGTGGTGGTTCCTACCCCCAGGCATAATGATATCAATAACAGTCCTAGGAGTACTGCTGCTCGGACTAGGCCTAGAAGAATACTTCAACCCCAGGCTCAGGGAGGGCTAAGGAAACAGAGTCTCCTCCTAGAGGAGACACTACTTCTTTTCCAGGAGCCCATTACCTCAAAGTATAATTTAGCTGGTGTTCTATGCATGGTGGGCCTGATCAATGAAGCCTAGAATACTTGTAACCAATGATGACGGGATCTATAGTCCAGGCCTCAGGCTACTATACGAGGCTCTACGCGGGTTAGGCGAGATCCACGTGGTTGCACCTGAGACGCCTAAGAGTAGTAGCGGCCTCGGATTAACTCTGCACAAGCCTCTCAGGATAAGCAGGCTGACCATGTGGGGGCGCAGCGTCTACGCTATAAGCGGCACTCCAAGCGATATAATCCACATAGCTGTCAACGAGATTACTGGGAGGCCTAGCCTAGTTGCAGCGGGAGTGAATATCGGTGATAATACTAGTGTGCAGGTCATACTTTCATCGGGAACAGTAGGCGCCGCTGCTCAGGCCTCCCTCATAGGCATACCTGCAGTAGCCTTCTCAACAGCAGTGCGTAGCGCTGAGAGCCTGGAGCGAGACAAGGTTCTCTGGAGCAGCATAAGGCTGGCTGCAAGGGAGATCACAGAATACGTGTTGGAGAAGGGGATGCCTAGAGGAGTAGACGTCCTAAACGTGAACTTCCCAGGAAAAATAACTAGTAGGACAGAGGTCAGGATAGTTGAAGCCGCGAGGCTTAGATACAGGGAGCAAATTGTGAGGAGAATTGATCCTAGGGGGCAGCCATACTACTGGGTGTATGGGGAGCCTATGACACCTGAGCCAGGCACAGACGTCTATGCAGTGATGGTTGAAGGCAACATAGCTATAACACCCCTAGCATTCAACCTCAACCCCACGCCGCCCAGACACGTGGAGGGTTTAGAAAGCCTTGTAGAACGCGTGGAGAAAGCGTTGAGAGAAGCGGGGTGACCTGAGTAGTGGAGCCATACCTCATAGGAGTTGCAGGAATGCTGCTCATAGTTGCAGGCTGGATCATAAGCCTCGACACTATTCCAAGCCCCAGGCTCAGCCTGCTCTACGGTTCTGGAAGCATCCTCCTATCACTGTATGCCTTCATGCTGGGAGACCCCGTATTCCTAGCACTCAACGCTGCAGCA
The DNA here is from genome assembly GCA_027083135.1 of Desulfurococcales archaeon. Taxonomy (GTDB): domain Archaea; phylum Thermoproteota; class Thermoprotei_A; order Sulfolobales; family WAQK01; genus JALWQH01. The sequence goes on along the minus strand of JALWQH010000033.1, from coordinate 1,107 downwards.
TCAGGCATAGCCTTCTACAACCTGTATAGGGCTTTCAGAGACAAGCCTGCGTGGAGAAGAGTCAAGCGAATCCCTTAAAAATAATCTTGGGATTCTGAGCATGACGTTAATATATGGGTTCATGCTGCTAGAGGGATGGTTGATGCCTATTGGTGAGGAGCTGAAACCCCGTATAAGGGAGAAGAGATGGGATAAGAGCCTGGAACCCGAGCTTTATGAAAAATGGGTTGAGGAGGGAATACAGAAGTTCAACTATGATTCAGGCGATAAGAGGCCTGTACTGGTTATAGATACACCGCCCCCCTACGCTTCAGGCAAATGGCATGTAGGCGGAGCAGCACACTACGCACAGATAGACATGATTGCAAGATACTTCAGGATGAGAGGCTACAACGTGTTGATCCCATTCTATGCTGATAGAAACGGTCTCCCAGTAGAAGTATACGTTGAGAAGAAGTACAATATTAATCCACACGAGGCTGCCAAGACAAGGGAGGGGAGGGAGAAGTTCCTCCTACTATGTAGGAGGAGGCTGGATGAAGCTGAGGAGGAGATAGTCAGGGTTTGGAGGAGGATGGGATGCCTATACGAGTACTGGAGAAACGGGACGGATAGCCCCGAGTATAGGAGGATAACCCAGGCAACATTCATAGAGCTCTGGAGGAGGGGCCTCATATATGAGGCTGAACGCCCCGTCAACTGGTGCCCCAGATGCAAGACAACCCTGGCCGACGCTGAGCTGGAGTACAGGGAGGAGAAGGGAACACTCTACTACATTAAGTTCAAAGTAGAGGATACTGGGGAAGAAGCAGTAATAGCCACCACGAGACCCGAGCTCCTAAACGCATGTGCAGCAGCAATATATAATCCAAGCGATGAGAGATACAAGCATCTAAGGGGGAAGAGGCTCATAGTACCAATCTATGGGAACAGGATCCCCGTGGTGGAGCATCCTGCAGCGAAGCCTGAGTTCGGCACAGGGCTCGTCATGATATGCAGCTACGGGGATACGAGGGATGTACAGCTGTTCAGAGAGCTGGGATTGAAGCCGAGAATACTGATAGACAGGGATGGAAGGATGACTAGAGAGGCAGGGCCCATAGCAGG
>JALWQH010000032.1 GCA_027083135.1 Desulfurococcales archaeon | reverse complement strand
GGAAGCCTACCCGTAAACATCACCATCCATGCAGGCACAGTTATAGGCGGGTAGCAGGACCTCATAATATAGCGGGCAGAATCCCCCACCAATCCCCTAAGATAATTGAATCCTCCTCCATCCATCCCCCCGTACAATACTCTCGGCGGGAGGGAGTCTAATCCAAGTATAAGCATCCGTCTAGCCGTTCTCCTCCACCCCCATGAATTCCACAAGCACTTGTAAAAACATTTCTAGGATCCCCTCAGCCTCAGGGCTAGGTATCTGGGAGGCGAACACAGTGTCCTTGCCTCCAACAGGCAACCCCAACTCTCTGAGCCTGTTGAGGGGGCCTGATAAGCCTCCGCCAATCCTCCTAACATAGATCTCCGTATACCCATCCATCCTGTCGAATACCACGACCACTATTCTGCCAGGATTAGCTGCTGCAAGCCTCCTGCCAATCCTTGAGGCAAGGTATAGGGGGGATGTGAGCCTATAGACAAGCACCCCGCCCCTCTCCTCAGCCGCAGCCTCAGCCAATAATTTCTCCACCTCCCCCTCAACCCTCTCCTTAGCCTCCATCCAATCCTCATCCCCCAAGGCCTTATCCAGGTCGTCGCCGTATTCTAGGAGCCTTCTAGGAGCCTTGAGGAGGCACCTGTAGTCCAGTAGGGGGGCGCAGGAGTTAAGCCTCTCAGCAAGCTCCAATACATCCCCATAGCTCCACCCAGCCTCCCCCAACAATGCTTCAACCTCCCTCCCCACAGGATCCCTGAGCTCGACGCCCACGTCTCCTGCCACCCCTACTAGGAGTGGGAGGAGAGGGGGGTTTTGGATGAGGTCCCTTAGAACCCATGTGGTTGAAGGGGCCCTGCCTGGGGAGGGATTATACACTCTTACATTACCCCTACTCTCAGCATCCGTGAGGTGGTGGTCAACCACCACTACTCCTCCCCTAACCCTACTCTCCAGTTTCTCAAGCTCCCTCATGCCTAGGCCGTAGTCCAGGATTAGTAGGGGGAGGCTTAGATCCACCTCCCCTACGGGTATGGCTTGGGCTGTGTAGTGGCCTATGCGTGGCACAGCTAGCCTATGAACCCTGCGGTCCCTGAGGATCATGGCTGCTGATGCTACTCCATCAGCATCCCAGTGGTACACCATTAGCCCTATCTCCCCTGGAATCATTCATGGTCACCGACGAAGGGGTTCTTGAAGCCCAGTATGGTTTCAGCCACCTCTGGGCGCATCATGTATGATGGGGGCTTCTCACCCCTCCTAATCATTTCTCTCAGCCGGGTTCCACTTATCCTAACCCTATGCTCCTCCCCGTGGGGGCAGATCTTCTCATTCACCATTCCCCCACACTTCCTGCAGTAGAAGGCTTCCCTGATGAATAGGGGCTGTATACCTAGATCAGGGAACTCTTCGAACAACCTCCAAGCATCGTAGGGGCCATAATAGTCTCCTACCCCCGCGTGATCCCTGCCAACTATGAAGTGGGTGCAGCCGAAATTCTTCCTAACAATAGCGTGGTGCACAGCTTCCCTTGGCCCAGCATACCTCATATTCATCCTCAACGCTGCAAGCACAACTGAGTCTCTGGGATAGTAGTGCTCTATGAGCGCCTTATACGCCGCCAATATGACCTCATCCCTAAAATCCCCAGGCTTCTTCCACCCCACCAATGGGTTGATGAATAATCCATCCATGAATGTCAATGCAGCCTTTTGCACATACTCATGCCCCATGTGAGGCACATTCCTAGTCTGAAAACCAACAATCCTCCTCCATCCCAGCTCCCTGAACAAAACCCTCGTCTCCTCAGGCCACAGCGTATAATCCTCCAAATGGTTGGGGAGAGGGTTAAGCAGGTCAACCCTACCCCCAACCAATAATTCCTTCATACCCATAACTCTAGCCACGCCCGGGTGCCTTGGATCCCTGGTCCCATACACCTTCTCAGCATGCAGCCTCTTATCCCACTCGTAGATCTCCTCAACCCTCATAACACCCAGCACCCTCCCCCCATACCTCAAAGCCAGGTCGTCACCCTCCCCCACACCTCTCAGCTCCCCTGGATCAGCGTCCAGCACTATGGGAATAGTCCACGGGTGATCAGAGGAGAGCCTCATCTCCCCCAACACGTTCAAGTAATCCTCCCTAACCATGAAGCCCTCCAAGGGGCTATACACGCCATGAGCCAGATCCTCCAGATCCACAGCCCTGTCCAGGCTCAGCTCCAGCCAAGGCAGCTCCCCAGCCTCCTCCAGCAAAACCTCCCTCCTACGCCCAGAAACAACCCTGCTGACAAGCCTACCCCCATGAGGGCGGGAAACCATGCATCACCACCTACAGGTAGCCCAGCCTACGGAGCCTCTCCAAAATCCTCTCCCTATCCTCCTCAGTAAAAGGCTCCTCATACCTAGCCTCCTCATGAGCCGCAACAACCTCCCGCAAAACATACGTCACATACTGAGAAACACTCGTAAACCCAGTATCCCTGATAAGCTCCCTGATACGCTCATAAAGAGTCACAGGGATCGAGACAGTAGTATACCTACCCCTCCTCCCAGAACCCAAACCAACCTCGCCCAGCCTAATCATGTATGTTTAATTATATATAATTAATGATCCCACACTCCTAGATGTAGCCTAGGCTGCGAAGCCTCTCCTTAACCTTCTCCTCATCTTCCTCAATCATACCACTCCCAGACTCCTCCTCCGATAACACCTCGCTCAGCAGAAACTCCACAAGCTCATCAACACTGCTAAAACCACCCTGCTCCTCAACAAACCTCACAGCCCTCTCATACAACTCCCTATCCACATGCACAGCCACCTTCCCACCCATACCCATAACCTAAGCATACCAGGGCGCAGCCCGAAATATAAAGGTAGTTTGCCATTAATATCTGCTGTCAGTCTCCTGGAGACAGTCATGTATTCTGCTGTTCTAGTTCTTTTCCACTCCATATAGCTACCATCACCTTTTATTAATGTCTCTCAAAATAGAAACTGATGCTTCCCATCCAGCCCATATATGAAGTCAGGCACCTGCTCTACCAGTAACAAGATACCTCATAGGTTATGCCGCCCCGGTAACTGCGTGTCTTAATCTACGTTTATGCTGATATGGATGTTGTTTCTAGCATGTATTCTATTAGGTCTTCTCTGGTTTCAACTAGTTCTTTTACTATGTTTGCTAGTCCTCTTTTCGATGCGTAGTGTATTTCTATATCTAACTTAACTATTTTTCTTGTCCTCATGTGTGTCTGTATATAAAGGTAATCCAGGTAACAATATTACTTTGGGGGATCTTTCTTGAAGAACCGCTGTAGCAATGTTGATCCTGCAAGAGCTATACTTGCTCCCTGGGTGCCCTTTGCACTAGCCGTATATGTCTATTTGGCAACCCATTATGTGCCTATTGCAGCATTTCTCTCAATAATCGGTGTAGGGATGGCCTTCCTAGCTGTCTACTGCCTAGGAGAGCCTTCTAAAAACAGCCTATCCTGGGGAGCATCTCTTCTAAGCTTGATAGCAAACATTTTGACAATAATAGGATTCATTTTAAGTTATATATTTCATTAATTTATATAAACTCTCTTCTTTTATTGCTTTTCTGCTACAATATTTGTGTTTTATTATTACAATATTAAGTCAGGAGCTTTCTCTATGCCTAAATCCTGTGCTTAAACATAGTCACAATATGTCCTGTGGACGGCTAGAAGCCCTGCTACATACTCTATTGCCTCCTTTCAGGCCGGCTATTGCCTAATCTACGAAGCATGTCTGAAGCTGTGTAAAGGTGAACATCATCCTCTAAGGTGAATCGCGAACATAAAAACCTCCAGGGATATTTGAGTGTAACCTTTCAAGAACCTCTCGAACCCTTGACAATATTCCTTCCTTAAGAGATGAAGGTGGAGAATCGAAGCACAGAAGCACAAGCTCAGCCACACAAGCCCTCTTAACCCCCTGTAACTTATAGCTCGAGACTATAATACTTAGTAAAACCTTAAGCCTCTTAACCTTCCTTTCAATACATGTTAGACTAGCCTTCCCGTCATAAGCTAAGAAATTCCTGCACCTAGCCTCTACTTCAGCCTCATGAACCTCAGCACGATCCTCAATTACCTCGATTGCAATAGCATCAAATACATGCTAATTCACTCGTCTTTAGCATCTACTGTCCTATCCACACTATCTTAATTTATAGCGTTACAGTTCCTGCAAAGAACCATGGTTTGCCTATAAATTCCCTGAGAACCTCAACAGGTATAGGTCTCCCATATTTAAGGTACTTGATTTCAACCACCTCCTTAGACTCCCTTGTATGCTCCCTAAACACTCATAACGGGGGTTCCGGGAAGGCATCGAGGGAAGTTTCCATTGGGAGATTCCGTCGAGATCTCGACTAGCAGACATGAGGGAGTTAAAGGGAGTTTTAGGGAATGCTAGTAGAGAGTAAGGAAGTTCCCCTTAGGGAACAAGGGAGTGCTCTCCAGGGGCCCCCTCGCAGTTACTAGGGATATTCGGGTGGACACGTACGCAGCTAGTATCTCCGTTAGGCCGAGGTTAAACACTCTCAGTGGCCTAAGCTTAAGCCCTCCTCAATCTCTAAATCAATCCTTTCAACCTCTTCATTGCTAACCCATCCCAGCACACGAAGACGAACACTTACAACATGAGGCAATATAGTAATACCTTCCCACACCTAAATATTCCTAGATATTATGGTAGTGTTTATAAAGTAGCACCTAGCAGGACACTCCCAGACATACTGGGACCAGGGTTATAAACATTTATGTGTAGGATCAGTTACGACAAGCCTTCAACAGCTCCTCCAGCCTAAACATAGGAGCCCTCCCCCTCTGCATAGCTTCAATCCCAGCCTTAACAGGCATGTTCAGCGCCGGGGTAGAGATCGCTTAGAAGAGTAGAGGCTCTCTGGAGAAGCCTAGGAAGCCTGGAAGGCTAAAGAGGAAACTAGCACGTGCAGACATTAACAACACTTATGCATTCCTGCGAACCGGCTCCATCACCATTAATGCTGCTACAATGATGCAAAGGATTCCAAGCAGTAAGAGGACTACGCCGGAGGTGTGACGCACATAGCTAAGCGTAATAGCGACAGAGGATATGGAGGTAATAATCGCTATAGCTACTGAAACTTTAGTATACAACCCCTGCTCAATAAGATAAGAATAGTCAATCCCACCATAGATAAGAGGCTTCCTTCTAAAGGTGAGCAAACGGATTATAAGCATCGCTAGCGAAGCCACATACAATACCAAGAAGACTAAAGACCAAAATCAATAGACCAAAATCCACTACACAACCGCAATATCCCTAATACTTAGTTGACTACCCACACTACCAACACCCTTAAATTCTCCTAACTCAGCCCGCGACATACCCCAGGAACCTCCCAGGAACTCTTGTAATCTCAGAACTCCCCACGAACCCCTGGGATGTTCCCAGGCAACCTCAGGACCCCATACGGGATCCACGTGGACTCCGCTTCAAGGCGGCAGGGATCCCAGGACACATTCCATGAACAATCCAGAGTCTAGACCCTATACTCAAAGTGCAGCAAGTCCCCCCACAAGCACCCCCAAGTCCTCCAGCCATAGAAGACATAATGCCTTCCCTAATCACGAAATCCTCATTCAGAGAGGCGAGGAAGGCATTACACCGTAACACCATCAAAAACAAAGACACCCTCTAATCCCAAGCAAGGTAGAATACACAGAGCAAAGGTGGTGGCAGAGATCTGCAGGCCAAGCTCGAATCACCTCTGAGGAACATACATGATAACAATAGTGAGGTCACCAGTAGCATTAATCCAGAAACCGTTGATAACACCATAGACAGGAATAGACCTAACCCTCTCAACAAGCCTACCATCCCGGTACACCCTAGCTTCCTACAGTGAATCATAAGCCTCAGCAAACACTGCATAAGCAGCTACCTCGCAACACCATTTAGCATCTGATTTGGTTCTCTTCATGATAATAAACTAGTAAGCTCTCTATAATAGCTGATCTAGAACTTGATGGGTCACAAGCCAACACTATTCTCATTTTATGAACTCGTTGACAGTAGCTAACATAATTTTAGAGGCTGTATTGAGAAGATGATTACCCATCTGTCTTAATTCTTAGCCTTGGCAAAGAAGTAGTTTATTCCTTTCCTATCAATGAGTTTGAACTTCATCTTTCTAAGCTCATTAATTAACCATTCATTTTCATGATGTATTTCGATCATAAGGTATCTTGTATTCCCTAATGTACATTTCATACCCTTAAAAGCTATTGCCTCTGCACCTTCAATATCTACTTTAATAAAATCTACTTTATCTATACAAAGAGATTCTACAATATTATCTAAAGTATCTACTTCTACCTCTTCGTACTTATATCTGCTGGTTCCCGCGGCATCTGAACAAGATAATGTTGCAGTTCCACTATCCACCACTTGCCCGTGCATAGGTATTTTTAGTATTGCTTTACCTTTTTTATCTCCTATAGCCTTCCTTAATAGTATTACATTGTGCTTATTACAATTATTTTCAACGTTTACCTTTAACAATTCAAACACTTCTTTTTGGGGCTCTATAGCTATGACGAAGTCAGCTTGCCTACAAGCCCTAACGGTATAACCTCCGATGTTGGCACCCACATCAATAACCACGCCGTTAACGTTAGGTACAAACCATCTATTAAGCTCATAGGATTCTAATGTTAAAGCAGCAAAACCTAGATCAGTAGTCCTCGGTCTAACATTAAATATGTAATTGTCCCAAGTTTTTATCTTAAGCGTTTCTGACCCAAGTATATAATAGCCTAACGTTTTACCCCTTCTACCTAGCTCAAGTACATATAAGGCCATAGCTGCAAGAAGCCTTAACTCATCTTTTAGCGTAACTCCTCTAACTTTAAACAAGTACAGGTAAAATTGTCTTAAGATTTTAGCAATTCCTTTAATGCTGAGCCCCATAGCCTCACCTCTTGTTCATACGTTATCGTATCAGGCAGCCTCTTCACCTTCCCCTTTAACTGTAATGCTTGCATGATACCTCTGGCTAGGGCTTCAGGATCTCTCGGTTTAACTAAAATGCCTGCATAAGGTTTAACACGGAATTTAAGAGCACCTACATTGGAAGCAACGACTGGTATACCTAGAAAATTAAACTCGCTTAAAATAATTGAAAAAGCTTCAACAGGATCTGAAAGAGAAGGTAATACGCCCAGATCGCACTCTGAAAGTATAGTGTATTTACAGGTGTCCGGAACAAAACCTAACATAATAATATAATTTTTGATATTAAAATATTTAATATTAAGATTACTAGTAATATAACTTTTAAACATTCGAAGTACATACCTTTTAGAACCTATAATGACCAGAATAACTTTTATTTGTTTCTGAATAAGTTTTTCAAGTGCGCTGAGAAGAACTTTTGCTCCTTTATCTTCGGTAAATCGACCCATGTAACATATTTTTATTTTATCCTTGAATTTTTCAAAAAGCCTCTGCTTAATAACAGCACATAACCTGTTATATGCCTTATTATTTTTCTCAGTTTTTAACTTTAGACTATGAGGAATTACAATTATATTTTTATTAATTTTTAATAAGCTATAATAGTCATATAAGGAAGCTACATGCACAAGATTGGCTATTTTTGTAAGGAGTAATTTAACGCTAATTAAATAGAGGGACAGAAATCTTTTAGCCAGACTATGATGTTTTATGAAACTTATTGATGCTAGTGGCGAAACAATTAATTTTTTCTTGAATAAGAATCTTGCTAAAAGACCTGATATAAAGTGAGGGACTGATTCTCCGTAAAGAATGTGAACTATGTCAGCAATTTCTATTAGCTTTATAAGCAGTTTCATATATTTTAATTTTTTGAATAATATACTTCTTCCAATTACCTTTATGGTTGGGATCATGATAATTACTGGCTTATTATTTTTATACAGCTCTATCTTATTAATTTTCTGATCAAATCCAAGAACTATTGGTTCTAATCCTAGACGTCTATATGAGCAAGCAAGATTAAAGGTGAATCTTTCAGCACCACCTTTTGTTAAATCTAGAACCCCATCAAATATTATAAGTACTTTTTGCATTTTCTCGTTCATACCTTTTATTATCTATTATGTAATAAGATAATAACTAATATTAAGCTTGTCTTCTTTACTGAAACTAGTTTATTTTTCTCAGGTATTTCTAAATATATATTCATAGATAATTTCATTTGCCAAACTTTTAAAATTTTATACTCATTATTGAATGTATCTACGGTATACTGAAATATTTCTTTTATGATTCTTGAATTACTGTTCTCAAAAATGAAAAATATTAACTCGTTATTATTACCATTTAGAAGATTATTTATGGTTATTTTTAACGATTTTTCATTAGATAAATATTGTAAGTCTGAAATAGAGCAAAAAACATTTGTATGCTTAAGCTTAAACTCTATGAATGACCTATATAAATTACATATTGCTCCAAAATTTATGTATTTAAGTCTTGATCTATTCAAAGCTATATAAAGTAAATGTACATTCTTGATATTATCGTTTTTCATATATTGCTTAATAGAAGGATTAGTTAAGACATCCATGGCATTTATAAGTAGCTTATGTTCACTTTCTAAAAATCTATATTTTACATAAGGTACCGATGGATAATAGTTAAAATAGTATACTGATGCTATGGCTGAATAAATTATAACTATAACTAAGATTAATGATTTTAAAATCTTTACTTGTCTTGAAGATCTTTGATCTAGAATAGCTTTTAGCATAAGTACTAAGGTCAACGGTACAAATATGTAGAAATACAGATGCCTAACTGATACTGGATTATCATACTTAGTAAACGATAATGATAATATATAGGATAAGAACATCACAATAAACCACTTAAGATAAATTTTTCCATATAATGAACGAAGCTTTTTAATAACCTTAACCAACAAAAGAGGTATAGCATATATTAATATTCCTAAAGGACCTAAGACTCCTACACAAGCATTCCATCTATAGCATGAAGTGTAGTCTCCAAGCCAGCTAAAGGGCTGAACTAATGGCTCGAGGAATAAACGCCCTCCAGATATAAATAAATAATCATAATGAAAATAGGGGAGTATGTTAGATGGCATGAAAGAGGCTCCATGCAAAATCTTTGTGTAAACACTCGAATTTGAAAGCTCTAATAATATTGACAATAAAAAAGATGAAATAAGTAGGCACATATATATGTATTTTTCTTTTTTAGTATCTAATATATTTAGTAATATTATTATGAAAAAAAGTGCCGAAAAAGACACGTAAAATACTGATTTAATATCAGTCAAAAAGGTTATGAAATATAAAAAGTAACCTGCTAATATTCTAAAATGTAATGTTCTTTTGGAATATAAGGCTTTACTTTCCTTTATTTTTAACACAGAGGTTAATAATAAATAAGTTCCATAAGCAAAGAGTAGTACCTTCGTTAGCGAGACAGTACGCGATAGATGTATTAATATAGGCATGGCAAAAGAAATGTATAAAGTATATAATATTAAATAATAGTTATTATTTAAATAATTTATATTGACAAGTATTTTTCTACCGAAAATAAATACCACTAATAGAAGTACTGCACCTATAAGGCTATGAGATATCCTAAATATTAAAAAGAACTTATCTATAGATAAATGAACTAAAATATTTGGATCAATTTTATTTATTAATAAAAGTATCGGTATTTGAGGATGAGCTATATAAGAACTTAATATGATTATTTTATTAGATAAAGAGGTTAAACCAGATAACTTTTTAAATAAAAATATTAAGTCCCAAATCCCTTCATCGTAATCAAAACCTGGTGGAGCTGAGCTTAAGCTAAGAAATCTAACTAAAATGCTTAATAACAAAATTATAATAATAACAAAATTATAATATTTAATTTTTATCATTTTGCTTAAAGTAGTTAAATTTATCTTAATAGGTTAATAATTGTATGGATAATTATCATCAAAGTCTTCCTGAAAAGATATTCATTATAATATTTATTTAATTTAGCTCTAACATTTTTAACCTTAACCAGCTTCATTTTTTTATTATTAAAATTAATAATTTCTTCTTCAAGTCTAAGTGTTAGTGCATTTAGATCATTAAGAGGTACCCCATTTATCAAGTGATCTACTCCAATAATATTGTAGTTTTTAATCCAAGGACCTTTATACGTTAGAACTTTCGCACCATAAGCTATACATTCTGACACCACAATAGGAAAGCTTTCAAATCTAGAAGGTAATATGCATATAATAGCATCTCTTAAGATTTGTTCCTTAAGATTTCCTCTAATAAAACCCATGTATAAAATTTTCTCATTAGCAATCTTTTTAATTTTATTATTAATTTTCTCTACTAATTTCTTAATATGCTCCTTATCAGGACCTTCTCCACATATCACTAATTGCGGAATAAGGTAATCTTTTTTTACTTTATATGCCAAGAGTTTAATGAGAACTTTCGTATAAACATATATAACATCAAAATCTCCCTTTACATCGTTATATAGCCTACCCATGAAAAATATGACGGGTCTTTTGGAAAATATATATTCGTCATTTTCATTATATATATTATAAGGCACTGGAATTAGAATATATTTTTTAAACTTATGTTTAGTAAGTGAAGCCAAAGGTATAATAGTTAATATATATGAACTTAGTAAATCATTTATAAAATATAAGGCAATTTGGAATAAAGAGTATATCTTATTTATTATACCTCGCTTTACTTTGAAGGAATAATATAAAAGACTTTGATTTCCATGAATAATTGAAATAATAACAGTTCTTGTTTTAATAAGTGAAGAAATTAACTTAAAGATGACAGTAAAAAACAAATTTTCGGCTGTACATATCGGTGATAGAAGAATTACCTTATTTCTATATTTTTTAATATATATTATAACAAGATCTGCCAAGAGTTTAATGAGTTTCTTCAAATAGTCTAATTGCTCTTTCCAGCAATAAATATAAACACTAAGAATTATATTTGACTTATTGAGCTTATTAATCATATCATTTAAGAATTTGAATAAAGGACTACCACAAGGTAATAAGATAAAAATATACAGTCTTAGATCTCCATAAATATGTTTTCTTTGACTAAAGCTTTCATATAAAAATTTCACTATCTTAAAACTTATAATCTCACCCCCTCCAAATGAGGAAGATATTATTGGTATTAATAAATTTATTAATTTTTTATTCTTTTTCATTTTTACTTTTAATTATTTTAAATATCTTATTCCCAATAAAATACGATAAATCTTGATGAGTTTTTATGTTATTAATTTTTATATTAGTGCTCCAATAACCATAATAGCTATGGTCCATTAAAAGAGGATCATATCCGTGATCACTCATAATTATTATCGCTAAGTTATTATCCTTTATCTTTGATAGAAATTTACCTATTAGTTTATTTATTTTTGAATACCCTATATATAGTCTTAATAGGCCTTTTAAATTTCTTGGTTTGTAATACATATGTGATAAAATATCTATATATGGTGTATACCATAAAATTATATCATAATTTTTAATTTTATTTAGTATTAACTTTAAACTAACTTCAGTTCCTTTATATATTTTTTCTAAGATATATCTACGCAAACTTTCAGGAGCGTCTATAAGAAAATAAAGAGTATTTCTGATAATTCTATATATATTGTCATTTAAAGGAGGAAATTCTATTGAAAGAACTTTAAGGTTTTTCTTATAGGCCAAATATAATGGAGTTTTCTTTAAAATTTTCTTAGGAGCTTTTTCAGTTGATAGAGATTTTAAAAATAAATAATAGCTTATTTTCTCCTTAAAACTTAAACTTTTATTACCAAATATTAATGCCTTAATTAAAATCTTCTTTATATAATTAAAATATAGCTTTCTTATTCTCTCTACAATATTGCCCTCTTCGTATTTTAAATAACTAAAAAGATCTTTATTTAAAAGACTTAAAAAGACAGATATAAAATTCTTTAGCCTTTTAGACCTAGATATCCTTTGAGAAGTATAACCGTATTTAGTGACATCGATGCCTGAGAGAAGGGTTAACCAAAGTATTGGCGTGTATCTATCGTCACTTTTCACCAAATAATAGCCAGTTGATGTTAGCTGTAAAGCCTGCAGTTTCCACTTTTTAACCAAATAATAATCTAAGCAATCTATTCCTATAATTAATATTTTATGAGCACTCATAGTTGTCTTACCATTTTATTTTAATCCTCTAAGCTTAGTTGCCTAGCTATCGATATAAGTCCAAAGACGTAAAATATAGATTTAATTAACCATAAACCTAGTGAGATCCAAGAGTTAAGGCTCTTGTTTATCTTTCTTGGTTTTCTTTTACCTCTAATTAACTTTGGATAATACCTTGATACATCAAGCTCTGTTCTTCCATATCTATAGAATTTCTTTATTAAGCTCTTTAAGTTCTTGGGCTCTATGTGATAAATAGCATCTTCCAGGATGTCTACTTTTCTTGACCACTTCCATGCCTCATAATAAATTATTGCATGATCATGTGAGACGAGTCTAGACATCACCTTTACCGGTAACTTCTTTCTTATTATACTAAATGCGTTATCTAAGATCTCATATCTATACATCCTAGCCAGCAAAACTCCATATACTGGGTCTAAATCTTTAATTTCATGAACATGTTTTCTATCAAAATAAAAAAGCCACTGAATCAAAGTTCTTGGTTTGTAGCTTTTCTCTTCTAAAATTAACATATCATAACCTTTCAGTATTTTCTTAACCCCTCTTTCAATAGCTGTAAAATTCAATATCTGGTCAGAGTCAAGTAAGAGTTCAATATCCCCTTTAGCATATAGATGACCTAGGTATCTGGCCCAAAGGAGAGCCCCATGAACTCTAATAATTTTTACCTTATATCTTTCTGCTATTTCAACCGTTTTATCTTGGCTATAACTATCTACTACTATCACCTCTATGTTTTTGTATGTCTGCCTCTTTATTGATTCTAGGCATAGTGACAGTGTTTTTTCCGAGTTGTATGTTGGTATTACTATGGATACTAATGGGTCATCCATGTATGACGCTCTCTAATATCTGTAGGAAGGTTTCTGCCGTGTCGTCCCAGCTGAAGTCTTGCGCATATTGGCATGCGTTTTCCGCTAACTGGGCCCTCAGGTTGTTGTCTGCTAGTAGTTGTGTTATTGCCTTTGCCAGATGCTCCATGTCTCCGGGCTCTACTAGTATTCCTGTCTCCATATGCTTGACTGCATCTCTTAGTCCGGGAGCATTGTAGGCTACTGTTGGTGTCTTACATGCTGCTGCCTCTAGTATTGTCTGCCCCCATCCCTCTCTTGTAGATGTGTAGATGAGGGTTTTTGTTTTTGCAAGGAGGGTTTTCTTTTCATGTTGTGTTATATTTGCTTTGAATTCTACTCGTTTTAGGTTGAGTTTTTCTGCTAGGTGTTTTAGTTTTTTGAAATATTTGTAGTCTGCTCTGCCTGCTATGATGAGCTTGGCCTTGGGTGCTTCTTGTTCTACTGTTCTCCATGCTTTTAGGATGTCTTCGAGTCTCTTGTATGGTGTTATTCTTCCTATGTAGGCTGCGAGGTCTTCTTTGTGGCTGGATAGTTTTGGGCAGTCTTTGTAGTGATTCCAGTCTAGCCCATTGTAAATTATGGATATTCTGTCCTCCAGATAGCCGAGTTCTATGAGGTCCTGCTTTGTGCTTGGGGATACTGTGATTACTGCTCTCAGTTTCCCGTTCTTGATGCTTTTTATGTAGGGTTTGTGTAGTTTTTTCTCTATCCACCATCCTATGGGCTGGGCTAGGGGGTGTACTGCGTAGTGCCAGCAGTCTTTGCAGAGCTGGTGGATGAGCATGGTTATGGGTTCCTTGGCGTAGAGGGGTGTTTGGAAGGGTATGGTGTTGACCTCGTCTATTATTATGTCTGGCCTCCATCCCTGTTTTTTGAGCTTATGGTAGGTTTTCCGGGCCCATAGGTATACTGTGTATTTGCCCCCGCCCCGCAGAACCCTGTAGCCCTCTATGGTTTCCTCTGCTGGCAGTCCTTTCGGCCTTGATGCTAGGAGAGCTATTTCGTGGCCTTGGCTGGCGAGCCTCCTGGCTATCTCGTGGGTGTAGACTTCTGCTCCTCCTGCGAGGGGGTGCTTGATGCACCTCCAGTTCATCCATAGTATTCTAAGGGCCTCCAATTCCCCTTGACCCTACCGTGCCTGTAGGCTATGGATAATAGTTCTAGGAGCATGTTGTACATGTGGCGGGGCTTGACCGGAGCCTTGAGCCTTATCTTCTGGATGCTGGGGACCTCGGCTATGCGGAACCCATGCTTCGCGGCTAGGAGGAGGAGCTCTATGTCGAAGGCATAGCGCTTAGCATACATTTTTGGAGCCACTGTGTCGAGGACGCGTCTTCTGAAGGCCTTGGCCCCCGTCTGCGTGTCCCTTAGGTTGAGGCCTGTTAGAAGCCTTACAAGCATGTTGAAACCCCTGCTTAGAAGCCTGCGGAGCATGGATGCCTGGGTGAGGGATGCTGGATGCCACTTATCCGTCACAACCACATCTGCACCAGTAGTCTTCATGGCTTTTAGGAGGAGGGCTATCTGCTCAGGCCATATATCTAGATCAGAGTCGAAGAGCACTACTGGGTCACCGCTACTATGCTTGTAGCCGTGGAGAAACGCAGCTCCCTTCCCCCTATTATGCGGGTAGCCCACCACCTTGACGTAAGAATACTGTGAAGCCGCCCTGCAAGCCTTCTCCCAAGTATCATCCGTGCTGCCATCATCAACAACTATGAGCTCATGGTTCAAGCCATAGTAATCCATATACATGGCGACCATGTGGATGGAGAACCATATGTAGTGCCCCCCATTATACACGGGCATAACAATGCTTACCCTCCCCTCACCCCATAAATCATGCCCCATGAATAAGCGATAACAACCACCCCCACTGCCAGGAAAATACATCCTCCTCTTACAGCCCTTATCCATAGATCCTGAGATACAATGGGTTGTTAAGGTAGGATATGCCTAGGTAGAGTATGTGGGTCAGGTTGGAGGCGAGGTTTTGCAGGACGGTGTAAGCATTCCTCCTGAGGGCTAGGAGTATTCCGTATAGTATTGCTTGTCCCCTGAGTGTTGCTAGTTCTATTTCCATGAGTATTTGTTGGAGGAGTTGTTGGAGAGTGGGGGAACGTATTTCTTGTAGGGTGCGTGCGGCTAGGAGGAGTGCTCGGTGGAGGTGGGGGAGCCTGTGCCACGTGTGGTTTTGGAGGGCTTTGCGGAAGTAGTGTTGGAGTATGCTTCCAGTAAGCTTGGATGGAAGGAGGAGCCTGGATGCCATCATCCTGGCCTCTTCCACAACGCTGGGGTCAGGTGTGGCTGATGTTAGGGCTGCTGATAGGTAGGTCAGGCCCCCCACACCTCTAGCATAATGGTTCAGAGAACTGATTTCAGCCCTCCTTATTATTCTTTTTTTACGCTTCTCTAATAGGTTATTTCAACTTACGATAACTACTGAATACTGATGGATGCTGATGTACCGAAGACCTTGAAGCTGGTTTCAGCACGATCTCATCTTTCAAGCTATGCAGAGAATTCTCATTTGGAAAGGCAGTGTAGAGGGCTGAATGGCTGAAGTGTGGAGAAAGGAGGGTTGGCTATATTTGTTTACTTTAGATGCTTCTCGTAGGCTAGTATTATGATTGCTGCTCCTAGGAGGGCTGTCCCTATGGCTACTAGTATTAGTGTTGGTGATGCGTGGGGTGTGATCAGTGTTCCTCCCACGGGTTTATAGTAGCTTGGAGTTGCTGGGAGTAGTGCGTGGGTGGGTGTGGCTCCGGTGAATAGTGTAGCGAAGGCTGCTAGGAGTATGGCTAGGCCTGCCACCGCTAGAATTCGAGTAAGCCTGCTGTTCATACCTAATTACACCTGCTGGATTATTTAGGCATGCTTATTATTTAAGGGTTATGTCGGCTTTATTGGTGGGGCTGTGGCTACTAGGTATATCCATGAGCCCGTGGCGGCTAATAGTATGCCGTACACGGCTATCCTGCTCCTAGCATACCTTGCTGCTAGGAGTGGTAGTGGGGCCTGCATGAGTATCCTGTAGGCGCCCGTGGGGTTGAGGAGGGGGAAGGCTATTAGGGCTGGCACTGCATACCAGTATGCCCAATTGTTCTCAGGGCTGAGTGTTAGGAGGAGTGCTGCTGGAAGTATGATTTCAGGCCTCGCCGCCGTCCCCCACACATATACTAGCAGTGTGAACAGGGGGTTTCCCCCAGGCGTGGCTGGCCTAGCTATGCTGGCTGCCAGGGGGCCTGCAGCCCTTAGCAACGGGTAGTTGACCACTGCAACGGCTATCCACGGTATGATGAGCAATGCTAGCGGCAGCCTCCAGGATGCGTGCTCGTAGTATAGCTTGTATGCTAGTAGGGGGATTGATGCAACCGTATAGTAGGCTAAGGTCCATGGATGCCACAGGCCCAGCAGGACTCCTACTATGAGGGAGGCTCCCCACTTTTCCCTCCAGAGGGTGTAGGCGTAGGTCATGGCTATGGATAGGGAGTAGAGGTTTGTCTGGAAGCCCCCATAGATGAACATGGGAGACCAGTAGAGGATGGAGAGAACAGATGCTAAGCCCGGCCTCCCCCCACCCAGGTATTCCAGCAGGTATACCGTTGCTGCTAGGAGGAGGAGGCCTAGGAGAGGCAAGTAGTTGTCAGCCAGTATCTCCGGGGAGACATGGATAGCCTTGTGAAGGGTGTAGAGGAAGGCTAGGTATAGGGGCCTCAAGGCGTGGGCCAGGTTCACTATCCCGCCTATAAGGCCCTCCTGGTCAAGTATCCTCATCCACCTCGCATTGAATATCGTATCGGTGAACACCACCATGCTTCTAGGATTAGTGAAGCTTGCATGGGGTATGAGTATGGAGAGCAGGGCTAGGAGGAATGCTAGGAGGAGGCCTGCCTCGCAGCCCCTGCTTCTAGGATGCCTATACGCTTGAGTTTTCCTCCGAAGCATGGAGAGATAGTATAATAGGGCTGCCGTGGGCATTGCTCCTAGGAGGAGAGGGGAGAGGGGCAGCCATAACCCCCTGGCAGCCATGGGGAGAGCGAACCACCTGTCCCCGCCTATCATGCCGCGCCACGCCTCAACGGCTACTCCGAATACTCCCAGCAGGCCTATGATTCCGCCTCCGAGGAGGAATCCTTCCGCTACGAGGGATGATTGTGAGCCTTGCCTGTATGCGATGACTACTAGGATTAAGCCTAGCAGGCCTAGGTATAGGTAGGGCTTCCAGCCTCCTATTAGGCTCCAGGCCTGGGGGCTTAGAGGGTATCTGTGGAGATATATGGGGAGCCTTGACACAGGCTCCAAGCCTAATAGGAGTAGGGGTAGAAGCACACCTCCCAGGAAGCCTAGCATATTAGCCTGGCTCTTGCCCATTCTCCTCATCGCTGCCACCGCTTCTAGCAGTGTCTATTAGCAGTGCTGTGACTGCTCCCACTAGCATGTAGTATGCGTATTCTGCAAGCTGGTTGGCTGAGGCCTCATAGCCTAGTGCAAGCATGCCTGCAGCTGCTACTAGGAGTATCATGAAGCCTACGGCGAGGCCCATGCTCACCTCCTCCAGGCTAGGCAGATCCACATGCACATGCATGCGTAGATGCGGGTTTACCCCTAGACTATGCTTAGGCTTCAGTTCGCCTAGGATGCGCCTAGTGATCATTGTGATCTCACCCCACCTTGTGAGGCCTAGGGTGATGGAGGCTAGGTAGCCTACCAGGATGGCTGCCACTAGGCTTGGAATCCATGATCCTAGGAGGCGCCAGGCTGCTAGTCCTCCAAGGAAGCCTAGGCCCTGAACTGAGAAACCCCACCCCGCAGCCATTATTGCCTGCCATTCAAGGGTTGCTAGGAGGCCTGCCAGGGTGGCCAGTGTGTAGGCTAACCCTATTCCTGTGAGGCCCATGCTTGCTGCCAGGGTGGGTATGAGTATTAATAGTAGGCCCAGCCTTGCAAGCCCTGAGGCTAGGAGCCTTGTGAAGGACTCCTCGGCATTCATCTTGCTCACTGCTAGCTGGAGGGATGCTGCAGGCACTACTGCCAGGGATAAGGCTGCCAGTAGTTCTCCACCCACAGTGTATTGGGGTGATAGTAAGCCTAGGATCTGGGAGGGGGTTGCTGCAAGCCCTGCCGCTAGGGGTGCTAGGAGGCCTATGGAGAGCCTGGTTGCATCCCTGATCAGGCTCGTGTCACCCCAGCCAACCATTCTGGGCAGAGCAGCATTGGCTATGCCTGCAGGGATGAAGCCGAGGGCTATGATTATCATGAGGGATATGTAGAAGACCCCTGTGCTGCTGGGGCTCCCCGAGGAGAGGGCTGTCAGCAGTACGCTTAGATTAGTTACAAGGCCTGCTGATATTATGAGGGGATAGTTGGATACTCCTACCCCTACAATCCTCCTCAAATCCCCTATCCTTGGAGGCTTGAAGCCCATTCTGTGTAGAGCCATTGTCAGGGAGGATGCGAGCTGTATAACAATGGCTGCAGCAATGCCTGCCACGAGGCCCCATGCCCCAAGCCCTGATAACGCTAGGCCTAAGCCTACTATCAGCTTGGTGAGCTGGGCTACAAGCATTACGGCGAAGTATAGGCGCTCAGCCTTAAGGGCTATCAGGGATGTTAGGGATAACTGGCCCTCAACCATTAGGAGCACTAGGATCGCTATGAGGGCAGAGTACTCCCCCATAGCTCCTCCGAAGAGCCCTGAGAATAGATGCATGCCGAGCAGCGCCGCGGCAGCGCTGGTAGCCCCTCCCACAAGCAGGGCTGATGACAGGGCCCTGGAGCCTCTGAGAGGCGTCTCCCTCATAACAGCTACTGGGAGCCCGAGATTGCTGAAAACTGCTAGGAAGCCTGCTGCACTAAAAGCTGTTGTAGCGTAGCCTACGCCCGTGGAGCCTACGAGAACCCCTGCTGAGAACCAGAAGACAGCGCCTATAAGCGATGCTGTGAGGGAGGCTAGGGCCAGCCACGCTCCTCCTCCGAGAACCTCTCCCACTCTCCCCGTAGACTCATTCAAGCCTAGCCCCCCTCCAGCATAAGCCTTACCCCATAGGCCTTACCGCAGGGCCTCATGCCGCAGGGTTTATAGCGGCTCTTATTATAGTGTTGCGAAGCAGGCTGAAAGACTTCTCTCCACTCCTGCTTCTCCAGATCATCCTTCGAGCAGGGTGAAGGCAGGATTCCTCACCCTCATCTGCTTCTGCTGCCTCTATGGGTACCCTGCATTTGCCTGCAGGGATTATGGTTATGCCTGGATACAGGCATTTTATTCTATATCACTAGCATTGAATGCATATTATGCCTAGGGTGCTATCATGTCTTCACGTCATATGGGTGCAGCGTCCTGCAGGCTTCGAGCATTGCTTCTCCTGCATCCTTATGCTTCCCGCCACTTAGACTATACTTTTATGCGGAGCTGAGCCTCCTGTTTTCGCGCCAGTAAGCATAGCTTCAACCAGCTGTGTAAACCTCTCCCACTCATCCTCTAGGCATACGTGTTTGAGAATGTCTGGGCTCCAATGTTTTAAGATAACCACCTGGAAGGCATGGTTAGGCCTGTGGAGAGGCCTATAGTACCTTGTGGAAAGCGAGTGGAATGAGGCTCCTCCGCCTCCTCTAGGTTAAGCCGAAACCAACTTCATGTATAAAGGGGTTAAACATTTTGGATGAGGGGGATTAGCGTGCTGCAGCCATATGTAGCTAGGTTGAATGACCTGGTGAGTTATGGGGAGAGAGCGGGGAGGAGGTTTAGGATTGTAGCAGGGAGGAAGCTGGAGGAGGAGTATGAGTGGAGGGGAGGGGATTGGAGAATTATTGATGGGTTGAAGCCTATTCTCTTAAGCAGTGATTTCGAGCTGGGGGTGGCTTTACCAGGCCATGGCCAGGACATGCATATGCATAGGTATAGCTATGAGGTATACATTTTTCTCGGAGACTCTCAAGTAGAATACATAGATGCTGATAACGGCTGCGTGAGAATGAACAAGCTTGGAAGAGGGGACTTGATAATATTTCCCCCAGGACTCTTCCATAAGGTAACACTGATGAATGGGCTGATGTATGCTGTGCTGATAGCTGCTGGACAGGGCAAATCCCTAGGGAAGGATAAGGTCATGCTGAGTGAAGAGCAATATAGGGGGCTCAGACATTGTGCTTAAATGTCTAAAGCAATATATCCTCATGGAGGCCTCAAGAAATATTGTTGAGGCATACTGTGGAGCTGGAATACCATGAATAGTGGATCCAAGCATGCTGGAGATAAGGAGTGGATAGTCGAATACATAGAAACCCTGTGGAGCGACATACATTATAGCCGCGAGCAGAGCTGGCGGATACTTGAGGTACCGTTAATAACTATCCTGGGGCTTCTAACATTCAACATAGTGTCTAAGAATGAGGTAGTCCTTATTTCAACATCAGTCATGATAATAGCATTAAGTGTCTCAGGGCTTCTAATATCATTGAGGCATTCAAAGCTGATAACAGCTAAGCTTAGAGCAATAAAATGCCTTGAAAAACGGCTTAAATTAGAAGAGGTAACAAGAATCATAGAGGAAAGCCAGTTTAAAATACCTGTACGCCTCCTCATAAGCTCGCTCTACGCGCTGTTCCTATCAGTATCACTACTGCTCCTGATAAATATCGTAACCAATAGTACGCTATGGGCAGCTATCGCGGCAGGCATCACCTACTTAGTAGTAATCATAGCTGTACAAAGGACTTTATCCAAATGGAATAAGATGTTTAATAAGCTATACGAGGAGCAGTGCAATGGGAATCAAGGAGAATAACCTAGCCTTCAACACATTCCCTCCCCCACCCACACGCCCTTATACTGTTACCAACTAACTGCAAGGTCTAGGAAACCTTGTTTCCCCGGCTCTTCATTCTGCATTTTAGCCAGGCTTCCTAGAACCCTGTATTTCAGCTTCCCAGATGCTCAGGCAGCCGAGACCTAAGTTATGGTTTTATGGGATAGGATAATGATAAATATTAGCCGACGCGTAGATGCATGGCGAGGTGCTCGATGTGAGCAGGGATAAGCTTGTAGGCGGCACCCTTCTAGCAGTATCGGTCATAGTGATAATCATATATGGGTGGCTTGTATTCGCCCCTCCCTCCTGGATTGTGGGGGGAGATAAGGTCGACATATTCGTGTTGAAGCTGACGGGCTTCATAGCTGTTGCAGGAGTATTCGGCATCCTGGGGTGGATAGGATACACCCTAGCAACAACCCCCCCACCCAAGCCTATAGAGGAGATCGAGAAGGAGCTGGAGGAGGAATTAAAGAAGCTTGAACAGGAGACAAGCCAGGAGGCAGGAGAGACAAGCGGAGCTAGCGGAGCCCAGGCATCCTCTCCCCCCCAGAATGAGAAGAAAGAGTAGCCTAGAATAGAATAAGCTCCAAGGAATAATGACGAACCAAGCCCAATAGTAGTATGAAGTATAATGATATACTAGCCTATACTGCTTCTCCACTTGATGCTGGCATATCTTATAGTGCTCTATATTCCTATAGGGTGGATTAGTGTGTTGAATTATGATTAGGGCTTCGGCGACATGTATTGTGCTGAAAACCATGTTGCTATGGGTTTTTGATGCGTGTGGCTAGGAGTATTGTTATTGATAGGGCTATGATTAGGGCTGCTATGATTAAGGCTAGGAAGCGTTTTCCAGGATTTCCTCTGGAGAGGGGAGTGTTATTGTAGGCTGTGTATGTCTTGGTGATGGTTTCTACTGTGGTTGTGGGTGATGTTATGGTTGTGATGCTTGTCTCAACCTCTGTGACCGTGGATGTTGTGACCCGTGTCTCGGTCTCCACGTATGTCTTGGTTACTGTTCTCGTAGCTATGCATTTCTCAGTGGTGGTGTATGGTGCGAAGCCACTAGTGCTGACTTCGAGGCTTGACCCATTAGCCGTGTAGTTTACCCGGGCTTCAGGCAGGGTGGGAAGGTATGCATACCATTCCAGGGGTTTTGAGGCCTCCAGCCTCACCACGCTGTTCTCCAGAGCCTTGCAGCATATCTCAACGCTTCCCTGAGGAGCTTTGAGGACAGCGTATACCAGTGCCCCGGAGGTGTTGAAGGGTATTCTGACAGGCACTTTTACAGGCTTCCCATTCAGGCCTACAAGCCTATTGTCAACCTCCACGCACCCCTTCCCCGCGGAACGTATGCTTAGCCCTCCCTCATCGAGGCTGATAGGCGTTGCTTTGAAGGAGCCCTTAGGGTTGAGGATGAGGACTAGGAAGTGATGACTGCCTCCACGCTGATATAGTGGTGCTCCGCCCCCAGCAGTAATGATGAATAATACTCCCCTCCTCTCAGCCTCCAAGTATCCGTGCCAATGCCCCTGCAATATGAGCTTAACCCTACTAGTCTCAGATAAGGCGTGCCACACTATGCTTGCCATACGTGGATCCATATTGTAGTTTATATTGGGGTACAGGGGCCTGTGGAACACTAGGATAATACTCCTAGAAGTGTTGAAGGCTTCCAGTAGGAATGAGCTTAGAGATGAGTACTGGCTCCAGGGAATCTCCGTTGAGAAGAACACTACGCGCCAGCCTGGAATACCATCCTCATAGTACATGGGCGGAGCCACCACGCTGTGCCAGTATGCCTGACTGCTAGGCGAGCCTACATCATGATTCCCCTCAACAACCCACACGTTACTAATATTCCACAGGCTTGCAGTGAAGGCGTCTATCTGGGCCTTGGAGCCCCTCCCAGTATGATCACCCGTACCTATAACTGCGAAGGGCCTCATCAAATCCAAGTAGTGTACAAGCCTATAGTAGGCTTCAGGATACCTAGTGCTAGAAGTATCGCCAGGCCTATTATCACCGAACACCACTGTGAAGTACCATGGCAGCCCCCTAGGAATATCTTCATGCACACCTATACGGCATGCTTTCTGCGCCGAGGATAGCGTGGCGAGCTGCAGGATTACTAGGAGCATCATTACCACGGCTACGTAAGGCTTAGCACTCATCAGTCCTCGGCACCGAGGACGCTATCTTAGAAGGCATATTAAAAAGAGGATCTCCTAGGGGGTTGGGCGGACAATTATTTTAGTAGCCGGCGCTTCCTGGTGGATCAGGTGGGTATGCTTGGTTCTCGTGATTAAGGGTGGAGTAATACATACTGTTACACGTGGAACCATTAGTGGGGGGGCAGTGATAGTTGAGGGGGGCCGAATAACGTTTGTCGGGCCCCTCGATAAGGCTAGGATACCAGGGGATGCTGAGATAATTGATGCTGAGGGCATGCATGTTATGCCGGGCATGATTGACCCGCATAGCCATCTAGGCGTGGCTGAGCAGGGTGTTGGATGGGAGGGAAGAGACACTACTGAGACAACGGAGCCTATAACGCCTCACCTAAGAGCATTGGACGCTGTGAAGACCGATGACATGGGGTTCCAGGAGGCTGCTGAGGCAGGCGTAACAACGGTGGGAGTCCTGCCTGGCAGCGGGAACCCTATAGCAGGCCTGGCAGCAGCCCTCAAGACCCATGGTGAGAGCCTGCTTGACATGGTTTTAAGGGAGCCTGTAGGCATGAAGATGGCTTTCGGCGAGAATCCTAGGAGGATTCATGGATTAGAGGCTAAGAGAAGCCCCGCAACGAGGATGGCTGTAGCAGGCCTCATAAGGGAGTGGCTAGTCAAGGCTGAAAACTATGCTAGGAAGAAGGAGTTGTTCAAAGATCAGCCTGAAAAGCTCCCTGACAGAGACCTACGCTTAGAGGCGCTTGAACAGCTGCTGCGGGGAGTGTTTCCAGCTAGGAGCCATGCACACAGGGCTGACGACATACTCACAGCCATAAGGCTGGCAGAGGAGTTCGGCTACAGGCTCATAATAGATCACGGGACAGAGGCCTACAGGATCGCTGGAATACTGGCTGAGAAGCATATACCCGTAGTCGTAGGCCCCCTCCTATCCTCACGTTACAAGGTGGAGCTGAGGGGGAAGACAATGAAGACGCCGGCAATCCTAGCCGAGCATGGAGTAACATTCGCCCTCACAACAGACCACCCGGTCACACCTATACGCCTCCTACCAGTGGAGGCTGGGCTAGCCATGCGTGAAGGCCTCAGCTTCAACGATGCACTCAAAGCGGTAACCATTAATGCTGCACGCATACTGGGAGTTGACGAGAGGGTTGGAAGCCTGGAGGAGGGGAAGGATGCAGACATAGTTGTGCTGAGCGGCAGGCCCTTCGACATGCTTACAAGGACAATGTACACGATCATCAATGGCAGAATAGTGTATAGGGCTGAGGAGGGCTGAGTACAGCCTGCGGGGCGGGCCGGGTTGAACGGGGAGCTGAGGCTAAGCCCCTTCTCCAGGCTAACCCTAAGCCTAGTCTACAGGGCTTTAAGGGAGAATACACGTGTATCATTGTCGGATGAAGCATACAGTGCTCTGAGAAGCTCTAGGCAGAGGCTCCTAGAAGCCCTGGGGAGGGAGCCCATATACGGCGTCAACACGGGGTTCGGGGAGCTTAAAAACACGATTATACCTGCAGGGGAGACGGTTAGGCTTCAATTAAACCTTATTAGAAGCCACTCAGCAGGCGTGGGCAGCCCAGCACCCCTAGATGTTGTGAGGCTTACAGCCCTATTCAAGGCTGCTGAGCTGGCCCGAGGCGCCTCGGGTGTGAGGCCGGAGGTCCCAGAGGCTTTGCTAGAGGTGTTTAACAGGGGGATACACGTATACATCCCCCTACACGGCTCGGTGGGTGCGAGCGGTGATCTAGCGCCGCTGGCCCACCTAGCCCTCTTCCTCATAGGTGAGGGGGAGTACTTGGAGAATGGTGCTAGGCGGAGAGGGGTGCCCAGGGGTTTTGAAGCATTAAGCATAGATGTGAAGGAAGGCTTATCACTGGTTAACGGCACAGGCTTCTCCCTAGCCCTCCTGACACTAGGCCTCCTAAGAGCCTATAGGCTGCTTGACCGACTGCTCCTAGGCTTCACACTATCACTCGCAGCATTGAAGGCCAATATGAATGCGTATGAGGAGTATATACACTCCTCCAAGCAGCATTGGGGGCAACGGTACATTGCATCAAAGCTTAGAAGCCTCCTAGGAGACTCCGACCTAGTGGTGAACTCCTCCTCAGGCTCAGAGCAGGATCCATACTGTATGAGATGCCTGCCCCAGATCCTCGGATCAATAGTGGATGCCCTGAGGTATGCTGGGAGAATAGCTGAGGAGGAGATGAACAGCGTGTCGGACAACCCCCTGATAGACGAGGATGGCAGAATATATAGTGGATGCAACTTCCATGCAATGTATATTGCCCATGCCTCCGACACTGTGAGGACGGTGCTCCCAGCGGCAGGGGAGCTGGCTGAAAAACATGTGGAAAGGCTGCTTACAGGTGCTCATAGGGCTAAGCTCCCATTATTCCTTGCAGGTAGGCCTGGAGTAGACTCAGGCCTCATGATACTCCAATACACCGTTGCATCACTCTTAGCCGAAGCCAAGGCCCTCTCATCCCCAGCATCCCTGCACAATACTCCGACAAGCGCTGGCCAGGAGGATGTCAACAGCATGTCTACTCCAAGCCTACTCCTACTATTAGAGCAGCTAGGCAGGCTTGAATGGATCGCTGCGGGGCTCCTATTCTCAGCAACCCTGGCGTTAAGGGCGGGGCTGGGAGGCAGGCCTAAGGGCAGGCTCGGAGAACTCTATGATCTCTACTCCAGCCAGGTGGATGCAGAGATCCTTTCAGGAGACACTCCTTACTACATGTCCTTAGAGAAGCTTAGGGAAGCCATGTTCCCTGAAGGCGTAGAGAAGTACGAGTACCATGTTATAGGTGATCTCCTGGAAAAACAGAGGTAGGCTTGAGGGCCGGTCAGCCCTTCCTCTTCTTTTCAAGGTACTCTATGTAGGGTATTCTTATGCCCTTCTCCTTCGCTATCCTTATGGATTTCTCGTAGCCTGCTATGGCGTGCCTAACTATACCGCTGCCGGGATCGGTTGTGAATACTCTCTCAGCTCTGAGATCCATCTCCCTGGAGCCGTCTAGAACTACGCTTAGCCCTGCATGTATGCTGTACCCTATGCCTACTCCTCCACCATGATGCACTGCAACCCAGGTTGCACCTGCAACCGCGTTGAGGAGGGCGTTGAGTATAGGCCAGTCTGCTATAGCGTCGCTTCCATCCTTCATTCCCTCAGTCTCCCTGTAGGGTGAGGCTACGCTACCGCTATCCAGGTGGTCTCTTCCAACCCATATGGGGCCTGAAAGCTCTCCGTTCCTAACCATGGAGTTAACGATCTTGGCCCACCTAGCCCTCTCACCATAGCCGAGCCAGCATACCCTTGCAGGGAGGCCCTGGAACTTGACGTGCACCCTGGCTTTCTCAATCCACCTTACAAGCTCCTTATTGTAGCTGAACTCCGAGAGTATCATGTCGTCGATCTTGTATATGTCCTTGGGGTCTCCTACGAGGCTGGTCCACCTGAAGGGGCCGCGTCCCTCCTCGAAGAGGGGCCTTATGTAAGCCACCACGAAGCCAGGATACTCGAACGCATCCTTGAAGCCAGCCTCATAGGCCTGCCTCCTAATATTGTTCCCATACTCGAATGCTACTGCTCCCCTCCTCTTCATAGCCACTATTGCTTCAACCTGCCTCCTCATGCTCTGCATAGACTCCCTAGTATACTTCTCAGGGTTCTCCTCCCTCAGCCTTGCAGCCTCCTCCACACTGTATCCTGAGGGCACATAGCTTAACGGGTCGTGGGCGGGGGTCTGATCAGTAACAATGTCAGGTATGACTCCCTGCTTAACGAGCTCAGGGTAGACGTCGGCGGCGTTTCCTAGGAGCCCTATGCTGAGAGGCTTACGCTTCTCCTTGGCATCCATAGCCATGTCCAGGGCCTTGTCCAGGCTGTCAGTCCACGTGTCAAGCTGTCCCAGCTGAAGCCTCCTCATAATCATCCTCTTATCAACCTCAACGTCTATCACTACTCCCCCATTCATCGTGACTGCCAGTGGCTGCGCACCCCCCATTTCTCCCAGGCCTGCTGTCAGAACCCAGCGTCCCTCAAGGGTGCCTCCGAACTGCGCTTTAGCCACGGCGGCGAAGGTCTCGTATGTTCCCTGAAGTATCCCCTGGGTGCCTATGTAGTTCCAGCTTCCAGCAGTCATCTGCCCATACATTATGAGGCCCTTCTTCTCAAGCTCCCTGAAGTACTCCCATGTAGCCCACTTAGGCACTAGGAGGGAGTTAGCCATTAGTACTCTTGGAGACCATGTATGGGTCTTAAAGATCCCTACAGCCCTCCCACTCTCAATGAGAAGCGTGTCATCCTCATCCATTGAGAGCAGGGCCTCCACTATGGCTTCAAAGTCATCCCAGCTTCTAGCAGCCTTGCCTGTTCCCCCATACACTATGAGGTTCTTGGGATCCTTGGCCACCATGGGGTCAAGCACGTTGAACAGCATTCTCAAGGCTCCCTCAATCTGCCAGTTCTTAGCGTGGAGCTCTGGACCAGTTATCACCTTCACAGTCCTGCTCTCAGGATCATAGAATCCCTCAGCTATGAGGTCTTCAAGCGAAGCCCGTGCCACTTCAAACACCTCCAAGCAGCATATTAGATTGATGGAGAAGTATTATCCTTTACGCGGCTATAGTGTTAAGTCTGAGCAGCATATATGCAAGATTTAAATCCGCATCCAGCATTATCATTATACTAGTGATCAGCCATGGCGAGCAGAAAAGCAGTTGCGGCAAGCATTATCATAATAGTAATCGTAATCGCAGCTGCCGCAGCGGTGTGGATTGAGAGCAGGGGAGGCGGGGGAGGCACAAAGGTCATTAAGATAGGGTTCTTCGCACCCTTGACAGGCCCCGCCTCAGCCGACGGCCTCGCAGCCAAGCATGGAGCAGAGCTTGCTGTAAAGCACATCAATGAGGAGGGTGGAATAACGATTAAGGGGAAGAAATACAAGGTTGAGCTGGTGCCCTACGACGACCAGCTCAGCTCAGACCAGGTTGTAGCAGTCGCTCATAAGATGATAGAGCAGGACAAGGTTGTTGCAGCAGTCAGCGGCTCCTACAGCGGCACAACCCTGGCCGCGTCACCCATCTTCGAGAACAGCCATGTACCACTAGTAGTAGCCTACGCTGTCAACCCCAAGATAACTGAGGGTAAGAAATACGTGTTCAGAGTAGGGATGATGGGGGAGACTGAAGGCAAGGCTGCAGGCTACGCTGCCGTGAAGTTCTTCCACGCTAAGACCATAGCAATACTCTACATAGACAACCCGTTCGGCTCAAGCCTGGCAGAGTATGCTAAGAAGGAGGCGGAATCCCTTGGAGCCAAGGTAGTCTACATGAATAAGTTCAAGTTCGCCACCAATGACTTCACACCATGGCTCACCGAGATAAAGCAGCTGAACCCAGACGTACTCATGATATTCGGCTACTATGATCACACAGTGGCCGTAAAGCAGGCCAAGAACCTCGGCATAAAGGCGCAGATAATTGGATGCGAGGGCTTCGACTCACCCAAGTTCCTGGAGATAGGGGGCTCATATGTTGAGGGAGTAGTAATAGTCACTGATCTAAACAGGGATAGCAGCAACCCATTAGTCCAGAAGTTCATCAAGGAGTATAAGGAGACATACGGCATAGACGCTGACATGGTTGCAGCCTCGGCCTACGATGCTGTGAGGGTCCTGGCGAAAGCCATAGAGAACGCTCAGAGCACGAAGCCCGACGCCATAGTAAACGCCCTTGAAAACCTCAAAGGCTACGACGGCGTGACAGGCCACATACTGGGATTCACACCAGGGCACAACGCCATAAAATACCTGACACTACAGATAGTTAAGAACGGGGCCTTCCACCACTACGCAGACATAACTGAGAAGGACATAATAACACCATCCCAGTAAGCCTTCCCTAATCATTCTTTTTCCGCCCCTAGAAATAAACGGTAAGTCTAACTCGTTTTAGCCACAGTTCTCTAACCTTTATTCCAAGCTTCTATAATAGGATATAATTGCTTGTTTAACATGGTTATTGTTTTTCTTAATGAGCGATCCATTATGGTGTATCTGTCTCCCTGCTTCTGTATCATCTCTGCTTTCACCAGGTTTGTCAGTATCCTGTAGAGGGTTGATTTTCCCACTGTTCTGCTGAGCTTTCTTTCCAACTCATTCTTTAATTCAGTCCATGAGGCGCCTGTCATTGTTTCGGCAAGTATGCTGAGCACATAAATGTATAGTGGTGAGTTATATATGCTTAAGAATGCATGCAAATCATTCTCCCATTGGGATACCGCGTAGCTTATAGTCTTATCTAAGGCGTCCCTATGATCCAGCCCTCTTAACCTGAGAAGCCCATAGTATGAAATAAAGCCTGGTATGCCTGATATCTCCTCATATACTTCATGCAGCTCTTCTTCCCTGTGCTCTATATTCCTCTCCTTTAATCCTCCTCTAAGAAATTCTATTGTTTCCCTCCTACTCCATCTAGGTACATGGATTTCCTCTATGTATCGGGCAAAGCCTGGTTCCCCTGCTTTTATGGGTGAAATCACTCTTTCAAGCAGTCCAGGCATAGACCCTGTTAATACGACGACTATGTTCCTATAGTTGTTATGTATGAATTGTAGTAGTCCACGATAGTTTACTCCCTTAATGAACGCTAATACCTGTGCTTCATCAAATACTATTACAAGCCTATCATACTTACTATTTAATTCTCTTAATAGTGATAGTAGATTTGCCTGAAAGACCTCACCCGTAATTTTTACTCTTTTAATTCTAAAGCTTATTACAGTTAGATTCAACTGTGCCTCGCTGGACAAGGTATTTTCATCAAAGCCTATTTCTGCTGGAACAAGAGAGCGGAAACCAACTGATTTAAGACCCATGTATGGAGACAAATCAAAATACAAGTATTTATGACGGTAATGTTTAAGGAAAGTCTTGACTACACTAGTTTTACCAACTCTACGAGCACCTAGAACAGCCGCAAAGAAGCCTGATTCAACAGCTCTCCGTAGGCTTTCAACAGCCCTTCTATGCCCCTCACCATAAAGATGCTCCAGCTCAGTGATAGGCCTATCACTAAAAATAACCATAGGTTCTCACCCAGAACTAGTTCTGACCCAGAACCTAATAAACTCATGCTTGAAACATAAGTTCATAGTTGATGAATAGTATGAACTAGCAGCATAGGGCTGATATGTTGCTCTAAGCGGGTTTCTACTAGTTGCTCTTTGGAGCCATGAATTGATGTCTGGATGCTTGGTTTACAGTTCCAATATATGGTTGTTCTAGTGTTCCAGAGAAGATGCTATGCACGAGATCCTGTGGAGATAAAAAGAGAATGGTTGGAGAAATACTGCTTAACATTATTTCGAGAGGTATCCACGGCGATCAGCATGGCTGCCTCTCCATAGGCAAAACACCTTTAATTCTCAGAGGAGGCATGGTATGACGATGCCATTACGTGTGGAGGGCTGGTGATAGTGGAGATAACTGCAGCCTTCCTAGCGCAGGAGCTGATAACAGGCCTAACCCTTGGGGCAGTCTACATAGCTATAGCGCTGGGCCTCACCATAGTCTACGGTATACTTGAGATACTCCACATTGCTCATGCTGGAGTATACGTTGTGGGGGCGTATGTAGGCCTAGTATCCTATGTGGCTACTCACAGCGTCCTTCTAGCCTTCCTGGCGGCTGCTGCAGGCTCGGCGCTGGTGGGGGTTGTTATAGAGAGGCTGTTCTACCTTCCAATGCTGGATAAGCCTAGGCACATACCGTTAATGATAAGCATAGCTCTATTCATCCTGATAGAGGAGATGGTTGCCAATACTGCTGGACACTATCCTAAGGCTTTTCAGACAAGCCTACCCTCATCAGTGTACAGCTGCTGCGGCGTTCTGATATCGTTCCAGCAGATCCTCCTCATGGCCCTCGTCTACGCGTTATCCCTGGCCATATGGCTTATCTTCGAGAAAACCAGGCTTGGACTAGCGTCGAAGGCCCTCATCCAGGACTTAGAAGTCGCCGAGGCCATGGGCATAGAGACAAACAAGATAGTGGACCTGAACTTCATACTTGGCTCAGCCCTAGCAGGCATAGCAGGCATGCTTGTAGGAATATATTATGGTAAGATAAGCCCCCACATGGGCGACGTGGTTGCATACGAGTCCCTAGTAGTAATAGTGCTCGGAGGATTCGGCAGCATAGTGGGGGCCGTTGTAGGCGGACTCATACTAGGCGTAGCAGAGGCCTTCCTAGCAGCATTCTTCAGCAACATCCTCCCCCGAGACGCATTCGCATTCATAGTCATGATAGTGCTACTAATATTCAGGCCTCAGGGCCTCTTCGGGAGAGCAGAGTAGATGGGAGGGGTGGAAGCCGTGATCGGCATGTACTATATAACGCTGCTCACGGAGATAGGCATATACTCTATAGCGGCCCTAGGGTTAAACATAACCATGGGTTATGCAGGCCAGGTCAACCTGGGGCAGGCAGCCTTCGTCGGCATAGGAGCCATAACCTCGGCTCTCCTAACACTAGACCTGCACCTCTCATTCTGGATAGGATTCCTAGCAGCAGGCCTTATGTCCCTGCTGATAGGCGTGCTGCTGGGGGCAGTCAGCATAAGGCTTAAACACGACTTCCTAGCCATAACCACCATAGGATTCAACTTCATAGTTGTAGGAGTATTCGAGTACTACAGCGTGTTCGGAGGGACGACTGGCCTCATAGGCATACCTCCCCCCAGAATCCTAGGCCACAGTGTATGGGGATTCAACTTCATGGTGCTCGTATACATCATACTAGCCCTGGCAGCAGCAGGGACATGGTGGATTGAGAAATCATGGCTTGGAAGAGCCTTCCAGGCCATAAGGGAGGACGAGGAGGCAGCCCAGACCATGGGGATAGATCCCAGGAAATACAAGATCCTGGCGTTCGCAATAGGAGCAGCCCTCGCAGGCTTCAGTGGAAGCCTCCTAGCCCACTTCAAAACCTCTATAACATACCAGAACTTCGGGTTCGACAAGTCCATAGAGATCCTCACCATGAGCATACTGGGAGGAATGGACTCCATACCCGGAGCCATAACGGGAGCGGCGGTCGTGAAGCTCCTGCCAGAGGTCTTCAGGCCCTTCGTAGAGTACAGGCTGGTAGTATACTCCATAGTAATAGTGCTCGTCCTAGTATTCATGCCTCAAGGCATACTGGGCAGAAACAGCCCCCTCCTAGAATGGCTCAGAGGTGGGAGCAGTGGAGAGAGAAGTAATCCTTGAGACAAAAGACCTGGCGAAGCATTTCGGAGGGGTCAGAGCAGTCGACGGAGTCGACATAAAGGTGTATAGAGGCGAGCTCCTAGGAATAATAGGGCCCAACGGGGCGGGCAAGACAACCTTCTTCAACCTTGTCACAGGGTTCCTCAAGCCTACTAGGGGGAAGATAATATATGAGGGGAGAGAGATACAGGGCCTCCCGCCCTACAGGATTGCTAGGATGGGTATTGCTAGGACGTTCCAGATAGTCAGACCCCTCAAAAACCTCACAGTATTCGAGAACGTGCTCACAGCATGCGGCTACAGGGATTACTGGGGCTTCTCCTTCGTGAAGCCCTGGGACAGGGAGGACTACCTGGATAAGGCTGAACGCCTGCTAAGGGAGGTCGGCTTAGAGGACTACGCCTACAAGCAGGCTGGAACCCTCCCCCTAGGACATCTGAGGAGGCTGGAGATAGCCAGGGCCCTAGCCATAGATCCCAAAATACTCCTCCTAGATGAATCAATGTCGGGTATGAGTGTAGAGGAGATAGAGGAGATAAAAGCCCTTATCCGCAGGCTTAGGGGAAAGGGGTTAACCATACTCCTAGTAGAACACAATGTCCCCGTAGCAGTGGAGCTGTCTGACAGGATGTACGTCCTGAACTTCGGCAGAATAATAGCTGAGGGCAAGCCTGAAGAGGTTGTTAGGAATAAGAGTGTTATAGAAGCCTACCTGGGTGCAGGATATGCTGCTTAGAGTCGAGAATCTAACCACGTATTACGGCAAGATCATGGCCCTAGACAACGTGTCCATAGATATCAGTGAAGGCGAGGTGGTGGCAGTCATAGGGAGGAATGGGGCAGGCAAGACAACGCTGCTGAGAAGCATAATGGGGCTTGTGAAGCCGGCTAAGGGTAGAATATTGTTCAGAGGGGAGGATATAACAGGCAAGCCTCCCTGGATAAGGGCTAAGCTGAGGATAGGATACGTGCCTGAGGGTAGGAGGCTGTTCCCATACCTAACAGTCGAGGAAAACCTGCTTGTAGGAGCCTATACTCTGAAAGACAAGGAGGAGATCTATAGGCGTCTTGAAGCAGTATACAGGCTTTTCCCAAGGCTTGAGGAGAGGAGAAGCCAGCTTGCCCGAACTCTGAGCGGAGGAGAGGCCCAGATGCTGGCAATCGGGAGGGGATTAATGGTTAACCCCAGAATACTGCTGATGGATGAGCCGTCCATGGGCCTAGCCCCAAAAATAGTCGACGAGGTCTTCGACACTATAAGCAGCCTGAAAGAGGAGGAGAAGGTGACCATACTCCTAGTAGAACAGAATGCCAGGAAGGCATTGGAGGTTGCAGACAGAGTATACCTGCTGGATACGGGTAGAGTAGTCCTGCATGCAAGGGCAGATGAGGCTAGAAACGATCTCAGGGTTAGGAAAATATATCTTGGAGGCTAAGGAGCCTGGTCAACGGGCCCCTGCCACCAGCTCCGAGAAAAGCCTCTCAGCCTCCCTGAACCTGTAGGCCGGCGTCCTCCGAAGATTCCATTCTTCAAGCCTATACTTATGCTCATAGAGAATCCTGGCAGCCTCAAGCTCCTCGGGCCACGGTAGATCATAGTATGCCTCAGCCCCCAGCAGCTCCCCGTATCCTCTCACCAAGGCCTCCACAACCTCACTGTAGCTGACCGGGCGGCCCAGCAGCTCCTTGATCAATGTGACCCTGTACTTAACGCTTGAGACACGCTTATCCTCCAGCTTCTTCTTAGACACCTTGAGTATAGATGAGAGTACCTTCAGGTCTGTTGAGACTAGGAGGGCTCCATGCAGGAATGGAGCGTTCCAACGATAGCTTGCAGCAACCCCTGAAACCTTATGGTCTCCCACGGCAATATCATTAATGTTCTCCAGATGGGGGTTTAAGCCCAGTATCCTCAGAGCGTTTAAGGCCCCCCTCACAAGATAGTTGTAAAGGTATCCTATGGGATCCCTGGTGCTCTCTGGACTAGGGCCTAGTGCTATAGCATAGTTGATGTTGCCGAGATCATGGTATACTGCTCCTCCCCCAGTGAATCTCCGTGCAACAGCTACTCCCAGCCTACGGGCCTCGTCGAGATGCACCTCCTCCTCCGCCCTCTGAAAGTAGCCTATGATGACGGCCCTCCTATTCCTCCATATCCTAAGTGTGTCAGGTATTATTCCCGCAGCCCTAAGCCTGGCGAAAGCCTCCTCGAACGCCAGGTTCATATAGGGGTTTTCAGGAGCCTCGTATAATAATACGCGGAGCCTCCTCAACCCTCCTCAGCCCTCCTTAACGCTCCTCTAAGAGCCTCAGCGAAGTCGCGTGGCTCTGCCCCTACAAGCCTTACGCCAAGCTCCCCTATAAGCTGCTCAAGCCTCCTAGGAGCCTCCTCAACCCCCACTCCCCTGAGCTTCTCCTCAACCATCCATAAGGAGTCCTCCGGGTATAGGAAGAAGTCTCCCCGAATACTCACGGATTCCACCCTGCCCTCCCTGACCACGGCTTCCACTCTTATGAGGCCTTTACGCGCCTTAACCTCGAATACTCCTCTCCCCAGCATCCACCACCATTCACATTGTCTAGGCTATAGGTGCAGGTACCTCCTCCTCTCCCATGGATGCACGTAGACGTTGTATTCAAACCACTCCTTCCTCTTAAGCTCCAAGTATCGTTTGAACGCTCTCTCACCCATGACTTCTCTTGCAAGCCTGCTCTCCTCGAACTCTCTCAGAGCCTCCTCAAGTGTTCCGGGCAGAACCTCTATTCCCCTAGCCCTCCTCTCCTCGGGAGTCATCTTGTAGATGTCCTGCTCCACTGGGTCCGGAGGCTCCACTTTATTCTTAATGCCGTCAAGCCCTGCAAGCAGCATTGCTGCGAAGGCTAGGTACGGGTTGCATGAACCGTCCGTAGCCCTATACTCTATCCTTATCCTCCTAGGATCAGTTGCCATAGGCACCCTTATGAGAGCAGACCTGTTGAGCCTGGCCCACGTTATGTATACTGGAGCCTCCCATCCAGGCACAAGCCTCTTATAGCTGTTGACCGTGGGGTTGGTGAGAGCAGTTATCTCCCTGGCATGCTTCATCAAGCCTCCTATGAAGTGCAGGGCTATGTGGGACAGCCTGCCCTCCCCTCCGTGGAAAAGATTCTCCTCCCTAGCCTTATCGTAGAGGCTTTGATGAGTATGCATTCCAGCACCATATTGGCCGTAGAAGGGTTTAGGCATGAAGGAGCCTATTAGGCCGTGTTTCTCAGCCACCATCCTAACAGTATACTTGTAGAGCAGCACGTTGTCCGCTGTCCTAAGAGCGTCAGCGTACTTGAAGTCTATCTCATGCTTCCCAGGCGGGACCTCGTGGTGGATCTTCTCGGGATGTATTCCAAGGGACTCCAGGGCCCCCGCCACCTCCAGCCTAACCCTGTATCCCAGATCCTCCGGGGGGAGGGAGAAGTAGCTGCCCTGATCCTGGAACTCAACATCTCCCTCAGGAGTCCTGCGGAAAAGCCAGAACTCTATTTCAGGGCTAGTATAGTATTCGACGCTGCTCCCCATCTCCTCCTTAAGCTTCGAGACAGCCTGCTTCAATATGAATCTTGGGTCAAGGCTGCTTTGCTCTCCCCCCTCATATATGTCTGCCACAGCCACGGCTACGGGGGGATCAGCCCAGTATGCTACCCTAAGGGTCGACGGGTCGGGGCGGAGCATGAGGTCGCTCTCCTCTATCCTCATCATACCTGTAGAGGAGCCGTCGAAGCCGACTCCATGCTCAACAGCATCCTCGAAGTCCTCTAATGGTATTTGGGCTACATGCATCTTCCCCGTCAGACTGGTGAAGAGCAGGTTAACATATCTGACACCCCTGTCTAAAGCCTCCTTCACAGTTCTCCCAGCATCCTCCACGAACAAGCACCCTCTGAAAAGCTGGGTGGATTTGATATAAATATGATTCTAGGCTACTCTCTAAGCATGGTGGTTGTTCATGGGTGTTAGGGCGGACTACGTGATAATGCATGCAAACGAGCTTCTAACGATGAGAGGCTACTCGAATAAGCCTAAGGTTAGGGAGGAGCTGCAGGATCCAGGCATAATAAGGGATGGAGCCGTAGCCGTGAAGGATGGTAGAATAGTGGCTGTAGGCACAACCAGGGAGGTTTTAGACATGGTTGACAAGGGCTTCGAAGCCATAGATGCCTCAGGGATGACCGTTACCCCGGGATTCATCGACGCTCACGTCCACCTGATCTTCGCAGGGTCAAGGGAGGATGAAATGGAGATGATGATCAAGGGTTACAGCTACCTGGATATCAAGAAGAAGGGGGGAGGGATGAATAGAACGGTCATGGCGACTAGGAACGCCTCTACAGACGAGCTGATAGCCAAGACGCTCCGCATACTTGACAGGATGCTGCTGCACGGCACAACAACCATTGAGGCTAAAAGCGGCTACGAGATGACACTGGAGGGGGAGATAAGGGAGCTTGAAATCATCAAGACGCTGAACAAGATACATCCAGTAGACCTTGTACCAACCTTCTGCGCCCAAGCCATACCTCCTGAATGGGAGGGAAAGGTGGATGAGTTTGCAAGAGTAATAGCTGAGAAGTGGATCCCGGAGTTCCTTAAACGAGGCCTAGTGGAATACTGCGACGTGTTCGCCGAGGTAGGGTTCTTCAACATGGATCAGACAAGGATAATGCTGGAGGCCTGTAAGAGGCTTGGAGGGAAGATAAGGATCCATGCCGACTGGCTTGCCCACAGCGGTGGAGGGGAGCTTGGAGTAGAGCTTGGAGTAGTATCCGCAGACCACTTGATCCACACCCCCATGGACGTCATAGACAAGATAGCTGAGAAGGGGATCATAGGAGTGCTCCTACCTACAACCCCCTTCTGCTATCTCGGCAGATACGCTAATGCCAGGGAGATTATTAGGAGGGGTGTGCCAGTAGCCCTCGGAACAGATCTAAGCGCAGCCAATATGAGTGAGTCAATGCAGATGATGATGACTATAGCTGCCCTCCAGATGAAGATGACTCCATCAGAGGTCTTCTCAGCAGCAACGATAAACGCGGCTCATGCTATTGAGAGGGCATATGATATTGGAAGCATAGAGGAGGGTAAGAAGGCCGACATAGTGATCCTAGACATACCTAACCATAAGTTCATACCCTACCATTACGGCGTAAACCATGTTAAAACAGTGTTCAAGAACGGGGAAATAGTGGTTGACAACGGCTCCCTCGTCAAGGAGGCTGTCAGGAAGCTGTACTCCTACACATACTAGGCCTACACGTACTCCAAGACCTTCTTTTCCATACATCTCACCTTATTCTAAGCCCTGATCTCAGGGCGAGGTATGCTCCAGCTATCCTAGCCTTACCTCTAACAGCAGCCTCCCTTCCCCTCAGCTCCAATACACCCATACCCTTGGAGGCGAAGGCAGCCCTCACAGATCTCACATGCCTCCTGATCTCAGAGTAGAGTTCATCCATGCGGCCTAGCACTATTCCCCCTCCCTCCATGCTTCTAAACGCTAGCAGGGGGTTCCCGTCAACCGGGGGCTCCACCTCAGCCCTATCAGACGCTATGATGGCCTGGCCCCTAGCCCCCATTAGTCTAAGGGTCTTGGCAAGCATGTAGGCCTCCCCAGGCCTGTGATCATAGTCGGTGAGCAGCATGAGCCTGGAGCCAGCCCCCAGTCTGCGGAGAAGTGATAGGAGGTCCCCTAGCCTGGAGTCTCCCCCCACACCGCCCTTACAGATAAGCGTGTAGAGTATTCTGGGTATAAGGCCCGGCTGAACCCTCCAGAAAACCCTGCTCCCCCTCCCCAGAGTTATGAGCGTCGCCTCATCCTCAAGCCTTGAGGCTAGATGGGAGGCCAGTGAGGCCGAGTATACTAGGACCCATAGCTTGGAGCCGAAGAGCATGGAGCCCGATAGATCAGCTGCGAATACTACGTGGACCCTTCTCTCAGCCTCATACTCTTTCACTATGAGCCTCATCTCCCCGTCAGGCTTGATCATTCTTGCCGAGAGCCTCCAGTCAACATGCCTCACATCATCCCCGAAGGAATACTCCCTGAAGTCAACGTACTCTAAGCCTATCCCCTTAACCCTAGCCCTACTAGCACCGTAGAACATGCTGTTAGCATCAGCCCTTGCAACCCTGGCAGCCATTACAGCCTCCCTGCAGGGATCAGCCTTCAAGCCATCCACACGTGATTCATGGGAGGACAACAATATATTGATGCCGAGCCTATGTTTATGGGAGCTGAGCAGACATGCCTTCACCCTCAAGGTTCTTCAGCGAGGATGAGCTGAGAGGCGCCCTCATAGTGGACTCAGAGGGACTGGTCTACGGGAAGGCAGGATACCTGAAGATCAATGCAAGCGGAGTCTACATTGTAGGCCTTGTGGAGACCCGTGGCAGAAGCATAGCTGTGGATAAGGATAGGCTTGTAGAAATGCTCCTGGAGAGAGGCGTACATGTATCGGGGTCGGAGGAGCTGGAGTACCTTGTAGCCAGGGCCCGCGAGGAGGGGTTGGAGGTGCCGTACATGGAGGTTGAGGGAAGCCTGGAATACGTGAAGGGCTCCATCCCTGTCTCAGAGATCCTCTGGATAGATAAGGCTGGGCTAGAGTTCGATGGGAGGAGGGAGGAGCTGACGGTAATCATGCTCCGCACACCTAGGGAGGCAAGGTATAGGGGGATCCACCCACAGGAATCCCCCATGCTGCCTAGGCCCGAGGAGCTTGAAGGAAAACTAGTGTTAAGCCTGGAGCAGGGGATCCTAGGCTACGCTGGAGAAATAGTGGTGGGGCCAGGGGAGCCTGGAATAAGGGTTTACAGGAGGAGGGGGTCTACAGGATACATAAACTGGCTCTCCCTAACCAAGAGGCTCCGCGAGGCAGGCTACACAGAGATATATGAAGCCCTAGCCGAGTTCAGGGATCCCCTGAAGCATAGTAGGCTTGACCTAAGCCTGAAGCAAAGGGTTGAGGAGATCCTGCGCTCCATGAAGGCTGATGAAACAGCGTTCAGAATGCTTGGGGAAAGCATTGTTAGAGGAGAGGAGCAGAGCATATATGTAGACGTAGCCTGGAGCAGGGTGAGGAAGGTGAGGGAGGTCATACTAGTATCATAGGGGGATGGGAGCCTTGGATCTAGATGATGTTAGGAGAACGGCCTCGGAGATGCTCTCCAAGCTATCCAGGGTAGTGGTGGGCTACAGGGAGGAGCAGAGGCTCCTCATAGCATCCATGCTTGCAGGAGGACACGTCCTCCTGGAAGGAGTGCCAGGCATAGCTAAGACAACCATGGTTAAAGCCCTGGGCAGGCTGATGGGTTTAACCGAGGACTACGTGGAGATAGGCGGGGTGAGGTATAAGGGGTTCAGCAGAATACAGTTCACGCCAGACCTACTGCCAAGCGATATTACTGGAAGCCTGATATTCAACCCTTCAACCAGGAGCTTCGAGCCAAGGCTAGGCCCCATATTCGCCTACATAGTGCTGGCGGACGAGATCAACAGGGCTGTTCCAAGAACACAGTCAGCC
This sequence comes from Desulfurococcales archaeon, assembly GCA_027083135.1. Taxonomy (GTDB): domain Archaea; phylum Thermoproteota; class Thermoprotei_A; order Sulfolobales; family WAQK01; genus JALWQH01. The sequence goes on along the minus strand of JALWQH010000032.1, from coordinate 14,448 downwards.
CTCCTAGAAGCAATGCAGGAGAGACAGGTAACCATAGGGGACTCAACCTACCCCCTCGAAGACAGGGGGAGAGGGAAGTTCTTCATGGTTATAGCCACTCAGAACCCCGTGGAGCAGGAGGGGACATATCCTCTCCCCGAAGCCCAGCTGGACAGGTTTCTAATGAGAATAATAATGGAGTATCCTGAAGGCCTTGAAGACGAGAAGAACGTCTTTAGGCTCCACCTAGGCAGACTCTCAGAACCCTACGAGGAGCTTGAAAGCATAGTGGAGCCAGGGTGGCTTATAGAGGCTCAGAGAACAGTTGCAGGGGGAGTGGATGTGGGCGAGGATATACTGGACTATGTGACAAGGCTTGTGAGAACAACGCGTCCAACCATATTTAAACCTGCGGCAAGGTTCTTCGAGCTGGGTGCTAGTCCAAGGGCAGGTATCTCCCTGATAAGAGCCTCTCAGGCATACGCGGCCATAAGGGGCTCAGGCTCGGTGGAGAAGCAGGATGTAGACGCAGTCCTATTCCCTGTGCTTAACCATAGGCTCATACCCAACATGGATAGAGTGATAGAGGCTGAGGAGGAGGACAGGTTTCACGCCAGGGTAAGGGTTATCAGGGAGGGGTTGAAGCTCATAGTAGACCAGGTTTCAGCCTAGGCGGGGGTTATGGATTGTCCATAGTCTTCGACAATGTTGTGAAGATTTATGGAAGCGTCGAGGCTTTAAGGGGGGTTTCATTCCGCGTAGGGGAGGGAAGCATGACGGGGCTGCTGGGCCCCAACGGTGCAGGCAAGACGACGACGCTGAAGATAACCGTAGGCCTGGTTAGACCGACACGCGGCAGGGTGCTTGTCGCAGGCATGGATCCCCTCCTAGAAGAACATGGGGTTAAAAGCATTCTAGGCTACCTGCCTGAACGCCCCGTCTACCCTGGCTTCGTCTCCGTTAGAACGCTTCTACGCTACCTGGCGAAGCTTAGGGGGCTTTCATCAAGGTATGCTGAGAGGGTGGCTAGGCTGGCAGGCCTCTCCAAATACATGGACTCCAAGATAAACGCCCTGTCAAGAGGATATCTTCAGAGACTAGGCTTAGCCCAAGCACTCCTAGGAGAACCAGAGATACTGCTGCTCGACGAGCCTACAGCGAACCTAGACCCGGCGGCAAGGGTGGAGATACTGGGCCTCATAGCAAGGCTCAAGGAGGATCTAGGGGCAACAGTAGTTATATCGAGCCACATCCTACCCGAGCTACAGCAGGTTGTAGACCACGTCATACTGATCTCTAAGGGCAGGGTAGTGGACTACGGGCCCCTCGAGGAGCTTGCAAGGAGATACGGCGTCACAGTTGTATTCAGGGTTGACACACCTGCCCCCAGAAGCCTTGCCCGAAGACTAATAGACCTGGACTCCGTGAAAGGCGTCCTCATCCATGACGGGTGGCTTGAAGTACACGTCGAAGCCCTCGCCTCAGGGGAGCTTGGAGGGATCCTCGAAGACCTGAGGGGCAGCGGCATGGTCAGAGGCTTCAAGGTTAAGACAGGGTATCTGGGTGAACTGTATGAGAAGGCCATCAGCTCTGCGTAGATTAAGCCTGCATAGAGTGATGACCCACGCCGACTACGTGTCGACACACGTGGTTGGCAGAAGCCTACTAGTATCCATAGCTGCTATAGCAGTCATACATGCCTTCGGAATAGTGACGATGGGTGTTTCAAGCACAAGTGCCCTAGCCTCCATGCTTCTCGCAGCAGGAATGCTTTACGCTATACTTGCAGGCCTAGCTGTTGCAAGCATGGGTGACGATCTAGGCCAAGGCTACGCCTCCCTATACCTAGCCCACCCTCTAAGCAGGGCTGAATACTTCGCAGCCTGGATGACTGCGGGGCCACTAGTAGTGCTTGTAGCCTATCTTCTAAGCGTCGCCGCACCCCTCATAGCCCTCAACCCATCCTCGATGCTCGACGCATCAGTGTATCTGCCAGTACTATGCATAGCAGGCCAGATATCCTTCCACACCTCCGTAGCAGTGTTCTCCTCCATACTCTTCAAGGATAAAAGCAAGGCTATCCTAGCCCTCCTCACAGTAATAATAATTGCCCCCACCCTGGTAGTATTCGTTGGAGGCCTGCTTGCATCAGCCATACACACCGTGGATATTATGAGCCTGGTTGCAAAGATCGTGGGAGTATTCCACCCAGCAGTATTCTACATGCCGTTCACGCCTAGAGGCGGGTCTGCTTCCCTGAGCCTGGCCTACGGGTTCGGAGCATCACTAATACTATATTATCTAGGGTACCGTTTCTTCAAGTATAGGACGGATATCTAAGGGTGATGCTGGTGCTAAGGCTTATAGGGGCGATCCTCATCGTGGTCTCCCTCACCGCCGCAGGGGTTGCCGCATTCGCAATGTATGAGCCTATGACCATGAGCCTCATGGCTACAACCATAGGCTGGAGGATGAACACTTGTCTAGGGCACACTGCTTCAAGCCTAGTATTCATTCAGGCCTTCCAGATCCCCGTGATGCCTAGGAAAGGCCTATACACGCAGAGACTCTACGTCACGGTGTCCAGGGGGCCCGGCGGAATAGTCGTCTCCTCCCCGCCAACCATAATTAATGCTACAGGCATGTTTAACAGCATAATGCTTCCCTCAAGGGGGGCTAGGCTGGAGGTATACATTGTTGACCAGAAGGTTTACGGGCAGGTGTCAAAGCTGCTCACGCCTCCAGGTCTGGTTCCAAGCAGCACTATAAGCATCATACTCAAGCTCCTGGGATCCCAGAGCCTGGCCTCGAAGAGCAGGGAGATAAGATGGGATGGGACAAGCGTGAGCCTCGGAATACCTGCTAAGAGTTATGGGGCAGTGATGGTTATCAGGCTACCCCTGAGTAAAACAGCGTTGAACCTACTTGCCTCCTCAGGAGGGTTTTCGATTCATGGTGGAACAGTCACCGTCACCATAACTGTAACCACCCCTATACACCAGGTTACAACTACGACTTTCCCAGCATCACCTGGCTCCGCTAATCCCCCTCACCCTAAGGCAAGCATCCTGGTTGGAGGTAAGATAGCTGAGGAGATGGATAAAGCCTTGGAGGGTAAGTCGAATTACAGTAGGGCGGCCTTCATGGATGCATTCATGATGGGTGTTAGGGGGCGCATGGAGGTTAGATCAGTAGTATACCCCGGGATGCTTGGATTGATGAGAAGCGTGTCTCTGGGCCTCGCTGGATTCCTAGTAGTGCTCCTAGATGCAGCCAGGAATCCGGAGTCATATGAGGGTGCGTGGAGGGTGTTCAGACTTCTAGCCGAGAAGCTCGGTATCGCAGGTAGCTCAGAGCAGCGATGAGCAGCATGGATGCCAGGTAGAGGTATGGGGCCAGGGATACCCTGTATTCTTTCCTAACAGTAACCCTGGTCTTAACGGTCACGTTGGCTACTATCCTGTTAGCCTCTCCTGCTATCTTCTCCAAGACGTGTACTAGGCTTGCAACCTGGCCCGCCGTATACTGCTTCCCCCCAGTCTCCCCTGCTATGAACCTTGTCTCCCTTATGCCTTCAGGCGACGTGCCTATGAATATGGTGTAAGCCTTGATCCCAGCCTTAGCCATCTCCCTCACAACAAGCTTATACTCGGCTATGTCTGCTGGGAGGCCGTCTGTAGCCATGACCACTATGGCTGGAAGCTTGTATTCACGGTACACTTCAAGCCAGTTGTAAGCCGTGGTGAGAGGGTAGGTGAACATTGTTCCTCCCCCCGCGCTCAGCTTCTCAACGGCTGCTCTAACAGCGCTCCGGTTACGCGTGGGGGGGACAGCTGTCACCACGGCTGTGTTGAACGCTATTAGCCCTAGGTCGACGGTATTGTTCAGCAGGTCTATGAATCTAAGCATAGCCTTCTTAGCTGTTTCAAGCTTGACTCCACTCATGCTTCCAGAAACATCTATTACTAATACTACTCCAGGTGCTGCGGGGACATGTATGCTGCCCGTGTAGCCTGTCTTGAGGGATACTTCCCTATACCCCGTTACAACAGGGTTTGCCGCAGCTACGAGTGCTAGGGTAACTATGGTGAGGGCTAGTGGCAGGGTGGCCTTAGAGCCTCTGGGAACGGGGGTTTCAACATGCCTGGCCAGGGGATTCCAGTATGCATGTCTTGAAGCATAGGTGTTCAGCGCCCTCCTCCTAGCAAGCAGCAGCACGGCTACTGCTACTGGCAGCAGGGCGAGGACTGCTGGCTGGGTGAAGGAGAAGTGCGTCTCTTACACCCCCTCCCTGAGAGATGCTATTAGGAAGAATGCTCCCAGCACGCCTAGAATAGAGGATGCATAGTAGCTCCTATAAGCCACCCTTATGCTCGTCCTCCCAGCCCTTGTGAGCGCCGTGTACTTGGCCTGCATGTAGAGCTCCGATACAGTGTCGTTAATTGCTTTAAGCGAGAACTCGTTGAGGTCGAATAGCCTGGCCTTCATTATCGCCGCAGCCTCCTCCATGACCGTTGCCCTGGGATCATGCCCCACCCTCACCAGGACTACTGGAGCCGTGCCCCTATACCTCTCTGCAACCTGCCTGGGGTCAGAGCCGTAGTTCCAGCCGCCATCGCTCACTAATACAACTACTCCCGGGATCCCTGACACCCTTGCCTCCAATACCCCTCTGGCCAGGGCGTCTCCGAGGGCTGAGTACTTCTCCCCAGCCTTAGGCCTGCTCAGAGCCTTCATGCATTCCTCAGGGCTCCCCGAGCAGAGCGTGGTGATGTTTGATGAGAACGTCATTATGGTGACATTGTCCCCTGCCCCAAGCTCTCTCAGATACTTGGCTATGAGGCTTCTAGCAGCATCGATCCTGCTCTCCCCTAAATCCCTGTAATTCATGCTTTTAGACACGTCTACCACTATGATGTGTCTGACAGGTACTCCTCTATAGGCTTCAGGGTTGCTGAGCGTTACAGGCACGCTCCTATACTCCACTATGTAGGGGTTGGATGCTGCGAGTGATAGCAGTATTATAGCGGTAACCCTGGCTGCGAACAATGCTCTTCCCCCGGGCTTTGCAGGGGAGCCTAGTATTGATCTAAGCCTTCCTGAAAGCCTCCTAGCCCTAAGCCACCAGATATATACGGGGACCGCGGCCAGGATCCCCGCCGCAGCTATGAGCGGGTTTCCCAGCCTGAAGCTAATCGTCGCTGCTGGGAGCCCCATATCCCGCACCCTGCCCCTGCCCAGGTCTGCCGCTATGGCTATGGCCTCCACTACCAGGCTGGCTGCCCTGGCCCTGCTGGCTTCCCTGCCCTGCCCCGCTGCTCGTAGAGCCGTTGTAGCATTGCAGCGCATCCTCTATCATCGACGCTATGCTGGCCTCCTCGTAGCCGTATGCTCCAGCCCTGCCCGGGTTAATCGACTTCAATGTTTCTCTGAGAGCCTGGATATCGCTCTGCGTCAGGTTGCCTGAGCATAGGTGTTTGAAGGCGTCTCTGTGAGCCTCGACCAGGCTGAAAAGCTTCTCCGACTCCCTGATAGCCGAGATCATGCCTGCCACGTCGTCCTCAGCGTCTAGGAGCAGTGCTGTATGGTTCTCTGAGAGCAGGCTTTGAGGCCTCGTCTCAGCCAGCTGTCCATATGCTTCTTCCAGCAGGCCTTCAGCCCTGCTTAGATTACCGTGGGCCTCCTCATACTTTGAGAGGGCTTCATCCACCCTGCATTTCACTAGAAGCCTGTAAGCCTCCTCTAGGATGGGTGAAGCTGAGGCCAGGGTTGAAGAGGCATTATACATGCTGGCGGAGGCTTCAGCCATATGCGCGTAGGCTATGGATGCATTCCTCGTGATCAAGCCTAGCCTGGATGGAGGCTGCTTTTCAGCCACTGCTCTCAGCTGGGATGCAGTGTCCAATGCGTCGCGGGACATGCTGTCCAGGCTTCGCGGAACCCTGAATCCAGGCTCAACCGACCTGGATAGAAGGGTGTCGGAGCTGTTGAGATGCATAACCGCCTTAACCATGAGTTCCAGGGGCTTCGGAGACGTCTCCGACTCAACTGGCATAAGTGCCTGCAGGTAGGGCCAGAGGAAGGGGAGCAGCATCAATGCTACGAGCAGCGCTACAGCCAGCATGCCCCGCCTGCTAGGCCTCCTAGCCATAGCCATATTCCCCGCAGCTCCTAGTTGTTACCAGGGTATTATAGGTAAGATAAATATAGTTGGTGGGCTCCCATATCTGCCGAGGAGGATGGACTTCATGGCGGCGAAGAAGTACATATTCTCGTTCAAGGAGGGGGACTGGAGGAATAAGAAGCTGCTTGGAGGTAAGGGGGCATCCCTAGCCCAGATGACGCAGCTCGGCTTGCCTGTCCCTCCAGGCTTCACCATAACCACCGAGGCGTGCAGGGATTTCTACGGCTCCCGTAGGGCGGAGATAGACGAGCTTGTTAGGAGGCTGGAGCGTAACCCGCCGCCCCAGGAGCGGGACAAGATAATTGCAGAGATATGGAGGATCATAGACTCCCTCGACCTGCCTCCAGGGCTGGAAGATGAGCTTAAAGAATATATGGGGAGGCTTGAAGAGGAGGCGGGTAAGAAGTTCGGCGACCCTGAGAACCCCCTCCTAGTATCCGTTAGGTCTGGTGCAGCAGTATCGATGCCTGGGATGATGGATACTGTGCTTAACCTAGGGTTGAACGATGAGACCACTGTGGGGTTGGCGAGGCTTACAGGCAACGAGTGGTTCGCATATGATGCTTATAGGAGATTCCTCCAGATGTTCGGCAAGATAGTGTTGGAGATCGATGAGGAGCTGTTCAACAAGGCTTTCGACGAGGTTGACGCTGAGTTCAGAAGGGAGGCCGGTGAAAAATACTCGGAGGAGCTTGAGAAGACAAGGGAGAAGTACCCCATGTATAGCCTCAGGCTTGACGCCCAGCCACCCAGGGATACTGCTCCCGGGGCATGGGAGCTGGCGGTAAAGTATCTCATGAGGCTTGTAGAGGAGTATAAGGCCATAATTCTGAGGGAGTGGGGCGAGTTCCCCCAGAACCCGTGGGTGCAGCTTAAGCTGGCTGTGAAGGCTGTATTCAGATCATGGATGAATCCGAGGGCAATACTCTACAGGATAGCCAACAAGATAACCCCCGACATAGCTGACTGCACGGCAGTCAACATTGTAACAATGGTTTTCGGCAACATGGGCTGGGATTCGGGGACAGGAGTATACTTCACCAGGGATCCAGCGTCGGGTGAGAACAAGCCTTACGGTGAATTCCTGCCTAACGCTCAGGGCGAAGACGTGGTTGCAGGCATAAGGACACCCCTACACTTGGATGAGCTTAAGTCGAGGATGCCTAAGGTTTACGAGGAGCTGATAAAGGGCGGTAAGCTGCTTGAGAAGCTGAACAAGGATGTCATGGACATAGAGTTCACCATTGAGAGGGGTAGGCTCTACTTCCTCCAAAACAGGGCTGCGAAGATGACTCCCCTCGCCAGGGTTAAGACCGCGGTAGACATGGCTAAGGAGGGCATCCTCAGCAGAGAGGAGGCTATAATGAAGGTTAAGCCTGAGGTTGTCCTCCGCCTACTCTACCCCATAATAGATCCTAAGGCTAAGGCTGAGCCGATAGCCAAGGGGCTTGCAGCATCGCCTGGAGCTGTAAGCGGGCAGGTTGTATTCCACCCCGACGACGCTGTAGCCTGGGCTAGGAGAGGTAGGAAAGTAATACTTGTGAGGGTGGAGACTAAGCCCGACGACGTGCATGGATTCTACGCGGCTGTAGGCGTGCTGACTGCCCGTGGAGGAATGACAAGCCACGCAGCAGTTGTGGCGAGAGGCATAGGGAAGCCTGCAGTGGTTGGAGCGGAGGCCTTGAAGATAGACTATGACGCCAAGGAGCTGAGGGTAGGGGACATAGTGGTCAAGGAGGGAGACTGGATAACCATAGATGGAAATACCGGCAACGTGTATCTAGGCAAAGTCCCCACGGTGCAGCCTGAAATAATACCAGAGCTCGAAGAGCTGCTTGGATGGGCTGATGAGACTAGGAGGCTGGGCGTCAGAGCCAACGCCGATGTGCCTCAGGATGCTGAGATAGCCAGGAAGTTCGGGGCTGAGGGGATAGGGCTCCTGAGAATAGAGAGGATGTTCAGGAAGCCTGAACGCCTAGAAGCCCTTAGAAACGTCATACTGGCTGAAACAGAGGAGGAGAGGAGGGAGCATCTGGAGAAGCTTAAGGCTCTGGTGAAGCCCGACTTCAAGGAGATGCTCCGCATAATGGACGGCCTACCCGTAGTGATAAGGCTCATAGACCCCCCTCTACACGAGTTCCTCCCAACACCCGAGGAGCTGCTGAGACAGCTGTATGAGACAAGGATAGCCTACTATGCGTTGAAGTCCTCGGAGGCCGTCAGGGAGACGATGCCAGACCTCCTCAAGGAGTATGAGGACAAGATCAAGAGGCTTGAAAAACTATACCGCAGGGTATCAGTGCTGAAGGAGCATAACCCCATGATGGGTCACAGGGGAGTCAGAGTAGGAGTCACCTACCCTGAAATATACTACTATCTATCCAGGGCTATGATAGAGGCTGCAGTAGAGCTGCATGAGGAGGGCCATGATCCAAGGCTGGAGATCATGATACCCCAGGTAAGCGAGGTCAATGAGATAAGGTTCGTCAAGTCGAAGGCAATAGAGCCCGCCCTCAGAGACGTCGCCGAGGAGAAGGGATACAAGCTCGTGGAGGGTAAGAACCCTGCAACATACTTCTTCGAGAAGGATGGGGAGAGGCTGAAGATACTCGTAGGAACAATGATGGAAACAGTGAGGGGATCACTAACCGCCGCCGAGATAGCCAGGGAGACAGCCTTCTTCAGCTTCGGGACAAACGACCTCACTCAGGCTACATTCAGCTTCAGCAGGGATGACGTGGAGAACAAGTTCATGCCACAGTACCTGGAGCTAGGCATACTGCCAGCCAACCCGTTCCAAACACTTGACACCAAGGGTGTCGGCAGGCTGATAGAGATAGCTACAAGGGAGGGGAAGCAGTCCAACCCCGCGCTCGAGGTAGGAATATGCGGGGAGCATGGCGGAGACCCGCAGTCAATATACTTCCTCGAGAAGGCTGGCCTAGACTACGTCAGCGCCTCTCCCTTCAGAATACTGGTAGCCAGGCTGGCGGCAGCCCAGGCGAAGATAATGAGGGAGAATGAGAAGGAGAAGTAATTTTTCCAAACCCCCTTATCTCAGCTCCAAGCTGAAGCCCAGCGTTACAGTTGTTTCACCCATGTAGGTTGGACACAGCACGCTTACCTCAACACCGTATACTCCGGGCTTGGAGGCTCCCTTCAACACTATCCACCGCTTATGAACATACCCTGTCTCCACCCAGCGCCTCTTAATCGTTGTTGGTCCAAGCCCCGGATCCCTGGTGACGATCCTGCTTCCACTGGGAGTTGTAACAGCTATTACACCCATATACTGCCTTGTGCTCTCAGCTTCAATAGTGTATCCAGCATTGATGATCTCGACCAGTATCCTCGGGTTTGAGAGGCTGGTGTTCGGGGGAGCCAGTGCTACCGCCAGCCAGCCCTCAGACACATTGAATGCCAGTATCCTCCACCCAGCACCACCCTTGCTCACGAGGAATACCAGGCTGTCATCCACCATTCTTATCCCAACCCTAGGCGAACTATGCTTGGACCAGACATCCCAGTAACGCCTACTCGTAGTACTCGTGGTTTTAGAGGCGAAGTTAGGGCATGGAGCGTGAAACCAGAGCTGCTCCGTCGAGCCATCTGGAAACACGGCTATGTAGCCGTTGCTCCAGCACCCAGTAGTAGTAACATCTATGTGTTTGAAGAGCACTCCTCCAAGCATAACGTCTTTTCTAAGGCCCTTCACCCTGTATTCGAGGAAGACTGTCCCATTAATCACAGTGGTTGACGCCCCACCTGACTGTGAGGATGCGCCTCCACTGCCTCCACTGCTACGCGGAGACCGCGTCTCCACATACATGTAGCCTACGGCCAGCAGCACAACGATGATTATTGAAGAGTATAATGCAAGCCTACGCACACAGCACCACCCATAAGACCCGTAAGTTAACCATAGGTAAAGAAGCGAATTCTTCGAACAAGCAGGCCTAATGGTTATCCAGGTGTAAGGGAGGACAGGTATTATTACGAGGATTCCTCTTGTCTCCCATGGTGTATGGAGGTGTATCCAAGCCTCAGGGATAGGAGGGTGGTTATTACTGGGGGGGCCAGGGGGATAGGCCTGGCCACTGCTAGAAGGTTCTTGGAGGAGGAGTCGAGGATCGCCATCATAGATATAAACAGGGAGCTGCTGGGCGAGGCTGTTAAGAGGAATCCAGGCCTACATGGAATAATAGCTGACGTGGGGGATCCAGCGCAGGTTGAAAGGGCGTTCAGGGAGGTGGACAGCCTGCTTGGAGGAGTAGACGTCCTCATAGCTAATGCAGGCATAAGTTCACGCAGACCATTCCTCGAACTCAGCTATGAGGAGTGGCGTAAGATCATGAGGGTAAACCTTGACGGCGCCTTCCTATGCGCCAGGGAGGCTGCTAGAAGAATGGTTAGGCAGGGGTCAGGCGTAATAATGTTTACAGCCTCCACCAATGGCTTGGAGGGCCATCCATTCTACGCCCACTACAATGCATCCAAGGCAGGGGTAATCCTCCTCGCGAAAACCCTGGCATTAGAGCTGGCGCCGCAGATAAGGGTGATCGCTGTGAGCCCAGGATACGTTCTAACAGAGATGCAGAAGGCAGAATATACTCCGGAGATGCTCGGCAAGGTTAACTCACTTATACCGCTCAACAGGCATGCCAAGCCCGAGGAGATAGCAGATCTCTTCGCATTCCTAGCCTCCGATCAAGCCAAATACATAACCGGGGCAGTCATCACGATCGACGGCGGGGAGACAGCAGGCCCATACATCTACAGGCTCATAGATAGGGTGGAGATAAGGAGATAATAGAAGCAGTGTTCCATGGAGAGGCAGTTTTATAAGTTATCCACTGAGACATACTAGTTAAAACAAGGATATTTTATTTCTGCGGGGGGAGCATAGTGGTTAGTAGGAGAATATTAGATAGTATTTCGCTTAAGGGTAAGACATCCATAGTTACAGGCGGGGCTTCAGGTATATGTAGGGCTACAGCGCTTATGCTGGCTGAGGCTGGGAGCAATATGGCAGTCATAGATGTGGATGAAGAGGGTGGTAGACGCGTAGTAGAGGAGCTTCGGAGGCAGGGTGTTAGAGCAGAGTTCTATAGATGCGATGTGACCTCCAGCTCTGAGTGTGAGAGGACTATCAGCAATATATACAGGGATTTCGGCGGAATAGATGTGCTTGTAAACTGTGCTGGCATCATTATCCGCAAGGATGTGGTTGAGCTGACCGAGGAGGAGTGGGACAGAGTTATAGACGTGAACCTGAAGGGCGTCTTCATAACCTCACACCACGTCATACCCTACATGAAGCAGGGGGGAGGGGGAAGCATAGTCAACATAGCCTCCGGGTGGGGGTTGAAGGGGGGACCCAAGGCCGCGGCATACTGTGCCGCCAAGGCCGGCGTAATTAATCTTACAAGAGCTATGGCTATCGACCATGGGGGAGACAACATTAGGGTGAACTGCGTCGCCCCGGGAGATGTCGATACACCTATGCTGCGCAGAGAGGCTGCCCAGCTAGGCGTACCCTGGGAGCAGTTTGTAAGGGAGGCTGCGGACAGGCCTCTGAGGAGGATAGGGAGGCCTGAGGATGTTGCAATGGCAGTATTATTCCTAGCCTCAGACATGTCGTCCTGGATAACAGGCTCAGTCCTAGTAGTGGATGGGGGAGGAACAGCCTAGGTGGGAGGCATGGCTCCCAGCAGAAGTAATGAAGGGATCATTCACCCCTACATCCCTAACTCCGTCCCCGAGGTTCGAGAGGAGATGCTTAGGACAATAGGCGTCAGCAGCATCGACGAGCTTCTCGACAAGATTGTTCCCAGGGAGCTTCAATACAGGGGTGAGCTCAGCCTGCCTGAACCGCTTCCCTCGGAGCAGGAGTTGAAGCGCCATATGAGGAGGCTGCTCTCAAGGAACAAGCCATGCGGAGAATACCTGTGCTTCATGGGGGGTGGAACCTGGCCCCACTACGTCCCAGCAATCTGCGATGAGATAGCAGGCCGCGCCGAGTTCCTAACAGCCTATGCAGGCGACCCCTACGAGGATCATGGGAGATGGCAGGCTCTCTTCGAGTATGAGAGCCTGATGGCGGAGCTCCTAGACATGGATGTTGTCAGCGTCCCCATATATAGCTGGGGGCACGCGGCAGGCACTTCTCTGAGAATGGCCGGCAGGATTACTGGGAGGAGGGAGGCCCTAATAGCCGACACAATATCCCCTGAGAGGCGCAGGATCATTGAGAACTACCTGGAGCCCCATGTCAGGGTAAGACTGGTTAAACACGACTCGGAGACAGGTATGATAGACCTAGGGGACCTGGAGTCCAAGATAACCTCCAATACAGCTGCAGTCTACTTCGAGAACCCCTCATATCTAGGATTCATCGAGACCCGTGGAGAAGAGGTCTCGGATATCGCTCATAGGGGAGGAGCCCTAGTAGTTGTAGGCGTCGACCCGATCTCCCTTGGAATACTTGAACCCCCAAGCCATTATGGAGCAGACATCGTATGCGGGGATCTACAGCCCCTAGGCAACCACATGTATTTCGGGGGAGGGCTGGCAGGCTTCGTTGCAACAAGGGATGACCCCAGGTTTGTCAGGGAGATACCTTACCGTATATTCGGCCTTGCAAAAACCATTGTTGAGGGGGAGTACGGCTTCGGCGACGTGGCGTTTGAGAGGACATCATTCATGGTGAGGGAGACGCCCTCAGAGTCCAAGGAGTTTGTTGGAACAGCCGCTGCCCTCTGGGGAATAGTGGCTGGAATATACTTGGCCTTAATGGGGCCTAGGGGGATGCAGGAGGTTGGGAGGCTGATAAGGCAGAGAGCCATGTACGCTATGAGGAGGTTATCCGAGATCAATGGGGTCAAGGCCCCCAGGTTCAATGCACCGCACTTCAAGGAGTTCGTAGTAGACTTCAACGATACCGGCATGAGCGTCAGGGAGATCAACAAGCGCCTACTAGGCTACGGTATTTTCGGAGGCATAGATCTCTCGGAAAGCTTCCCCGAGCTCGGAGACTCAGCCCTCTACTGTGTAACAGAGGTTCACTCAAAGGAGGATATAGATATGCTGCACGACGCCCTCGAAGAAATAGTCTCGGAGAATAGGGGGGTGTAGGTCGTGGGGGTCATCAGGCTTAGGGAGAGGTTCCATGAGGCTAAGTGGGATGAACCCATAATATTCGAGCTGAGTAGGCCTGGGGAGAGAGGGATACTGCCGCCGAGGGTTGAGGAGGAGGTTGAGAGGCTTGTAGGGGACGGGGTCTCAGATCTCCCGGACAGTATTGTTAGGAGGGAGGCTCCCAGGCTGCCTGAGGTTGCCCAGGTAAGGGTGCTTAGACACTACCTTAGATTATCCCAGGAGACGCTTGGAGCAGATGTTAACATAGATGTGGGTCAGGGGACATGCACCATGAAGTACAGCCCCAAGGTAAACGAGGTTTTCGTCAGGTGGCCCCAGGTCTCCGAGCTACACCCGCTTCAAGACGAGGATACTGTTCAAGGAGCCCTCGAGGTAATATATAAGTTGGACCTCATGCTCAGAGAGCTTTCAGGCTTCGCTAGATTCTCCTTCCAGCCTGGAGGAGGCTCCCATGCGATCTACGCTATGGCTTCAATAATATACGCCTACCACAAGCTCCACGGTAATACGGGTAAGGATGAGATCATTACCACCCTCCTATCACATCCCTCAGACGCTGCTGCCCCTAAGCTCAAGGGATTCAAGGTCATAGATATTCCGCCAGACCCTGAGACAGGGTATCCTGACATGGAGGCCTTCATGGAGGCCGTTTCGGAGAGGACTGCGGGGATGATTATATGCAACCCCGAGGACACTGAGATATTCAACCCCCATGTAAGGGAGATGATAGACGCTGTGCATAGGGTTGGAGGGCTGTGCGCGTGGGATGGGGCCAATGCTAACGGCCTCATAGGTATTGTGAGGCCAGCTGACCTGGGCTTCGACATGGGCTTCTACAATCTCCACAAGACATTCTCCTCTCCCCATGGATGCGGAGGGCCTGGGCTGGGAGCCCTGGGCGTAAGCAGAGAGCTTGAATCATTCCTCCCAGTACCAGTTGTAAGCTACGATGAGGAGAGAAGGAAATACTACTTGGACTACAATCTACCCCACACCATAAGGAAGATAAGGGAGTTCCACGGCGTCTTCCCAGCAGTGGTGAGAGCCTACGCCTGGCTGATGAGCCTGGGCGGAGAGGGGGTAAGGGAGGTTGCAAGAACAGCCGTGCTGAACAACAATTACCTCAT
>JALWQH010000031.1 GCA_027083135.1 Desulfurococcales archaeon | reverse complement strand
CCTTTCCTGCAGAGCGAGGCGACGTGATCTATGACTCTGTAGCCAAGCCTAACTGCCTCACTTGGCTTCAAGCCCTGCTTGTCGACCAGGAAATCCATGTCTGCTGGGTGGAATCCTGCTAGGCATGAAACCTTCATACCCCTCTCCCGCGCCTCTCTACACTGCTTGACATGTATTTCTATGGCTTTCACATAGTCATTGAAGCTTCTATTAGGAGCCTCATAGTAGCGTGGCGAGAGTGCTACTAGGGCCATGAACCATCCTCCAGCCTCCCTGAACTTTTCGGCTATTCTCCCCGCACCCAGGCCTGATACAGGGTTCGTATGAGTATGAGCATCAGCGAAGATCAGCTTCAACGTCTCCCCCTCATATCTCGATGACCTTCAGTACATCGCCCGTGCTGAGGGATGTCACCTTGAGATATTTGTCTGACGCCTCTCTGAGATCAGTGTTGTCGCCGTGTATCATGACTGAGAAGAGCCTTGCCTTAGCCCTCCTAAGCTCGCCTTTAACTAGATCCACTGTCACCCTGTCCTCACCGTCAGTGACGAGGACTATGTCGCTTAGCCCCACAACCCTATGGCTCCTTAGATCCTCTACTGCTGCGAGTATGGCTCTAGTTATATCTGTTCCCCCGCTTGCCTTTATCCTGGCTATATAGTCGAGCATCTTGGCTACATCCCTTCCTCTCACACGTCTCCTAAGCTTCACCATAGGGTAGGGTACACTGTCGAAGAACCTTATGTAGAACGCCCTTCCCTCTGAGAGGGCGCGCCTAGCCATAGCTATGGTTACAGCCTTGGCCCACAGCATCTTCGTGCCAACCATACTGCCGCTCTTGTCGAGCAGCATATATATGGGGCCTATTGGCTCTGGAAGCTTCTTCTCATATAATGTGAGCTTTGATTCAGCCATCTTGGCGTAGAATAGTATCTGGGGTATGGCTAGCTCTGACGGCTCAACTCTCTCCAGGTCTGATCCAAGCTCATATCCCTCTATCTCCCCCCGACTATACTTTGCCTTCCTCCTACGCTTCATTGATACTGCAGGCTTCAGGGCCTTGATGCTTCTCAAATACTCTAAGAGTTCCCTGAGCTCCGTACTTCCTGCGAGCCTGTAAACATCCTGCAGCGCGTCCTCCAGGTTAAGATAGCTTCCAGAACCCGCCGCCACGCTGTTCACAGCTGCCTCTATCTCCTTAGCTGAGCCAGCAGTCTTAGCAGCCTCTCTGAGCGCCTCATCCACGCTGCTGCTAAGCCCCCTACTGCTCTCCTCCCGATCATTGCTCGATGAGCCTCCCCACATGTTCTCCATGCTTTGAGAAGCGTTTAGAAGGTGGTAGAGAAACGAGGCTGCCGCTACACTGCTTGCTATGCTATCAGCTATCGTATACTTCTTCACATCGGCTAGCCTTGGACTCCTAAGCATAGCTTCAAGGATCATGCGTTCCTTCAGGTCCCCTGAATCGCTGAGCATGGGGACTGGGAGAAACAATGCGTAGAACACGTCTATAGCTAGATCCACTCCTATAGGCTTACCTCTACCTCTGAACCCGAGAATCTTTGAGAGGAGGCCTATTATCCTCTCCCCCCTATACCTGACTGCAGGGTCGCTGTAGTCGACTCCCCTAATATTCCCCAACGCTATATCCCCAGCCTCCTGCTTATCTCGTCGAGTATCTCGTCTATGCTTCTTATAACGTCGAGGCCCTTACGTCTAACCTCAATGTCATCCGTCTCTCTTAGGATCAGGGAGACCCTGCTACGCGCGGCTCTCAGGCTTCTATAAATATCGATGAGGCTTGGATCATAGCTTCCCATACTCTTAATGCTCTTGGCAACCTGCTGTACATTCTCCCCTATCTCAGTCAGCTCCCTGAAGAATCTTTCAGGCGTGCGCAGCTCCTCTGATAATATTATTTCAACCTTATCGAAGTCCTCGACATCCCGGGGCGCCACATACTTGAGTGACAGGAGGTCGGATTCCTCGGCAGTCATCCTGCCTTCAAGCAGTGCTTGCGCAGCTATTATTTTCAGGGCTTTCCCCTTCCTCCTGTCAGTTAGATGAATCCCCCTCTCCTCTAAGACCGCGTATAGTTTTAGGAGCTTAGGCTTCACCTGAGATAAATCAACCTTGAAGAGGAGTCTGTGAAGCCCTGATAAATCATCCAGTGTGAGCACGGGCCTGGCTGGGGGTATAGCCCCCATCTCTATGCGCCATGAGGCTTCAAGCAGCTTAGCCCACTTATTCTCCGAGAGAGGCTTAGTTCTATGCCTCAGAAGCATCCTATCATACAGTGCTTCGAGCTCAGGTTCATCGGGAATTCTGTTTGAGGCTGCTATAAGGCTCCAGAGAGGCACGCGGAGCTCAGCGTATCCATCATACAATACTCTCTCCTGCATTATGCTTAGCAGAGAGTTAAGTATCGCTGAATTGGCGTTGAATATCTCGTCGAGAAACGCTATCTCAGCCTCGGGGAGCTTGCCTGCCGTGATCCTACGATACTTACCATGCTTCAACGCCTCTATGTCAAGGGGGCCGAAAAGCTCGCTTGGCTCAGTGAACCTTGTGAGAAGATACTTGAAGAACCTTGCCTCTAAGAGTTCAGCCGCCCTGCGTGCAATAGCGCTCTTAGCCGTGCCGGGCTCGCCTACCAGGAGGACATGCTCCCTGCTTAGAAGTCCTAGGGTTATAACCTTAGCCTCCTCCTCCCTGCCAACGAAGGGCTCAGCCAGCATCTCGCTGAATCTTGCCAGCCTAGCCAGCATCTCTGACATTCCAGTTCTTCCTCTGGAGAATATTAGGGTGCTGGGAGGGTATTAAAAATGAAGCATTATTAACCATGTGTTTAAGGAGGAGCCGCGGCATTGAAGCCCACGCCTACTAGCAGGCTGCCGGGATGCAGGGGCGTATATCTGCTCGCCTTAAAGACGCCTGGGAAGCTATGGATACGCTATGGGTTTAGAGAGAAGCTTCTGCCTCCAGGCATATACGTGTACGTTGGTTCAGCAATGGGTGGCGGGGGAATTAGGGGGAGGATTACGAGGCATTTAAGGAAAAGCAAGCCTATCCACTGGCACATAGATAGACTGACAAGCATTCCAGAAGTATCAGTGATCCTTATATCATATCTGTGTACGGAGAAAAGAGAGGCTGAATCCCTCCTAGCCTCAGCCTGTAGAACCATACTGGAGCCAGGTCCCCCTGGATTCGGATGCAGCGATAAGCCTAGGGATAAGACACACCTCTACAAGGTCATCGGCGCCAGCCTGGCAGAGGCTGTGGAGAAATGCTTCATGGAGGCACTAGGCTTAAAGCCTGAGACACTATGGATGGGGATACGTGATGCATAAGCTTTAATACAGGCGGGACAACCCTCCAAAACACACAAATCCGTGCGAGTAGATCGTATATGTCCGAATCCGAGCATAAGAAAATATCCGAGCTAAAGCCCGGGGAAAACAATGTGACCGTTGAGGTCCGCGTTATAAGCACCCGGGAGCCACGTGTCGTGCAGACCCGTAGGGGTCCTAGAACTCTGAGTGAAGCCATAGTGGGAGACGATACTGGACGGGTCAAACTGACCCTCTGGGGCCAGCAGGCTGGAAGCGTAGAGGAGGGACAAGCCATAAAGGTTGAGGGAGCGTGGACCACGGCTTATAGAGGCCAGGTTCAGCTCAACGTTGGCGCTAGAGGCAATATCTCCGAGGTGTCTGATGAGAGTGTCCCGCAGCCCGAAGATATTCCTGAAGAAACGCCTGCAGCCCCTGAGGATTACAGGCGTGGGGGATACGGGAGATCCTCAGGCTACGGCAGGTACCCCAGGCAGAGCAGGGGGCGCCGGTATTGAACTACGAGGAAATAAAGGATAAGAGGCCTTTAAAGAAGGGCCAGGAGCTAGGCGAGCAGGAGAACTATGTGGCAGTAGCTAACGAGAACGGAGAGATATATGGGCTTTCAGCCGCGGTTTTCTACGTGTGGGCTATGTGCGACGGCAAGACAACGGTTGAGGAAATGGTGAGCAAGATAAGCCAGGATGCAGACATCGATGCTGATGAGCTGAAGGAGCCTGTAGCATACATAGTGTCACAGCTTCTCGATACGGGTCTAGCCGTGCTTGAAGAGGCTGCAGAGTAGCCTGGAGGGCGCGTTAAACCCTATATAGCAGGTCCCCCTCCTTTTTACTGGGGGGATTAGCGGTCACGTTTAAACGTATGGCTGTGGCTTGCAGCGTACTTATTATTCTATTAGTCTTAACTGCAGCACGCCCCGTCTTAGAGGATACAGGGAAAACTGCAGCATGCATTAAGGTGCTCCTTGTAGAGGAGACAATGGTTAAAAACACCTCTAATAAGGCTCTTAACATATCATCCATGCCTGAACTCCTATACTTCGATTACCCGCAGAAGGCTGGCTGGCAGCATATATTGAAAATCGAAGTATACTGGAACTCTACACCTGCTAATTATTCCCTGGAGAGAAGCAGTGATGGGGACTACTCTCTCAGGGTTAGGCCCCTCCAGCTCTACGTGAAGCCTGGCGGTATCCTTAACATAACTGTAGGATACATCATACTGCTTAACTCTTCTGGGAGGATCGGCTGGCAGCCTCCCATTAATCCTACCAACGCACTCAATGTCACGGGGTTGTGGAACTACTCTAACCCCCTTGTATGGGAGGCTTATAGAGCCTTATCCTCAGGCACAGGCACTAATAAGACAGTGTATCTCTACAGGATTCTCTCATGGCTTGACAAGAATGTTGCCTATAGGTCAAGGGTTCCTGCGAGGCATCCCTGGGAGGTGCTTGAGGAGAGAATGGGGGACTGTGATGACAGATCTAATCTACTGGTCTCCCTCTTAAGGGCTGACGGGATCCCTGCGTACACCGAGTTCGGCTTCCTGGTGATTCCAGGCTATGTTTTAGAGGGTAGTGCGGCAGGAGGCCACTTTGTATACAGGGTTGTTAATGGAGGGCCTCATGCATGGGTGCGGGCCTATATTAACGGGCGCTGGATTCCCATTGATTCGACCTTTTACTTTAACTCTACAGGCCTCCCCTCCGACCATATAGTGTACTCGGCATACCGTATTGTAAAGATACCCCTCATAATAACAGGCTGGACTCTACGTACAGATTACGTTGAAAGTGATGCTTCAACGCTTAACAGCATGGAGAATAGTGGAATACTGGTTAACGATACAGTGGAGGCTCACATCGTAGGGACGGGGTGCCGGGAGTCAGGCAGCTCTTAGCACGTATGATATGAGTCCTGCTCCGTAAGGTTTAGGATTCTTCTGCCAGCTAGGCCAAGCATGGCTGCGGGGGCTCCCTCTTATGCCTCGATGATTCCATCATTGCTCTTATCCTGGATACTTGTTTCAAAGGTATGCCTGTCTTCTCCGAGGCCTCCTTATCCGTGAACCCTAGGTCAACTATGTGGTAGAGAACCCTATCTATATCATCATAGTCTAGTCCAAGCTCTCCTGCCGCCGTCTGCCCCGGCCATAGGTCCGGGCTGCTCGGCTTCCATGCTATTTCGGGAGGGATGCCTATATATTCGCCGAGTATTCTAACCTGGGTCTTATATAATCCTCCTAGGGGGAGAAGATCTGCGGCTCCATCTCCCCACTTGGTAAAATATCCTATCAGAATCTCGCTTCTATCCCCTGTTCCAAGCACAAGTCTTCCCTCACGGTTCGCAGTATAGTAGAGAAGCGCCATCCTAACTCTCGCCTTCAGATTCCCCTTGGGTACCCGGGGCGCATCAATATAGCTTTCCCCAAGGCTTCCCAGAAAGGCGCCAATGATCCCAGTTATATCTATACGCATGGGCTTCAGGCCAAGGATCTCTGCAACACGGTACGCATCCCTGATGCCTTCAGGATTACTCTCCACGTCGGGCATTACTAGAACCTTTACTCTTTCTGCTCCCAGAGCCTTGACGGCTAGAGCCGCGGTTACGGAAGAATCGACTCCGCCGCTCAGCCCCAAAACAACTCCCTTAACCCCAGCTTCTCTCACCTTACCCCTAATGCATGCTGATATTCTCTCGGCAATCTCAGCGGCATCTATGTGAAGGTATTCAGGCACACGTGTATGCCTGCTCGTCACTCTTATCACCTTCAGATAACACTTAGGTTCTTAATGATATATACTTGCCGCTTCCTCTAATTGTATCATATTTGAAATAAGACGCAGAGCCGTAAGATTTCACTGCTTTAGCTTCGCTAGAGGCTTCATCATTGCGGGTTCTGCATTTAAGTTATGTCTACCTAGGCTTGAAGCAATATTCCGCTCCTCAGAGCAGGTATGTGAACTTATGTGTATTCAATGCCTATGAGCTTCAGACCTATGAAAGTCAATTCTATGCGGAAAACACGGCCTAGTGCTAGAGCACTAAATCACGTTGCTTTTATTAATTTCTGCCGCACCATATGGTCTGCGGGTGCTCTAGACGTGTGGAGAAGCATGCTTAGCTGGACTATAACTCTAGCTGCAATAGCTCTGCTATTAGTGCTGGCAGCTCTTCTCCAGGCACCTGTTCTTCGAGGACAGGCCTCCACGCCTCAGCCATGCTTCCTGGAGATTATCAGGGGAGGCAGTGGAAACGACTACGCGTGGAGGGCACGTGTGCTTCCCGACGGGCGCATTGTGCTGGCAATAACGACGCAATCCTTCGGTGTCCCATATTCTACACAGTATAATGGAGGGTTATGGGTCTCCTACCTGGATCCTCTGGGCACACCTATAAGCCAACGGGTGTATAACTCCTCCTCCCCTATAACAATATATGACGAAGATATTCTCAATGATGGAAGCATAGTATTTGCCGGAGTTGTATCTTACGGATACGGGAGGGCTGTAGTGGCTAGGATACTCTCAAATGGAAGCGTCGCGTTTTTTGAGAGGATAAGCCCTACGCCAAACGAGTATTACTCCTATCTCACCTCGGTTACCGTTGCCCCCGACGGCAATATAGTGGCAGGCGGCATATATTATGACCTATCCAGCAGGAACTACTATACATGGCTTCTAAAGCTCGATGAAAATGGAGGAGTTATTTGGAGCAGGGCCTATAGCATAGCTCCCCAGAGCCCTATGATAATGTCGGTGAAATTCATAAATGAGACAACGATGATTGCCGCAGGCTATAATTGGCGTTCCGGAGCATGGCTAGGCGCTGTGAACTATACTGACGGCAGCATAATATGGAGCCGCCTAATAGGCAGCTCATCCGCTGATAGATTATACAGGCTTAATATTGTTCCAGGAGGCCTGATAGCGGTGGCAGGCAGGACCGATGCCTCAGGGATAGGCGGCACTGATGCCTTACTCATGCTGTTCAGATCTAATGGAAGCCTCGTGTGGAGCAAGGCTATCGGTACACCAGGCAATGATGAGGGTTGGGACGCCATATATGATGATGGAGGCATAGTATTGACGGGCTATGCTCCAGTCAACCCTGCTGAATATAAGAATGATACAATAGTGGCTAAGTTCTCCCTTGACGGCTCCCTGCAGTGGTATAGGGTTTACGGAGGACCTGGGGAAGACTGGGCCTACACGGTATACGCTGACGGCCATGGAAGCCTATACGTTTATGGAGGCTTTGAAACAGAGCCAGGTAACACTGATCCATTAATAATACGGATGAATAGCGTGGGCGAAGTGCCTGGATGCTCGTTTATGAGGCAGGCCTCCTTAACCATAGCTGATGCCCCCCTACCAGTCTCGCAGACCTCCGCCTCTACTACGGATATATCGTCAAGCACTACTGTGTATAGCCTCCCTCTCACGGCCCGCCCCGTAAGCGGGGTTTACCCTCAGATGTTATGCGCAGCATATGTGAGTGGAAAGCTGCTTGCCAGGGCTAGGAATACTGAAATACCTATAGTTGCCGCTGCATCAATGCTTGCCGGCCTCACTATTCTAGTATTACTGGAACGTAGAAGCACTGCTGAGAAAAGTCTTTAAGAAAGAAGCGCCAATGATAGGCGCTTAAATAAACTAATATTTCTTGATCTTATAGGATGCTTTCTCTAAGAATCTGTCTATCATATCCTTTATGCTTGGCCCTTCTATTATTTTAAGCTCGTAGCTAACCCTTACCACGGGTTTATCTATCTTTATGAGCCGGGTTATGTCGCTCGGCGTGCCTAGGATTACAGCGTCGGCTGGGACACGCCTTATCGTCTCCTCCAAGTCTCTCAGCTGCTTCTCCGTGTACCCGGTGCTTGGCAGTACTGGCCCCATATGCTTGTATTCTCTGTAGAGATCAGTGAATATTCCCGTAGCGTATGGCCTAGGATCAATTATCTCCGCCGCCTTGAACTTCGTTGCAGCGGCATAGCCTGCAGCGTAGGGCAGTCCTCCATGCGTCACTGTGGGTGAGTCCTCGATTACTAGTACCCTCTTATTCCTGACCAGCTCGGGCTTATCTACTGTTACCTCGCTGTTGGCTACACTTATCGTCGCCTTGGGGTTTAGGCGCCTCACGTTGCGTTTAATCATCCTTATGGCGCGAGGCTTAGCCTGGTCAGCCTTGTTTATGATGATTGCGTCAGCTATCCGTACATTCACTTCTCCAGGGAAGCTTGAAGCTTCATGCCCTGGCCTCATAGCGTCTGCAACTGTTATAGTGTAGTCGGGTGCGAAGAATGGCCAGTCATTGTTTCCCCCATCCCACAATACTATGTCCCCCTCCATCTCAGCTCTCCTCAGAATCTCGCCGTAATCAACTCCAGCATATACTATTAGACCCATACGTATATATTGCTCATACTCCTCACGCTCCTCTATGGTCACACCGTAGCGGTCTAGATCCTCGGGCTTCTCGAACCGCTGAACCACAGCCTCAGCTAGGTTCCCAGCATATGCCATTGGATGCCTAACAGGCACTGGCTTCAGCTTCCTGGCTAGAAGTTCTCTTACTACTGCTCTGCTAACCGTGCTCTTACCAGCACCTGTACGGGCGGCTACAACGGCTATCACTGGCCGTGTGCTTTGAAGCATTGTTTCACGAGGGCTCAGAACCCTGAAGCTTGCCCCTGCCGCAAGCGCCCTGCTCATCATGTGCCCAACATCGCTGTAGAGCAGGTCGCTGTAGGAGAGAACCACCTCGTCTACATGGTGTCTGCGTATAAGCTCCTCTAACTCTTCTTCAGGGACTATGGGTATGCCTGAAGGATAGAGTTCTCCAGCCAGCTCCCGTGGATACCGTTTACCCTGAATCCCAGGTATCTGTGCGGCTGTGAACGCTACAACCCTGTACTCAGGATTATCCCTGAACACCACGTTAAAGTTGTGGAAATCCCTGCCTCCAGCACCCATTATAACTATGCGTTTCTCCGAACCCATTCACAACACCTTATATCACTATACCGCCCTTAGAATATGAATATTATGGATAAGTAAGTAGCATGCTGTCTTTTATGGAAGACATCATCAAGGTCCCATGTAAAGCGTGTCCTATCGGGCTCAGCCGGTTGATCCTGCATCACAGGTCAGTCCATCGGAGTCTCTTCACAGCCCGTTGACCAGTAGACTCATAATCTCTAAAATAAATTTATAATTACCTTGTTCCTCAAGTTCGGCGGACAGGGGTGGAAGGCGACATTCAATGCCTCCTATAGGCTCTCTAAGGCCGTTCAGAGAGGCCTGTTCGCCTGCCGCGAGCATATATTAAACGCTTCACCCATCTGAAAAGCTTAATGAAAACTAGGAAGAATTGTATTGTCAGCTCTACCAATGCCTGCAGGGAGCCTTTCTCCTGATATACCTCCAGCACCCTGCCCCAATTCATCTCAACTACAAATACGATTGAAGCCACTGTAAATACGACTGCGGAGAATACTGAGAGGAGGGGGTTTATGGAGAACGTATAGGATACCAGGCTTTTAAGAGCTGATCCGAAGAACACTGTTGTACCTGTTATAATGACCTTGCCCGCCACGACGGCTGCAGTGAATAATGCTAGATTATACCTGGCTATGCCTAGAGGTATGTAGAGCAGGTCGTCTGGAAGGGGGAGGGCTGCGAATAGGAATACCGCTATGAATGTGCTCTTCTCAAACAGCTTTGCAAACCTCTCCATCTGGACACGTGTCTGCTTGGGAAGGGCTATCCTAGCAGTCCTGCCAATATAGTAGACAACCACTTTGCCCAACCCTGCTCCCAGGCCTCCAAGCACAGATACAAACACGTAGTCCCAGGTTGTTGTAAGGCTTGCAGCATAGGCTGCAACCAGGATCAAGTAAGGCACCGTGGAGTAGGGGATTGTGTTGCCTAGAAACGAGATTAGGAACACGCCCAGCGGGCCGTAGCTTTCAAGAGCCTCCAGCAGCCCCTCCAGCATCCCTCAAGGCTCCTCCTCTAACGCTAACTCCAAAACCTTTGAAGAATAAATCTCTATGGGGATGAGGAGTTTTCGGGGAGGCCGAAGAGGTGAGGCATGCGGTTACACGCTGACCGTGAAGGACGAGTAAAGGCATAATACCCTTAATTCAGGATCATTTTCTTGCTGCGGATGAGCTCGTAGGGACGTTCTGAGGGGTGATGTAAGTGGAGCGAGGGCGACGCGGCTTTCCTTTAGGCCTTCCTATTATAACCGCCTCAGTGCTGAACAGCTTGTAGGAAACCATGAGAAGGATCAAGGATAATGCTAGCAGGACGGATGCATGTATAATCACCATGAAGTCATTCCCTATCACATAGTTGTATACTATGAGGGCGCTGTGAGTATAGGGGATCAGGTAAAGTATGGCTTTC
The DNA here is from genome assembly GCA_027083135.1 of Desulfurococcales archaeon. GTDB lineage: Archaea > Thermoproteota > Thermoprotei_A > Sulfolobales > WAQK01 > JALWQH01. The sequence goes on along the minus strand of JALWQH010000031.1, from coordinate 5,775 downwards.
ATATAGAGAGGAAGCCTATATATATCGACTGCCAGCATGGCGAAGAATATTATTATTGCCAGAGTGGTGATGAGGGATGATGCTGCCTGAGCAGACCTAGCAGTATCAGCCCTGGATACTATGGGTATGACTAGAGCCGAGGTTACAAATATTGTTAAGGCTACATCCCCTGCGTGAACTGCTAGTAGGCTTGGCTCCAGCATCATCGGCGCTCCAAGCATCATGAAGAACACTATAACTCCAACTACGTCAGCCATCGCTGCAACTAATCCCAGCACGCTGCTCGCCACGAGCTTAGCCGTCAATATTAGCCGCCTGCTTATGGGGGCTACAAGCAGTGTTTCAAGAGTCTTACGTTCACGCTCCCCCGCAATGCTGTCAGTTATGAATACTGTTGGAGGCATGACTATGAAGGCTAGGGCAAATGCAAGGAACCTGGCAGACCATACTCTAAAAGCCTCCTTCTGCCCCGTGGGAGCTCCCCCAGGAGTAACAAATACCTGTAGCTGCATCACAGGGTGTAGCACCGCATCGGGATTCACGTGAAGCCTCGACGCATTAGCCAGGTATTCTACTTTAAGCTTGGAGAACTCCTCTGAGAGCGAGGAGAGGGCTGAGAGGCTTATACCGTAGAGCTGGTCGGCCTTGGAGGAACCTATATTCTTAGCTATCTTCACAACCGCCACTTCATCTAGGCTTGTCAGATTCCTGGTGAATCCTGGGAGAAGCACAACCATGAGATCGTATCCTGAGTGAGGCTCCCTGCGAGACATATGGACCTCTATCTTCATCCCGTGAGGACTGTTCTGCTCTATTAAGCTTACGAGCTTCGATGATATTTCTGTTGAGTTTACACAGTAGGAGCCTAGACACCCTGCACTTCCATCCTCGTCTACAAGGTACACTATAGATGTCTGCTGCCCTGAGAAGTAGCTTGTAGTTAAGGCTAGTAGAGGCATGGATACCATTGGGAGCAGCACCGTTGCTATTAGGGTCTTCCTATCCCTAGCTAGATCCAGCAGCTCCTTCCACAGCAGCACCCAGAGCTTGCTGTTCAACCCTTATCCTCTGGGAAACCTAATAGGCATGATCCTTAAAGAAATACTCCGCATCCAGCCTTAATCTCCACTATTAGGGAAACACCTTATAATTAAACTGAGGTTCAGCTTTTACTACTGGGAGGGAAAGTGGAGGTAGATGTCACACTTATATTAGGGTTCGATGAGGAGAGTGAGAGGATCCTGAAGCTGGCCCGAGAGGCTGCCAAAATACTTAGAGACGAGTACGGCATATGGGCATACATAATACCCACAACTGCCTGGAGAAGTAGTTCAAGCCTATTCTCCGAGCCATGGGTAGAGGGGGATAAGCCTGCTCCACGCCTATATGTTAACGGCAACCCTGTGCCTCTCTCAAGCCTTAATACTGCGGAGGACCTGGCGGATAGTGTTGTAGGCCTTCTAAGAGCGAGAAGAGAGTATGGGGAGGTGCCGCTCCGCCTACAGATACATGTGCCCAGATCCCCTGAGGCGGCACCTGCATTCTATCCCGCCTAGAATTCTCGGGATAAGTCCAGCATTTCCAAAGATGCAATGTGGGGTTCTATCAAATTGGTGTACGTGTTCCCAGTAGTGTTCTCTGCTGGGAACGTGTTCTCCCCCCTCTACTCCTAGTCACATGCACTAGGCCCTCAGCATGTGCTATTAAGTGGTGTATCAGGTCTTTCTCGTTATAGAACATGGTCATGTGCCCTGAGGTGAAGCATATGGGGCATAGGTATATGCCTTGCCCTGACATGCACTTTGTCTTAATCCTCATCCCAGCATACTCTACTATGCAGTCTTGAAGCTCTTCCCCCTTCTCAGCCGACAATGCTTATACCTCCACTACTGTTAGGTCGCTTGGAACAAGTATTATCTTATTCCCCCCTATTTTCTGAGATACGAGCTCTCTCTCTGACTCGAGGGAGAGGTGGATTAGGGCCAGAATCCTCGCTTCGCTGCACGCCTCTACAGCATCCTTCCATGTAGAGTGCCCGAACCTGGAAGCATCCTTCCCCATCCATAGAGGCATGGTTGCCTCATATATTGCTAGGTCAGCATCCTGGCACTCATCTGCAAGCTCAGGGTTAAACGACGTATCACCACTGTACACTATTTTACGGTTATCCACCTCCACCACGTAGGAGGCTGAAGGCACAGGATGTACTGCTCTGATAGCCCTTATCATCCATCCTCTGGGCGATGGAATAATGCTTGGCGGCTCAAAGAAGAATAGCTCAGGTTTAGGGATAGAGCGGGGTGAGAAGTATTTTACAAGGGCCTCCAGTCTCTCATCTCTCGGTGCATATAGGGTTATAGTGCCGCTGCAATGAGCCTTACTCCTCTCATTAAGAAGCGCTGCAACCCCTCCAATGTGGTCTAGATGGCTATGCGTCACATAGATCCTGTTGATTGTGCAGACATCTATGCCTAGAGCCTTCAGCCTACGCTCCACGCAGCAACCAGCATCGAGGAGGATGGGCTCGCTGCCCCATAGGAGCACTGAGGGCTGAGCCCTCCTAGACGCTGAGACCATGCCTCCTGTACCTAGGAAGAAGACCTTCAAGCGCCAGCCACCCGGGATCATCCTGAAAGCATGATGGATACAGGGAGAAAATAAGGAATGCGTCATGCCTGGCTAGGTAACTGATTAGTGCTGGATAGAGATGTTATTGATGCAGTAAACATTGGGTTAAGATATCTATCCTCAGATGGGAGGCCCGTGGCATTGCCCCTGACTGAGCCCCATGAGGTGTGGGTGAAGCAGGTGAACCCGCATCGAGGGCCAACCCCCTACGGAATTAAAAGTATCGAAAAATAACTAAAAACACCATGAGAGGGGAAACGCTACAGGCATAGATGAAGAGGTTAGTACCAGGGTTTTAGAGGCTGAGAGACTATACTACCTAGGTGTTCAGTGAGAGCTAGGGGAGAGAAGAGTCTTTTACCATGCTTTCCTAGGGCTTAGGATAGCTGTGCCGTTTAGGCTGGACGCCGGGTGATGGCCGTTGAGGATACTAGTGATCGCTGATATTCATGGCAACATAGATGCGCTTAAGGCTGTTATCAATAATGCTGGGAGATTCGATGAAGTAGTGGTTGCAGGAGATCTCGTCGATTATGGCCCTGCCCCAGGAGAGGTTTTAGACGAGGTCCGCTCACTATCTCCCGCGTTATGGGTGAGGGGTAATCATGATCAATATATAGCTCGGAGGCCTCGATGCTGGGGGGCTCAGGGCCTCAGGAACGCTGCTAAAGCTACCCGTGAACTAGTTACTCGGCGTATGCTTTCTGCAAGAGAGCTTAGAATGCTTAGCGTTAAGCCCAGCATGGCTGCCGTAAACCTGGATGGGCTTAGAATCCTCGCTGTACATGCCTCACCTCACAGTCCTCTATGCAGCGGCATATATCCATGGTACACTGAGGAGAGGGTTGCCAGGGCGTTGAGCCAGGCGTCAAGGCACGTGGAGGCGGACTATGTTGTGGCGGCGCATACTCATATACCCATGCTTCGCGAGACTGGTTCCATGCGCCTCGTCAATCCAGGCAGCGTGGGGCAGCCTAGGGACGGTGATCCCAGAGCATCCTACATGATCATAGACACTGAGAAGGGAGTTATTCACCGTAGGGCTTCATACAATGTTGAGAAAACCATTGGAAGGCTAAGGAAATTCGGAATTGAAGATAAGGTTATGCGGGTTTTAGCCCAGACCCTTAGAACAGGCAGGGCTCCGAAGCCCTTATACTAGTATGCTTAGCTAACTCTATTAATCAGTGATAAATAATTTTGATTTATGCTTCATCATTCTTTTCTAGTAGGCTTTTCACTCTAGCTTCGCACCGCAGACAGGGCAGAACTTGGCTTCAGCAGGCGCTACGTGGCCGTTGGGACACCATTTCAAGGGTTTACCGCAGTATGGGCAGAACCTGGCACCCTGGGGGACAGGTTTACCGCAGTATGGGCATCTTGGAACGTACCCTGTGGGTGTGGTTGTAGAGGCTGCTGGCGCTGGAGGCTGCGCTGAGGGTGGTGGTGCCTGGGGGGCTGGCTGGGCCTGCTGGCCTGGCGGAGGCGGGTAGAATAGGGGCGGTATTATTGCTACTCCTGCTCCAACCGCCGCGCCCGGGCTTTTGCCTAGCTCCTTTGCAACCTGCTTGGCTGTATCCATTTGCAGCACGTATTCCGCCCTGCCTGTCTGCATGAGCCAGAAGAGCCTCTGACGCCAATCCTCAGTGGTATTAACTCCCTCGAACTTGACGTCTATGATCTCCAGCCCCAGCCTGCGGAAGTCTTCAAGCAGCTTCACCTTAACCTCCATTGTCACCCTGTCTAGATGCTGGAATACATCCACAATGCTGTACGTGTTGAGATGCTTCATCATATTCTCGTTGAAGTATCCTCTCAGGAACTTGGATACATCGCTGCTCTCGTAGAGGCCCTGGCCTCCCACAACCTCTGTTAGAAACGGCTTGGGATCCGATACCTTGAACCAGTAGCTGCCGTAGAATTTGAGAGGGGCGAGCTCCTTTGTCTGGGTCTCTCCTCCGAAGGTTCCGCGGAACTCCTTCAAGCTTACGAAAATCACCGTGGCTCTGAATGGATTCTTATCGTATCCTGCAATGGTCTTCAATACTTTTCCTAGGAGTGGGAGGTTAAGCGTGGTTATGGTATGCCTGCCTGGGCCGAAGACATCGTAGAGCTTGCCGTCCCTCATGAATACGGCTACCTCGTATTCATGTACTATTAGCTGCGATCCCCATTCTATGCTCTCGCTGGGGTACCTCCAAATGATCTCGTCTGCACCTGGATTACTCCACTCTATTATTTTAGGCATGCAGCATCACTTCACCTTGAACATCCTATTTCTCTCCAATATGAGTTTATCTAGGGTCTCCAGCATGTCGTCTAGGCTGAACAGTTTTTTCGGCAGGGTCTCCTTATCTGAGACCTTGGAGGATGCCTCCCGGCAGGCCTCAAGTATTCTTTCAGCCTCGTCGAGCAGCTTTGAGTCATATTCTAAAAGCCTCTCAAGCTCTTCTTCCCTTATCTTCACCCTGTCGAAGTAGCCTGAGTAGCCGTACTCTGAGTGCCTTATTCTTTCAGCCACCATTAATGCTTTCTTACGTATCCTGTCTATAGCTTCTAGGAATTCGCAGTTGAGTAGGAGGCACCTGTTAAGTGTTTTCTCAAGTTCTCTGCGGGCGTCATCTATGATTGCAGCTACCTTTTCTCTTACCAGCTTGTCATCCTCTCTGATCAGCTCTTTCTGCTTGTAACCGTGGAATCCTGGGATAATTTTCTCTATTTTCTCAAGCAGCCTTGTCTCTTTGCCCATTATTCACACCTTTAAAGCCTGGATGAATAGGTGGGTGGGCAATATATAAACCGCATTCTCAGCCTGATATGTAGAATCCTAGGCTCCATATCTTCTTAGCCTTCTTCAACTTGCCTGTTAGGCTTTCTCCTCCTCTCAGCTCGTGGATCTGGCTGGCCTGTGCTACTCTATGGGAGGCTCTTCTAAGCATGGGTATTGCCCCAGCTATACCTGCCACTATTCCTCCAACCATGCTTAACCCTCCAGTGAAGGGGGATAATACTGCTCCTGCAAGTATTCCTATTCCAAGCATGCCTAAACCCATACCTGTCGCAGCTTCTCTTGCATGCCTTGTCTGAGGATACCATGCTATTATGACTCTCCCATCAGCCCCGTCGACGAAGCCCCTGTAGCTTTCC
>JALWQH010000030.1 GCA_027083135.1 Desulfurococcales archaeon | reverse complement strand
CTCCGAGCAGTGCTAGCCATGCGAGCAGCGCGTTAAGCTGGATCTCATCGTCTCCTCCCTCCACGAGCCTGAACTGGATCTCGCCTATATAGTCTGCCGCCAGGACTTTCTGCTCCTCGCTTAGCCCCGTCTCATCGCTGAAGATTTCGCGGTGCATCTGTTTAACTATGTCTAGGCCGCTTAGCCCGTACTCTATCATTAGTTTCCTCAGCTTATCCCTAGCTGCAGTGAAGTCTCCGCGTAGGGCTAGGCTTATCATCTCTCTAACCTCTCTTGGATGAGCCATGCCTACAACCTTGTAGACAGCAGTGGTGGTGACTTTGCCTAGGGCTGCGGCTGCTTGGAGCAGGTTTATCGCCTTCCTCATGTCACCTTCGGAGACCTCATATATTGTTTCAAGCCCCTCAGGATCGTATTCTGCCCCCTCCTGATCAGCTATCCATTTCAGCCTCGCTATAACATCCTCCTTGCGCAGCGGTGTGAATCTGAAGAAGGCGCACCTAGACTGTATGGGCTCTATGATCTTGCTTGGGAAGTTGGCTATTAGTATGAATCTCGTGGTAGCAGTGTATAGCTCCATGAGTCTTCTAAGAGCCTGCTGGGCATCAGCCGTCATATTGTCGGCTTCATCCAGCAATACGAGTTTGAATGGGATGGGGCCTGCAACCCTGCTTCTAGCAAACTCCTTCACCTTCGTTCTTATTGTCTCTATACCCCTCTCATCAGAGTTGTGTAGCAGTATAGGCTTGGAGCCTGCGAAAAACACCTCTCTGCCAGGTACTGATAGGTCGTATACATATGAGTCCGCCTTCTCCAACCTTATGCCTATTATCTCGTCAGCCATGATGCCTGCCGAGGCAAGCCTTGAAACCCTCTTAAACCCTACTGGATCACCGTTAGGCCCTCTGGACAAGAGTCTTAGGGCCTCCTCCCTAGTTATGGTTGGATCCTCCACGCCTGCCTTAAGGATCAGTTTGAAGGGCTCTGAGGGAAGCGGATCGCTTAGCCTTCCTGCAGCCTCTTCTCCCCTTATAAGCGATGCCAGTGTTCCAGGGGATGCTCCTATGAGCAGTGATCCAGGCTTAAGCTCGGAGGCCCTGGCTTCCACTAGCCTTCCATCATGATCCACGATGACTACGGAGTGATTGCCTGTTAACCCTAGCTCAGCACCGCTCCTAGTCTTTATTCGCAGAACCCATGGTGCCTTATGCTTGATGAGCCATGAGGCCTTAGACCACGTTATATGCCCAATGTGTGCATCATAGCTGGGAACCTCTACTCCACGTATACGTATATACCTGGAATCATTGATCACTATTTCCTCGAGGCCTATGCTCTCAGCTATTCTCTCAAGCTCCGAGAACCTAAGCCTCCTAACCTCACCGTTAATTCTAGTGGTTAGAGGTGTGTCGCCTGTTACAGAGGCATTCAGCTCTAAGAGATACCTAGGGTACTCCTCCCCGTAGAGATCGTGGGCGAAGGCCAGTGCCGCAGTAGTGTTATGCAGGATCACTGGCCCGTGGCCTCCCACGAAATTGCCTGTGCCTGGCACGGTTAGATCATATACTGTTGTCTCCCCCTCCTCTACACGTATATCTGTCACAGTATCCCAGTAGATATCAGCTCTGGAGAGAAATACTAGGGAGTAGAGGGCCTCGCTGAGCTGCTTGTAGAGGCTTAGAGTGCTTTCACGCATGAGGAGGCTGGTTTCAGCTACAAGCCTACCTGGACCTGAGGCCTCCTCCACTCTTCTACTTCTCTCCAATACCTCCTCCATTCTGAGCAGCTCTTCCTGTAGCCTGGGGATAACGGTTAGGGCTGTCTCCCTGAGCTTCTCGGCTGGTATCTCGCCTCCACCTGTCTCCACCAGGGCTTCAGCGTCTCCCAGTACTCCTAGAAGCATTCCTGCAAGTCTGCCTATAGGTATTGACGGGTCTACAGCTATCTCAACTACCTCTTCGAGTAGGCTTCTCCTAGCATCACTGTATACTCTCATCTCAGCAAGCCTTCTAAGACTCTCCTTATCCTCGACTACTATTCCCTTGTCAGTTATCCTAGCCACTATGCCTAAAGCCAGCATAGCATAGGATAATAGCTCTGCAGCCATCCGGCCAGCCTGAACCTCAACACCCCTGCTGGACACATGTGAGAAGCATTCCAGGTAGCTTTTCACAAGTATTCTCAGGGCCTTAGAGTTGCCCCATAATCCTTCAACATCAACCCTACATGAAGGCAGTGTTATCGTCCTCCCATCCTCCCCGGGCTCCACGCCGATGCTTGATGCTATAAGCCTGGCAGCATCCCTTGAGACACAGGTGGCTCTGCAGGCACCGTCCTTCCTCTCCGCTCCTAGTAGGAGAGCCTGCAAAACAATTCTTCTCTCATCCTCGTCTGAGAGCGGTTTCTCAGGCACACTTATACTGCGGGGAACAGCTATCCTGTCACCTACCCTGATATTGGAGGCAGGGATCCATTCAACTATTCCTCCTCTATTCACGAGGAGGGGGTGCCTAGCCGTCAGTCCTATCTCTCTTCCCATCCTGGTCTTCAAGCGCATAATCTTTGATGCTGCACCCCTATATACATGGGAGGCCTCAGCCTCCACCACGTTTCCCCTAGCATTAAGCGTGTATATTTTAAGGCCCTTTACCGGGACCTGTTTCTCCCCGCCTCCCCTGCGGTCAAGGTAGCCTTCCACTATCTCCCCTATAGGCCTGGGCCCCATGGGTGTGAGGATAAGGGTATCACCGGTCACGCATTTCCCTGTTCCAGGAGGGCCTGCGAAGAGGAGGTGCGGTGTGTTACGCTCCTGCACGAATTTCTTCAACCTTGCCACAATGTCCTCCTGGTCAACTATTTCGTCGAGGCTTCTTGGACGATATTTCTCAGCCCATAGAAGCTCATGCTCGGAAGCCATGCTTTCTAGTCCTCTTCAATCCTCTATGATACTAACCTATATAAGCGGAACTCCAGAGAAGTAGTAGGATGAGTGCTGGGCATGCTTGAGCTGCTGGGCGAGAGGCTTGCCGCCCTGGAGGAGGAGTACTTTGAGAAGCCTGTGAGGATCCTGGTGCTAAGGGATAGGAGGATCACTTTGCCTTCAGGAGCCTTGGAGCTGAGGAAGGGGGAGGAGATAGATGTTCCTAGGAGAGTAGCCCTAGCCCTGGTGGATGAAGGGGTAGCTGAGATAAGGGATCAGGGCTTATCTTTAGAGGAGCTTGCAAGAATACATTTCACTGAGACTAATACTAGGAGCCCCCTAGAGATACCCAGGCTTCCACGCGACTTCTACATGCAGGCGAGAGAGTACTTGGAGAGGCTTGATGAGAGGCTGAGCGCCAAGGTTGATCCAGAGGCCTATGAGGAGAGAAGGAAGGCTGAGCGCTTCATCTATGAGATAGTGGCTCATAGGCTTGGATTGATCCTCAGGCTCCTGCAAGGTGGCAGGAAGCCTGGGGAAATAGCTGACAGACTTTTACCCGAGGAGCAGGCGCTCTACGAGGCCCTGCAGGAAGTGCTGAATGAATGGAGGGGGAGAGTGGTGGGATACCTTGGGTGAAGACGCTGTTTCAACGGGAGGGGAGGCAGGGCTCGGCGAGGCCCTCGACATTAAGATGAAGCTCTCGGATTTCCTTAGAACATATAGGGATAGGAGCGGCGAGCTGAAATATGTTGAGAGAATAAAGGAGATGATATCGCTTAACAGTAGGAGCCTAGTAGTGGATTGGACTGACCTCTACCTCTACGATACAAGGCTTGCAGGAGAGCTTCTAAACAACCCTGAGGTATTCCTGGATCAGGCCTCCGAGGCTATAAGAGACGTTGTACGCACACTTGACTACGAGTATGCTGAGACCGCTGAGAAATTCTTTATGAGGATCCGTGGCTTGGGGAAGGCTAGGAAGCTTAGGGAGCTTAGAAGCGATCTTGTAGGAAAGCTCGTCATGGTTGAGGGAATACTGGTTAGAGCCACGCCTGTAAAGCAGATGCTTGTGAGGGCCAAGCTGAGGCATAGGGGTCCGGAAGGTGAGCACGAGTTCTACTGGCCTCCCGAGGGGGAGATGCATGAGGAGTTCGAGCTGCCTGCAGCCTGCCCTGTATGCGGGCGGGGAGGCTCGTTTAAACTGGTGCCAGAGGATTCAACCTACGTTGACTGGCAGAAAGTGGTGATACAGGAGAAGCCTGAGGAGATACCTCCAGGCCAGCTGCCTAGAAGCATAGAGGTCATCCTGCTCAGAGACCTAGTGGATCAGGCTAGGCCTGGAGACAGGGTGACAGTTGTAGGCGTGCTTAAGATAAAGGCCTCCAGCAGTGCTTTAAGAAAGGCTAAGCCACCCGTATTCGACCTATACATCGATGCAAACTACATAGAGGTCTCCCAGAAGGTCTTAGAGGAGGTCTCAATAACCAAGGAGGATGAGGAGAAAATCAAGGAGCTTGCAAGGGATCCATGGATAAGGCAGAGAATCATAGCCAGCATAGCTCCAGCCATCTATGGCCACTGGGATATAAAGGAGTCTATAGCCCTAGCCCTCTTCGGAGGAGTGCCTAAGAAGCTGAGGGATGGAACCAGGGTTAGAGGAGACATACACGTCCTCCTCATAGGTGATCCAGGTACAGCTAAGAGCCTAGCATACAGCGAGCACATCCTCATAGTATATGAGGATGGAACAATTGACTTCAAACCCATAGGGGAGCTGGTAGACAATTATATGGAGAAATACGGGGACAAGGTGGTAGCCCACGGTGAAACAGAGGAGCTAATGCTAAATGATGTAGGCGTGAAGCTCTACACTATAGCAATCTCGCCGCTAACATTTAAACCAGAGGTGAAGCGCATAAAAGCCCTGATAAGACATAGGGCTCCGAGAAAAATAATAGTTCTTGAAACAAGGCGTGGGAGGAGAGCCCTGGTCACCAGGAATCACAGCCTAATAGGGCTTGACCCCAGTAAGGCAACACTTGTAGCTGTTAAGCCCTGCGACGCTCTTAAATGGGGGATAAAGCTGCCCGTGCTCCGCGGCTTAGCATCCCTCAGGAGGAAAATAGTGGAATACGTAGAGATCGGGGATAGGAGAATAAGGCTCGACTGGGATCTAGGCTACCTCATAGGATCATTGCTAGGAGGCAGAGCCTCATCCAGGATAACGGCCCGGAAATCCATTGAGATCACAACAGCTGATCGGAGAGCCGCAGAGAAACTATCAAGGATAGCGGAACAAAAGCTCGGCGCATCCACCAGGATTATCCGTGGAGACGGGAATAGCAGTGTAGGAGCATATAGGCTCATCATATCGGGCAGCGAGTTTGGAGGATGGGTGGAGGCCAACTGCTCTGCAAATATGGGTGCAGGAGGCAGGACTAGTGAACCATGGGTTCCCAGAATACCGCGGATAGCGTTCAACGCCCCCGTAAGCTTCATTGAAGGAATCGTTTCAGGACTGATCGACAGCAGCTCCAATAATCCGCCATGCCTGGGAGGAAAAGGATCCATTGAAGGCAGAGCCATTATACGTGTTGAAGGCAGGCCACTAGCCTACGGTGTTTCAATGCTCCTAGCCTTACTGGGAGTAGAGCATACGATAAGGCATTATGATAGGCTGCATGCCGGCGGGGAGGCATCATGCTTCGAGATCACCTTAACATCCAGGAACAGGCAGCTCAAGAAGGATAGAACCGCATTCATGCTTCGGCAAAGTGCGGCTGGAGATCTCTCTCACAGAGCCTTAGCTAACACATCTATCTACGAGTGGGGGGGCGGAGGAATAACTGAAAGTATAGGCTCAGAGGCAGCGTCGGAGGCAATTATCCGTGGAGGCTGGCTGGACGGAGGCTGTAGGGAGCCCCTAGAAGCACAAGGCCTCATTGATGCATCAACAGGCGCCATGATGGCATGGGATACCGTGAAGACTGTGGAGGAGATCGACATACGGGAGGTGGAGCCCAGGCATCATAAATACGTCTACGACTTATCCGTCGAGGAGTATGAGAACTTTGCCGGAGGGCTGGGGTTACTATTCCTCCATAACAGCCAGCTCCTCCAATTTGTGGCTAAGATAGCTCCCCGCGGCATATATACTAGTGGTAAGGGAAGCTCCGCGGCGGGACTGACCGCGGCGGTTCTCAGAGATAAGAGTACAGGCGAATATTACTTAGAGGCAGGTGCACTTGTACTGGCTGACGGTGGGATAGCATGCCTGCACCCTGATACCAGGGTGCTGGTCAACGATGAGTATGTGAGGATAGAGGATCTTTTCAGAGAGGATGGGAAGGTAAGAGCCTCCTCCAATGGAGAACTAGTGGAACTCAACTTCCTGGAGAACAACATTGTAGTCGGCATCAGCCTGGAGAGGCTTGCCTCCAAGCATGCTGCGGCAAGCATTCTTAGGAGGAAGCAGTGGCGCGGCAAGCTCGTTAAACTTGGGTTTAAGAGCGGCTCACAGCTGCTGCTTACACCTGATCATCTATTGATAGACGCTGACTTCCTGGAATGGAAGGAGGCAGGCATGCTTAGGGTGGGAGACAGGATCCTCTCAGTCCAGAAAATACCTGGTCATAGTAGGAAGATATACCTGCTTGACATTGTGCCTGAGCATTGGGCAGCTATAATAGAGGGAGAGGATTCGCATCAAATAGTGGAGAACGCTGTAAGGCTTTATGGATCACTCTCCAATCTTAGGCGGGCAGGCTGGAGGATGCATTTATCCCAGGGCAGGCTTCATGTAAGCGTAGGACTGCTGCGGAGGATTCTCAGGGAAGCCGGGCTCTACGATGAGTGGAGAGCCAGGAATACGATAAGATACATGGCTCATGGCAGAATAGATCACCTTGAAACATCGTGGATCACACCTGAACTAGGCTACCTATTAGGACTCATATATGGAGCTGATAACGCCGAGATAAGCGTGGATGAAGGCATAGTGGCTGTAAGACAGGATCCCGGAAGCAAGGGTCTCTTAGAGAGGCTTACAGTGCTAGCTGAGAAGATTACTGGGAGAACACCTAGAATAACACCTTTCACCCAGCATTATTCGAGGAGCAGTAGGGGTGAAGCATATTCAGGCAGGGTGCTCATCACCATTCACTCCACACTACTAGCACATATAGCCACGTATTTCCTCGAGGATAATCTTAGACGCCTGTTAAGGCTGCCCGACGAGGTTCTCAAAGCATTCCTAGCAGGGCTCGTAGACTCTGCTGGAGCAATCTCCATGCAGCCAGCTGAGCCTGGAGGAGAGGCCGCCGAGCCCTCTATAATCATAAACTTAAGAGGCGGGGAGGAGGCCGGGGCCATACCCCTAGCTCTCAGGCGGTTCGACATATATTCGGAGACGAGGAGTAGAGGCGGCAGCACAGCTGTCCAGGTCTCCTACAGCGATGCTGCCAGGCTGTTAAGCATTATTAGGCCCTACAGTCTCAAAGCATCCCAAGTAAATATCCCCCTCATCCCCTATGAGGCTTCGAGGAGAAACACGATACCTGGAGAATTGTCTAGAAGCATTGCAGCCCGCCTGGAAGGCATCATTAGATCCAAGGGCGATGCGGACGGGGAGGCGTTGAGAATAATACATGACGCGATCGCCGGTAAGAGGAGGCTTACAAAGACGTGGCTTAAAGACTTTCTCAGCAGCCTAGATGAATCCATGATCCCTGAAGATACTAGGAGATTAGTTGAGATAGCTGCGAATGAGGACTACTATATTGATGAAGTAGTAAGCGTTGAGCATGTCAGGTATGAGGGGCCTGTCTACGATCTCTATGTGCCTGGAATACACAACTTCCTCGCCAATGGAATAATAGTCCATAACTGTATAGACGAGTTCGACAAGATGAGGGATGAGGATAGGAGCGCTATCCATGAGGCGCTTGAACAGCAGAGCTACCATAAGGACTTCGAGCTCCTATTAGCTGATGGGAGGAAGGAGAGAATAGGGAGGCTGGTTGACAGGCTCATCGAGGAGAATGGGAAGAGGGTTATCAGAGGCAAGGATACTGAGATTCTCCCTGTAGACAATCTGGTTCTCATGGCCTATGATCCCGTGGAGAGAAAGGTGGTTCCACTTAAAGCATCAAGCGTGAGCCGCCACAAGGCTCCTGAAAGATTCATCAGGATAACCTTCAGCAACGGAAGAACAATAACTGTGACCCCTGAACATCCCCTAATGGTGTGGAAGAATAAAGGCCTCACAGCAATAAGGGCGGAGAAAGCCGAGCCAGGCATGCTTGTCCCCGGAGTTAAACGCTACGAACTCATGCATAGTGGGGAGGAGATGCGTGATGAGGCAGCAGGCCTGGCCAGCCTAGCAGCATTAATGCTGGCATGCAATGCTAAGCGTAGAGGAGAGGAATATGAGGTCTCATGCAGCCCTGAGACTGCGGAGAGAATTGCAGGCCTGCTGGCCTCCCTGGGCGTAGAGCACCGTGTTATGGAGGCAGGGCAGAATACTGTAAGAATACGTTTCAGCACGGCTGGAAGCCCGCTAATGCTTCATAACATTATGCAGGCAGGGTTCACCAGGATCCCTGCACTCATCTACAGGATGCCTGAAGACGCGAGGAGGGAGTTCATCAGGGTGTACGCTGATATAAGGGGCTCCGTGGAGGATGGCAGGATAATACTCCATGCATCATCTAAGAGGCTGGCCGAGGATATTCAAGACCTGCTGCTAACCCTTGGATCATACTCTCATATAATGCGGGATAACGGTGCAGGCTATAAGGTGGTTATACCTGGAGGACCAGGCACCCCTACTCCTCCCAGCAGCATGGAGTTAGAGGTAGCTGAGGCTGAAGGCATGGATCCACCTGTCCCGGAGAATACAGGCGTAGAGGCAGATAATGTTGGTACTGATGAATTAGAGGCGGAGGATAATCTAAGGCTGCTGAAGATCATCAGGGTTGAGGAGGTACCCAACACTGGATCTAAATGGGTGTACGATGTAACGATTGAGCCTTACAGTCTCTTCGTGTCCCATGGATTAGTACTGCATAATAGTATAAGCATAGCCAAGGCAGGAATAGTTGCAAGGCTTAACGCTAGGACAACGGTGATAGCGGCTGGAAACCCCAAGTACGGCAGATTTGTCGGCACAAACATAGCTGAGAATGTGAATCTCCCTCCAACCATACTTTCAAGGTTCGACCTGATCTTCGTGATGAAGGATGTCCCGCGGGAAAGCCTTGATAGAAACCTGGCTAGACACATAATGCATGTCCACAGGGAGGCGGAGCAGATAAGGCCTGACATATCCCCAGACTTGCTTAAAAAATACATAAGCTATGCTAGGAGGAATGTTAGGCCTAAGCTAACTCCTGAGGCTTCGAGGCTCATAGAGGAGTTCTTCGTATCCATGAGGATGCAGGACAGGCCTCTAGGCGAGGGCGAGGAGAGGCATCCCATACCTATAACAGCGAGGCAGCTTGAAGCGCTGGTAAGGCTTGCAGAGGCTCATGCTAAGATGGCTCTCAAGGACAGGGTTGAGGAGGAGGATGCGCTGGAAGCCATAAGGTTGATGCATGCCTTCCTGGAAAGCGTTGGAAAGGAGACTGAGACGGGAACAGTTGACGCAGACATACTCTCTACAGGGATATCGGCTAGAGCCAGGAACAAGATGCTGCGTCTAAAAGACCTGTTACGCGAACTCTGGAGTAGAAGCGAGGTAAGCAAGGCTGGATGCATACCGTTAAAGGAGATAGAAACCGCGGCCTCCGCGAGCCTAAACATAAGTAGAGACGAGGTGTATAGGCTGCTACGCAAGATGGTTGAAGTAGGCGACATATATGAGAAGAGGTTCAACTGCTACGTGCTGGTGGATTAGCATTGATCACGATGTGGGGCGTAGGGATTGGATGTGGATAGCCTGCCAGTCGATCAGAGGATACGTGAGGTTCTCAGGAAGCGCGGCATACTGAGGCTATATCCCCCCCAGGAGAAGGCTCTACGTAAAGGAGTCTTGGAGGGGCGGAGCCTAGTATTAGCTGCTCCAACAGCATCAGGCAAAACCCTGATCGCTGAGCTTGCAATGGCTTTAAAGGCTCTTAGAGGGGAGAAGACCCTCTACCTGGCTCCACTTAAGGCCCTGGCATCCGAGAAGTACTCGGAGTTCAATGAGTATTGGAGCCGAATAGGGGTGAAGACTGCTCTCAGTGTGGGTGACTATGATAGTGCCGACGCCTTCCTAGACTCCTACGACCTGATCATAACGACTTATGAGAAGGCTGACAGCCTCCTCAGACACCATGCTCCGTGGCTGCGTAGTGTAGGCCTCGTAGTCGTGGACGAGATCCACTATATAGATGATTCTAAGAGGGGGCCTGTGCTCGAAATGCTTCTAGCCCTCTTAAAGGAGCATCTACCTGGAGCACAGTTCCTAGCTCTAAGTGCAACCATAGGCAACGTGGAGGAAATAGCCTCCTGGCTTGACGCTGACTACGTGTATGATGAGTGGAGGCCTGTCCCGCTGAGAGAGGCTGTATACAAGGATGGCAGACTATACTTCAGTGACGGTGAGGTGAGAATCATCAGGGATGAGGGGGGAGCTGTTCCAAGCCTCGTGCTCGACACGCTTAGGGCTGAGGGGCAGGCACTAGTATTCGTCAGCTCTAGGCGCAGGGCTGTTTCACTAGCCAAGAGCCTTGCAGGGAAAGTGAAGGCTTATGCTGACAGGGGGCAGGCTGAAAAATATGCTGAGATGCTTCTACGTGTAGGGGAGTCCAGGGAGCTGGCGTCACTGCTCGGCAGGCTTGTGTCCTCAGGAGTCTCCTTCCATCATGCAGGGTTGGGATACGAGGAGAGAAGGGTTATTGAGGAGGCTTTTAGGAGGAGGGTTGTTAAGGCAATAGTGGCTACACCCACCCTGGGCGCAGGGGTCAACCTGCCTGCCAGGCGGGTTGTGCTCGACTCTTATACGCGCTATGAGCCTGGGTTGGGGAGGGTTCCAATAAAGGCTATGGAGTACAAGCAGTTTGCAGGCAGGGCTGGGAGGCCGGGCTACGATGAGTACGGCGAGGCCGTGCTAATAGCGTCCCCCAGGGATGATGTTGATGAACTCATGGAGCAGTACGTGTTCTCCTCCCCTGAGCCAATATGGTCTAAGCTTGGGTCAACCAGTGCTCTCAGAAGCCATGTGCTGGCATCCATAGCCAGCCATGGGGCTGATACCAGGGAGAAGGTTGTCAGCATTCTTTCAAAGACACTATACGCAGCCCAGTATGGCCTCAGAGGAATTAAACGCAGGCTAGGCGACATCCTCTCCTTCCTGGAGGGGAAGGGCTTCATAAATAGGGGTGGAGGAAGACTTGAAGCAACAATTCTCGGCAGAAGGGTCTCCGAGCTATACATCGATCCCATGTCAGCCGCCATTATTCTCGAAGCATTAAGCAGAGTGTCGAGGAGGCTGAGGGACCTCGAATACCTGTTTCTAGCGGCAATAACCCCCGACATGCCTAAAATGCCTGTGAGAAGCGGTGAGAGGCTGGCATATATGTCCTACCTAGACGAGCTTGAAGCAGTGATCCCTGATACTGCTTACGGGGAGCTTGAGCCGAGAGAACTCATTGCTGCAGCTAAAACCGCGCTCATGCTTTCGGACTGGATAAACGAGCTGGATGTTGACAGCATTGTCAGGAGATATGATGTGGGGCCTGGAGACATAAGATCATATAGTGATACTGCACGCTGGATCCTCTACGCATCATCCGAGCTCTCCTCAACCATGGGGTTGGAGGAGCATGCAGCTAGGCTTAAAGCACTACACCTAAGAGTAAGGCATGGAGTTAAGGAGGAGCTGCTGGGACTAGTAGCCATACCAGGTGTTGGGAGGATTAGGGCTAGGAGGCTCTATGAGGCTGGGTTCAAAAGCATTGCAGACCTCTACGTAGCTCCTCCGGAAAAAATAGCTGCCGTAGCCGGCGTGGGGAGGGAGACTCTGCGCAGAATACTAGAATATGTTGGGAGAGATCCCTCAGAAGCTGATAAAGTCAAGCTTCCCGGCAAGGGCCTCCTAAAATACACTTAGATGGGGGAGGCGCGGAATGCGGGTGGACGACTCGGATCCACGTGGAATCCCAGCAGGATCAGCCCTGATCTCGGGGCGAATATTCCTCGAGCATAAGCCTCCCTCAGACCACCCTGAATCACCCGCCAGGATTAAAGCAATACTGGAGAAGCTTGGAGGAATAGTCAAGCTGGTTGAGCCTAGGCAGGCTGACGCCCAGGAACTCCTACTAGTACATGATGAGGAGTATGTATCACTCATCCAATCCTACTCTGAAACAGGGTTGGGAGGCATGATTGATCCAGATACATTCGTGTCTAGTGGGACCTGGATATCAGCCCTCCATGCTGCTGGAGCCTCCATGCAGGCGGCAATGCTTGTTGCCAGCAGAGCCTATAACACAGCCTTTGCTGCCATTAGGCCTCCAGGCCACCATGCGCATCCAGGCAGAGGCGCAGGATTCTGCATATTCAACAATGCCGCAATAGCTGCAGCTAAGCTGCTTGCAGGAGGCGTGGCTTCAAGAGTAGCTATAGTTGACATTGACGCGCACTACGGGGATGGCACAGCCCATATATTCTACGAGGATCCCAGGGTTCTCTACATAAGCCTCCACGGAGATCCACACCTCTACTATCCGTGGAGGGGGCATTTAGAGGAGCTGGGAAGGAAGGAGGGGTTAGGCTACAATATACCTATCCCCCTCCCCCCAGGGGTAGGGGATGATGGTTACGTCAGGGTGATAGAGGAGCTTGTAGCCCCGATACTAGAGGACTATAAGCCTGACGTAACCATCGTCTCAGCCGGGTTCGACACTCATCACAGGGATCCCCTAATGGATTTCGAACTCACGGTTCAGGGGCATTGGATGACAGCCCACCTGCTCTACAAGGCTGCCCATAGGGCTTCAGGCAAAGGGCTTGCAGGCATACTGGAGGGAGGATATGATCTACGCTCACTTCCACTCTCAGTGGCGAATTTCCTGGCAGCATATGAGGAGACCCCACTCTACACTGAGCCTAAGCCTAGGGGTATCAGGGCGAAATCGGGGAGGCTGGAAGAGTATCTTAGGAGGGCTAGGAGGATGCTTTCAAAATATTGGAGCCTATAGTTTTGATATGAGCCTGGATAACTGTTCCTTAAGCCTGAACCAGTCATCAGCAGATAAGAGGCGTCCCAGCCTCTCCCCATGGGTTCCCAGCATGCGCAGCGCTCCAAGGGGATCTAGATCCATGGGTGCAGGCTTGAGGAGCTCGGCGCTCCTATAGGCTCTCTCCAGCAGCTTCTCCCAGCCTCTGCCCTTGGAGAGTATGAGGGCTGCATCCAGCCCTGCGTAGAGTGCCCCCACAGCATCGTAGAGTATGTGGTCTCCGATCATGGCGTACCATGATGCAGGCGCGGCTTTCATGGATGCTATGAATATAGGCCTATAGGGCTTTATTGGCGGAGCCCAGGCTATGCTAATATTCTCAGGAGTAATGATGGAGTCGAAGAGCCCCTGTAACCCCAGTTTTCTGAGAGGTGTTACAACATAGTATTGGAGGGCGTTTGAAACAACTGCCACGCTGCATCCAAGCCTCCTGGCCTCCTCGAGAGCCTCCTCTACTCCGGGAAGAGCTTCAAGCTTCTCCGAGTATTCTTCGAATAGTTCTAGAAGCCTATCCGCATGCTCCTCGGCCCTCGCCTTATAGTCGGGCAGGCTTGAAAGAACATCTGAAACTATGCTTCTCCAGTCGTAAGCCTCTATGAACAATGAGTTGCGTAGTCTTTCAGCCTGGCCTCCCAGGATCATTGATGCTAGATCCCTTCTTCCAAGCTCCTCTGCAAGCTTCCTGACTGCAGGGACTACTGGGCTGCTATGCCATAGTGTTCCATCAGCATCCGTGAAAACCGTGCATTTTGGGGAACCCCTCAACTTGTGCACCTGAAGGAGGGGCTAGCCTTCAGCCCTCATTATCCTCCACATGCTGCTCGGAGTCCATAGAACCCATGCTGGAACCTTCTTGACGAACTCGTATGCCTCCTCCCATCCCTCTAAGCCAAGCTTCTCAGCCAGCTTCTCCAGAGACATGGGGGTGTGAACATACTCCTGCAGCGTTAGAAGCACTTCTTCATTTATCTCTATCTCCTTGTCTCCTACCCTCACCACTATGCGTTCCCGGCCTGACTCGCTCAAGCCTTTATCCCCCCTTCTCTCCGTAAATCACTTATAAAGGTTATTTAGCTTTCCCTCCACTACTCTTCGACCTGGCCCGCTTGGAGCACTTGTAGCTTGCTCTAGCCTGCCCTAAGGTTTCAAGCAGCATTTCTGCCTCACGCATATCCTTAACCTCCTCCACAGCCTCCTCTAATAGGTCTGCTATCCTGCATATCTCCCTGGAAGTATAGTCCCCGTAGCTTGCAGCCCTCAGTACACGTTTCATGAAGCCGTGAAGCTGGTCGATAGCGTAGGCCTGAAGTGTGCGTGGAGCCCTCATCGATCTAGCCACTGTTAGGGTGGGTTGGACTAGAAGCCTTGTCACAACTTCTGTTGGCTGCCTCTCCTCCAAGTAGCGTAGGGCCAGCCTCCTATAATACCTTATGAACATCCTTGCAACCCTATCCCTCTTATTAGCTATTAGCCAGGCCATGAAGACCGTCATAAGCCTCCTCATAGCCCCTATGGGTGGGAGATAGCCTGTCTCTATGAGGATGGTGCGTAGAAGCTCCCTGAACCTATGCCAGATTTCAGGCTGAGGCTCAATTTCATCTATCCTCCTAAACACAGCGTATATCCTGGCCATTATCCTGTTGATGGTTTCCTCGTCATGGTAGGCCTCAGCTATGTATAGTCTGAGCAGCCTGAGAGAGGAGGAGAGGAACTCTGTCCTATTTCTACTCCTCTTCTCAAGGATCCTGAGAACCTCCGCGGCATCCATGGTCATGAGGCTCCTAACATAGGATACTATTGGGGGCAGGAGAATTAAGGAGAGGATCAATATGAACCAGTAAGCCTCACGCGCATAGCTTGTACGAGCCAAGGCTAGTGATACACCCGTCGAGGCAACCACTACGCCTAGAACCAGGAATGGGAAGACAACCTTCTCCGCGAAGAGCCTGAGCACAAGGGAGCCGAACCTGCTCTGCATATAGATAACCCAAATGGTGAAGGGGATGGCGACAAGCGCGGCATAAGCCTGCAGCACAGCGCTCCCATAGTATAGTAGAGGATCACTGTAAAGAGAGGATCCTGCAACACCCATAGCTAGCAGCAGCATTATGGAGAGAGCCGCAACCAGCACCGCTGCCCAGAGCCACCTATCCAAACCACAGCCCTGCCACGAGATATTGTTGAATACAGGCTATATATTGCGCGTCCAACCCGCCCTTCAGCATAAATGCACCACGCCTAACCACTATGCAGCAACTACTAATACGGCTTAGAGGCATCTTAGATCGGAGGAGCCTTATGGTCTCAAGGGCAAGCGACTGGCTAAGGCAGGCAGTGAGGGACTTAGAGTATGCTAGAAAATCGCTTGAACTAGGCTACTACGAGTGGGCTTGCTTCGCAGCCCAGCAGGCAGCCGAGAAGGCTGTGAAGGCCTTATACCAGAGCCTCGGCATAGAGGTGTGGGGGCACTCGATATCAAGGATGCTGGAAAACCTACCCTTAGAAGTCAGGCCTCCTAAGATCCTCATAGATAAGGCCAAGGAGCTCGACAAACACTATATACCCACCAGGTATCCTAACTTCCATGTGGAGGGAGCCCCCCTAGACTACTATACAAGGATGGATGCTGAGAGGGCGGTTAGATATGCAGAGGAGATCATTGAATTCTGCAGGAGTAAGATTGTTTAAACTAGACTACAGCCGCGTGCTCAGGATGCTTAAGGAATATGCTCAGAGATGCATTAACAATGGTGCGGAGACAGTCATACTGGTAGGCTCGCTTGCCAAGGGAAACTACACTGCATTCTCGGATGCCGATGTGATCATCATAGTATCCGAGTCCAGGGAGAGGCCTATTGACAGGGCAGCCAGGTATATTGACCCCACACTACCCATAGATGTGGAGCCAAGAGTATACACTAGGGAGGAGATAATTAGACTAGCAGAAGATAGGGCAAAGCTTGTAGAGGAGCTCGTCGAGCATGGAGTAATACTGGCGGGCTCAAAGCAGATTATAATGGAGATCAGGAAGACGTATCAGGGTGGCGGCAGGCATGCATAACTCTTAGAGACGGAATACCCGGAACACCCTTACATCAGCACACCATAAATCTGAAGCGAATTCCCATGCTGCAAGGCTTCTCCACGCCTCCTCATGGCGGGGTGCCTGAGGCCAGCGAGAGCCGCGAACCATAAGGTAACCATACCTACAGGGGAGAGATACATGTATATCGTGCCCATGATGATCAGACACCGCTGTGGAGGCAGGCTGGACACATATTGAGGCTGATATTCAGGCTAATCCTCAAGAAAAACCATGCTTCACCGTAGACCAGGTGAGAGGAGTGGAGAGAAGGGCTTCCCAGTCTCTACGCGCCGCCTATCTCGCCACGTTTACAGCCC
>JALWQH010000029.1 GCA_027083135.1 Desulfurococcales archaeon | reverse complement strand
GCTCGTAGAATTGTTGGAGAATACTGAATGAAGAGCAGCTACTATTAGTTAGCCATTCGCTCCGGCTCGGAGAGCTGCCTTGACAATTATTTCCTTCCATCTTCAACTCATATGCTGATGATCGCTAGTGGAATTGTGCTATGGGTCAGTTGCCCTGGAATCATATGTTTCTCTGAGCAGCCTGTAGAGTTCAAGCCACTCGTACGCTCTGCTTGTTGCCTGATATAGGCGGCTGGCTTCATTGCAGACTAGTATGCCATGGCTTACGAGATCCTCTAGTATAGGCTTAGCCCTATTGAGGGGGAGGTTTGCTCTGAGAGCTATGCCTGACACGCGTAGCCCTCCTTCCTCAGTCACGGCTGTCAGTATATCAGCCACTATGTCATGCCTACACCTATATTTCAAGGAGGCCTACACCAGACATCGCAATTTGTGAGATTCTAATATAAGCTGAAAGCCTCATGGTGATCACGGGTAGGATAAGTATGAGTGAGCTTAGAGTAGGGGGATCGGTTAAGCTTAGAGGACCAGTTGAATTCGAGAATATTGAGATCGGGGGCTCTCTGAATGTTGAAGGAGACCTAAGGGTCAAAGGTGATTTCAGGCTGGGGGGGGAGCGGTAAGATCACGGGGAGCTTGGAGGCAGGTAGGATAAGGATTGGTGGAAGTATCACAGTGTCAGGTAGGGTTAAGGCTGATGAACTGGTTGTAGGGGGAAGTGCTGTGCTCGGTGAGGCTGTAGTAGGTAGGCTGGAGGCAGGGGGCTCAGTGGAGGCTGAGGAGGTGAAGGCCGGAGAAGCCCGCGTGTCGGGAACTTTTAAGGGAAGGCTTACCGGAGGCAGAATAGTGGTTGAGAAGAAATCCAAGGTTAAGGGGACAGTAGTTGCAGGGGAGCTTAAAGTTGGGAGGAGAGCTGAGGTAGAGCATGCCGTAGCTAGGGAGGCAGAGGTGGCTAGGGAGGCAGAAATAGGCCTGCTTGAATGCATTAGATGCATTATTGGGAGGGGAGCATGGATTGGGAGGCTAAGATACGTGGAATCCTATGAGGCTGAGGAGGCAGAGATAGATAAGGTTGAGAAGACGGATGAGCTGAGTATAACGCTTCCTGAAGCCTAGGGGAACCATAGTGATCATTATACTTGCATCTGTGATCCCAGCCTGAATATGGGCAATACCTAAATAAACATGTATGCTGAAGCTTTCCCCTGGTGTTAGTATTCATGAAGCTTCTCTCCGAAGACGAGGTTGAAGAGCTGAGGAACTATATTGTAAGCCTCTACAGGAAATTCATACCTGTTAGGGCATTGGCCCCAGAGTTCGGCGGGGAGGGCGAGGCTGATAGGGCTGAGGTGCTTGAGGAGGAGCTGGTAAGCCTAGGCCTCGAGACAAGGAGGCTAGACGCTCCTGACGAGAGGGCTAAGAATAATGTTAGGCCCAACATACTGGCTGTGCTGCGGGGGGAGCGGGATGATAGGACTCTCTGGATAGTGGGCCACATGGACACTGTTCCTGCAGGCGACGTCTCCGCGTGGAAGTATCCCCCCTACGGTGTAACAGTGGAGGGAGACTATGTTTACGGTAGGGGCGTGGAGGATGATGGGCAGGCCATTGTGACGGCCCTGGCTCTAGCTAAGTATCTCCTAGACAGAGACGTGAAGCCCAGCGTAAACCTGGGCATAGCCCTTGTAAGCGACGAGGAGGTTGGCAGCAGGTATGGGCTTGGATACCTCTTGGAGAAAAACGCGTTTCACGGGTGGGGGGAGAATAGCTTCATAGTGCCTGATGCTGGAAGCCCCGATGGATCCAAGATGATTGTGGCTGAGAAGAACATACTTCACTTCAAGGTAATAGTGAGAGGTAGGCAAACCCATGCAAGCACGCCGCATAAGGGGTTGAATGCACATAGGCTGGGCATGCAGTTCAACATCATGCTGGATGAAATCCTCCATGAAAGACTAGTGGGCTACGACGAGCTCTACGAGCCACCTGTCACCACATGCGAGCCTACTAAGAAGGAAGCCAACATTGAGAACACTAATACTATTCCAGGGGTAGACGTGGTTCACTGGGACTGCCGCCTCCTACCATCCTACGGGCTGAAAGACCTGGAAGGAATACTGAGGACAGCAGCCTATGCTTTCTCCTCATCCACGGGGGCTAGAGTCGAGGTTCAGGTTACAGGGTATAGTGATGCAGGCGAACCCACACCCCCAAACCATCCCCTCGTGGAAAGCATGGCTGAAGCCATAAGGGAGACGAGAAGCATAAAGGCGAAGCCGATGGGTATAGGTGGGGGAACAGTAGCCAGACTGCTCAGAAAGAAGGGTTATCCAGCCGTAGTCTGGATGACCTGCGATGAAACAGCACACCAGCCCAACGAGTATACAAGGCTAAGCTACCTGATCTCAGATATCGAAACACTACTATACATGCTGGCCAAAACAACCTTTAAATCAAGGCTTTCCAGCTAGCAGGACATTTCATTCTAAAATCCCTGTGAGCCCTAAGGCCACATTTATTTCGGAGCTGGCAGTGTTCCCATAATCCCTGCATCATCGTTTCAAGAGCATCATCTCCAAGAGTATTATTTTAGAAGCGCCGTGGGGAGACGCTTCATTGAGTAATACATCATTAGAATTCCACCTCTAGTGGTTTACTGGTATTAGTGCTCCTTTTTCAAGCCTATATGTTATTGAGCCAGGTATCCCCAGCTCCTCTACAGTTGTTGCCACCACGCTTATCTCCCTATCTCTGCACGCCTCTCTCAGCAGCTCTACTACCAGGGCAGCATTATCCTCGTCGAGATTGGCTGTAGGCTCATCTACCAGCAGTACTTCTGGATTGTTGGCTAGTGCTCTTATGATGGATATCCTCCTCCTCTCACCCATGCTTAGGGTTCCAGGCTTCCTTGAAGCCAGACTTCCAAGATTAAAGTACTCTAGGAGTTCTAGAGCTCTTCTCCTCCTCTCCCCCCTCCCAATTCCCGCGAGAGCCATGGGCAGCTCAATGTTCTCCAACACTGTGAGCGTGGGGATCAGGGTGACAGGCTGTAGGTCAACGCCTATATGGCGGAGCCTCATCTCAGCCCTCTCCTCCATGCTCATAGACGAAGCCCTTCTACCTAGAACCCACACGTCACCTCTATCAGGCTCCTCTAGAAGCCCCAGTATTCTGAGCAGCGTTGTCTTGCCGACTCCTGACCTACCCTTAACCTCAACTATCTCTCCTTCCCCGACACTCAGGCTAATATCCCTGAGCACCAGTACTCCGCCATAGCTCTTCCACACGCTTAAAGCCTTCAGCACAGCCCTGTCCTTCATTCACTCCTACCTCCAAGCAGCAGGCATAGTTCCAGCATGTAATACCAGCTCACTCTGCATAGATCACAGCGCCTCCGCCACAATATATTCTGGCATCATGATTATTCAGCCTCCAAGCCCATGACTGTTCAACATTTCTCAATACCCCTCCAGCCTCAAGATATCCGTGAAGCCATACATCCCTCTCAACTACGAGTAGTCCGCTCAGCCTCCCATTACTCAAGGCATCGTAGCCTCCCCTAGCATCAGCCTTGAAGTATCCTTTGAGGAGGGACTGTATCTTAGCGTCGCCCAGGATCACCCCGTGCCAAAGCTCCGCCGCGAGGCTGCAGGCCTCATACTCTCCTCCCCTGTAGAGCCAGAAGTATCCCATATACTTCTCCCCCCTAATAGGGGCCAGCGTCGAATATGCCCCTACAACGATCATGAGGGATAACAGTATTGATGCTAATGCTGCCCCACCCACCCCCCTCCAAATCCTAGCGACACCTATGCCTGCCGCAGCTGAGAGGGGGATCCATAGGAAGTCCAGGAGCCTTGAAGCCAGCCCCCTGCCTAGAGGCTGGCCGCTGAACACAGCATACACTATTAGGCCGACAGCCGAGAAGAGCCAGGCTATAAGCGCATCATCTCCCCTCCTCCTAACATGATCCAGGCCCTGCAGGGCGGCTGGAGCCGCAGCTATAAATGGAGTAGCGTAGAGCAGGTATTCTGGGGGAAGTCTGGGTAGAAGGGGCATCAGTCTGACGCTTGAAGCCAGGGGGAGTAGGAGGCCTGTACCCGCAGCCACAGCTAGGCTCGGCCACACGCTTCTCCCAGGACTCCTAGACGCGTAATACAGGGCTCCAGCCAGGAATACGAGCTGGTAGGATGAGAGCGAGACGAACTCGCTGGAATATAGGGGCAGCCTCATACCCCTATAAGCATAGAACACGTAGTATGAATAGGCTATTACTCCTAGGACACCAGTGTATAGTAGTCCTAGCAGGCCTCTCCGAGCATCCCTGCTGACAACCCCCCGTACAAGCTCTGCTAGACTCATTGCTGCCAATGAGACTCCTGCTATAAGGGTTGTTAGATGATGGGCTGGCACAAGGCCTGCTGCAAGGAGTATCTCCAGGGGGATGAGCTTAACGCCTCCTACAAGGTAGCCAAGAATCATAGCCATGTATATTGGGTAAGCATAGGCCTCCTTAACAACACCAGATGAGAAAAACGAGAATGGGAAGGCGGTGGCAGCAATCCACGATGCAAATACTCCGGCTCTCAGGCCTCCAATCCTCCTAGCAGCAGCATAGATTAAGATGAGGGTGAGAGTAGAGGCCATGGGTACTGCTAGGGGCATGGATTCAGCTACCCTTAACCCCATGATCCCGGAGAACACTGCCCCATAGATGCTGGTGGAGGGCCAATAATTATTGTAGCCGTCGAACACCTTGGAGGATAGTGGAATAGGGGTGTGGAGAACCAGCTGCTCCGAGTCCCTGAGGAGAGGCCAGGAGTCTATGGAGTATGGGAGCCCTGATGCAAGGTAGGGGTAGATTCTGAGGAGAAAGCCCAGCAGCACAGCGACAGGTAGTAGGAGGCTGATCCTCCTCAACCCTTACCTCCTCCTGGATGCTGAGCTGCAAGGGTTAGGAGGGCTAGGATGCTTGTAGCTACAACTACTAGTAATGCGGCATTGGCTCCAGGGCTCCACGGCATCATGTGTGCAAGAATCATGTTGCCTCCCAGCCTCATGAGCAGGGCTCCCAGCCCAACCCCTATAAGCGAGGCCCCTACAACCAGTGGAGCAAGCTTCAACACCATGTCAATCCTAATAGTGCTCGGAGAGGCGCCTATTAATTCAAGCACACCTATCTCCAGCCTATGCAGGAGAACCAGGGCCCCCGCGGCAACAGCGATGCCTGCAGATGAGAATAGGATGACTATTACCGACAGGGTGAGGAGAACCTCCCTTGAAAAACCATAGGGCTCCAAGTATTTCTCAGCGAATCCTCCGGGACTAGCAGCAGAGCCTCCATGCAGGCTTCCCATACGCTCCAGGTATCTCGCAAGCCTTGAAGCCAGATCCCCTAGGCTAGGCCTCCCTCCATGCACTATTCCACCAGCCTCAGGGAGGCTCAGCTTCTCTGAGGCCTTAACCCTAATAATTGTGACAGCATTTTGGCCTGCCCCTCGAAGCCACTGGCCCTCCCCCAACCCCACTATAAGCTCATCGTCGAGCGGGCTTCCAGACACATATATTCCTCTCACCTTGAGGGCTAGGTAGACAGGCCTTATAGCCTGGCCACTAGAACAGTGTCTCCAGGCTTTAGCCCCAGCCTCTCAGCAGCCCTGAATCCTATGAGGATGGAATTCTTAGGGAGCCCCGGCTCTCCTGAAACAATCTTGAGGCCTGTAAGCCTGGTAAATGATTCCCACTCGACGCCTCTGACGAACACTGGTTTACCATTGATAAGGCAAGGGGCTATGACCTCAGGGCTGACTGCCTCCACGCCTCTAGCCGCACTTATGTTTTCCACTAGGCTTAGGGGTAGGAGGCCTGTGAAGGGTGTTCTACTGGAAGCATCATATACTACGATAACGTTACTCGAGGCTGCGAAAGCCTCTACACCCCTATAGGCTCCTAAGAGGAGGGTGGCAGTGGAGGAGGCAAGCATGGAGGCTGAGGCAACTACAAGCAGTAATGGTAGGATCCTGCCCCACCTAAGATACCAGTATCTAAGGATGCTCACTCCTCATCCCTCCAGCCTACTGGCCCTGTAGGCAGGGTAGAATCCACCCATGAGCGATGAGGCAGCCGTGAACAGCATTATTCTGAGAGCCTCAGGTATGTCTAGGTAGGGTGAGATCAGCCTTCCAAGCCCAGCCCACCATGCAGCAGTAGATGTAACCTGAGAGCCCACTACTCCGAGGGCTACTCCAAGCATCCCTGCAGCAAGGGATAGGATAAGCATGTATGATGCAAGGGATGCTAGTATGAGGCCTCCACTCGCCCCAAGCCTTCTAAGCAGCCTGACATCATCCTCAGCCTCGGCTACAAGCCTGGCTGATATAGCGTAGGATGACGCTGCTACCACGAGGTATGCTGCAATCATCCAGTAGTCGAGGCTCCTCCTAACCTCACCCTCAATGCTTAATGCAAACCTCCATGGATCCCCCAGAGCCTCCATTCTCACACCTTTTGGCAGGACTCTCCTCACCCCTCCATCCCCACTAGCCTGCAGTAGGATGAGCCTGAAGCCATCCCCGCCTCTGCCGAGAACTATTATAGAGGCATCAAGCTGGCTGTTAGAGTAGATTATACCTGTAACCCTGTAGTTCTCCGCAACTCCACCATGGCTAATCCTCAGGGCTGAGCCTATAGATAGGTTGCCTCCCGATGCTATGAGGCTTCCTACGGCGGCCTCCCCAGCCCTCCTAGGCAGCCTTCCTGTAACCCTTCCTCCAAGCATTGATACTAGGCTTGAAGCATTATCCGTGGATACGAGGCTTGCCTCCCCCCAGCCCTCTACCCTCACCCATAGAATATTCTCATATGCAATGGATCTCACACAGCTAAGCCTCTTCAAAGATGATTCAAGCCTGCTCCAATCCCCGCTCCACTTCCCCCATATAGCGTAAAGCCTGCCCCTCTCCCCCCACTCTTCAAGCAGCCTTTCACCCACACCCACATATAATGAAAGACTTACAGCGGCTGCAAGTATGGAGACTGGAAGAGCCAGGGCAATAATAGCCAGCATACTTTCCCTACGCCTCAACAACCCCTTCATGATAATGGAAAGAGCCTTGGAAAGCATCTTCAAGCAGGCCTGCCCTCCACACCAACGATAAGTAATGAGCCTTCAGTAGCATTAATAATATTTCCAGGAAGCCTTCCGCATACAGCCCTGCAGTGGGGTCTGTTAATGGGCATCCTCCTTCAAGCAGATCTATTCAGCTTACCCTACCTATAACGATACTCAAATAACATCCTCCTAAAGATTTCCTGAGAACAGGCATCAACGTATATTTGTGTGGAGTGTCCTCATAGGATTGATGATAGCATGGGTGAGAGTAGGCCTAGGATAATCGTGTCTAATGATGATAGCTACTTGTCTCAAGGCCTATACCTGCTCTACGAGGCTGTACGTGGGCTGGGTGAGGCTAGGATATATTCCACTGAGTGGCCTAGGAGCGCTGTCGGCCACAGCGTCTCTTTTAACAGGCCTTTAAGGCTCTCTGAGACCAGTCTAATGGGCTACAAGGTGTATGTGACTGATGGATCCCCTATAGATGTGCTCCACCTAGCTGTAGCCGCCCACGGCTTCCGCCCAGACCTCGTCGTATCAGGGGTTAATGTAGGGGAGAATCTAAGCATCCAGCATATAGCTTATAGTGGAACCATAGCTGTTGCAAGGGAGGCCGCGCTTCTAGGAATACCTGCCATAGCGTTCTCAGCGGATGTAAACCTGTTCGAGGAGTTCAGGGATGAGAGGCTTAGGAGAACAGTTCTAACGGTTGCAGGCCTCCTTGCAGAAGAGGTGCTGAGGCGCGGCATGCCTAGAGGAGTAGATCTAATATCGGTTAACATACCCTCACCCCACACCATGAAGGGATGTGTTAGGGTGACGAGGGCTGCTAGGCGTAGATGGGAGCCGGGCTTCGAGAAGAGGATCGACACCAGGGGGAGACCATACTACTGGTTGACTCCGAAGACACTGAAGCTTGAGCCAGGGACGGATGCGCATGCAGTCCTAGCTGAGGGATGCGTCTCCATAACTCCTCTTACAGTAGACATAAACACTAATCCTGGAAGCCTGAGAGACCCTATGCTGCTCAGAGTGGCTGGAGAGGCTGAAGCAGCCTTAGAGAAGAGTGGATCCAGGTGAAGCTATGCTGCCTGCGCTTCAGCCATGCTCCGGTAGAGTTCATAGTACCTGCCCTTCCTCCTAAGCAGCTCTTCATGCGAACCCTCCTCAACTATCCTTCCCTCCTCTATCACGATTATTCTGTCAGCCTCCCTCGCAGTGCTTAAGCGGTGTGCTATTATTATCCCCGTCCTGCCGCTCATAAGCCTCCTCATAGCCCTCCTGATCAACGCCTCGGTGGCGGCATCCACGCTTGAAAGAGCCTCGTCAAGTATAACTATGGCGGGGTTCCTGAGCATGGCTCTGGCTATAGCTATGAGCTGCTTCTCACCAGTCGATAATTTCTTACCCATCTCGCCTACATCAGTCTCGTAGCCGTGGGGAAGCCTCTCCACAAACTCATGGATCCCCAGCCTCCTACAAACCTCCACAACCTCCCTGTCGCTTGCATCAGGCCTGCCAAGCCTAATATTATCCAGAACTGTACCTGGGAAAAGATATGTCTCCTGTGGAACATAGCTTATAATCCTCCTAAGCTCTGAGAGCCTAATCATCCTTGAGTCAACCCCGTCTATCAGAATGATGCCCGCATCGGGCTCATAGAACCTCATGATGAGGCTTGCGAGGGTAGTCTTACCCGCACCAGTGCTACCCACTATTGCAACAGTCTCGCCGGGCTTGACGTGGAGGCTGATGTTCCTCAGCACAGGCCTACCTGGAATATAGCTGAAGGAGACGTTTCTAACCTCAACCTCTCCTCTAGGCTTCTCCAACACTATTCCGCCAGGCTTCTCCACGTCCTCGGAGTCCACTATAGCGTAAATCCTCTCCGCCGCGGCTAATGCTGCTTGAAGAGAGTCATACATGTTTATGAACTGTGTTATAGGCCTCCCCATCCTATTCACATATTGGAGGAAGGCTACAACGAGGCCTATGGTAACCATGCCAGCGCTTACCAGGTGGGCTCCATATATCAGTACAAGTACAACCGACAGTGTGACAGCTATATCCATGGAGGGCCAGAACAAGCCCATAAGCCTAGCAATATTCACGTAGGCCTTAGCAGTCTCGCCGGAGATCGCTGTGAAGCTTCTCTCAACATCCCTCTCCCTTCCGAAAGCCTTTATGACAGGCATGCCTGCAATAGACTCCTCCACGATCATTGTTGCCTCGGCAACCTTCCTCCTAACAGCCCTGTGAGCCTCCCTCAGCTTCCCCCCAAACTTTCTGGATATCAGTACTAGTAGGGGCAGGTTGGCCAGGGCTACTAGGGTTAGGCGGGGGCTAAGATACACCATTATCCCTATTATGCCTACGAGGGAGAACATACTGCCCATAACGGACAGTATGCCTGAAACGAGGACATCGTTGAGGGTGGATGTATCATTAATTGCAGCTGATATCAGGTCGCCTATCCTCCTACCAGTATAGAACCTCATGGAGAGCCTCTGAAGCTTGCTGAACACATTGTTTCTGAGGTCCCTCAAGTAGAGCTGCCCAACCTTCTGAATACCATACGTGTTGAAGGTGGCTGAAGCCCACTGCCCCACCAGTAGGAGGAGATATATGGTTGACATGTATGCTAGTCCTTCCAGCCTGCCTCCCAGAATATTCACGTCTATTATCCTGCCAAGCACGTAGGGGGCTGAGAGGCTTGTAAGAGTATATACGCCTATCGACACTGCCACCAGTATGAGTGTGCCCTTATATCTCGCTAGATCCCTGGCTATCCTTCTAAGCAGAATCCAGGGGGATGTCTCAGGAGCCTCCTCACCCAGCATAGCTGTCCTAGCGAAGAAGCCCGTCACGCCTCACCCCTCATGCTTTCAGTGTAGAGCCTGTAGTATAGGCCTCTCCTAGCCATCAGTTCCCCATGGGATCCCTCCTCAACAATCTTGCCAGCCTCTAGGACTATGATCCTGTCTGCAAGGCTTGCAAGACTCATCCTCTGACTCACAATTATGGCTGTCTTATCCTTCAGCATGACTCTGAGATCATCTGCCAGCCTCCTCTCGGTCTCAGCGTCAAGGTTTGAGGCGGGATCATCTAGGAGTATTATCTCAGGGTCTCTGAGCAGTGCTCTAGCTATAGCTATTCTCTGCCTCTGCCCACCGCTCAGCGTAACTCCTCTCTCCCCTACGAGGGTATCGTAGCCTTGAGGCAGACTCGCAATGAAGTCGTGTATCTTAGCTATCTTCGCAGCCCTCACAATATCCTTATCCGAGGCTTCTGGGTTCCCGAAGGCTATGTTCTCCCTCACGGTGCCTGAGAATATGAATGGCTCCTGGGGTACGAGGGCCATGTGTCTTCTAAGGGAGTCAAGGTCTAGGCTTCTAATATCCCTCCCATCAACCAGTATTCTGCCTTCATCGGGCTCGTAGAACCTCATTAATAGTTTAAGTATGGTTGTCTTACCTGAGCCTGGAGGTCCTGCCAGGAGCACCTTCTCCCCAGCCTTAACCTTGAAGCTCACACCTCTAAGCACAGGTTTCCCTGGAACATAGCTGAAGGATACATTATCGAAGACTATCTCACCCCTAACACTCTCAAGCTTCTCGGCTCCTGGAGGGCTGGTGACAGAGGGGGTTGTGTCTATTATTTCGAAGACTCTCTGGGAGGCTGCCAGCGCTCTCTGAATAGAGGCTATGGTGAATCCCAGGGCCCTCATAGGCCACATGAGCAGGGTGAGATAAGTTATGAAGGCTGTGAGCTCGCCTACGCTGAGGGCACCCATGGCTATGGCTCTTCCACCATAGTATAGCACGGTGGCCATGGATAAGCCTAACACGAGCTGCGAGGCGTTCCCATAGACGGCTCTTATCCTGGCAGCCTTAAGGCCCAGTTTCATGAATACCTCGTTCTCCTCCATGAACCTTGAAGTCTCACGGTCCTCGAGGGCCAGGGCCTTAACCGTCCTTATGCCGTTAAGATTGCTTGCAGTTATTGATGCGAGTACTCCGAGCTGATTCCTGATCTTATCGTAGACTGGTCTAATCATAGTTGAATACTTGGTGTTAACCACGGCCATAACAGCCATGGCTGCGAGAGCTATGTATGATAGTCTGGGACTCATGGTGAACATATAATAGAGCGATATGGCTGCAGTGAAGGATAGGTTGAAGATGTTTCTAACCTGCCATGACAGGCTGCGCGCAATCCTATTAGTATCATTAGTTATCCTTGAGATCAGCTGGCCTGCAGCCATTCGGTCGAAGAACTCCATGGACTGCCTGTGAATAGCCTTGAAGGCCTCAACCCTCAGGTCATGGGCAAGCAGCTGTGAGAGGAGGGCTGAAGTATACCTTGTTGCAAACCATGCTGCAGCACCTATGGCTACGAGGCCCATGAGCAGGAGGGAATACCTGGTGGCGGCGCCCACATCTCCTACGCTGATCCCCCTATCTATAGCGTATCTTATCGCTATTGGGCCGAAGCTAACAGTATAAGCGTAGAGTATGACTGAAGCGGCCGAGGCTAATAGTATATGCCACCTCCTAGCCATGAATCTAAGCAGCCTTACAAGCACTTCTCCCCTACCATACTGCGCCCCGGTCACCTTTGATCCACCAGGCCACTATGCTAGAGGGACGTGTAGAGGGGGAAGCTCAGGCAGGTCATACTTCCATCACATTTCCAGAACTCAGATACATCTACTTCAACCGGTCTTACTCCAAGCCTCCTGAGCAGCTCCCTTAACCTGGGGCTGCCTGAAGCAAGCATGGCTACATCGTCTCCCAGATACATGAAGTTGAGGCCCATGGGGTCCCGGGGAGCCTCTATGAGCCTAGCCTCCCCAAACACGCCTGTATCCACGTGTCCAGGCATATATATGTATACGTCTGGCCCAATGCTCTTAACAGCTGATAGAAGGTGAAGCACGCCGCTAACCCTCACTCCTACAATGCTCTTCTCGGGGAAAGCTTCAGCCAGCCTTCCTACCCCAATAGCATTAGTCCTCCCCGATAACCCCACGTATACTATGCCTCCACCTGTAACCAGTACGTCTCCGCCTTCAAGTGTGCCTGGAGCCTTCAGCCTAATAGTCTCGAATCCCTCCCTCCTGAGATAATCCTCAACATCCCTCTCTTCCCCTCTCCTCGACTCTACCCCCATCCTTGAGATCAATGCTCTACGCGTGGAGGCTCCTGCAACCCCTGTGTCCTGGATGAACACTGAGTCAGAATGATCTTCAAGGGGCTTCATTTCAACCACATCTACCCCCAGATCTATGAGCGTCTTAACATAGGCTCTATACTGCTCTAATGCTCTGCTGGGATCAACCGTGCTTCTAAGAGGGTTGCTTGATACACATTTGACCAGGCTCCTCGTGGGAGGCCTGGTTAAAGCCTTGTGGAACAGCATCAATTATAACGGCACCCGAACCATAGTGACACGCCACGCCTAAAATACGCGGCCCAGGAGGCATTGTTAATAGTGCTGGCCATGGTAGTGACCCCTGATGAGCCTTGGAGAAATGCATAGATCTACTGAAAGTTATCTCAAGCCACCGCAGTATAAGGAGGTATAGGGATGAAGGTATCCCTGACCAGCATGTTGGAATAATCCTTGAGGCTGCGAGGAGGGCGCCTACATCCTACAACCTGATGCCCGTATCAATAATTGCTGTAACTGATCCTAGGCTTAGAGAAATGCTTTCAGAGGCTGTGGGAGGACAGAAGCATGTTGCATCAGCTCCCCTCTTCCTGGTATTCGCTGTAGACTATGCTAAGATGAGGGAGGCTGCGAGGAGAGTTGGAGCCAGGCATGCTGAGCCTGGATTAGGGCATCTAGCGCCTGCCCTCATAGATGTTGGAATAATGTCGGGGTGGGCTGCCCTAGCTGCGGAGAGGCTGGGGTATGGTGTGACCTTCATAGCCCTATACAGCAATCCATGTGGGGTGGCTGATATCCTCAGCCTCCCATCCCTCACCCTCCCCGTGGTAGGGCTTACTGTAGGCATGCCTGCAGAGAATCCTGGGCTTAGGCCTAGGCATCCGCCCCGAGCCCTATACTCTGAGAACAGGTATGAGCCGGGGCCTGCTGAGAGGGGAGTACTTGTAGCTGAAACCTATGGTGGGAGAGCCCACAGGCTCTTCGAGTCTGTGCTCGCCCCTAACGCGTATTATGATAGGGTAGGCGGGACGCTTGCAGAGTGCCTTAAATCCATGGGCTTCAAATACTAGCAGTGGTGCATAGGTGTGGCTAGGGGGAGAAACAAGCCTCCAAAGCTCCGTGAGGGGGCTACAATACTTGTAACAGCTCCTTCAAGCTACCCATCATTCCCTGAGATGAGGCTTGCAGAAGGCGTTGAGATCCTTAGGAGCATGGGGTACCACGTCATCCTGGGGGAGACAGTGCGCCATGCTCTTAGAAGCTGGTTCTACTCGGCTCCCCCTGAGAAGAGGGCTGAGGAGCTGAACAAGGCCTTCAGGGATCCAGGGATAGATGCCATAATATGTGCTAGGGGCGGGGTAGGGGCCCTCAGGCTGCTAGACCTCCTAGACTATGATGCAATAAGGGATAATCCGAAGATCCTCGTAGGATATAGTGATACTACTGGGCTTCAGGAGGCAATATATGCTAGGACAGGGGTTCCAAGCCTGCAGGCAGCCATGCCTGGCCCAAGACCCCACATATACTTCGGAGAGGAGGATAGGCTTAAAACCTACATGCATAGCCTACGGCTAGCCTTCAAGATAATGAGGGGGGAGATGCTTGAACTAGCTAATCCTCCCGACGCTCCTCTCCCGAAAACCATTAACCCCGGCAGAGCTGTGGGGATAAGTGTTGGAGGCAACATAATAATACATGTCTTCCTCCTAGCAGCAGGACGTGCCCCGAGCCATGAGGGAAGCATATTGTTCCTGGAGAACATTGAGGAGCCTGCCTGGAGGGTTGACGACTATATGAGCGTCCTCCAGCTCAGAGGGGTTTTAGCCGAGGCTTCGGGAATAGTTTTAGGAGAGTTCCCCGAGCCTAAGAGCTACCCATACCCCTCGCCAAGCCTGGAGGAAGTGCTTGCAACTAGGATAAGGGAGGCGACAAGCGCCCCAGCATTCATGAACTACTCATGCTGCCATGCACGCTACATACTCCCATACCCCATAGGAATAAAACTGGAGGTGGATGCTGATAGGGGGGCATTAATCATGAAGGAATCCCTAGCAGAATAGGTGCATACATATGGGCGCAGCACTCGTATACTCTAAGCACGGCGTAGTGGCATCGGAGGAACCTCACGCCTCGAGAATAGGGGCCTCGGTGCTGGAGGCAGGGGGCAACGCAATCGATGCTGCAGTAGCTACAAGCATGACGCTAGCAGTCACCGTGCCTCACCTAGGAGGCCTTGGAGGAGACTTCTTCGCCCTTATAAGAGAACCTGAAGGAAAAGTATGGTTTATCAATGGCAGCGGAGTGGCTCCAAGGCTTCTGACAAGAGAACTCGTTGAGTCAAGGGGCTACGAATACATGCCGCGGGGCCCACTATCACCCACAGTGCCTGGACTCGTGGACAGCCTATACTTGATGTGGCGGAAGCAAGGCTCGGCTGAGTGGAGGAGGCTGATAATGCCTGCCGCGAAGCTTGCTTCGAACGGGTTCCCAGCCTCTAAAACCCTGGCCAGAGCTGTTGAGAAGAATAGAAGCCTGCTGGAGAGAGATGAGGGTTCAAGGAAAACATACCTTGAAGCACCGCCCAGGGAGGGCGGGGTTTTCAGGCTTCCAGGCCTGGGAGAACTGCTGGGAATGATAGCTGAGGATCCAAGATCATTCTACGAGGACAAGCCTGCAGAACTCATGGCAGACTACGTGTCAAGGGTGGGAGGAGTACTCTCAGAGGATGATCTAGCAGGCTATAAGGGCTTCGAGGATAAACCCCTGTCGACAGAGTATAAGGGCTGGAAACTATGGGAGACCCCGCCTAACACTCAGGGAGCCTCAACGCTGCAGCTACTTCTCCTAATGGAGGGGGAGCCCCTCCCGGGTCCGGAGTCACCCAGCCGCGTAGAGCAGTTGCTTAGGCTGGCTCCACCTCTCTACGAGTGGAGGGATAGGAATATCGGGGATCCTGAAGCCATGAGGATAAGCCGTGAAGAGCTGGTTAGCCCCAGAACTATAAGCGAGATCAGGGAGCTGAGGTACACTGGATGCAGGAGAGTAGGTGGAGAGGGCGATACGACGTTTTTCACTGTAGTTGATGGTGAGGGGAGGATCGTTGCAGGTATACAGAGCCTCTTCCACCACTTCGGCTCACTGGTCACAGAGCCTGTATTCCAGGTGACGCTGAATGACAGGGCCCTGGGATTCACGTTGAAGCCTGGGAGGCCGAGCACGCTTAAGCCTGGGAGAAGGCCTCTGCACACATTGTCAGCCCTGATAATGGAGCATCCTGGAGGAGAGGTATTCGCCCTTGGAGCCTCTGCAGGGCATCTGAGGCCGCAGCTCTATGCCTGGATGGCGTCCAACATCATGGATTACGGGATGAGCCTGCTGGAAGCAATAAGCCATCCTAGAGCAGCATGGGATCCTGAGACATGTATACTGCTGGCTGAGAGAAGTGTCGTGGTGCCGAGCAACACTGTGGTTAGGCTGAGGGATACTATAGGAGTGGCCAGTGCATCCTCCTGGAGAAGCGGGGTAGCTGTAGGAGCCACTGATCCGCGGGGAGCAGGGATACCAAGCCCAGCTATAAGAATATAGGCTTCCCAGCAATCTTAGGATGGAGTGCTCCTTCATCTCAGGTTATTCTTAGCTGGATTATATGGGCATGCTGGATCCTCTGCGTAGGGGTCTCCAGTATAAGCATATGCCCTCGCCCTGCTTCCACCGCATATGTTCCTGTAGGGGCATATCCTGCATCTCCCCTTAAGCAGCTCGCCTGTCCTGAGGCCTCTGAGCACGGGGTGATGCCTGTAGACGTCTCTCAGATCACTTGTCCTGATGTTGCCTAGGGGGAGGGGTAGGAAGCCGCTGGGATATATTGTTCCATTATATGAGACGAATATTATTCCCCTTCCATCCCGCGTCCCAGTGGTGTGGGCTAGGGGAGGGGTCCTAGGTTCTCCTAGAAGCCTACGTGTCTTCTCCATAAGCCTCTTATACAGGGGGCCTAGCCTGAAAGCCTCGGCTGGGTCTCCTCCACTCTCCTCCAGCTTTTTCCTCTCTGCTACTACTCTCCTGAACATTGGTCCCTCAGTGGTTCTCACAGGGATCCCGTATTTCGAGGCATCGTAGAGGTAGTGGGATACATCCTCGTATTCCCGTGGTGTGAGATCCATTGCCTCCCCACCCCTCCCTGTAGGCACGTAGTAGAAGACTTCCCAGGCCTTAGCTCCCAGCCTCACTATGAGGCTCAGCGTTTCAGGGAGTGTTTCAACAGTATTCCTCATTACAACGGTGTTCACCTGGATCATCATGCCACGCCTGGCAGCCTCGCCTATCATCTCCACGGTTCTCCTCCACGTCCCTCTAACCCCCCTGATCGAATCATGCACTTCTTCTACCCCTGAGTCTAGGCTTAGGGATACTGATCTAACACCTATGCTCAGCAGCCTGTCCAGAGTGCTTGGAGTTAGGAGGGACGTGACGCTTGGAGCTATAGCTGTCCTCACACCCCTCCCCACAGAGTATTCTAGGAGCCGCCATATATCCCTCTTCATCAACGGGTCGCCGCCTGTGAAGACCAGGATCGGGGAGGGTTTGCCGAAGCCTGCCACCTGGTCTATGAGCATCTCACCCTCCTCTAAGGATAGTTCTCCGGGCAGAGGCTTCGTCACAGCCTCAGCTCTGCAATGCTTGCATGCCAGGAGGCATGCCTTCGTAGTCTCCCAGAACACTAGGAGAGGCTTCTCATCATAGTTCCATGAACCATGCATCCCTAGTCACCCCTTGAAGCCCCACTTCTCAGCTATCCTGCGGACAGGGAGGCTGCAGTACGGATCATCCCCATAGAAGTCGCCTGTAAGGCTCAGCGCCCTCATCCTTGAGCCTCCTCCACAATACTTCTTGAAGGGGCAGGCCGAGCACCTCGGCCCCCGGAGATACTCGTATGGATGGATGAAGGGCCTGAGCCTAGGATTATCCTCCCTTAAAATCTCTGAAAGCCTGTTCTCAGAGACATTTCCCAGGCTCACAGTGGGCGTGAACTGACATGGATGTATCTCGCCGTCAGGATATATTGACACTATTTTCCTCCCACATCCTCCCTGAGCCTTCACAACCTCTAGGAGCCTTAGGAAATCCTCCCTGCTCTCAGCTATGCGGTCAGCTATATATATGCCGTCGAAGGGGGCCGTCACAGTCTCTATTTCAAGCATCCCTGCATACTTTCTTGCGAGACCTATCAGTGTGTCTAGGAATAACCTATACTGGCTTGGAGTCGGCAGCCAGTCTGAGAGCATTGTCCCCCGCCCTATGGGCTCCAAGTGATAGAAGGCTATCCTGGGGACACCTAGGCTGACAGCCAGCTCCACTATCCTGGACGCATGCTCCACATTATACCTTGTTATAACTGTTCTTATACCTACAGGGATCCCCGCGTTCATGGCGTTTTTAAGGCCCTCCAATGCTGCTTGAAAAACCCCCTTAACACCTCTGAACATGTCATGCCATTCAGCCAGGTGGCTGTCTATGCTGACGCCAACATAGGTGAAGCCTGTTCTCCTCAGCTTCTCAGCCATGCTCTCTGTTATCAGGGTTCCATTACTGCTCAACGCTACTCTGATCCCTCTCCTAACGGCATGGGAGGCTATTTCGAAGAGGTCTCCCCTCATCAGGGGTTCGCCGCCGCTTATTATTAGGAGGGGGCTCTTGATCTCAGCTATCTGCTCCACGGTCTTCAAGGCCTGCTCTGTGCCCAGCTCCCTGAGCCTGGATTCAGGCATAGCGTTTATGTAGCAGTGCTTACATCTCAAATTGCATTTCCATGTAATGTTCCACACGACTATTGGGTGCAGGGGGCCTGCAAAGCTGCTCGGCTTATGCTTCCCGAATCTCCCCTTGATCCTGAAGGATACTGTGCCCTCCCCTGCAACCATGACTGATACCGGTATCATCTCACAGCACCCGGCTTAAGGTTCTCAACACTGTATAGCACCTCTACTGGAGGATTCCCCAATGCGTTCCTGATCCTTGATATGGTTTCCTCCGAGATCCCCCTGCTCCTAGCATGGATCACCATGAAGCATGGATTCATCCACGCCCCCTTGACAGCTCTTCTAAGCACAACGTGGGTTGTCTCGGGAATCCCTGCTGCAAGCCTGCAGCAATCAATGCATGCCGCAGCTACCATTGCATTATACCTGAATCCAAGCTTCTCGCCGTTAAGCGATGCTCCAGGATCGCCTAGGATCCCCCTAGCCAGCAGCTCCTCAGCCAGCCTAACCAGCTCATCCTCCCCCATCTCTGTCTTCGAAGCTAGGATGCGGAAAGGCCTCTCAGCTAGGGGCAGGCTGCCAAGCATTCTGATCACTCCTGGATCGACCTCGAGGCTCCCTATACTAGGAGTACTAGGGATAGGGGTTTGCGGCATGCTCCATGAGACCCCTCTCAGAAGATCATATTTTACTGAGAGCTTGTAAGTTCTAACGCTTGGAAGAACCACGTAGTCCTCAGCGCCGATTTTCCCCGCAAGCTTGGAGGCATAGTCTGCTAGCTCCCTCATGCTCGGCTTCTTAGCCACTATCCATGCATTGTAGCGTGGATGAGTCCTCAGATAGGCGTGTGAGACCCCTGGATCCTCTTCGACTAGCCCTCTAAGCATCCCTATGCTTTCCTCAGGCACCCTGTACCCGACGAGGGCTGCAACCATTCCCTGCGAACGGTAATTCACGTAGAATCCTATCCTCTTAAGCAGCCCTGCCCCCTTGTATTGTCTCAGCCTGGCTAATACCTCCCCTACGCTTAGACCCAGCCTCCCAGCGATCTCCCTGAACGGCTCCCTGCTTACTGGAAACCTATACTGAACCTCCATTAGCAGCATTACATCCATTCTGCTTAGAGGCGGGAGTGAAGTATTGGGAGCGGAGGTGCTCATTGCCCGCAGCCTCCCAGCAATATTTCTGCAGCATCATTCAGCGTGTATTTGGGGGGGTATGGTACCCTGCATCCCAGCAGCTCGGCCAGCCTGCTAGCGGTGGTCGGACCTATAGCCACAGTTATGCCGCATATCATGCTAGGCTCCAAGCCTCTCCTTCTCATAGCCTCTACAAGGATCTCGGCTACGAGGGGGCTGGAGACAATGATCCTGTCGACTCTCCTCTCCTTGATCAGCGATGCAGCCCTTGCAGCCTCGTTCCAGTCAGGCCTAATACTATATACTGGTATGTCAGCTACCCTGGCTCCACAATCCTCCAGCACACGTATTATTCCCTGCAACCCCTTATCGGAGCGCGGCATGACAATCCTCTCAGCACGTCTCCTGCAAAGTGTTTCGCCCAGCCCTACGCCAGTATATGTTTCGGGGATAAGCATGCATGGTATGCCCTTCTCCTCCAGTTCTCTGGCAGTGGATGGCCCTATGCATGCTGTGACAAGTCTTCCTCCTCTCAGCATCTTCTTGACAAGTGATCCAAGCCTCTCCGCTATGATGCCTGCACCTATGGAGCTTGTGAAGGCTAGGTGAACCACACCTGTATTCCATGACTCCAGCATTCTACGTGTCTCCCATACACCCTCTCTCCTCTTCTCCACAACTACTACTGGAATGTGGGTTGCATGGAAACCCTTCTCGAGGAGCCTCAGGCCTCCCTTCTTCTCCCTGGGGCCTAGTAGAAGCACTCTCAGCTCAGCTTCCAAAGCTTATCCCTCAGCCTAACGACTTTTCCTACAACTATGACTGCCGGAGGCTTGAGCAAGCCTCTCTCAGCCTTCTCTACAAGCTGGAGTAGTGTCCCCCTGTAGACCCTCTGCCTGGGGGTTGTCCCATTCATTATGACTGCTGCCTCTTCCCCCCAGCCCCTAGCCTCAGCGATCTCTCCAAGTATCTGGGGAGCCCTGGATACACCCATAAGGATTACAAGAGTATCTACGGCTTCAGCCAGCCTCCCATAATCTATTTTCTCCTTGCCCGGAGCCCTCATGCCTGGAGCTATGCCTAGGGTTGAGGCCATCAGCCTAGTGGTTATAGGAATCCCCGCGTATGCGGGGACAGCTGTGGCGCTGGGGACTCCTGGAATAACCGTGCAGTTAACTCCTCTTTCAGCCAGATATATGCACTCCTCCTCTCCTCTCCCATAGAGGTAGGGGTCTCCTCCCTTCAGCCTAACAACTATGTTGCCCCTGCAGGCCTCCTCTACTAGAAGCCTGTTTATTTCCTCCTGGCTCATAGCATGCATTCCAGGCTTCTTGCCAGCGTATATTAGTTTGGAGGCATGCCTAGCCTCGGCGAGCAGCTCGCTGGGCGCTAGCCTATCATAGACCACTACATCTGCCTCTCTAAGTGCTCTGAGACCCTTCACCGTTATGAGGTCTGGATCTCCTGGCCCAGCCCCCACCAAGTATACTTTACCCCTGCACACGGCTCTTCTCCCTCAAGATCTCCGCGGCTCTTACACCGAGGCTCTCCGGGCTGGATGGGCTCCCCTCTAATCTCACATCAAACCTCCTCCTACCATCAGTGTCCAGCAGGGAGGCTGAAAACACGAGCCTCCCATCGATCACTTTAGCCAGACATCCGACGGGAACGTTGCATCCGCCTCCAATCCTGGCGAGGAAGGCTCTCTCAGCCCTCGCCTCCACCATGGTTTCCCTGTGGTTTATTGAGGATGCTAGGCGGACCGCATCCCTGTCCTCACGCCTAGCATACGCTGCTACTATTCCCTGGCAGGGTGCAGGCATAATTATGCTTGGAGGGATCCTAGCATAACCTGTCACGCCCAGCCTTCTAAGCCCAGCCTCAGCTAGGATTAATGCATCATACTCTCCTCTATGCAGCTTTCTAAGCCTAGTATCCACGTTCCCCCTGATCGGCTTGACTCTGAGGTCTCTCCGATAGTTGAGGAGCATGGCCCTTCTACGTGCACTACTTGTCCCTACAATCGCCCTGCTAGGTAGCTCGTCTATCGAGTCTACGCTCCTCCTGGATACCAGGGCGTCGTATGGGGGATCCCTTGGTAGAACAGCTGCTAATACTAGCCTGGGGTTAACGCTGCTTGGAACATCCTTCAAGCTGTGCACTGCTAGGTCAGCCTCCCCTCTCAGAACTGCTAGGTTAACCTCTTTCTCAAAGACTCCTTTAGAGCCTATGAGGTGGATAGGCTTATCCACATGTCTATCACCAGTTGTCACCACTCTCCTGAAGATCACGGTTAGCCTGGGATTAACTCTGAGCAGATGCTCGGCAAGCATTCCGGCCTGTATTAGGCTGAGCCTGCTTCCCCTAGCAGCTATCCTGATCTCCAAGGCTCTTCACACAGTGATCTGCCTGAAAGCCTCCTCAACAGCATTGATCGTGTGCTCTAAGGCCTCTTCTCCATGAACAGCGCTTGTAAATATTACCTCGTATTGGCTTGGAGGGATGAACACTCCTCTCTGAAGCAGCTCTCGGTGAAGCGCCTCGTATAACCTCCTATCAGACCTACGTGCATCCTCAGGCTTCTCCACAGGGCCCTCTGTGAAGAATATTTGCAGCATGCTTTCAACCCTGTTGACCCAGTGCTTCACTCCTCTCCTAGAAGCCTGATCCTCCAATGCC
This sequence comes from Desulfurococcales archaeon, assembly GCA_027083135.1. GTDB lineage: Archaea > Thermoproteota > Thermoprotei_A > Sulfolobales > WAQK01 > JALWQH01. The sequence continues at coordinate 33,006 of JALWQH010000029.1, read as the reverse complement.
TCCGCGATCCTCCTGGCAGCATCCCTGGCCTTAGCGTACGCCTCACCCTCCTCCAGGACCTTTATGGTGGCTAGGCCTGCAGCCACTGTGACAGGGTGTGCGTTGAAGGTGCCTGCATTGAATACCTTTCCCCCAGGCGTGATCATTGAGATTATTTCCTCAGGCCCTATGACTGCTCCTATAGGGAAGCCTCCCCCAATAATCTTTCCAAGAGTGGTTAGGTCGGCTTTAACACCATAGTATTCCTGCGCTCCTCCAAGCCTGAGCCTGAACCCTGTTATAACTTCATCTAGTATTAGTAGTGAGGCGTACTCGTCGACTATTCTGCGCAGCTCTCTGAGGAAGCCGCGGCGCGGCGGGATTAAGCCGTAGTTACCCATGACTGGTTCAACTATGACTGCTGCAACCTTGTCTCCATGCCTCCGCATGATCTCCTCCAGTGAGTCAGGGTCATTATACCTGGCAACCAGGGTTCTCTCAGCCACGCATCTCGGTATCCCCTGGGATGAGGGTACGCCGTAATGGGATGCAGCGCTGCCTGCCCCTACTAATAGGTAGTCGTGTGCTCCATGATAGCATCCATCGAACTTCACTATGAGCTCCCTCCCAGTATATGCTCTAGCCAGCCTGACTGCAAGCATGGTTGCCTCGGTGCCAGTGTTGACGAGCCTGATCATGCTTGCCGGTGGATAGTGCCTGAGAATAGTTTTTGCGAGTTCGACTTCAGCCTCGGTGGGGGCGCCGTAGAGCCAGCCCTTCTCCACCTGCTCCTCCACTGCTCTAAGCACTGCTGGATGCTTGTGGCCTAGTATGAGGGGACCGTAGCCTAGCACATAGTCGACCAGCCTCTCTCCATCCACGGTGTAGAGGTAGGGGCCCTCAGCCCTCTCAACGTAGAAGGGGTAGGGCTTCACAGCCGCCCTTACCGGGCTGTTAACCCCTCCTGGAAAAAGCTTCAAAGCCTCCGAGTAAAGCTTCCCTGACTTCTCTCCAGGCATTATCCCGCACCCCTGCTAGAAGGATGCTTCTCCAAGCCACCTAGCTGCGCTTACTGCATAGTATGTGATTATAATGTCTGCACCAGCCCTCCTAATGGAGTGGAGGGCCTCCAGCACGATGTTCTTCTCATTGAGCCAGCCTTTCTCTGCTGCAGCCTTTATCATAGCATACTCCCCACTAACACTGTATGCTGCCAGAGGGTATTCCGGGAAGGATGTTTTAACAAGCCTTATCACGTCTAGGTAGGGTAGTGCTGGCTTAACCATCAGTATGTCTGCACCCTCCTCAACGTCTAGGCGCGCCTCCTTAACGGCTTCTGCAGCATTCCTGGGATCCATCTGGTAGCTTCTCCTATCCCCGAAGCGGGGAGCAGAGTATGCTGCCTCCCTGAAGGGCCCGTAGAAGCTTGAAGCATATTTGACTGAGTAGCTCATTATAGCCGTTTCGCTGAAACCCTCCTCATCGAGGGCTCTTCTAATAGCCTGCACCATGCCGTCCATCATGCTTGAGGGGGCAACTATGTCTGCCCCTGCCTCCGCGTGGGATACTGCTATTTTCCCCAGGACCCCTATGGTTCTATCATTATCCACATACCAGCATTCATCCCCCTTGCATCCAGGCCTCCGAGCCATTACTCCGCAGTGTCCATGAGTCGTGTACTGGCATACACATACATCTGTTGCTACTAGGAGGGATGAGCCATAGGTGTCTTTCAATACTCTTACAGCCCTCTGCACGACTCCGTCTTTCCTATAGGCCTGGCTTCCAAGCTCATCCTTGGAGGAGGGTATTCCGAAGACAAGCACTGCTCTTATCCCGAGGCTATACGCCTCCTCCACAGCCTCCGCAGCCTTCTCCACAGGGTATCTATAGTAGCCTGGCATGGATTCTATGGGCTCGGGGCTGCTTATACCCTCCTTGAAGAATAGAGGCATGATCAGCCTCCCAGCATCAAGCCTGGCTTCAGCTACGAGATCCCTGAGAACCCTGCTTCTCCTAAGCCTCCTCGGCCTCAGCTTAGGGAAGCTCATGCCTATCACCTCCGAATAACTCTAGGATTAGGGAGAGCCTGGAGTAGTCTCCCTCCTCCGCTGCCCTGCGGGCAGCCTCGTAGACGGGTTGAAGGATCTTCCTGGCTATTGATCTGCTCATAGCCTCTATGATCCCTGAGGCCCCGTCCCCCGTGTAGAGGCCTCTGGCCTTCAGGGCCCTGAAGGCTCTTTCAACCTCCTTCCTCCTTATTATCTCGGCCTTCATGGTTATGGCTGAAACCACCCTGTCAGCCTCCATCCTTCTAACAAGCCTTAAGAAGAGCTTCACCTCCTCCTCTACCAGGGCTTCAGCCTTCAGGGCTTCAGCCCTCCTCCTAGCAGCATTCTCCTCAGCCTCCCTGCGCAGCGAGTCCAGGGTGATTATCCTTGCACCTTCCACGTGCTCCGCGGCTGGAGGCGTGGAGATATCCACTATGAGGGGCCTCGCCTCAGCCTCCTGGAGAAGGCTTGCAGGCAGAAGGGTAGGGGCTCCTGAGACAGCTACGAATACTACGTTGAATTCTCCTAGTACTTGGGGGAGCATTGACAGGCCTCCCCACTCTGCCCCCAGCTTCTCAGCCAGTCTTCTAGCCTTCTTCACCGTTCTGTTAAGTATGAGTATACGTGTAGGCTTCCTTGAAGCCGCCTCTGAGGCTATTATGGAGGCCGCTGTCCCCGCACCTATTATCAGCACCCTCTTATCCTTCAGGCCTCCTAGAATCCTCTCAGCAACTCTTACGGATGCTAGGGGTATACTTATAGCACCCTTAGATATCCCTGTCTCCCTCCTAGCCCTCCTACCCACATGCACAGCCCTATTGAAGAGGAACTCCACGTAGGGGTTCGGCTCACCATGCCTAAGAGCCTCTCTAAGAGCCTCTGATACCTGTCCAAGGATCTCCGTCTCACCGATCATCATTGAGTCGAGGCCTGCTGCGACTCTGAATAAATGTCTGGCCGCCTCTAAGCCTCTGAGCACAGCCATGCATCCACCCACATCTGCCAAGGCATCAAACATCCTCCTAACATCCTCTACAGCCTCCTCGTCCCCGCCATGCCAGTAGACTTCAACCCTATTACAGGTAGCCAGGATCACTGGTCCTCCAAGCCTATTCCAAAGCATGCCGTAGAGCTGGGGGAGTGGAAGCATTGAAGCCCTTTCAACCCCCCTCATCCCACATGTCTTATGGCTGATCACCACTGCGCGGTAGAGGGATTCAGGCTCTCCCCTAAGCATTCATACAGCCTCAGGGAGGAGTGGAGGAGGATGAGCTAAAAGCAGAGATATTTACCACTATATACTATTCTCCACATATATATACTGTATATACTCTGCCTTCATTACCCTCTGTCTCCGGGAGGGGGCTGGGGCATAATGTTTTGAGGGTCATTGTAGCCCATCATAAGTACTCTGTGCCCAGCATGGTTGAGAGGCTTGTAGGAGAGGTTTCGGAGAGGCTGGGTGTAGAAGCTCTCCACGGGGATCAGGCAAGCCTAGGCGGGGAGATTGGGAGGGGGGACCTGGTCTACGGGTTATTCGTATTTGAGGCAAGCCATGTTAGGGAGGAGCTCCTACCACTGGTTGAGCTGAGGGGTGCTTTGTGGAGGGGTATTCTGCCCCTCGAGGTTCTTGCCGAGGTGATTGGTTCTTGGTGTGCTAGAATGAAGTATAGGAGGATTATGCTTTCGGCTCATAGGTCTGAGAGGTACTGGGAGGAGCAGGAGTATAGGATGATGAGGCTTGCAGAAATGCTGGAGGAGAGGGGTGTGAAGGCATCCTACGGCCCAGGCTCTAAGAGTGCTAGGGGTATTCCAGTAGTCCCGCTAGCCTTCTCGAGGGGGCGTGTGTGGAGAGAGGCGTGTAGGGGGGCTTCCATATGCATGCCTCCACTGCTGGAGGAAGGCTACATGAATGTGCTTAGCTGGATTCTCGGAGATGCTTCAAGGCTTCTCGGTCGATTATCTCCTTAGCCCTCCTCCAAGCAGACTCGGAGTCAAGTCTAGCCACATGGCGCTTGAACTCAGGGTCAGCCTCTATTTCAAAGTACACCGGTATCCGCTCCTTAGCTTTAGAGATACGTTTCTTCAAGTATTTCTTAGCCTTCTCCATGGCTGTGAACAGTGTTCTAAGCTCCCTGTCGGCCTCAAGCATCTGTTTGATACGTGTGGCAGCCGTCCGTGCAGCTATGCCTGAACGCCCCTCACTGGTCACGGCTACTCTGAGGCCATAGGCTTCCACCTCGAAGGGCACTATGATATCAGTGTTCCCAGCATCAGTAGCATTGTTAACCAGTCTTCCAAGCCTCCTAGCGATCTCTACGGTATGCTTGTTTATAATGGGGTTATCTGTGGCCACAACTACTATGTCGCTCCCACCGATCATTTTCTCCAGGATCTCCTCATCTGAGGCATCTGCCCTGACCAGCTTCAGCCTAGGGTTGGATGAAGCCTCTTCAACCAGCTTCTCATGGAACTCGAGGCTAACCACTGTTACCCTGGCACCTGCCTCTAGGAATTTTAAGGCCCTCCTAGCCCCCACGCTGCCTCCGCCCACCACGAGGATCCTGCGGCCATTCATCTCAACGTATAGGGGGATCTTCATGAAGACACCTCCGCTACTTCTCCTCTAATAGGAGGTTGCATACAGCCATATTGTTCACTATTTCGAGGATTCTCAGGCCATCCTCCAGCCTAGCAGTATTGCGTGAGGCCCAGGGCTGGCCCTGCTTCTCCATGGAGGCTAGTTCTCCTTTAAGCCTCCCTATCCGCTCAAGGTTCTCCAGCGTTCTCTTACGGCTTGAAAGTATCAGTGATGACATGACGCTTACGGCTAGGGCTCCAATAGCCTCCACTAGGTCGGCAAGCCTCTCAGCCATGTCTCCGCCCACCATCTCTCCTCTACTACGAGCCGAGTAGGCGTCCACGGCTATGGATGCCAGGTAGTCTCCTAGAAGGCCTGTGAGAGAGGCTGCTATGAGGTAAACCATGCTTCTCCTCTTCTCTCCTGGGAGAGGTGAGCCTGTTATAAGGCACTTAATCACTATGTGCTGGATTCTGAAGAGATCTAAGCCGTGGAGTCTGAGAAGCCCTGGGTCAACACGCTCTCCACGCAGTATCCTTACAGCAGTGTCAGCTATCTTAGAGATCGTTATCGACATCTGCCTCAACGCGGCTTTAGGGCTTATCCTAGAGACGTCTAGTAGTGTTCTAACATGTACTCCCTCATCCTCCTCGACTACCTCGAGGCCTCCAAGCCTCGATGCACTAAGCCTCAGGGAGTAGAGCTGTTTCTCACTCAGCTCGCCGCGGATGAGCACGTCCTCTAGGCCGAGCACATAGAAGCATGAAGGCAGCTTCCCCAAGATCACGGGGCTCGGAATCCTATCGGCGTCCAGGGTGAGGGGCTTTCTCCCCGCAGCCTCGCTGGGCACCCTTATAACCAGCTCGTCCCCCCTCTCCTCCACTGTCACAGTGCTGCCTGGGCTTAACCCCATCCTCCTAGCCCAGCTGCTGGGCAGCGATACTACTAGTGTAGTTGAACCCAGCCTGATCAGCTTACGCGTCTCCATTCCTAACCCCGCCAGCATCGGTTAGTTTAATGCTTGCGAAGCGTTACACGTATACTCCAATTAAAACATGTGTTAAATGCTTCCCGCAGATCGTTCTAGGCAAACCATGAATTCCTGGCGTTATTATTGGAGACTGTGGTATGCTTCCCTTAGCTTCCCCCATGCATCCATATATCTGTCTCTCAGAAACCTATACTTATCGGTGATGCTGGGGTCAGGCTTCAGGGTCTCCCTTACTTTGAGGAATCTCTCCTCCACCTCCCTGATACTCCTATACTTTCCTACTCTGATTAGGACTGGGATCACTGTTCCCACGGCTACCTGGTCTCCATACACCTTGACTCTACGCTCATATATGGAGGCTCTCAGCTTGTTCCAGAGGGGGCTGCGGGTCCCCCCACCCGTCAGCTTAACCTCCTCCACCCTCTTCCCGAACAGCTGTTCGAACAGCCTGATATAGCTGTACTCGAGGAATGTTATTCCAAGGGCTGATGCGAGCATTATTCTGCCTATCACACGTCTTCTCTCCTCTCTGAGGGGCCATAATCCCAGCAGTGATGCTCCTAGAAGAGGGTCGTTGAAGGGGCTCCTAGCCCCCGGAGGGAAGAATACTAATCCGCCGGGATCTCCTGCCTCCTCCATGAGGCTGAAGGCCTCGTCTACGGGTATTCCGAACACTTTCTCGGCAAGCCATGTCATCATGCCTCCAGTAGCAGATGTAGCGGCGCCTGCAAGATAGCCTCCTAGGGGATGCCTGTGATAATATATTGCTGGGTGAGGCTTCATGTAGGGTGACACGTATTTAGGTACAGTTGTGCTTCCAGAATAGATTACCATGTCTCCCTCACTTAAAGCTCCTCCTGCAAGGGCAGCCGCGTTGCCGTCGGTCATGCCGTGATATAGCTCTGCCCCCCTAAGCCCCAGGCTCTCGGCAAGCCTGCTTTCAGCGGGTCCTACAGGATCTCCAGGCGATGCTACTGTGGGGAGGAGGCTGAGGGGTACTCCAGCCTCCTCGAACAATGCTTCAAACCACCTTGGCTTAGGGGGGGTTATGTCGAGGCCGAACTTCAATGCATTGCTGTAATCTACGCTTAGATCCCTCCACTCCTCACCCTCCCTGAATCTAAGCCTATAGAGCAGCCAGGTTGCAGGCGGCAGTATCCAGCGGGCCTTAGAGAATATGCTGGGCTCCTCCTCCATGAGTTCCAGGATCTTGGGGAGGGGGGATGTGGGGGATAGCCTGAGTCCTTTTGACTCAAGCATTCTCGCTGAGGATAGCCTCGCAGCCTTCCGGTAGCCTCTCTCAGCCTTCTCATAATACATGACTGGCGGGTGTAGAGGTTCTCCGTGTGACCCGCATATTATGAAGCTTCCAGAAGTACTGTCCACCGCTGCCCTCACAGACCAGTGCTTCCATCCTGCTCCCTTCATGCTTTCCCTTAGAGCCCTGATCCAGGCCTCTGTATCCTGCGAGGATATGGGGGATCTACCTAAATGTAGCTGCTCGCCATCCTCGGTGTAAGCCTCCACTCTAACGCCGCTTGTCCCGAGATCTATTCCCAGGTAAACCGTGTCTTCGGCTCTGCTCATGGTTCAGCCCTTCTTCTCCACGACTCTCCACGGCATTCTCGTCAGGATTCTTGCCCTCCTAGCACCTACTACTACGACGTCCTCAAGCCTCCATCCCCCCTGGCCAACTATGTGTAGTGAGGGGTTGAAGGCGAGGGTCATGTTTCTACGTAGCTCCGTATCCCCTGCTCTGGCGTCTATTATGGGGGGTTCTACGAGTTCTATTCCTATGCCTCTCCCTACAACATGGTTGAGGTGCTCCGAGTAGCCGTGCCTCCGATACTCCTCCACCACTTTAACCCACATGTCCCTAACAGTATTTCCCTCAACTGCGGCGTCTATTAGCGTTCCAATAACCTCTTCTATGAACTCGAACTTCTCCCTGTCCTCTTGTCTCAGGGGGCCTATGGAGGCGAAACGCGTCATATCTGAGGAATAGTAGGCGTAGGTTGTGGCGACATCAAGCATGACTAGGTCGCCGGGCCTTATCCTCCGGTCGGTTGAGTGTGGGTGGGGGTGGATAAGCCTCTCCCCCGATGCAACTAGGTTTATCATGGGGGTGTAGGATGCACCCATCCTCCTAGACCAGTACTCTATCTCCGCTGCAATCTCCCTTTCACTCATCCCTGGCTTCAAGTATTCCAGGGCTTTCTCTATGCTCCTGACAAGTATGTCTGCCGCCTTCTCCATACACCTTATCTCCTCCTCCCTCTTCACCATCCTTTCAGCCAGGATGAGGCTTGTAGCATCATGGATCTCCGCGCCTGTCCTAGCCTCCAACTCCTTAACCACAGAGTGAGGAGTATAGGCTGAGTCCACTCCTATCCTCCTTGAACCCAGTTTTAACAGGATCTCCGGCAGGTGTTCGGGGAGGCTTGTCTCCAGCGGATTATAGGTTTTAGCCTCGAATACTCCTCTGGGAGCCTCCTCCATAACCCTGGTATACTCGTCTCCAGGCAATACTAGTATGCTCCCATCCCCCGTGACTATTAGGGCTGAGATCGGTGTGAATGCTCTGAGAGCAGTGGTCATATTCGCTCCTGCAGCATACAGTATGTTCTCGTTCCCCATTATGACGAGCGTGTCGAGGCCTTCAGCCTCCATGGAGAACCTGAGGCCTCGAATTATATCTCTGTGAAGGCTTGGTGAACCCATATCTACGGGCCTCCGCTCAGATGAATAAGAATGCTTGGAATACTATATAGGTGTGCTTACACTGCGCAGGGAAATATGCCTTGAAGCTCACTTCTCCTGTTCCAGCAGTTTAAGGTAGGAGGCGTATGCATCCTCATGTCTCTGCGTATGCCTAGGCTCATAGCTCCTAATCTTATACGAGTTTCTCACTATTTCCCTAAGCTCGTTGAGGGAGCCTATCATTCCGAGGCCCGCAGCCTGTAGGAGCACGTTGCCTATGGACGTAGCCTCCTCAGGCCCCGCTGTTACGGGGAGGCCTGTGAAGTCGGCTGTAAGCTGGTTTAACAGCCAGTTCCTTGACCCGCCGCCCACGATGCTTATCCTCCTAATCCTCCTGCCCATGAGCTTTGAGGCCTGCTCGAAGACCAGCCTATACTTCAATGCCAGGCTCTCCAACACTATTCTCACAAGCCCTCCAATACTGCTTGGCTTCTCCTGCCCTGTCTCCTCAAGATACCTGAGTATCTCCTCGATCATGTTGGTGGGAGCTATGAATCTAGGGTCATCGGGATCTATGAATGCTTTGAATCCCTCCGCCTCTGCAGCCATTCTTGTAAGCTCCTCGTAGCTGTGCTCCTCCCCCCTCTCCGCGAGAATTCTCCTTATCTCCTGGACAAACCACATTCCCTGAATATCCTTGAGGAATGTTATGGTGTTGAATGCTCCGCCCTCATTGGTGAAGTTGTATTTCAAGGCCTCCTCATTGATGAGGGGTTTATCCAGCTCTACTCCCACCAGGCTCCATGTACCCGAGCTCACGTAGCCTGAATCCCCTGTTATCGGGGCTGCAGCTATGGCTGAGGCTGTATCATGGGTGGCTGGAGCCACAACAGCCACATCTCCCCTAATCTCAAGCTCCTCGGCCAGGCTTGGGAGGAGTTCTCCAAGCCTTGTGGCAGGCCTTATCACTCTGGGGAATATGTGGGTTGGTACGCCGAGCTTCTCCAGCAGGTCTAGGCACCATGACCCATCCCTAGGGTCGAGGAACTGGGTGGTCGTTGCCTCGGTGTACTCTGCAGCTACTGCTCCTGAGAGCCAGTAGTTGAAGAGGTCAGGGATCATGAGGAAGCTGGCTGCATGCATGAGTTGCGGTGACTTCTTCTTGGCTAGGGAGTAGAGCTGGTACAATGTGTTTATCTCTAAGAACTGTATGCCTGTTCTCCTATAGATCTCTTCTCTAGGTATGATGCTTAAAACCTCCCTCATCAGCCCCCTTGTCCTTGGATCCCTGTAGGTATGGGGGTTTCCAAGCAGCTCCCCATCCCTGTCTATGAGGGCGAAGTCAACTCCCCAGGTATCCACCCCCACGCTTACAAGCCTCTCTCCATACCTCCTGTACGCGAGTCTCAGCCCCTTCTTAACCTCGCTCCACAGCCTTAGAACATCCCAGTAGAGGTGTCCTCCGACGCGGACAGGTGAGTTGGGGAACCTGTACAGCTCCTCAACCCTCACCTCCCCCTCCTTTAAGTTGAGCTCGCCTATCATAGCCCTGCCATTACTGGCTCCGAGGTCGAAGGCTAGGAGGACAGGGTTCTCCACGCATCCTCCCCAGGACTATTTCTTAGGGTATAGTTTTTCAGCCAGCTTCCATATGCCCAGCCGTTCAAGCTCCTCTTTCCTAGGTATGCCGTTCTCATCCCAGCCCATGTACTCGTAGTACTCGTCAAGCATTTCGTCGAGCTCTACTACCTGGCCCTTAGCCTCTCCTTCTTTGAGAGGCTCCTTTAGAAACCTTTCAGGCAGCGTGTCATCCTTCCTGGATATCCCGTTGGCAACGTTGAACATTCTCTGCAGATCGTATATTCTCCTAGCATCCTCCAGGAGATCCTTAACGGTCTTCCTCCTACCCGTCACCAGGGTGAATAGGCCTGCTATGTGTGCTGGAGGTATCTCCATGAACTTGCATATTACGAGGGACTCCAGTATAGCGTACCATAGCTCCCTCACCCCTACAACCCATCCCTTACCCTTGGTTGCAAACCTATCATACCTGTCGTATATTCCGAGATCATATGATCTCTGCCCCTGCTCTATTCTGAACACGTAGCCTTGGAGGTGGCAGGCACCCCTATTACTAGTAGCGTATTGGAGGCCCATTCCCTTAAAGGCCCTTGGATCATGCATGGGCATTTCAAGCCCCTTGACATGCATGCAGTATTTCTCGGTTCCTCTTCCAATCCTCTTTGACGCCAGCCTGCATCCCTCGCCTAGGAGCCTACCGAACCCCTCCCTCCTACCTATCATTTCTATAAGCTTTAATAGAAGCCCGCTGTCACCCCATCTAAGTTCTAATCCACCTGTATCCTCCTTTGTTAGGAGGCCTTTCTCATACGACTCTATAGCCCAGGCTATAGTGTTGCCTGTTGAAATAGTGTCTATTCCATACTTGTTGCAGAGCTGGTTCGCCCTTATTATCGCCTCAGTATCATCTATTAGGAGCATTGAGCCCAGGGAGGCCAGGGTCTCGTACTCGGGGGATCTACCCTTAACCTCGCCGTTCAGCTCTATGTACTTCCAGCAGTGTATGGGGCATGCCCAGCAAGCCCTATGCCCTTTAACGTATTTTTTAAGCGCATCTGCCGTCAGGTTCTTTATGCCTTCCCAGACCCCTTTAGTGAAGTTCTTGATAGGCATGTCTCCATACTCGTAGAACTCCTCAACCTCTCCAGGAGTGCCTGAAGCCGCGTATATCTGTATGGTGGGTGATGATAGTATTAGGGGAAGTATCCTGTTGAGAATGCTCCTCATCCTCTTGGGATCCTTAACCCTTATGCTTCCAGCCCCTCTGACAGCGAGGGCTTTCAGGTTCTTAGATCCCATGACTGCCCCCATACCTGTTCTCCCAGCCATCCTAGGCCCGTCTGGAAGGATGTCTGACGCTATGAGGGCGTAGCGTACAAGCCTCTCGCCAGCCAGCCCTATGGTTGCAACCCTCACGTTTTCTCCAAGCTCTTTTTTCAATGCAGCATCGGTCTCATAGATGTCGAGACCCCATAGATGCTCGGCGCTCCTTATCTCGGCTTCACCGTCATGCACGTATAGGTAGACAGGCTTGCTTGCCTTCCCCTTAAACACTATTCCATCAAACCCTGCCTTCTTGATCTCCGTCCCCATGAATCCTGAGGCATGAGCCTCTCCCCACGCCAGGGTTAGGGGGGATTTGGCGGCAACAACGTATCTGCCTGTACATGGGACAAGGGTCCCTGTTAGGGGGCCCGTCATGAATACGAGGGTGTTTTCAGGACTATAGGGATCCACGTGTGGGTCGGTCTCCTCGACAACTATCTTTGTGGCTAGGCCTATCCCCCCCACGAAGAGGTCTGCATCCTCCTCGCTAAGCTCCCTGGCCTCAATTGACTCCCTGGTTAGATCGACGTACAGGATCCTGCCTATGTAGCCGTACCATTCCGTCAGCCCTGCTCCCCTCATGTCTTACTCCTTTATATGGTATAGCTTCATGTAGAGTTCAACGTCCTTCTCGGGGATTGTGCGGGGCTCCTTGCCGAGAGACATGGCTACATACTGTGCTATGGCGACCTCCTCCATAGTCTCCACGAGGGCCTCTGCTTCAAGCAGGTTTGCCCCCATAGCAACCACGCCGTGGTTCTGGAGGACCAGTGCTCTAGCCCCCTTAGCCGCGTACTTTGCAACAAGGTTCGCCAGCTTATCCGTGCCTGGGAATGCGAAGGGAACTATCTCCACCCTCCTCAAAACCATTACGGCTTCATCGGAGACGGGTTTAAGCTCGACTCCCGCTAAGGCTAGGCCTAGGGTGTATGGGTTATGAGCATGCACAACAGCATTCACGTCGGGCCTAACCCTATATATGGCTGCATGCATCAGCCTCTCTATGGATGGCCTGAGAATACCTTCAACAATGTTTCCATCGAGGTCAAGCTTCACGAGATCATCGGGCTCCACAGCCCCCTTAAAAACACCGCTCGGAGTTATCCAGAACTCCTTGGCTCCTGGAACCCTGGCACTCACGTTTCCTCCAAGAGCTGTTATGAGGCCCCTCTCATACAGGGCTCTCATAACCCTGCAGATCTCCTCCTTAAGCTCATCCTCCGACACTAGTGAGAATGTCTCCGCGCACATGGTATGAATCCCCAGTAAGTTGAAATGAATACGGGATTTAAACATGTTCCTACAGTCTGACTTAAGCCATGATTAAGGCTTTAACCCAGCGTCTCATTGATATAATGATGGAGAAATATTCCCAGGTGTCAGGACATGAAGTTATCTAACATAGGTATAGCTATGCTGGGAGACGAGCGGAGAAGCGTTATGGAGAGGCTGGAAGGAAAATGCATGGAGCAGATGGAGAAGCTGAAGAAAATCATCGAGGAGAAAGTAGTATACCAGGATGGCTCTAAGCCCAGCGTCATAACCGCTCCCAAGGTAATCTCATCGATAAGGGATTCAAAGGAGGTTGGAGAGTATCTTGCAAGCCGTAATACAGGCATACTGGTGATATTATACTATATCTGGGACTACCCATATCTCGTGTGGCCTCTTGTAAACAAGGTTGGTAAGGATAAGCCTATACTCAATGTTTCCAATAATGAGGGATTGTATCCAGGTAATGTCGGCCTCCTAGCCACTGATGGGGCTCTCAGGCAGGCGGGCTTGAGGACGCATAGGATTATTGGAGATCTAGACGATCCCGGGATCCAGGACCGTATAGCCAGGTGGATAAGGGCGGCTGAAGCCTACGCCTCGCTGAAGGGCCAGGCGTACGGCATGTTTGGAGGGCACTCCATGGGGATGGAGACAGGGTACTTCCATCTAGTACCCTTCCAGAAATACTTCGGCATCACGACATACCAGGTTGATCAGCTCTGGCTTGTCAGGGAGATGGAGAAAGTTGATGAAAAAGAAGTTGAGAAGGGGCTTAAATGGTTTGAGGAGCTCCTCGGAGACAGGTTGAAGTACGATGGCAGGATGCTGACCCCTGAGAAGCTGAAAACCCAGCTCAAATTATACCTGGCTATGAGGAAGGTATGCGAGGAGTGGGGATTCGACTTCTGCGGCCTTAAGGGACAGAGGGATCTAACAGAGCATGTGATAATAACAGACGTGGCTGAGATGCTTATGAATGATCCATACGACTGGAACGGGCCTAAGGAGCCCTTCGTATGCGCCACCGAGGCTGATGCCCAGGGAGCGATCACCATGCAGATACTGAAATACGTGAGCGGCGGGCTGCCAGTATTATTCGCTGATGTCAGGCTATACGTGCCTGAGAAGGATATATGGATCCTGGCCAACTCAGGCAATCATGCAAGCTGGTATGCCTCCAGAAGCTTTGATCCAAGGGAGAATTTCAAGAAGATAACATTATGGCCAGCTATAGAGATGTACTTCCCGACAGGCGGGGCCTCAGTTGAATTCGATGCTGCTCCAGGGGAGATGACTTTCGCCAGACTGGGGTTAAGGGATGATAAACCATACATGGTTATTGTGAGAGGAGAGTCACTGGACCTGCCTGAAGATGAGAAGAAACACCTAAAGGAGCAGACTAATCCAACCTGGCCACACATGTATGTGAAGTTCAAGGCAAGCTACGATGAATTCATCAACGTGTTCCCAGCCAACCATATACACGGCGTGCCTGGAGACAGGGTCGAGGAGCTTGTAAGGTTCTGCGAGATAGCTGGAATAAAACCCATAGTATTGGGGGAGGATAAGGAGAGGTTTCTGGAGCCGCTCTGGGAGCAGCTGGGCTGATGAAAAAGTTTGAAACACTATACCCCTATTATTTTTCAGACTCCCTTAACGTATCCCAGTGTCAGGCCTCTAACTAGGTATTTGTGTAGTAGTGTTATGATGACTATGGGTGGAATGCTTGCCAGGAAGGCGACGGCTGATACTACTCCATACAGTATGTCGTGGCCTCCATAGAACTTGGGTATTAGGACCACGAAGGGTGTGACCGCTGTTCTGCTGAGGAATAATGCTAGGAGGAACTCGTTCCAGCTGAACATGAATAGCAGTGCACCGGTGGCGATTACCCCGGGGGTAGAGATAGGCAGCACCACCCTGAAGAAGGCTCCTAGAGGGGAACACCCATCCATCATTGCAGCCTCATCTAAGGCTCTTGGAACACCATCGAAATACGTCTTCATAAGCCACACTGCGAAGGGGAGGTTGAATGTAGTGTGAGCCAGTATTATTGCAATATACGTGTCAAGCAGGCCTAACTTATCGAAGAGGATGAAGAAGGCTACAGCGAAGGCTGCTGGAGGAGCGAATCTCTGGGAGAGAATGAAGAAGGCCAGGTTCTCCCCAAGCCTGAATCTAGAGAAAGCATAGCCTGCAAGCATGCCTAGGCTAAGCGTTAGCGCCATATTGCCTGTGGCTATTATAGCGCTATCCATTATTCCCTTCAGACCATGCATCAGGAATAAGCCTTCATAGAAGTTCTTCAGGGTTGGGGGAGCTGGGAAGAAGAGGGGTGGGAACGCTGTCCATTCCTGTTCAGGCTTGAATGCCGTTATCACCATCCAGTACAGCGGGAAGGCGAAGAACACGAAGGCTACTATAAGGAACAAGTATTTACCTATCTTAAAGGCCAGGCTTCCACCATAGGTGGGCTTAGCTTTCCTCCTCAATGCTATCCGCCTCCAGTGAACTTGAATCTAAAGGCCTTCATGAAGGCGTTAAGGAACACTATTATTATGACTATTACTATCACGGACAGTGTTGCAGCATAGGCGATGTCGAGGTATTGGAGAGCCTCATTATAAATGTAGAGTGAGACAACCTCTGAAGCGTATCCAGGCCCGCCTTTAGTCATGACGAAGGGTACTCCAAAGGTCTTGAAGACATCTATCATTCTTATTATGAGGGCTACTGCTATTGCAGGCTTAAGCATGGGGAGGGCTATGTATCTGAAGGCCTGTGTAGAGGAGGCTCCATCCATCATTGCAGCCTCCATTAGATCCTTAGGCACGGATGATAATGCTGCTAGAAGTATTATGAAGAAGAAGGGAGTCCACTGCCATATATCGGCGGTTATTATACATCCCATAGGATGCGATATGAGTAAATCCACCCTGCCTCCGAACACGAAGCGCCATATGCCTGTTACCTGGAATATATAGTCTAGCGGCCCATAGGTTAGGACGAATATTAAGCCCCATATTAGGCCCACCACGGCTCCTGATAACGCCAGTGGTATGAGGAAGAAGGGCATCGTTATGCGTTTCCCCGGAAACCCTGTGTGAAACAAGAGTGCCAAGCCCAGGCCTAACAGCAGCTCTATTGGAACAGCCCCCGCCATCAGATAGAACGTCTTTTCAAGTGAGTTGTAGAATCTTGGATCAGATAATATTGCATTCTTATAGTTCTCCAGTCCTATGAAGTGAGGCTTAGCCCAGGAGAACCTAAGATTCCATCGGAGAAAGCTCAGCCATAGTGTATAGAGAAATGGAAATATAACTACTGCTACTAGCAATATGAGGCCTGGTAGAAGCAGAATCAGCACGTATTTCCTCGTATAGTTTTTCTTCTTACGGATCCTGGGCATGCTCCTACCTCAATTTATTAAGCCTCAGTGTACTGATGCATGGAGTGATGGTTAAAAAACTATGTTAGAGGTATGTTTTAGCCTCCAGGCCATATTCCAGCCAGCTTGTACTGCACTATTTGCTGCTTCCATATGGACTTCATCTTTGATGCTCCTAGGTTCTTAGTTATTTTCACCCACTCCTCAGCAACGGTGTCCAGGGCATCCTTAGGCTTCTTTTCACCCTTCGCAGCCAGCATTATCTCTCTTGACAATACATCCAGGTACTCTGAGGCACCGGGTATGTATAGGTCAGGGTATCCGTGCTGGTAGTTATCTCTAGCCGCCTTTAGGTAATCCAGTATGCCTGCCTCGCTCCACGCAGGATTGGCCTTCTTCCAGTAGTATAATGCAGCAGGCATTGTCTGCGTATCAGCGAACGGGTCCTCTCCGTTTAGGCCTGAGGGAACCCATATAGGTGAGGTATCGTACATCCATTTTATTACTCTGAAAGCAGGTTCCCAGAGCTCCTTGGGTGTCAGCTTTGATATAGCCATGACTCTTCCAACACCTGTCCAGCTCCTCCTTATCAGGGTTCCGTTAACAACGTATCCTGGCACTAGTGCTGTTCCAACCTGGTCTCCCTTGACTGGGAACTGGCCGCTTCCAGCCCTAGGGCCTACGTCAGGCCATGTGAGAGTCATGGCTGTTATGCCCTTCGTCATGGAGTCGAATACCTGGAGGGCCCCAAACTCCAATGCTCCTTCAGGCATGTACTGCACTATTTTAACAAGGTCTGTGAGAGCCTTGACAGCCTTGTCGCTGTTTATCCTTGGATTCATCTCCTCGTCGAATATGACTTCTCCAAGGGAGCCCAGTCTGTCGAATAGGAGGCCCCACGTCAGATCCTTGAAGTCCTCAACGGTGCCATACTCCTCCTCACCATCTCCGTCCCAATCCCACCCGGTGAAGAACTCAGCTATCTTCAAGTACTGGTCATAGGTCTCAGGGGGCGCTAGGTCAAAACCATACTTATCCTTGAACTTTTTCCTAATTTCAGGCTTTGAGAATATGTCTTTCCTATAGTACAGGGCGTGGAAGTCGCCGTCATATGGGAGCGCGTAGATCTTTCCTCCCCACCCTGAGTACAGGTATCTGTAAACGGGTGGCACTATCTCAAGATTAACCTCATACTTCTGTATGAATGGCGTTAGGTCAACGACCCATCCTCCACCCATTATATCTCCATTATACGTGGGGAAATATGTTATAATGTTGTATTTGCCTGTCTTAGATGTCAGGTCGGCCATAATCAATGAATACTCGTTCGAAGGACTGTACTGAATGTACTCCAGCTCTATTCCAAGAGCATTCTCGATCTTGGGCCCCTGGTTCTGGCCGAAATGGCCTCCCTGAGGAGCCTCCTGAGGGTCTCTCCATGGAAGGAAGTTGTGACCTGAGTCGCAGGCAACTGATATTTTTATCTTCTTCCCAGCCCCGCTGACAGTGGTTGTAGATGTAATAGTCTGTGTTATGGTCTTAGCAGGCTGCGTCACGGTTGTAACTTTCTTGCCTGAGGGTTTAAGATAGTAGCCTGCAGCCCCGCCAACTATGAGTCCAGCAATGGCTGTTATACTGTATTTCAGAAAATCCCTCCTCGAAACCTTCTCGGATTCGGAGGTCATGGTAGGAATACCTCTGAAGGACTGTAACCACCATTATAGGTTAAATTTTTTAATAATGGGTAGACTAAACAATTACATTAGGGTTGTATCATTGATCCATGGATGCTTCATGTTTTACATGCATCTTATTTGTTTAATATAGTAGGGCTTTCCCCGTCTTCTTATCGAATAGATATATCCTGTCTGGATCATATGTTACCAGTATTTTGTCCCCTGGCTTGAAGTCTAGTTCCCCCTCATGTCTCAACTTGTATATCTTGTCGCCTATCTTGAAGTCGAGTATGGTCTCGCTGCCCAGAGGCTCCACTACAAATACTGTTGCCTCTATGCTTCTAGGCCCCTTCTCCTCAGCCACGTATATGTGCTCGGGTCTGACGCCTAGTATGACTATGCTTCCTGAAGCTTTCCTTAACGCTATTCTACCTGCCTCATAGGGTAACTCTAATGTGAACTCAGATGTCTTGAACAGTATCCTGCCATCCTCTTCTACAAGTTCTCCTTCGAAGAAGTTCATGGGAGGGCTGCCTACGAAGCCTGCTACGAACAGGTTTTGGGGCTTATGGTAGAGCTCGTAGGGTGTTCCAAGCTGCTGTATTATCCCCTTATTAAGCACTATCACCCTGTCTGCCATTGTCATTGCTTCTACTTGGTCGTGTGTTACGTATATGGTTGTGACTCCCAGCTCCTTCTGCAGCTTCTTGAGCTCAGCCCTCATATAAACCCTAAGCTTAGCATCAAGATTACTCAAAGGCTCATCCATGAGGAATACTCTGGGCTTCCTGACTATGGCTCTTGCAAGCGCCACTCTCTGCTGCTCCCCTCCACTCAGCTGGTGGGGCTTCCTGCCGAGGAGGTGGGATATCCTAAGCATCTCTGCAACCTCCTTCACCCTGGAGTCGATCTCGCTTTTAGGCAGCTTCCTAAGCTTGAGGGGGAATGCTATGTTATCGTAGACGGTCATATGGGGATACAAGGCATAGCTCTGGAAAACCATGGCCATATCCCTATCCTTTGGTGGAACATAGTTTATCAGCTCTCCATCAAGATATATTTCCCCCTCATCAGGCATCTCCAGCCCAGCTATGCATCGTAGAGTTGTGGTTTTACCCGAGCCTGAAGGGCCTAGGAGAACCATGAACTCCCCATCGTGAACATCGAATGAAACCTTGTTGACAGCTATGGTCTCCCCAAACCTCTTAACCAGGTTTCTTACCTGGAGAGTCGCCATGGCGTTTTTCTCCAGACACCATAATTTAGGAGGGCTTTAAATTATATTTCCCCTGAACACCATTTCTCTTTGAGGTGGGCTGTAAACAAGCTGTATTAGACTGGACGCCTATATTGTTACTGTTGGGGGAGGGGAGATGCGTTATGTTAAGAGGCTTATAATGCTCCTCCTAGTAGGCCTATCCATAGGCGTGTTCTCCAGGATGCTGTACCTACGCTCCCCTACCTGGAGGCGCATCCTGGATTCCATCCACCCCGACGAGTATAGTGCTGGAGGAGTAGCCTCAGGCCTCATAGCATCCATTAATCCAGGCCTCTCCGAGGCTCTTGCAGGCCTAGCCACAAGCTATGAGTTCGGGGAAGGCCTGCTGGGCGACAGCCCCGTACACGAGCTGACATGGTATCTTCCATACTATGCATTATCAGTGGTCATAGCCCTAGGTATAAGGAGGCACTTCTACCAGCATTTACCAGGACATTAGCCTGGCCTGCCGAGGCGCCATGTTTTTAAACCCTCCGCGGAGCACAGGCCTTAAGGCATGATAAGTCATGGGCAGTATGACCCTAATAGCAGTGTTCGTAGCCGTTTTGGTGGCGGCGGGTGTTGGAGCAGCATTCCTCATAAGCTACCACAGCTCAGGGAGGGACACGGCGCCTACAAGCACATATACAACGGCCACCAGCACCACTACGTCTCAGACAACATCTACCGCAAGCCCTCCCGACATATCTGGGACGTGGAGGGGAGGCTTCACCGCATCCCACTGGAAGGGATCCAGCAAGGGCTCCTGGACCTGGATTATCCGTAGAACAGGGCCTAACACCTATGAGGGCGTTCTGAAAACAGAGGATGTCTATCCTACAGGCGGATACATTGAGATATCGGTTAAGGTTAATGGTAACAGGATAACTGTTGGGACAGTAGGCAGTGCAGGCATACCTGCAGCAACATTTACGGGAACCCTGAGCAGCGATGGCAGGCATGCCGAGGGTTCATGGAGCT
This sequence comes from Desulfurococcales archaeon, assembly GCA_027083135.1. Lineage (GTDB taxonomy): Archaea > Thermoproteota > Thermoprotei_A > Sulfolobales > WAQK01 > JALWQH01. The sequence goes on along the minus strand of JALWQH010000029.1, from coordinate 13,219 downwards.
TCACTAATGGGGCTGATGGAGGTAAGTGGAGCGGCGATAGGGTTTCAGGCTCCACAAGCATCCCCAGCACCACTTCTACTAGTACCACCACTACAAGCACATCCCCGGCAACCACTACCAGTACAGGCGGCCAGACAACCAGCAGTAGCGGGAGCCAGGCCCCATGCTCCTCTCAGGCCCCTGAGAACTATAGGGAGGCATTTAACCAGCTGTACAGTGCAGCCACCAGTGTTCTAGGAGGCATGTCATGTAAGTCTTCCCAGACTATTCAGAGCCAGGGAATGCTCGTATTCGTGGCCCAGCTAAGCCTGAAGAACTATGAATCCTCAGCCAGCCCACAGTACGCAGCCAAGCTCCTAGAAGCATTAACGAGCAGTGGGTGGAGCATCATAACAACCCAGCAGAGCAGCACAGGCTTCAAGATAGCCTCCCAGAAAGCATTCACAGTGGATGGGAGGAATATTACACTGGCAGGAGAGATCTCAGTGACGGCAATCAGTGGTGGGGCAGAGGTATCCATAGCAGTAGTATCCATGTCTCCCCAAGGATAACTGGAAGCAGACTAGATATATTGTTTAAATAGTAACGTGTTTTTCCATAGATGGGTTTTTAAGGAATTCATAGCAGAGCATCCTAGAGAGGTGGGGGCTTGCCTGCTAAGATAGTGAGGCTAGCCGTAGTGGATCCTGATCTATGTGTGGGATGCATGTCATGCATGTTTGCATGTGCTAGGAGGTTTCCTGAGGCAGGCTTAGGGAAAGCCGCGATACATGTGAGAAGCGTAGGCGGTGTTGAAAGGGGCTTCACAGTCATAGTGTGCAGGGCTTGCCCCGACCCGCCTTGCGCGAAGGTCTGCCCCACGGACGCCCTAATACCGAGGAAAGGTGGGGGAGTAATCCTCAACCCATCCAAATGCATTGGATGCAGGCTCTGCCAGGAGGCATGCCCCTTCGGAGCAGTAATGTGGGACTACGATGAGAATAAGCCGATGATATGCGTCCACTGCGGAATATGCGTTGACTACTGCCCCTACGGGGTCCTCAAATTAGAGGAGGTTAAAGGTGAGGCGTGATGCCCATAGCAGACAGGGATCTCGGGAGAATACTATACGTTGATCTCACGAGGAAGAAGCAGTGGACCGAGGATAGACTGGACCTATTTGAAAAATACCTGGGAGGTACAGGTGTTGCAACCAGGCTCCTCCTAGAAGAACTCCCAAGAAACGCTGACCCCCTAGGCCCCGACAACGTAATAGTATTCGCCATAGGCGTCATGACAGCCATGTATCCCACAGCATCCAAGACTGTAGCCATGTTCCGCAGCCCTCTCACAGGCAACCTTGGTGAAAGCCACGCCGGCGGGAGGAGCGCCGTGGCTATGAGGATGGCTGGGCTGGGAGCAGTTGTGATTAAGGGGGCCAGCAAGACGCCCATATACCTGTCAATAAAGAACGGTAAGGCTGAGTTCAAGGATGCTACAGCCCTATGGGGTGTTCGAAGCACCTATACTGTTGGCAGGGTGCTCAGGGAGAGAGAGCCCTGGCCGGGTACAAGGAGCATTATGAGGATAGGGAGGGCTGGCGAGAGGCTTGTGAGATATGCTGGCGTGGTCACCGAGACCTACAGGCATTTCGGAAGGCTGGGACTGGGAGCAGTGATGGGGGCTAAGAAGCTTAAAGCCATAGTTATAGGGGGGCGGAGGAGAATAAAGCTGGCTGAGCCGAAGAAGTATAAGGAGATCTACAAGGAGCTCTACGATAAGGCTGTTAAAACACCCCTCATGAGAAAATACCATGACCTGGGAACCCCTGCAAACATATTGTTCCTAAACAAGATAGGAGCCTTCCCTACGAGGAACCTCACCTCCAGCCGCTTCGAGGATGCTCACCGGATAAGCGGGGAGCACATGGCTGAGACAAGGCTGGCCCGCAGAGTAGCATGCAGCCACTGCCCAGTAGCATGCATACACATAGCCTCAATAAGGCAGGAATACCCCCATGAAAAATACTTCTATACTACACGCTACGTCTCCTACGACTATGAGCCCACCTACTCTCTAGGCTCAATGCTGGGAATAGGGGATGAGGAGGGCCTGCTACGCCTAATAGAGGAGGTGGAGGTTCAAGGCCTAGACGCTATAAGCACAGGCGTGGTTCTAGCATGGGCCACAGAAGCGTATATCAGGGGCCTGGTGTCAGGCAGGGACACCATAGTTCAGCCAAGCTGGGGAGACTGGGAGACATACATAGAGATGGTCCGCCTAATAGTAGACCAGCCCAACGAGTTCTACAAGACCCTCGCTCTAGGATCAGAGGAGGCTGCCAGGAAGTATGGGGGAATAGACTTCGCCATGGCTTTTGGGCGGAACGAGATGCCTGGATACCATGTAGGCCCAGCAACCCATCTAGGATACCTAATAGGGGCTAGGCACAGCCACCTAGACAACGCTGGCTACAGCTACGATGAGAAGAAGCTTAAGGAGAATGAATACCCTCCGCCGGAGAAGGTGGTGGACGACCTCATGGAAGAGGAGGCGTGGAGGCAGATACTATCATCCCTAGTCATATGCTTCTTCGCCAGAGGCATATATAAGCCAGGCATAGTTGCAGAAGCCCTGAAGCCCCTTGGAGTAAGGATGAGCGAGGAGGAGATCCTGAAACTAGGGTGGAGAATATATTCTGAGAAATACAGGTTGAAGTTCGAGCTAGGCTTCAGAATAGAGGATCTAAGAATACCTAGGAGAATATATGAGACCCTGACACCTCACGGCATGATAAGGGAGGAATATATGGAGGAGGCTCTAAGCTACTTTAAGGAGAGGATAGCCGAGATAATCGGGCAGAACATACCGTCACCCAAGCCGCAGGTCTGAGGAAAAGAGTAACAGTAAATGCACATTGTTTTTATCCCATGAAGAGTATTTAGAAGAGGCCATAACAGGCCGCAGAAGTTACGCCGTGGTGGTAGAACTATGAATCCAAAGCTGCCACCCATAACAATCGACTTCTCAGCGAACACTCCTGAGGAGTGGAGGCTGGGAGCACTCATAGCTAGAGGCGAGGCTAGGCTTGCAGGCATACTGGCATACATGCCTTCCCCAGACAGGCTTAAATCATTCTTAGAGGAGGCTGGAAGACTTGGAGTGCGGTTGGTGAGGCTGGAGGTGGACTATACTGCTCCACGCGGTCCCCGAATACTAGGAGTAGCGGAGGGCACTGAAGGTGTAGAGGATCCCGCTGACCGTCTTCTAAGAGCAGCGGAGAAGGCTGGCCTGAGGAACATAGCTGTGCTTAGAGAAGTGTACAGGGGGCTCTGGATAAATACTGTGGGCTTCCCCCTCATAGCTGGGAGTGAGAGGATTATTGGCCTTAGGGCAGCACAGTTCGCCGGGATGGCTTCAAGGCTTAAGGCTAGGATGGGCCTCCTAGCAGACACGCTGTACTATCATGAGGGCAGGCTATACGGGGAGGAGAGCGCCAACCTGTATAGAAGGGTTGTCCAGGAGGGGAGCCCTGAAGACTATGTTCGAGCATTCCTGGCAGGCATACAGGCCCTTGGACGTGCAAGGATCATTAAGGTTGAATCAACGCCTAGGGGATATGTGTTCACATTGGATGACGTCTGGGATGCTGAGGGAATAGAGTGCAGTCATACCAGGGGGGTTTTAGAGGGATACATGTCCACGATACTTGGAGTGAGGTTTTCCTCTAAGGCGAGCATTAAGGGGAAGAGATGCATAGTGGAGCTGCAGGCACTTTAACCCAGCATTCCAGGCCTTCAGCCAGGTCTTCCCACGTCTTCCAGGTAAGTATTAAATATTGCATGCGCCCCATGCATTACGGTGCATCGCGGTGAGCGTGCTTGACCAGGCGGCACTGGCAGGCATCATTATGGGAGTAGCAGCGATAATCTACGTGGCAGTAATAGTATACTCTATTCTGAGGGAAGAGTATGCTAGGGATAAGGCTGCCGAGATACATGAACATATACGTAGGGCTGCACTAGCATTCATGAAGACGCAGTACACTGTTGTAACCATAGTGTTCGTGGTTATAGCTGTCCTCCTAATGATATATGGCGCAGCCTCAGGTAACAGCACCGTGCTCTACATGGGGGCAGCATACATAGTGGGCGCTGTAAGCTCAGCTCTGGTAAGCATTGCTGGAATGTACGTGGCTATACTCAGCAATATTAGGGTTCTAAACGCCCTTGCACGCAAGGGTCTGAGAAAAGCCCTAGCACTCGCGTTCAGAGGAGGATCGGTTACAGGCTTCCTCGTCGGAGGGGTAGGCCTGCTCGGAGTAGCAGCGCTCTTCAAGGCCTTCTACGCTCCAGGCAAGGATCTATACGACGTGGTTGCACCCCTGCTCGGATACGCTTTCGGTGCAAGCACGGTAGCCCTCTTCGCAAGGGTTGGGGGAGGAATATACACTAAGGCCGCCGATGTTGGAGCGGATCTCGTAGGCAAGGTTGAGGCAGGGATACCCGAGGATGATCCGAGGAATCCTGGAGTAATAGCCGACAATGTGGGGGATAATGTGGGGGACTGTGCAGGCATGGGTGCAGACCTATTCGAATCATACGTTGAAAGCATAGTTGCAGCAATGGTTATAGCGAGCATAATAGGAGCTGCGCTCGCCCCCCAGCTGGTAGCCCTGCCCATGATATTCGCATCCTCGGCACTGATAGCAGCGATCCTTGCAGCCCAGTTCGTAGAGGTTTCAAGCATAGGGAATCCGTCCAGAACCCTGACAGCCACTTCTCTCCTAGGAATAATTCTGGTCATGGTCTTCACAGCCATTGCCCTAAGGCTGGCGGGAATGTGGAGCTACCTGGGCCTATGGGGGGCACTGGTCCTAGGCCTCATAGCTGGAGGCATAGTGGGGTTCACCAGCGACTACTTCACCTCAGCTGACTACAAGCCTGTGAAGAGCGTTGCATACTACTCTAATGCAGGCCCGGCCCTAACTATTCTCAGCGGCCTCTCCATGGGGTTCTACAGCACATTCATACCCATCATAGCCATAGCCCTCTCAGCCCTAGGGGCATTCTACCTGGGCAAGAATACTCTGGCTGGATATGGGGCTCACAGCTACATAAGCGGCATATACGCCATAGCCCTTGCAGGCGTAGGCATGCTGGCTATGACCAGCCTAGTAGTCTCAGCCGACGCCTATGGGCCTGTCGCAGACAATGCTGCGGGGCTGGCCGAGCAGGGAGGATATCCCGAGGAGATCAGGGAGCTTGCAGACAAGCTTGATGCTGCGGGCAATACTACTAAATCCATATCGAAGGGATACGCCATAGGCTCAGCAGCCCTCACAGCCCTGGCACTGCTATTCACCTACGCCTCCAACATAAAGCCCTATGTAGCCCACTTCGACATAACCACTCTGTTCTCCCTAGGCTCCCCTGAGGTTCTGGCAGGCCTCCTAATAGGGGCAGGCATACCAGCCATATTTACCGCAATAGTCATAGGAGCAGTCACATCGGCAGCCTTCGTGCTGATAGAGGAGATACGCCGCCAGTTCAGGGAGAAGCCTGGAATACTCGAATGGAAGGAGAAGCCTGACTACGAGAAGGCTGTAAGCATTGTGACCAAGTATGCTATACGCAGACTACTATTGCCAGGCCTCCTAGCACTGCTGACACCCCTGATAATAGGCCCCCTCCTAGGATTAAGGGCGCTTGGAGGAGCCCTGCTTGGAGCAACAGCCTCAGGAATACTGCTTGGATTATTCCAGGGCAACGTTGGGAACACATGGGATAACGCTAAGAAATACATAGAGTCAGGAGCCTATGGAGGCAAGGGTTCAGAGACACATAAGGCTGCAGTCATAGGAGACACTGTCGGCGACCCCCTCAAAGACGCTGCAGGCCCCTCAATAAACATACTGATAAAGCTGATGGCAATATCATCCACAGTATTCGTGCCAATAATAATAGCTATACGCGAAGCCCTAGGCCTCTCAATACTCTAGGCATTCCCCTGATAGCTGGAGAACACGGTTTTTATAACTCAGCTCAGCTTTTACTCTAGGCTCATGCATCATGATGCGTAGGCACTGGTACCTGCTCATAGCTGCTGTAGCGCTCATATTATTCGCAGTGGTCTCCCCCCTCATACCATCCGGGGGGAGAAGGCAGCCCACATCATCCTTCACAACCACTGCTACGCTGAAGCCTAGGCTTAACGCCACCCTGAAATACGTTTTCTTCAAGCCCATCCGAACGGGTAACACGACCCTGCTCTCCTACCTGATCGTAGTAGAGGTGCATAGTGCTAATAGCACGGTGAAGCTCAGCGGGGCCACCATAAATATTCCAGAGGAGATGAATGGGAACCTAGTGCTCCGCACCCCCATGGGCTCCAGGGAGCTTGCCATCAGCCTGAAGCAATCCACGCTTAAAAGCCCCGGAGAAGGCGTGATCAAAACACTGGTGGCTCCAAGCACCGTTGAAAAGCTCCGCGGCATAGGAGCCGCCAACGATCTCCTCCTAGAGAGGGGGGCGAAAAGCTACCCTGCATCACCGGTCTTAGGAGACTGCGTGGTTAGCCCTAAATGGCCTATACTAATAGTATTCTCAGGCACACTGCCCCTCCCAAAGATCTGGGCTCAGAGGCTCGCCGCACGCCTCTCATCACCCCTCATCATATCCCTACACCTCGAGGGAGAAAGCCTAAACGGCGTAGCCGTGAACACCATGGGGATATACCTGGTAGGCCTGAAACACGAGAATTCAGCATACATTGCAGGCACACTCCCTCCAGGCCTCGGAGAAAACCTCTCTAATACATGCTAGGCCTTAAAGCATAAGGGTTAGCTGAAACGTTTTCAAAGCCGCTTGTCTCATAGCTCTTCACTGCTCAGAAACCATGCTAGGAGGTAGAAGTAGAGGAGTGGTAGTAGGAGCATGCCTGCAGCCTCCCTCGAGGTTATCGTGAACATTTCCTCAAGCTTGGGTAAATTAGGGTTCAAGGAATGTATGCCTAGATTCTCAGCCGAGCATGTTACCAGTGTTCCAGGCACTATTAATCCCGCCAGGACTGCGAGGATCGAGCCCATGATCTTGGTGAGGATTATGGATGCCGTGCCGTATAAGGCTAGGCGCTTCACCCCTACCCTCAGCCCAGCAGCCCTAGCAGTGGATAGGGGCACGCCCAGCACGGTCACGTATACTGAGAGAACCAGATATGTGATCTCAGCTAACCCCACCATGTCCAGAAACCTCCCTGCGAATAGGCTTGGAGGCATATCCGCGGCCACCAGCTCGTAGTAAGCGATGATCACCAGTATGGGGACCAGCATAGGTAGGTATAGGTAGAGGGCATCGCTCAACATCATCCTGCGTAGAGGCGCATCTAGGAGGACAGCCCTATAAGGAGCCAGGAGCAATGGGAACAAGGCAAGTATCACATAGATTGCTGCACCGTGAAGCACTAATCCATGAATAATATTACCCATATTCTCAAACGGGTTATGGGCAGCAGCCTCCAACATAGGCCCGCATAGAGCCCCATACAACATGCCTACAAGTACGAGGAACAGCGTAGAGCCCGCAAGAAGCAATACAGCCTCAACACGGCTCTCCACGGCCTCATCCCCCCGCCCCAGGCATACTTTCCATGCTCCTAGTTATAGATACATCTAGAAGGCTGCTGGGCACTATTGGAGAATCATTAGGCGCTTCTTTAGAAACATATATCCTCAGGTATCCTGAGAGGCTTATATTTAGCGGATTAGCATTCCAGACGCCGGTCGGCAGCCCAGGCATAAACACCATCCCTATCATGAATAAACCACTACTGATCTTCCTATAACCCGAATCCCAGGCCAGCCTCACCGCATTGCTGCCAACCTGCTTCAGGGAGGCTACTTCTTCATAACGGTACGAGCTGGGGGCGGTAGCTATCCCTATGCCTAGGAGGAGTACCTCTGATTCAAGCTGAGCTGCTTCTCCCACAACCACGCCTATGAGATTTGAGATCACGGAGGCGATCCTGAGGCCCCACCTTATGGTACTGGATTCGTATCGAGAAGACGCCTGTGGGACAGGTATATATGCACCTGGAGGCTGAGCTATTTTTACGTTTGTTCCTTCCTGGCTTAAGCTGAGCTGGATCTCCGCTCTCACTAGTGAATGGGACATGTACTCCTGGCTCGCAGGCCGTCTAGACATTATAGGAATAATTATGGCTACACTGATCTTCCCCATAGCTCCAGGCATGAATTTAGGTATGGATACCGTAATTAATGACTGGTGCATATCCGTATCGAGCCAATAACCATAGTAATAATATGAGCCTCCAATATAATTCTCCTCTAAAATTATATCTGTAGAGCATCCTGGCGGGACACAGGTCACTAAAGTGGGATCCTTTACATCATATAACCCCCTTGTCTCTAAGGTTTCCCTCATATAGAAGTTCACGTATGCTTCATTTATAAACCAGTGTCTATAATCATGGGAGTTGTATCCTCTTATCGCGACTCTTACGGCTAGCGTCTCGTTTCGCCTGAGAGACCCTATAAGGTAGGGTGAGATGTCATCTGCTTGCAGGGTGCAGCTTCTGACCCCCCGTGTACCGTTAGCTACCGGGGCGCTGGCCAGGCAGGAGCCGAGATAATGATCACCGACATATATATCCACATACCTGTCATACAGTTGGTCTGAGGTGCTCTTCACGGTTATGCTTAGCCCGGTTCCCGAATATCCCTCAACAAGGTTGGAGGAGCCTGCGAAGAGCAGTATTGCGTCCCCTGACTCGGGATTAATCTCGTACTGACCTGGTGTGCGGTCATCCTGGCTCCCAGTATAGCTGACGCTGCTTGTGCCGTAGTATTGGGCGTGGACTTCGTGTACGCCGTTCTCCCAGTTTATTGGTTGTATCCATGCTCTGGCTGTAGCCACGGCGTCCACCAGCCATTTGGACTCCTGGGGGTCTAGGCCGCTTAGAACAACCTTAACCTCCCATGCCTTGTTGCTGATCTCTGCTTCCCTCCCGCTTATGGTGGCTTCTAGCATGTAGGTTGACCTGCCATCCTCCACCAAGTCATCACATATTACTTGAGAACCATTAACATAGGCTTCCACGTGTATTGTTCTACCCGTGTTGGCTAGGCTTCTAAGCTTTAGGTAGATGTCGTATCGGGACGTGTTACCCTTAGTCGTAAAATAATCAACTAAAACCACGTTCTCCTGGCCCATAACAGTGTGGTTGCTCAGCACACCATCCCTCCAATACCTAACATACCACAAATAGGCACCACTACTCAACATGAGATTGCTTGTGGAAAGCTTCTCTACTCTCAGTAGCTTAGCCTTAGGCATCCCGTCCAGGCGGATAGAAGGGCTTAGGCTTGTTGTCTGTGAGGTGTACTGCTTGTATAGTTCCTGGGGGTCTAGTTGGTCTAAAAGCCTCACGTTCCTGATCCTCCCGTTATGCCGGATGCCTGCATATATGCTGAGCTTGGTGCCTCTGGTTAGAGGTGGTAGAAGCGGCGTCCTGCTCCCAGTCCTACTGCTGGAGCAATATACCTCTATGCCTACACCATTGTAGTTGTAGGTCAACCTCCTATCATACCCTAGCCTTAAGGCCTCCGGGGCCCAGGCTTGCTCAGAGGTTCTGGACGCCTTGGCTAGTAGATCCTTGGTGAGAGGTACTAGGATACCCTGCCTAGGATTTATTTTAACAGGCTGAGCGTAGAGCGTGATGAAGGCCTTAAGCACCTTGGCTTCTCCTCTATCCACAAGCTTGTCAAGGTTTCTGAGAACATAGCTGGCGGTATTCTTGCCGAGAGTTCTGAGAGGCCTGCCATGGTACAGTATGCGCAGTCCAGTTGTATATGTATTGTTTCTTAGGGGGAGAGCTATGAAGGGGAGCTCAGCCCATCTTAGGTTTGTCCACACACCCACTATCATCCTGGAAGCAACGCATCCCTGCAGCTCGTCCCCCTTAATACGGATCCACTCGGTATTGCCTACGGATGGAAGAGATGTACTGCTTACCATAGTTCCTGAACTCTCAGTAAACGCTGCAGGGATCGCTGAGGCTGCTCCTCCCATGGTAAATACGAATAGCAGAAACAGCCCAGGCAGCGTTGATGAAAACAGCATACCATTATCCCAGATCATAGTACCACAGCCCCAACATATGTATATATCGGAAACCTGCTTCTTTTAGCCATAGTATGATAGATTATTGAAGTTTGGATGCGCTCGTGAAACTTCAGTCTCCCTGCAAGTATCATGCTGTTTCTGAGCAGCAGTCTGCTTTATGAAGATACCTAATTCTCATGTGAGTATTATTGCCGGGTAGAGGGATAAAGGCTTCTAGAAGCATCTAACACATATTTCAGGGTTTGAAAAGATATTTGTGGGTTCATGGGGTTTCGAATAACTCTAAGGGATGCCTCATGTTACTGTGACTATGGGTTGACTGTTGGAGGATGCTTTTAGGCCCGTGTGGTTTGACTCTATGGGTGCTAAGTCGTCCAGCATACTTGTTGATCTCGGGGGATGCAGGCTTCTAGTTGATCCAGGGGTAGCGATCATGCATCTGAGTTTTCCTGCATCCGTGGAGGATAAGGTGCGATGGGCTGAGGAGGGCTATGAGGCTATAAGAAGCGCTGCCACGGAGGCTTCAATAGTTGTTATAACGCACTACCACTATGACCATTACACTGACTTCGACCCCATGCTCTACAGGGATAAGCTGCTGCTAGCCAAGGATCCAAACAAGTATATCAATGGGTCTCAGAGGAGGAGGGCCCTATCATTCTATGCTAACTATCTCTCTATCTTGGGTGGGGGTAGGTTGGAGGAGGTCTTGGAGCCTCCCCGGGAAGAGGAGTATCCTGACATGCTGGAAGATCTGGGCGAAGCTCTCTCCAAGAGCTTCGGGGACTATGAGGAGCGTAGGAGGGAGCTCTTGGAGAAGGGTAGGAGGTGGTTTGAGAGGAGGGTTGAGGAGTGGAGGAGGTATAGGAGGATCCCCGAGCTCAGAGGGGAGGGCTTTGAGGCTAGGTTTGCTGATGGGAGGAGCTTCGAGCTCTGCGGCTCCAGGCTCAGGTTCACGGAGCCATTGTTCCATGGAGTAGAGTATTCTAGGGTTGGATGGGTGCTTGGCCTAACCATAGATAGGGGGAAGTGGAGGATACATTACTCCTCGGACATTAACGGCCCCATAATAGAGGACTATGCGTCGATGATCATAGACCTCAACCCCCACATACTCATCCTCGACGGCCCTCCAACCTACATGCTGGGATACATGCTCAACAACACTAATCTACGTAGAGCCGTGGATAATGCTGTCAGGATCCTCAGGGAGGCTGAGAGGCTGGAGCTAGTAATATACGACCACCACCTCCTCAGAGAACCCCGCTATATGGAGAGGACTATGCCTGTATGGAGGGAGGCTGAAAAGCAGGGTGTAAGGCTCACAACAGCTGCTGGGCATCTAGGGCTTAAGCCAGCGGTGCTTAGATCAGTGCAGGCATAATTCATCCTGGAACGACTCGGTACATTAATCTCTCCTTATAGCCTACTATAATCCTATACCACCCGCTGAGCTCGCCGTCCAGCTCTCTATCATTAGTGTCTACTAGGAGGGGCCTGCCCCTCAGGGATGCTATCTTATGCATGGTTGCAGCTATGATTATACTCTTCCGGCCTCCAGCTCTCCTTATGACTCTTGGGCTTATCTGCTGGTTCCCCCTCCCAAACACGTATCCCTGGCCTCCTATGGGGCTCACAATGATCCTTGCCTCACCACCCCTGATCACGTCGAGCATCTCCGCCTCGCTGAGATCCCTGCCTACAAGCCTCCCTCCACGCACCACGTCTACGCCTAGGAGGGAGTATTCGCAGCCAAGCTTTTCAAGTATGGTTTTAGTGGTGGTTCCAGGCCCTATGATATAATAGTAGCTGTCCTTCATGCCCTCTATGATGTCGGCTGCTATTGCCTCCTGGTTCAGCTTCTCACTCATGCTTGTAGGGGCCTTGCCTCCCACTATGAGGCGAGCATCGCTTGGCACCTTCAAGTACCCGTAAAGCCTTATTGAAAGCCTCCCCCTCCTGAAAGCCTCCTCATCTATGTCTAGAACCTCTCTCTCCACGGTGCCTCTCACCTCTCCCCTAAGATACCTGGCTGCAAGCCTCCCCGCAGCCTCAGGGCTGGATGCGAAGACCGCTGAGTACATCTTGACGCCTGCTGGAACACCTACTACGACAGCGTTGAGGCCTACTGCATCATATATGTCTCTGGCGGTGCCATCCCCTCCAACAAACATTATTAGGTCTACTCCTAGCTCCACCATCTCCCTCGCTGCATGCCTAGTATCCTCGGGGGTGGTGTGCTTTGAGGACAGCTCCCCGATCACCCTGGGCTTCCAGCCGCACTTAGCTGCGACTTCGCCGCCCATTATGCCTGGATATGTGACAAGCTCTACTCTGTCTTTCAGGGGCAGCATCTCCTCTAATGCTCTCCTAGCCCTGAGGGGAGACCAGGGCTTGGCTCCAAGCCTGACAGCCCTCTCAACTATATCCCAGCCGTCTGTGCCTTTAAGCCCTACACGTCCCCCCATCCCTGCTATAGGGTTGACTATTAGCCCTATCCTCCTCAAAGCCCGCCACCATGCTGATGTGCTAGGCTCGCCTCGCGGCTTACCTGTTTCCTCCACCGTATTTTCTAAGGTAGACTCTCCATGTAGGCGCCCATTTCTCAGGGTCTTCAAGCATGCTTGGGTCAGCTATCCGGTGGATAACGCTTTGATGTGGGGCTTCCCTAACCCTCTCAGGATCCTCGTATGCTTCTCGGGCAACCTTCTTTAATCCCTCAACATACTCGTCTAAGTCTTCCTTAGAGTAGGATTCAGTGGGCTCTATGGTGAGGGGTTCGGGAACTATCCATGGGTGATGGCTTGTCCAGAGGTGGAAGCCGAAGTCTATCATCCTCCTTATGAAGTCGTCGACATGTATGCCTGTCTCCCTTGCCAGCTTCTCGATAGTGTATCTGGCCTGCCCTACACGGTACCTTGTCTTCGGGAATGATAGGCTCATCCCCCTCACCTCCCTGAGAACCCTGGATATGAGGTAATTGTTGTTCAGCACGGCTGTTCTTGCAACCTCCCTTACCCCCTCTCCGCCCAGGCTCATCAGCCAGGCGTAGGCTCTCACCACTGCTGGGAAGACGCCGTGGAACTCCCTTATCTTCC
>JALWQH010000028.1:13942-17861 GCA_027083135.1 Desulfurococcales archaeon | reverse complement strand
TAGCCTCGCTAATACGTTTTAGAAGTACAGGCTTGAAACAGCATCCAAGAAGCCTTATTACATTATATCTAAGGGAAAGATTACTAAAAGTGGAGGCTTCTATTATACATGTCCTAGTATCTGTATATTAACTTACCATCTATCAGTCACCCATATATGAAACACCCTTGATGCAAAGGTTCTTTCAAGGAGTCTGACTCCCCTGTTAAGCTCGCCTGGAGATCTGGCTTTGATCAGCCCCATTTCAGCGGCCTCTCTGGGCTTCAGGGCCCCTAGGATCACCCTATATAGGGTGTCTTGGGCAGCATGTATTTCAATACTGCTTCCACTGCATTCTCCGCGGGGCATGCAGATTGTCAGGTTTCCCACCACTATTTTCACCTTCTCCCTGTCCAGCGGGGTTTTGGGTATTAGTTGTGGTGGAGGTATAGGGGCTCTCAGCATGAATGTTTCTCCGGGAGCCTTGGCTAGGCAGGGGCGTAGAAACCAGTAGTCTGGGGGTGTGTGGAAGACTACTCCGCTTGCTCCTTCCCCTTCAGCCTCCCTTAACAGCATCTCTAGGAGCATGCAGGCATCTGAGGGATGCTCGTAGAGCATCTCGCCTACATGTAGCATGCGTTTATCCCTTATCCCCGCTAGCCTTGTCTTACCCCATGAGGCGTAGAGCAGGTAGCCTCCGCCGCCTGAAAGCTCTACAAGCCTGTAGCCCTCTGATCCAAGCTTAAACCACGTGTACCAGGGCCTCTCACGCCAAATCCAGTCCCAGTATGCTGGGCTTCTAAACACCATGCCGCTATACCTTCCATGGTAGGAGAAGTAGAGATCCTTTGGAGGACTCCTACTCCACGCCGAGGGGACGCCAGCCCTCCTCCAACAATACTCGGCTACTCGCCTCAGCTCGCCTAACATGCAGACAGGGGTCTCGAAGACGTGTATCGGCGTGAAGCCTAGTCTAAGGTATATACGGTAAGCTGGGCTGCCAAGCCCTGCGAAGAGGCCTGCCACGCCTACTCCACGCCCAGCCATATCGCTGAGCGCGTATTGGAGGAGGCGTGTGGCTAGGCCCTTCCCCCTATATCCAGGCATGGTGGAGACATTGGCTATACCGGCGATCCTCAGAGGCTCGGCGAAGAACAGCTCCTTAAGTGCAACTTGAACAACAGAGCGTATTCTGCCCTCAGCCTCAGCCACATACGTGTTCTCAGGGCTGGCTCCACCGCCACTCCTAAGCCACTCCCCGGGTTCTAGGCCATAGGCTTCGAACACCGGCATAGCGCTCCTAATAACCTCTACAACACTCTCCTCATCACCCCGCTTAAAGCGGCGGAACACGGGATCCTCCTGCCTCACACTCAGCACCCACGATGCTTCAGGAGTACGGGAATAGCAGGCCAGGCTAAAATAAAGCTCCCTAGGAGAAACACAATCCTTTGCCATGTAACCATGATGAATTCTATGTAGGTTTCCTTCGCTTACTATTATATGGTTTCTCCACAGGCATTGTTACAGCATGCATGAAGCCCTGAGGCAGGGCTAGCCTGTCTTCATGGATTTCTGCATGTGCCGAAATATATGAGTGGTGTAATAGGATGAGCAGAATAGTATTCTCGAAAAGAGCTAAGATCCTGGCATCATTGATGCTGGTAGCCGTCGTGCTGGTAGCAGTTAATGCTGCTGTCTACATTAACCGTAGCATAGATATTAACATCTCGGTCAGGGATTCCAGCGAGGCTAGCGGAGTAGCGGCTGGAGGCTTCTATGTAGGTGGAAACACGCAGCTCCAGACACTCACATCAACTAACAATTCTAGAACATATGATACCAATAGGGTCATGGTGTTCTTCGACACGCCTGTAAAGGTGGTTGACGATGGAACCACAGCTATAACGCTCTACGCCAAAGCCACCGTGGTCACAAATGTGACGGTGGGTCAATGGGTCTTCGAGAAGCTCCTAGGTTTTGGTGTGCCTGGATCAACGGGGCATAATGCTAAGCTTGTGGTGGAGCAGGCAAGTAACGCTGCATCAGCGACGGTGGATGTGTACAGGATTACCGGCACAGGCAGCAATAAGCATACCTATTATATAGGAACCTACGATATAACGCAGAATAATGCCGAGTACGATCTAGGAGGAGTATATCCTGATTCCTCCGGAGCGGGATACTATATAACCATGCATATCTACTATACACAGCCTACAACCGATAACATAAAGCTTGGAATATACTTCAGTCAAATCTAAGAATAAGGAGAACATCAAAATCCCACATTCTTTTTAACCATATAATGCTCAGCTCAGGCCTTGGATCCTGAGGCTTGCCACAAGCAGGTTACCCTGTTTTCTCCATAATAATCAGGTGTTCTGTAGGCGTCCTCTCATCTATGAGGCCTGTAGCTGGATTCACCTTAGTCTTAAACAGCCTTCTAGACACGATGGTGTCGATCAGGGTTTCCACATGCCTCCAGCCCAGTGACTCTAGATGCTCCCTTAGAACCCTGTCTATCGGGATCCTAATACCCCTGATCTTCACGGGGCCTACGAATATAGCCATCCTGCTAATCATCCTGTGATTATTGTTGAGGAATAGTATTAGGGATTTGAAGTAGCTGTCATATATTCTCAGCAGCTTATGGTTGCCCAACTCCTCGATTCTCCTCCTATATTCCCAGTAGGAACTGCTCTTCACCTCTACTTTAGGCGGCTCGCGGTACGGTATCTCTCTGCGCATCAGGCCTCTGATCTCCTCCTCACTGTAGCCCAGCCAGAAGAGTTCGAGCTTGAAGCTCCTGATGTACTCCTGGGCCTGTAGGTAGGGGGGAGAGGTGACTAGGAGCTTTACTCTCCGCTCAAGCTTCTTGGAAAGGCTATCCACACCTGCCTCAACTACTCCCTCAACAACTCTGGGATTGCGGGACTGGAAGTCCCTGATCTTGGATACTAGCCGTCTAGCCTCAGAGAGATACATCCTCCCCATTAAATCCCGGTAGTTCTTCTGTAGCAGCCCTGCAACCTTCTCCCTAGCCCTCCTGGATCTATATAGCTTGGCTATCTTCTCATCACTATAAGAGAAATACCTAGTAACCTTTAGGAGGGGTATGGCTATGAGGGGCTTAAGCCTCCGGGGCGCAGCGTAGTGGTAGTAGCCCCAAGCCCTGCTCAGGGGTTCTAGAAACTCCCTGGGATGCCAGTACCCCAGGTTGCTCCACTCAGGTGTGTAGGATCTTCCATAGCTGAAGTCGACGTGCAAGTCTTCTAGGGAGACCCTATCCCTGTAGAGAGATGCTTCGACAAGTAGGCTGAGCATAGGGTTGAGGTCCCATACAATGAAGTTTCTGCCTGTGAGACTGGCCTCTATGGCTACTGTGCCGTAGCCTGCGAATGGGTCGAGGATCCAGTCTCCCTCCACACTATATTTTTCAAGGGCAAATCTAACCACATGGGGTATGAATTTAGCTGGATACATGTAAAGCCCATGTGTAGCATAGGTTGTCGATGGAATATCCGCTATAAGTTTACGGAAGGATACTCTCCTATACTCTGGCTTCCAGGAGCCCTGATCACGGCCTCCTGCCAGCAGACCACACCTTGCAGCCACTTATCTCCTGGCTCCTTAAAACACATGTCTGGATCCAAGCTGAGCAGCGGTAAAATATATGAGGAGATTACTCCTCCTTTAAGGTGTTCTTATATACTCTGCCCTCCTTCATTACTAGTGTTATGTTGTTTGGGTTTTGGAGTGTTTCTGGGTTTTGGGTGGGGTTTCCTCTGACCAGTATTATGTCGGCTAGCTTCCCCTCCTCAAGTGTCCCCGTCTCGTCTAGGAGGCCTGCAGCCTCAGCCGCATTCCTAGTAGCAGCAACCAAAGCATCAACCGGAGACATACCAATCTTCTCCACCAGTAGCTTGATCTCGAGGGC
>JALWQH010000028.1:0-13842 GCA_027083135.1 Desulfurococcales archaeon | reverse complement strand
TCCCCTCCTCAAGTGTCCCCGTCTCGTCTAGGAGGCCTGCAGCCTCAGCCGCATTCCTAGTAGCAGCAACCAAAGCATCAACCGGAGACATACCAATCTTCTCCACCAGTAGCTTGATCTCGAGGGCGTTTTCTCCTTGGGGTAGCATTGGGCCTCCTATAAAATCTGTGCCTGTGGCTATCTTGGCTCCATGCCTGTAGGCCATTCTTATGTTCTCCACGTGGAGTTCAAGCATCTCCTCAGCCTTCCTGAGACCCCATTCGGGGACTCCGGCCTCAGCCCCCTTCTCCACTAGTCTGTGAGATATGCTTAGAGTGGGTACTAGGACAACGTTCTTCTCCTTGCTCATCTCCACAGCCTCCTCGTCTATCAGTATGGCGTGAGCTATGGTCTTCACCCCTCCCATTATGGCGTTCTTTATTCCCTCTGCTCCCTGAGCATGTGCTCCTACAAGCCTACCTGTACGGCGGGCCTCCTCTACTATGGCCTTTATCTCCTCTAAGGTGAATTGGGGGTGCTCGGGCCTATCCCTCTGCGATAATACTCCGCCTGTGGAGAAGATCTTTATGAAGTCTGCTCCCTCCCTCAAAGCATAGCGTGCAGCCTTCCTACATTCACTAGGCCCATCACAGATGAGTGACATGAGGGGCGTCATCTTCCTCGTAGTTCTGGCATCAACCCATTCTACTGGAAGATAATGTGTATCCCCGTGGCCGAATGTCTGGGATATGGGGAGGCCTGCAGCCACTATTCTAGGCCCCTCTATGCTTCCCTCAGCTACGGCATCTCTGAGGTGGAGGGCTATTATTCCTCCGCAATCCCTTATGGTTGTGAAGCCTGCATTGAGCAGTGCCTCGAGATCCTTTACAGCCCTAGCGTAGAATACGCCTATAGGTGTTATCAGAGGCTCTTTCACAAGATCCCCTGTCCTCATCCCCAGGAGGTGTAGGTGTGCGTCTATTAGTCCTGGTAGTGCTGTTTGTTTTTCCCCGTCTATTATTCTTGCTTCTCCAGGTATCTCTGCCCCACCCCTGCTCCCAGCATACCTTATCCTCCCATCAGCCCCTACAACCACAACACCCCTCTCATAAACCCTCCCCAAACCATCAAACACACGAACATCATCCAAAACCACAACACGACCCTTATCTCCCAAGAATAGTTCACCTGGGGGATGAGGCTGTGGGGAGGATAATACGCTTAACGGATACATACAGTAGTTTATTCCAGGGCCTTCAGGGAAGAGGATTGATGTTTATATTGATAAAAATCTTAATTATTCTTAATAATCATAATTATATATGGCGATCCGTATGGCTGAAGCTGCTGGCATGGAGCATGGGGAGGGTAAGGATTACCAGCTGCTGCCTGAGTGTTCGAAATATGCCTCCAATCTTATAATAGTGGCAGCATGTGATGGAGCATCATCGGTAGGGCAGATCGGAAACGAGGTTGCTAGGAGGCTGTCCAAGCTCTTCCCAAACCTTGTGCGTATGTGCTGTCTCGCAGCAGTGGCCAGGGGTTCGAACCTGCACCTAAAGATATTCAAGAGTGCGCGGGCGGTAATAGCTATCAACGGCTGCCCGCTGAGATGTGCTTCAATAGTCCTGGAATCCAGGGGTATAAAGCCCGCCTACGAGATAATAGTAGCCAAGGAGGGGGTCGATAAGAAGCCCACACTCGACTTCTCTGAGGAAGAGGTGGAAGCCATAGCTAAGAAAATAATTAACGGGTTCCTAGCGAAATTCATGGGAGAAGACTGGAGTTTCAGAGCAGTTCATAGCAGCAAATCAGCTGAGACCAAAGCTGCATCAAGAACTACATCCAGGTAAAACACCTTGTGTAAGCCTAGAGAGGCTGAGAAAACTTATTTTCAGCATACTTCGAGGCTCTAGAGAAGACCTCAGAATCCTGAGTATTATTGGAGGCTAGCAAGCTGCCATGCATGTCCATTCCCATATAGGTTGCTTTTATAAGAAGAGTTCCAAGTCTTTTTTAATGTACTTCTTCTCAAAAACACCCCGTCATTTCATATTAGCCCGAATATCTTATGGAGATATGTAGCTCTGCTGGAGGGTTTCAATAGTAGCGTCTATTTATAGTTTGGCTAATAGTTTTCTGAAGCTCCATGCATCCTTGGGGTATGATAGGTTGTTTGATGCCTTGTAGTCTAGGAAAATGTTAGACTATATTTGATGGTTGGATTCTACCCGTAAAGTTTAGTCTTAAATAACAGGTTGGATTACGCTATTACTAGGTTGAGAATATAAGTATAGTTGTGGAAACTAAGGTTGGTAAGAAAAGAGTAATAGCCATACCTAAGGCTATTGCTGAAGCGGTGAAGATTAGTGAAGGCCAGAGGGTTAAGATCATGGTTGCTGGAGATGAGGTTATTATAAAGCCTGCGAGGAATACTGTGGCTTGCTCTTCACGGGAGAAAGATAGGTAGGGTAATGTCCAAGGAGATCGAGGAGGAGAGTCTTCGTGAGCAAGAAAAACTTTCAGGGTAACAAAATACTGTCTGACACATCATTTCTCCTACCAATCCTCGGCTTTGAAACTTCAAGTAGAATTATGGAGGCCTTCCAAAAGCTCGGCTCCTATGAGCTATACTACTATAATGATATCAGCATACTGGAAGCACTCTGGAAAATAGTAAAAGTAATCAAAGGATTAAGCGGGGAGATCTCACGTATTGTGGAAGGTATTATAGCAGTAAAGGAGACAATGAAATACGCGCCAATAAGGGGAGAGATGGTTAAAAACGCTATACGCATGTACAGCCTAGGCCATAGGGATATGGTGGACAACCCGCTCTTCTCGATCGCCGTGTCAGAAAAGCTCAGGTTTCTCAGCGTAGATGAAAACCTCGTGGAGTTCGCGGAGGAAATCAACCTGGCTAAAGACAGCATCATTACACCGGGAAACTAAGGTAGGATGTCTGCCTGGCATGATAGGTTTCTACTTACCCGCTTCCACTATTCCAGACAGAAAAGCAAGGAACCACTAAATATAAAAATGCTTCCTTAACGTTTCTACATCACATTTATCCGCTAGGACACAGGTAAAATGCCGACATCTCTAGAAAAAAAATAAGGGATTCCAAGTAAACATTACCTAGGGTATGCGGGGAGACCCCTCTTGAAGAATAATTTACCTCTGGTCATCCTGGCATCTATCATTATGCTACTTTTCTTCGGAGGCCTTCTCGCCCTTCAAGGCACGCATAAAGGCCCATCCACAGCTTCAAGCAGCCTGGAAACCACAGGCAGCGCTATAGGCGGTGTATCTACCACCTTCTCCTCAACGGTATCCACAGCTTCTCCCTCCTCAACTGCGTCGAGCACATTTATTCGGCCTGCCTCGACGAGCAGCTCTACCTTGGAGACCACCTCCACTAATACTGCCTCAAAGACCACTCCCTCCAGATACACGTGTACTGGGTTTAGAGTTGCTGGAAACTTGAGCCTCTCCCAAGGCATCATTAGGGCTAAAGCCTATAGGCTCCTCGGGCTGAGCGATGAGGAGGCCTTGGACATGGCTCTCCAGGCCTACCAGGCTCTCCGAGGACTAGATGCTCCTCCAAGCTATAGAGTCGCAAGGAACACCTCTGCTTCACTGCGCCTAGCCCTCATGGATGGAGGAGAGATAACGTTCGAGAAGCGGAGCCTTATAGTGACTATACGGTATGGAGATCCCTTGGCGCTCCACCCCCTAAACAAGTCCGAGGCTGTGGAGATGAGGGATAGGCTGCTTGCCCTAGCCGAGGATAGGCTGACACGCATCCTCAACGTTGATGAATTCATCGTGGAGTCCGCTAACCCCATAATAATGGCCTATATAGCGACGGGCAGCGGGGCAAATCATTCTGGATCCATGGTTATATCCATGAGCTTTAAGCTGAGGCTACGTGTAAGCGGCCTCCCCATCTACGGGTCTCTGGGAAGAGCACTGCTGACCGTAGGCAAGGAGGGCTTCCAACTAACCCTACCATGCATAAGGCTGGAACCCCTTAATAGAACCGTGACCCTGGATTTCAACAAGGCTCTGGAGAACCTGGAGAACAGGCACTACCTGATCAATATGGGGTACTTTATCCCATGCAACGCCACGATCGTGGAGTACAGGGCAGGCTACTATGCCTCGCCCGGGGGCCTGAATAGGCCTCTGCCCACCACG
This sequence comes from Desulfurococcales archaeon, assembly GCA_027083135.1. Classification (GTDB taxonomy): domain Archaea; phylum Thermoproteota; class Thermoprotei_A; order Sulfolobales; family WAQK01; genus JALWQH01. The sequence continues at coordinate 9,663 of JALWQH010000028.1, read as the reverse complement.
GTTATCTTTACTGTTGAGAACGAGAGCCCCTGCTCGGCAGGCCGCTGGACGGTTCCCGTTAAGGCAGGCTAGGAAAAATAATGGCCTTGCTCTAGGAGAGGCTTGGGTTTACCAGTCCTTAGCTACTCCTAAGGGCCTCAGCCTCATCATAACTCTCACCTCACCCATATTTTAGGTAGCTGGCCCAAGGCTCCTAAGCGCCATGTCCTTCATTTCATCCCTCGCACCGGATCCACAACCTCAATCTCCGGGAACATCAGTTCTCAGGAATTTCGGAGAATCGGAGACCAAGAGTACGATGCGGAGCACATATCCCGCATTACCTACAAAATACAGTGTGCCTAAATTCATTCTTCCCATGCATATAGAGGTGGAGGACTTACAGGCAAGGACTAGGATAACCTAGATTCTTCTCAGTACATTCATTGTAGAACTCCCCCACCCGCATAATGGTTAAAGTCAAGCATTTCCCAATTGCAACATAGAACATAAACAATTCGAATGTTTAATAATAACATAACATGTAATTGATACAGCTAAAATAACGTAAATATATAAGGGGAAACCACCACATAATCTTTATATAATATTGTTCTCTGCATAGCATATACATAGATGAGGGTGTAAATATGCGTGTAGCTTTACTACTAATATCTCTGATGCTCTTAACTATGGCTGCACCCCTCGGCGGCATGCCCCCAGCCCATGCAGCCTCATCTACAATTATAGGTACATTGCCCTACACCATAACCAGCCCTGGAGTCTACATCCTTGCCTCCGATCTATCAGGCACGGATGGCATCACGGTGGATGCAGACAACGTAGTCATTCTGGGTAACGGGCATAGGATAACTAGCACAGGAGGCGGTGGAACAGGCATAAGCATCAATAGCCACACCAACATCACTATAGCTAACATAACGATAGACGGCTTCGGAACAGGCATAGATGTCACAGAAGTAGACGTATATAACTGGACGGGCATAGTAATCAAGAATGTATCCGTGTTGAACCCTGTGACAGGCATATATTTCGATACGCTCGAATACTCAGCCTACCTGGAGAACATCTATGTTGAAGGGACGAGCAGAACAGAGGTAGCCATGGATCTCGAGGACACTACTGGAGTCAACATGGTGAATATCACTCTGAAGGCCGTTGAATCCGCTGATACAGGCCTCTATGTTTATTCTTATGAGGACGAAGGCACAGGCCTCTACGCCTACGGCCTCAGGGTTATAGGACCCTGGAACAGCGGCATATACCTGGATGACACATACAGTGTGGCTATATCCAACTCCGTCATAAATGGCTCCAACAAAGGCATATACCTCTATGACGCAGAGTACACCACCATAATTAGAACCGTGGTCAGCAACTCATCAGAGAAAGGCATATACCTGGATGATGCATACTATGCCTCCATACTTGGATGCAGCATAACAGATAGCGGTTCTTACGGCATATACCTAGTAGATGGCAGCGAGGATGTCGTGGTGACTGGCAACGTGGTGGCCGATAATGGAAACAATGGGATCTATGCAGAAGACTTCTCCAACATTAACATAACTAGCAACCAGATCCTCAGGAATAACGGGTACGGCGTCTACCTCGCCTCAGGGGGAAGCGATGCCTACGTGAACGGCAATGTATTTGGGGACAATACTCAGAGTCCTCAGGCCTACGATGAGGACGGCGTCGGCAACTGGACAGGCAACTACTGGAGTGATTGGAGCGGCTCGGGCCCATACACATTAGCAGGAGCAGGTAGTAGCGATGGCAGCCCGCTTGAAAACCCTGCACCTGATCTCAGGGTAACAGGGATATATGCGCCTAGCACTGTGACGGCAGATAGCCTGGTTCCAGTGCAGGTGGAGGTATCCAACCTCGGATACGGGAATGCATCCTCGGCTCCTCTAACCCTATACTGGAGCGAACCGCCAGTCTTCACCCAGACTGAATTCACGTGGTATAGCCCTGATCCCTCAGGAGCTGCAGAGGCATCCTATGAGGGCGTATATGAGGACTTCGGCAACTACACGATAAGCGGCGATGACGAGTACTTCATTTATAAGCTGCCCTTCCCAGTAGAGATATGCGGGCAAAAATACAATTACATAAGTGTGACTACTAATGGGTATATCGAACTTCTCAATACAACGCAGAGTAATATAGAATACGAGTACACGGTGCATTCTAATGGCTATCATCTCTCAGTCTATGAGAGCGAGGATATAGACACGTTCCCCATGGGTAGCACAGTGATCTTCGCTATTTCAGGTGATCTTGCAGCCCCTAATGATACGGATGTTCCAGGAAGCTTTGTAGGAGTATTTAACCTGGGTGGCACTATTGTTGTATGGTTTAATGGCACCACCTATAGTGACTGGAATTCCAGCTACCCTGTAGAATATCAGGTTATTCTATCTCATAATGGTGGAATAACCATAAGCATCAAGAACTTTAAATTTACAAATCTAGATGGGGATGGCTTCACAGGTATATACCTAGCGCCCCTAGGCCTACAGATAGCTGCAGGTTACATGCTATCTGAAAACACATCATGGACCATAAACACCATGCTGCATGAAGCTGACACTAAGAACATTGATCTAGGAGCAGGAGAGACAGCGAACTTTACCTTAACGTGGAATACAGGTATGCTTCCCCACCTAAGCCCCTATACTCTCTGGGCCTCATCTAGCGAATCCGCTGATACATCGATATATGATACTCCGCTGCTCCCACCCACAGTAGTGGAGGTCACCCCTTCAAGGCCTGTGGGCGGCGTGCTGGTAGGCAGAGGTAGAGCATCCTCTACGATCCTCTTAGCAGCTGTAGGTACAGTAGCTATACTACTCATAGCATTCCTGGCGTTTAGGCGCTCTGGAAAATACTAGTTTTGCCCTAAATACCAGCCTTCTTTCTAATTCCCTCAGTGTTGCGGAGAGTATTCCAGCCGTCTCTTCATTTCCAGGCATTGTTGAAAGAAAAGTTATGTATAGAGGTATAGAACATCAATTAAGCTTAAGAGTGATGTAGTTAGAAGAGAGTAGTTACTAGCCTTTGGCTACTCCTAGGGGCCTCAGCCTAACCACTAGTTTCGCTATTTTCACATGGTGTGCCACTTCTGCTACTCTTGTGCTGTCCTTGTAGGCCTGCGGAGCCTCCTCTGCTATCACGCGGGCTGTGTGGGCATGTATGTATATGCCCTTCCTAGCCAGCTGGTCTACTATCTGGCTTGGCCTGAAGCTCCTGGTAGCGGCTTTCCTTGACATCCATCTTCCTGAGCCGTGGGGTGCTGAGTACCATGTTCTGAGGCCCTCCTTGATCCCAACCATCACGAAGCTGAATGTACCCATGCTGCCTGGTATGAGGACTACTTGGCCTGTGGACTGATGGTCCTTTGGGATCTCAGGGTGGCCTGGGGGGAAGGCTCTGGTGGCTCCCTTTCTATGCACTATTAGCTTGGTGGGCTTCCCGTTTACGGGATGCTCCTCTATCTTAGCAATATTGTGGGCGACATCGTAGACTATTCTCATGCCCAGCTTATCTGGATCAGTGTGGAATACTTGGCGGAAACTCTCCCTGGTCCAATGGGTTATCAGCTGCCTATTCGTCCAAGCGAAATTCGCTGCTGCTGCCATGGCTCTAATATAGTCTTGGGCCTCCCTGCTACTATAGGGGACTGAGGCCAGCTCCCTGTCCGGAGGCCTGACGCCATATCTCCTCATAGCCCTCTCCATCTGCAGGAGATAGTCGCTGGCAACCTGGTGTCCCAGCCCCCTGCTACCAGTATGTATCATTACTGTAACCTGGCCTTCATGAGTTATGCCGAGCTGCCCTGCTATATCTGGATCATATATCTTGTCGACAACCTGGACCTCGAGGAAATGGTTGCCGCTGCCAAGGGTGCCTAGCTGAGACGCACCCCTATTCTTAGCCCTATGGCTAACCTTATCTGAGTCAGCTAGCCCCCAGCTCCCATGCTCCTCAATATGCTCGGGATCATCACTCCAACCATACCCCTTAGACACAGCCCACATCACACCCTCATCCAACACCCTGCTAAGCTCCCCCACACTCAGCCTCACCTTACCCTCACTTCCCAGCCCACTAGGCACATTATAGTAGAGAGCATCAACAAGCTCCCTGATCCTAGGCCTAACATCCTGCTCTTCAAGACTGGTGAGCAGCAGCCTTACACCACAATTTATGTCGTAGCCGACCCCGCCTGGGCTTATGACTCCGTCTTCATCTATGCTCATGGCTGCGACTCCTCCTATGGGGAAGCCGTAGCCCTGGTGGCCGTCGGGCATGACGTAGCTTGAAACCTGTATTCCTGGGAGGCAGGCTACGTTTGCGGCTTGTTCTAATGTTAGGTCTCCCTTCATCTTCTCTAGGAGGACCTCGTCGGCGAAGATTGTGGCGGGGACCTTCATGCATCCCTTAGATCCCTTAGGTATGATCCACTCGTATTTCCCGGTCTTCTGCAATTGTATTCTGGACATTTCACGGACACCCCTAATGATATAGGCCGTGGGGCTTATAGAGTATTTTGTACCTCTACTACAATATTGGTGATAGTCGTACCTGTGCTCAGAGTAGTTAGAACCCTGGATTCCGAGGCTCTTCGAAGAAGGGTGGAGGAGCTTAGGGTGAGGGCGGAGGATGGTGACGAGGAGGCCGAGGAGATCCTAGAATACATGGAGGAGATCCTTAGGCTAGGGGATGAGGAGGGGGAGGTTGAGTATGTGGAGGAAGTGGAGGTGGCTTATGATCCCTCAACTCATAGAAGACTGTTCTCCCACAGCATAGTGGAGCTCCTAGCAGCCCTTGCCTTAGGGGAGGCTGAAAGCATAAGCAGGCTGGCCCGTATGCTTGGCAGAGATGTTGGAAACGTGTACAGGGATCTGAAATGGCTGGAGAAGCAGGGATTCGTAGAGCTTAGGAGGAGTGGGAGAAGGGTTAAGCCCATACTACTAGTCTCAGAGTACACGTTGAGGCTGCAGTCATAACTCTCCTGTCGGGAAGTCTTGCCCTGTTCGATGGCTTCGATTTATCTATACCTAAGGGGGAATATATGTGTAGAGGTGATAAGCTGTGAGGAGGCTTATTGCACTAGTCTTAGTAGCATTGGCTGCAGCATCTATAGCAGGCTACGCGGCTTACGAGGAGCTTGCAGGATGGATAGGTGTTAGAGGGGTGGTCAAAGTGGAGAAGGGTGCTCGGATGAATCCGAGGAGCATCGAGATCTCACTCAACATAACCAGCAGTAAGGGTGAAGCCTCCTACAAGAATATAGCCGTGCTGAAAGTGCCTGGAAAAGAGGCCAGGATCCTGTTCAAAGTATTTGATAAGAAGATAGGCAGCAGCGTGTCCCTAGCCCTGGGAGGCACAGTGATCCTCAAGGGGCCGAGGGAATACAGGATCCCCATGCCATGCATGCTGTACACAGGTAGCTGTATCAGAATAATGAGCGTAATACCAGGCTACGATGCCCCGCTAAGCGTTGAGGGAGGCAGCTACAACGTATCCCTAACCATAGACTGGATGAAGGCTGAAGGCGAGGGGCCTATAAGCTTCAAGATAGGCGTCCTAGACCTAAGCGGGGAGGAGGCGACACTAGAGCCGCTATCCACATGCTGGAGCCAGGGCATAAACACTACAGGCTGGATGACAGCCGAGAACTCTACGAGAAGCTACGCGCTCCTAGTGGAGAAGACCAATGTCAAGGCAGGTAGCAGCGGATACGGCTCTCTCAAAGCCCTAGCATGGATATTCGCACCCAAAGACACTGGCACAAAACTCCTTAACCTCACCCTGCTGAAAATAACGGGCGGCAAGGAGGAGAAGGTAGCAGAGCTAAACATCCCTGTAGACTGGTGCCACAACTACTACCAGGCACTAATACTCATCAAAGCCAAGCCTGGAACATACATACTCAGAGTATCTGTGGAAGGCATACCTACACTAAGCACACCCAAAATAATAATACACACCTAAACCTAACCGCCGCAAAACCTCTTCTTTACAATTAAAACCTGCTCTGAAAAGCGGAAGCCAGCCTTACAGCAATCCCATCAGCAGAGCAGTATTTTCTAGCATATGCTGCGTAACATATGGGAAGATTTATTAAACATGTGTTAAAGAAGGCTGAACGGCGAATACTGTTATGTCAGGTGTAGACGTGTCTACTGGGATGAGAGGACCTGGAAGCGATGCTTGCTGCGGCCTCTCCCAGAAAGGAGCAGTGGAGATCAGGGGGCTGGACGACCTGCAGGCACTGGTATCCAGGTGCCGCGTGGTGTTCGTGAATTTCTACTCGCCTCTATGCACATACTGCTACCTCTTTGAGCCTGTGTACAGAAAGGTAGCCGAAGAGACTAGAGGAAAAGCAGCATTCGCAAGGGTGAATGTAGCCATGGATCTAGAGCTAGCAACACTCTTCGGAATAATGGCTACACCGACAACTATAGCCCTAGTGAACGGTAAGCCTGTGCTAGCCGTACCAGGCTACATGGACTACGAGGAATTCGCCACTCTTGTGCAGGAAATCCTTAACCAGGCGGGATGCGGTCCCCAGGAAGCCTAGCCTTATCCCAGACCTTATTTCCCCTATACTTATAACTCAGTTTATTACCACACCATAACACTAACATTTACTCTATGTTTCACCATGTCCTAGTGCTCGGCATTGTTGAGCATTCACTCATGTTTCACACTATTGTTCTGCCAGCCTGGCTACTAGTAAGCCTTGATCTGTGGGTATGATGGTTGACTTCCAGGGATGCTTGGAGGCTTTTTCCATGAAGCCCGGTGGTGGCGGGGGAGCTAGGGCATTATGGAAGGCTGCTAGCCCTTCTGGCGTCAGCTTTTCCTCAAGGAGGCCGAGCGCCTCGGAATAGCTTCCCTTATCAATATCTATGAAGGCTAATCCTACTCCCCTAAGTTCTTCGAGGACTTTGAGAGCATCTCCTACAACCACCTCAACCCTAACGTTATCCACAGGGATCTCTGAGAGCAGGCGCTCCGCCACGCTGGCCCTCCCCCTATTCCGCTCAATAGCTATCAGCCTACACCTCTTCCCGCAGGAGTCGGCCATGCCTGCCAGGAGCCATAGGGTCGAGTAGCCTGCACCAGCTCCCAAATCAACTACAACGCCTCTTCCAGCGGAGGAGAAGGCTAGAGACTGGAGTACCACACCGTCCTCCCAGTCTATACTGGGCACGCCAAGCCTCCAGCTCTCCTCCCTAAAGACACGCTCATAGGTTCTTATAATTTCTAAGCCTCGCAAGCCTCCTCCCAAAATACCTGGCATATTGCTCCAATATATTGATGCAGATATATAGGAGATTCAGGCGTGGCGGCGGAGAGGTTTAGCAGCTGATCCCTCGAGTCATGTTTTCCTCAATATTAGAATGTACTCGTATGGGTATATGAGAGTAGCCGTACTTGAGGCTGAGGCGAATCTACCTGTCTTCGGATCCCTCGCTGTGGGGAGGTTTTTGCCTGGTATCGGTCTCTTAATGGTTTTCTCAAGCCTGTATCCCATGTCCAGGAATATTTCAGCAAGGGCTTCAGCGTTCTTGACTTCCACCCCTCTAAGCCTAGTGTTACCTATAACCATGGCTACAATGCCGTTGCTTCTCAGCACCTTGTCCATCTCGCTGAAGCTTGCCTCCATGTCCTCAAAGTACGCTTCAACGGCTCTTCCAAGCTTCTCATCCCTCCTGCCCAGCATGCTGATTATCCTTGAGGCTGTCCTGCTCCTCACCCCCCTGCCCCTAGGCTTAGAGCGTGCGCTTCCAATGAAGCTCCGCTTCAATCCCCCCAGATCCCCTGTTTCCTCCAACCAGACTATGCTTAGCTTGTGGAGGTCAACGTACTCGTATGATGTAACATATGGTGGTGAGAATAGTATCAGGTCTACTGGATCCTCTATAAGTGTTGAGAGTATCCTTGAGTCAGCTCTGAACACCTTGACCCAGGTTTCAGAATCCTTCAACTTGCTCCAAAGCTGATTATTCTTCATGATCATCCTCTCAGCCTGCCGGATGAAGGATGGGATGACGCTTGGAACATTCTTCCCATAATCCCTCACAGGCTTAACGCTTCTCATAGACCACCATGAACACTCCTTCTGAATATTTGAGAAGGCTACTAGGAGGAAATCCCTGAAACCCCTGTCTTCCACGCTCATTATAAGGGTGAAGAGCCTCCTCATATCCTCAAGCTGCCTCTCCGGAATCCATGCTTCAAGTATTCTAAGGGCCTTTCCAGGCAGCTGGTAGGTCTCAACCCTGCTGAAATAAGGGGGATTCAGCTTTCCGGAGAACCTTCTCCACAGGGCTTCCAGTTTACGCGGCTCTATTGGATCCGCCTTAACCTTGGACACATAGTATGCTACAGGGTTAACATCCACCCCTATAGCGTTCCTCCCAGCAAGCCTTGCCTCCAGGAGAGCTGTACCCGAACCGCAGAAGGGGTCTAGGATAACCTCGCCCTCAGCCGAGTACTCCCTTATAATCCTGCCAGCCACCTGTGGAATAAACTTCGCAGGATAGCGGTGGATATCATGGGTCAAATACCTGGTATCAGCTCCAATAAAAGCCCAGGAATAATCCAGGCTAAGAGGCTTGAAGTCAAGCAGGTCCTGCTGTTCAGAACCCTCACCTTGATTCATCATTCACCTAAACCCCGTCCTAGCTCTCAGAGGCATGCATAGGCATACTGGATGGCTCGCAGGTACTATTGTCACCGCCATGATCCACATGTACCCCAGCTCAAAAACATATTTGATCCTAGTTGGCTGTTCGGCGTCAACCCTACAACTCCTATACGCATTGGCTTCTCCAGGGGCACTAGGCTTAACTCTCCCATACACGTTATGTTATTGGCGGTGCCTATGAGGTGGACTGCCGGTCTGACGCTCCCAGGGGGCGGGTGAGGAGGGTCGGCGTCGCTGAGGCGCTGGCAGGCCTCGACCTAGCCGGCTCTGAGAGGAGGATTACAGGCTTAGCTGTGGGTGACAGTGAGGGGAGAGTGCTCATGGTTTCAGGGGTTAGAAGCGATGAGGAGATCATCGGGGCTTTAAGGCGCTACGGCGTATTGTTGGTGGCTGTTGACGCCCCTCTAGGGCATGCCAGGGGTTATAGGGATGTCGACCTGGCTGCGCGTAGGAGGGGCTTCAAGCTTCTCCCTCCAGGCTGGAGGGGGATGAGAATGCTTGTCGACAGGGCTCTGAGGCTTAAGTCGAGGCTTTCATCAATGAATATAAGGGTTGTGGAGACCCATCCACGCAGCGCCCTCCTTAACGCTGGCTGCAGCTATGAGGACTGGCCGAGCTGCCTGTCCAAACACCTTATGCTGGGAGAAGTAGTGGAGGAGGGGCTGGGCAGAGACCTTGTGGATGCTCTGATAGCATTGGCGGTGGCTAGAGCCTATATCCTTGGGGAAGCTGAGGCTATTAGGGGGAGGGACGGCGTCATATGGCTTCTACCGCGGGGAGGCTAGGCTGAGGCCCGCAGCTTCTCGGCAAGTCCTGCGATTCTCCCCCTAGCCTTGTGGAATGCCTCTAGGATTATTCTCCCAGCCTCCTCCCATTCGCTGCTGCCCGTAAGCTTCCAGAGGCCCCATGCATCAGCCTTAAGCGAAGCATAT
>JALWQH010000027.1 GCA_027083135.1 Desulfurococcales archaeon | reverse complement strand
AGGCGTTCGGGGAGGATGCATGGGATCTCGGCTGTTAAAGGATAGCTTCCAGGCTGCCTGGCATAGCTCCACCTGTTTCTAACAGCCTCCACGTATAGTCCTCTGAGAATCGTTCCTCTGGGGGCTACTCTACGCATCATGATCCTGTCTATTCTTTCTCTAACCCTCCTCGTAAAGGAGCGGGCTAGCCTTATATGCCTCCTTATAATGGAGTCACCTATACTCCACATAGGCGTGTTGGGGAATACGAGTACTTTCCTAATATTTATTCTCCGTACAATTAGGCCTTCCTCTACCAGCCGGCTTAGGAACTCGTAGTTAAGCCTATATGTCTCCCTTGTCTCCCCCTTAAGCCCTAATACGAAGTTTATTCCAGGTAGGAGTTCAGGCAGCCCGTTGTAGCCTCTCCTACCACCAATCCTGTTAACTATTCTTATGGCTTTCAAAGCCTCCTCAGGCATGACTTTCAGGTTGTTCGCCTCCACTACTCTGGGGTCAGCTGTCTCCACACCCATGGCTGCCACGTCTCCTGGAGTATGATGCGCCACGATTATCTTCAAAGCCCGTGTAGCCTCCTCCTCATGCACAGCTATGGTCGCCGGGTTAACATTATCTATGTGGAGTGTTTCGAGACCAGGCGCGGCGGCTCTTATCCCCTTGAAAAGCCTCTCAATGACCCTGGGCTCAGGCGTCGGGTTCTCCTCCACTCCTATCTCAGGCGACCCGTAGACAAGTATGTCGGGCTGTCTTCCAAGCCTAAAGTTTCTTACACCAGCCTTGTATAATGCTTCAACCTCCCCCACTATTCCTTCAATGCTTCTCTGAACAGGTTTGCCGTATAGAACCTCTGTGCAGAAGCTGCATCCGCCCACTATGCTTCTAGGGCAACCCCGATAAGTCTCGATCTCGGCTATCAGGTTGTAGCCGTGGTTAGGGTGTTGTTCAACTATCCTGGCACCCCTCCTCGCAAACCCCTCTATCTCCCAGTAATCTCTCCTAAGCGCAGCTGGGTCAGCCTTATCTAAGCCGTAGCGGAGGGCCCTATACACGAATACCTCGGGATCCCCGCGTACAATGTAGTCGAAAACATGTCTGATGCTTCTAGGCAGGGCTGCCACTCTGCCCCCCTCACGTCCCACACCGAACCTGGCTGCAGGGCCTACAAGGATCTTCACAGGCCTCTCCACAAGGTTAAACCATTCTTCAAGCTCCCTCAGCTCTAAGGGATGCCCTGATAAATACCTGCCAGGCACAGTGACCCCTGCTATCACCACCAATATATCAGTGGATGATGCCTCCCTGAGGAAGCCGTGGATATTCCTCCTAGCCTCATCCACGGCCACGTAGCGTACCTGGATATCCTTGTCAATGCTCCACACGGCTCCAGCTATGTATCGGGGATAAACGTCTATGTAGGGTGGTACGCCTAGGCCTGCAGGCTCATCGGTATATCCATCCAGGATCATGATGCTTCTAGGATACATTACCCGTGATCCTCCTAGCAGCCTCCTCAAGCCTCTGTATGAAGGGCTTCTTGAACCCTACGAATATTCCTCCAGGCTTCCCACCCACGTATGCTATGCTCGCCTCACCTGGCCTCAAAACCCCTCTGAGAGCCTCTGATCTAACCTCAAGTACTAGTCCATCAACATAGCGTGAGAAGTCCAGTCTAAACCCTCCAACCACGCCTCTAATCCTAGCATACATGCTTCTCCCTGGGGGTAGAAGCTTCTCGTTGAGAACGGGGTCCTCTAAGTCGAGATGCGTGACCCTGGCCCTAGAGTATCCTTTGAGATGAATGTATGCTTCAGGCCTCACCTCCCCATGGAAGCCTGGAGCTACTATTATCACCCGGACTCCAGGGATCCTTATCTTGCCTGGCGCGGGGCCTGTCATAGGCTCACCTGCCTGTAGTTCAGCCCCAGCTTCTCAGCATAGCGGTAGGCCTCAGCGATCTCGCCTACCCTGGGTCTACGCGCTATGTCGGGCCACCTCCAAGGATACCTTGCCACAAGGTGTTCAGGCCTATACTGATCCATAATGTTCACCAGTATTTTCTCGCGGGGCAGGTTTCCAGCTATCCATCTGAGCACAGGCTTGGTGCAACATTCAAGGTGGCTTGGAAGCACGAGGTGCCTGATCAACATGTCTCCATGCCTAGACGCTTCAACCAGGTTTCTCGTCACAACCTCCATGTATCTAGGGATCCCTGAGAGCCTCTGAGCACACTTGTTGTTGCCATACTTGAAGTCGGGGAGCCATATGTCCACAACGTCTACTAGCAGCTTCATAGCTTCCTCCGACATGTAGAAGTTACTGTTCCAGAGTTGAGGTACATTGACGTCCAGGTATTTGAGGCTGGATAATATGACGTGTAGGCTTGGAGTAGGCTCGCCTCCAACATGGTTTATGTTCCTAGCCCCCCTCCCCCTAAGCTCGGCCTGGATCTCTGCAAGCCTCCTGGGAGACACGGGTTCCCCTCCCCTAACATCTAGCTGGCTGATATCATAGTTCTGGCAGAAGACGCACTTGAAGTTGCATCCACCATAAAATATGGTTCCGCTTGGAACAAGCGGTGCCTCCTCACCCATATGTAGGAACCAGCTGTGAACATAGGCCTTATCATCTAGGAGGCATATGCTTCTCCCACCCCTAGTCCTATCAATCATGCATCTCCTCTCGCAGAGCACGCATCTCCTGATAAGTCTCCAGGCTATTTCAGCCTTAACGTCTAGGAAGCTGTGCTTAGGCTTGGAGAGCTGTTCGAGCCTAATCTCCCCTCCCCGAATCCTGCTCCACAGCTCTCTGAACTCTGAGGCAAGCCTGTCGTGCAGCCTCCAAAGCTCGTCTAGGCTGAGGCTTGCTGGATCTTCGGGGGACTCCACGTGCTTGGCTATCAGGAACTTGGCTGGCATGCGGTTAAGCATGACGTCCCTGTACCAGGAGAGAGCCCTAACTACGATTGGGTCATGCCAGACTTGGAGGGCGTCAGGCCTTATGTAGAGCCACTCCAACAAGCCTCCATGCTCCCATCATTCATCATCCACGCCACGCCAATATCTATTTCCACCCCGCCTCCCCTCTGCAGCTTAGTTTAATTAGGCATGCTGGGAGCCCAGGTAACCTGTGGTGAGATGTGAGCATAGCTGTGGGGAAATACGAGCTGCTTCACAGCATATTGAAGAGGCAGGGGTACCATGTGGTAGGTAGGCATAGTGTCGTCAAGCTGTGCCACTGGACTAAGAAGGCTTTGACTGAGAGGAGGTTCTGCTATAAGTGCAAGTTCTACGGTATTGAGAGCCACAGGTGTATTCAGATGAGCCCCACCAGCCTGTGGTGCTGGAATGCATGCCTCCACTGCTGGCGGCTCAGACCCCAGGATGTGGGGGTGGAGTGGGATGAGACAAGGATGCCTTTCACAGATGACCCTGAATACATTGCTGAGGGAGTTGTCAGGGAGCAGAGACGCCTGCTATCAGGCTATAAGGGGCACCCCAAGGTTGATCCAGAGATGTTTAGGGAGGCCATGGAGCCTAAGCATGTCGCCATAAGCCTCACAGGAGAGCCCACGCTGTATCCGAGGCTAGGCGAGCTCATAGAGGTTTTCCACAGGATGGGTATGACAACATTCCTTGTCACGAGGGGCGTGAGGCCTGATGTCCTAGCATCCCTGCCTGAGGAGCCCAGCCAGCTCTACGTTTCACTTGAAGCTCACAGCAAGGAGATGTATGCCAGGCTTAATAGGCCCCTGGTTCCAAGGGCCTGGGAGCTCACATTGGAGACACTTGAAATGCTGCCCAGCTTCAGCTCCCCGACAGTGATGAGGATAACTGTGATGAGAGGCATAAACATGTCTGAGAAGGATGCTGAAGGCTTTGCAAGGCTGGTAAAAGTAGCGCAGCCAACATACATTGAGGTCAAGGCATACATGTATGTCGGAGCCTCTAGGTACAGGTTATCCAAGGATAATATGCCTCGCCACGAGGAGGTTAGAAGGTTTGCAAGGCTAATATCGGATAAGACAGGCTACCCCATAGTGTCTGAAAGCATGCCTAGTAGAATAGTTCTTCTAAGCAGGCTTGAGAAGCCGATAAGGCATGGGAAAGGATGTCCTGAAGGATGGCGTACAAGGGACATTGGGGGAGATGAGAGCGGGGAATACGCTTCTGAAAACGAGTATTAGTAATGCTCTCCACGCCTCACAGCAGCTATTAAGGCTGCACCCAGCATTACTCCCAGCATCACCAGTGCAAGCGAGAACCATAGGTTAAGGCTGCATCCATTATTCGTCTTTGTCACAGTGCTCATACTAGTAGTGGTGACAGTCTTTGTCACAGTTGATGTTACTGTGGGCATGTTTGTATTACTTGTGCTTGAAGATATGCTTGTAGTGCTAGTAGGCTGTGTTATACTATGGGTTCCCTGAACCATTGCTGCAACACTGTACAGCGTCTTAGCATATGCTGCTGCAAGCTCGTAGAAGTATAGTTTTGAGAGGATATTGCTCTGCGCTTCCCCGAACTCCAAGTAGCTTTGAGGAGTTATCGGCTTAAACCCTGTCTTCATAAGCCTTGCCAGGGCATCCAGGGCTTCTATTCGAGCAGCCTCCACTGTCCCCGTAGCATTCACACTGAAGGCCTGATGTATGGATACCGTTGCCTCAACAGTCGATGTTATGGAGTATCCTAGGGCTGAGAGCATGTCTCCATCCCTGTAAGCCTCCATGGCTTTCTTATAGTCGCTAAGGGCGTTTTCAAGGGCCTCCGTGTAGCTAGATATGTCTCCATAGAGTGTTTCAGCATAGCTTGTCATACTCTCAGCCTGGTACAGCATGTTTGCCGCCAGTCCTCCAAGCTCCTTCACTG
>JALWQH010000026.1 GCA_027083135.1 Desulfurococcales archaeon | reverse complement strand
TTATGAATGGCAGCGTCTCCTCTGGATCCATGCCTTGGAGAAGCGTTAAAGCATACATCCCTATATTGCCTGGAGGGTAGCCTGAAGCATTGGAGAGCACTACTACGCCCATCCTCTTCTCAGGCATGTAGCCGTAGAAGCCTGTGTGGACGAGTATGGAGCCTGAATGCCAGATCAATCTCCCCCCAGGGAAGCTTGGAGCCACTATGACTCCGTAGCCGTAAGCCTCCCCGCCGAAAACCTGGAATGATGATATGGGCGCCCGAGGCTCCTCCATGAGCTCAACATACCTTGAACCCAGGATCTCGGAGTCGCCCAGCCTACCCCTATTCATAAGCGCTACAACCATCCTCGACATGTCCAGCACGCTGCTCAGCAGCCCCCCATCAGCCGTGACACCGTAGGGGAACTTGGATCTAGTGACACCCTTCTCAGATACAATGTAGGGTGCAGCCACATCCTCCTCCCCCACCATCTCTTCTCTAGTGAAGTGGCTTCTACTCATGCCTAGAGGCCTCAGAATATTCTTCTCAACATACTCCTCGTATCTCAGGCCTGAAACCTTCTCCACAATCATTCCCAGCAGAACATAGCCCTCATTAAGGTAGAAGAACCTCTCACCAGGCTTATGGGAAGCCCACTCAGCAGCCCCAGACATATATGAGAACGTCTGCCCCGGATCAGAGAGGGGAAGCCAGCGTCCACCCAGGCCAAGCATACTTGTAATAAAGGCTGCAGCATAGCCTAGGGAGGGGATCCCACTAGTATGCGTTAACAAGTGGTGGACCCTTACATCCTCCCCCCTAGCCTTAAGCTCAAAGCCAAGAATATCTCCAACCCTATCATCAAGGCTTAGCAAACCCTTCTCAACGAGCTGAAGGATCGAGACAGCCGTGAAAGTCTTAGTTATGGAGCCCACACCATAAATAGTGTTAGGAGTGGCTGGAAGCATCTGCTCAACATCCCTGTACCCAAACCCCCTAGAATAAACAACCTCCCCATCCCTGATCAAAGCCACGCTGAGGCCGGGAACACGGGTATCAGACATACGGTCAATAATGAACCCTTCAAGCCTGGATACAAGCCTAGAACCCACCAATAAAGCCACCACGCCGAGGAGAGGAGAAGCCAGACTTTAAACTCTTTCCATGCAAAGCTGTACAGCTTTGCATTCTGCATTAGATTTTTATAAGTGCTGAAATCAGGCTGGCAATATGTTCCATGTTTTCAGCACGCTAGCGAAAAGTAAATGTATCTCAGGGCTTAGGCGTAAATAATGGGAAAGTTATAAGAGGTAGGTGATTCGATAATAAACGTTTAAATTAGGATCTCTCAAATTAATATCAATTACAATTAACAATATTTTATAAAAATATTTGTGAATTATTTGGCTTTCTCCACGAGTTTCTGGAATATGCTCTTGTACTCTGTTTTTGTAACGGTTTCCGTGTACACTACTGGTTTTGAAGTACTTGTAATTGTGGTGTGTGTTATAGGTTGTATAGTTGTTAGTGTCTGCGTTATTGTAACCTCTTCGAAAGTTGTTCCGGAAACTGTGAAAGTAAGCAATGCTACCTTCTTAGCACCTATGCCTAGGATGCCTTTATGAGGGTTGCAGGCTGCAAAATAATATTTACCTGTCGCAGATATATGTAGAGGCAGTATGCCCTCGGTTCCTGATTTTGCTGCTAGGGGCTGAGCACTCATACCGTTAACCCATTTCTGCCCTTCAACCTCATCATACACCTTGATATCAACGCTTTCATCAGATCTCCATCTTACTGCTATATCAGAACCCGCCTTAATATAGGCTATGCCATACACGCACCGTCCTGGATCTATTACTTCTCCGTTTTCTAGTTTTACAAAGGTACGTGTCTCTGTGTTCAGAGCCGTTGTATAGGAATAGTAGGTCTTTGTAGTCCACTCTGTAGAGAGCTGAGTAATTAGTCCCTTAGTGGTGGAAGTCTTCAGTTCATAAGCCACATAGGTGGTCGGCATAAAGGGTACGAATAGTGCGAGTATCACTATGATGACTATAGCAACAATAATTCCCCGCCTATCAATCCCCCTCCTTCCTTCTGGAGGCTTAGAGGACAAGACAAACCCCTCATATATGCTTTGAGCATGAAGAATTATTTAAAAATATCCTGTTATGCATTAGTGATCACGGTTTATAAAAAGATAATAGAAGCCTAGTTTAAGCTACTTGCGTGCCTGGTAGGCGATTACTGCTAGTAGGATGATTATTACTGCTATTAGTGTGTATAATATTGGGCCTGCTGTTACGGTTTTCGTCGTTGTCTCGGTTATGCTCATGGTTTTCGGTGGGAGGGTTGTGGTTGTTAGTGTTGTTTTTGTCTTGGTTATTGTCTGGGTTGTTGTCTTAGTCGTTGTTATGGGCTGGGTTTTAGTATAGGTATATGTTCTCATGTAAGTTTTCGTTGTTGTCTTAGTGCTGGTGATTGTTTTGGTGCTTGTAGCTGTCCTCGTGACTGTATGGGTTGTAGTGTATGTTGTCGTGGTGATGCTGGGGTGAACCAGCGTTGTGGTTGAGGTCACGGTTCTCTTCAGGGAGGTTGTGCTGGTCTCCGTCACGGTTCTCGTTATGGTTGCTGTTACGGTTGTTGTGGCTGTGCTGGTGGTTGTCGTAGTGGTTGTGGTTCCACCAGTCTGCACTGCCTGGGCATAGAGGTATGCCTGGTCGAATGTTGAGGAGGGATCCGTGTAGAATTCTATGGTTATCTTTTCCGTGCGGTTTACGTATAGGTTTATCACGGTGACATTGTTCTCCACATGAACGCCCAGGGTCTCAGCCTTTCCCTGGGTGATTGTTAGGTTGACCTTGCTGTCCCAGGGATGAGCTACTATTAGTCTAAGTATACCTGGGGAAGCGTTGAGCGCAAGCCTATATCTCCCCTCCTCAGGCATGATTACAGCATCATCGTACAGTGTTTTCCCAGCAATACTAGTAGCAGTCTTCTCGAATGCCTTCACAACGTTTACAGGGGCTCTAAGCTTCCCTCTAAGCAGCCTTGTTATATTGACGTAGTGCCAGCTGCTTGCCCAGGCTACAGCCTGCTGTAGCAGCGACTTGCTTCCCTCATCTATCCCCGCCTCCACCTCGAAGCTGAAGTAGACTGCCCTATAGCCCTGCATGGGATCCCAGTATACGTCGAAGGTTGTTATACCCGCTGTGCCCTGAGGTGAGAGGGCCACTATTTTCAATGGTACCAGCTGCATTATCTTGTAGTAGATGCCTGCCGGTATGGTGATGTTAATAGGCTTTACTCCCCCCAGCTCTGGGACTGGGAGGCCTGCTGACAAGTAGTTGCCACTTATGTTTGCTGATGAGATGCCCTTCCTCGCGTCGCGTAGCCCATGCTCCAATGCTCTGTTCAGGTAGGCTTTGAACTCCTTATCCAGGCTTCTACCCGTAGCGTTCTCCAGGATTTTCTCTAATCCATTATAGAATTCAAGGATGTTGCTCCGCATTCCTTTTGCATGTTCTAATGCAGTGTAGATTATTGATCTTGGGGCTCCCAGCTGCCACCCTAGCTCAGTGTAGGCTCTGAGAGATGTGTTTAACGCTCTGTATTTGCTGGGCACTGTTATGGGGTTCCGGGGAATATGCCAGCCTGTGAGATTAGTTTCAGGCGTGGGTCTTAGGGTGCCGTTCCACGGGACATAGGGTATTTGCAGCGGGGTGGAGCCTAATGCTAGGCCTACCGGGTAGGTTTGAGAGCTATAGCTGCATAGCTCCTCGGCTGCACTATCCCTAGCATACTCCCATAATGGTAGCCAGAATAAGCCTAGAGTGCTGGCAAGCCTCTCCCCGCTCACCATGTCACTTATATTGTCACCTATGTGGCCACGGGCACCTATTTTTAGTTTGGTTCCATCGGACAGCCAGAGAACCCAGTCGCTGAGGGTGCCGTGAGTCGCTATGAGCCCTGCATGATTCTCCCTAACATAGCTGGTTAAGTAGCTTAGAGCGGATTCACCATTGCCCAGCATAATGTCGCTTAGATCCCAGTCAAAAATCTTCGTGGCATTCAAGCCTAAGTATAGGTTGCTTAGTATGATCACCCTGGGCTTCAGTGTCTTCACATATTCTGCTATGCCTGGCCCAGGCCACGCTACTTTCACCATGTATTTTCCGCCTAGGTACTGCCAGTTATGGAAGACGACGGGGTTTCCCTGGAGGATCTGGGAGATCTTCGCAGCACCCCGTATTATTGCCGTGTAATTGGAGGGTATTTGGAGTAGGGAGCTGGTGTTAAGGGAGTCTAGGAGTTCATGAAGGTTTTCGCCTATTACCCATAGCTTTACATGTGGATCTACTATTAGTATGGGCATGCCCGTCCTATTATATACGTAGAAGAGGCCTGAGGGTGATATGCCTTTATTGCCGTGGCTGTCCACGGCTTCTGCCCTGAATCTAACATAGACTCCGGGAGGCTGCCCGGGTATTTCTGCCGCGCCCATGTAGAATGGTATGTTCACGGCAGGTATGGTTAAGCCTACTCCAAGGCTGGATAGCAGGCTGTTAACCTGGCTTATCATCTGGTTGAAGCCCTGAGTTATCCTGCCTAGAATGCTCATGACGCTGTCATCTGTTACGGGCTGCTCCACCCAGCTCCCATTATCCACATTATACTCGAATTTCAGCTCGCGTATGCCTCCACCCCCATAACCCTCATCATCCATGGCTATGATTGAGACTTTAAGCGGGGTTGAGTCTGCCTGGCTCCAGCCTTTAGGCCCTAAGCCCATGGTTTCAATAAAGGTTTCAGGATCCTTCAGAGCCTCGGAAGCATATGCCAGGACCAGGGGTTTTACCCGCATATTGGCGGCCTGTCCGCTAACCTTGAGTTCAGCGCTACGTACAGCCTTGCCTCCCACCATTACAGTGTAGTTCACTACGCCCCCGATGCTTATGGTTAGGGGGAGGGAGGGTAGAGGG
>JALWQH010000025.1 GCA_027083135.1 Desulfurococcales archaeon | reverse complement strand
AGCTAACTGGATAAATCAAGCCTCAGTATAGCCTCGTATTTCCTACCGGCTATTTCCTCAAACTCCCTACGGCTAACCCTTCTCCCCTTAAGGACGGGTGGATGCCTTATGCTTACATCCTTCACCTTGCCTCTCAGCACGCTTAAGTCAAGGCTCATCCACCCTCCCTCCGTAAGTATGCTTAACATGTAGTCCACCTCCCTTTCAACGCTCACAGAGCTTATCACTGAGATCATATCCTTGAGCCTGCCTTCAATCCTGGTAAGCCTGATCACCTCAGGCCTCCACCATAGAGAAGGATTCCGCTTAAGCCTTCTCCAAGCCCTCTTCTTAAGCTCATTCATATTCATTCTACGTAGCAAATACATGCACCTATTATCAGGGTGAAATATAAGAATTCTATCTATAAAAGCCTTATTCAATGAGTGTTTAATCTTGCTGTGGGGGAGCTATTTAATGCTGTTCTCCTCAGCTAGGAGGCTCAGTATTTTCTCCCTAATACTGCAGAATGAGCATATTCTCCTCGTGGTAGGCATGCCGCACCGCTCGCAGAACCTTAGTTTAACCTCGGGAGGCCTGATTCTCTCCGCAGCCTCTAAAAATCCTTTCACGCATATCTTCAAGTATCCTGGGGCAGCCTCATCTATAGTACTTGCAGCATACCTGAGGGCTTCGCGTAGATCATTCCTAGGCTTATATGGACATGAACCGTCGAAGAATCTTAGGTCCCTAGCTTTAGCATACTCCTCTATAAGCCACTCCTCAGTGAGGCCTAGGGGCTTTATGCGTGGGATCATTCGAGGCCCTCTAGGCGAGACTAGGCTCAGCCTGGCGAACTCCTCTATTCTACCTGAGCTAAGCGTCCTTAAGGCGAACTCCCACATGTCATCCAGGTTGTGCCCCGTTGCAACGGCATCCAGCCCCTCCTCGTAGGCCACCTTGTTAATAATATACCTCTTCACCACCCCGCATATACTGCATACTGGTCTTCTAAGCCTTCTGGAAAGCCTTGCTACCTGATCCATGGTGAAGCCATATTCTACTCCTAGGTCTACAAGCCTGTAGGGCACTCCTAGCTCCCTGTAATTATCCACAGCGATTTCAAACTGCTTCCTAAGCCCCTCTATACCTAGATCTACTGTTATTCCGAGAAGCCTTACCCTATCCCCGTAAAGCCTATGGATAATGTGGAGCAATGCGACGCTGTCCTTGCCTCCGGAGACTGCTACGCCTAGCTTCTTAACCCCTTCAAGCATCCTGAACTTCCTAACCGTCTTCTCCACGCCTTTCTCCACAAGCTGGATGAGGTGCTTCCTGCATAAGGGGCCTCCAGCCCTGCTGACCCATACATATGCCTGCTCCCCACAATACTTGCATTTAACCAAGGCTTCATCCTCCCGTAATTATCTCAACGGCTTCTAGGAGGCTTCGGGCCACATGGTTTACACTGCTTCTAAGATTCTTTGGAGGAGGGTTCTCCTGGCGCCAGAGAAGTATGCTTAGGCCTGCAGCCCTGAATGCAGGTAGATCCCAGTGGGAGTCTCCTATATAGGCAACATAAGCTGGTTTTACCCCTATCTCCTCAGCTAGTTTTAGAAGCGCCTTATCCTTGCTTAACGCTTCTACCTCAGCTATCCCGCCAGGCTGAAGGAAGCCCTCCTCACTGAAGATCAGCCTATTAGCCTTCCACCACCTTATTCCTAGAATCCTAGCCACCCTGGAAACCATGAGGTCTACTCCGCCACTAAGCAATGCTATCTTCAACCCCGCCTCTCTAAGCTTCGCGGTGCTGCGGAGGGTTTCCTCAGGTATCGCCACCTCCCCATATAGTTTCTCCAATACTGATCTATGTAGCCTGCCTCCAGCAGCCCTTATCCAAAGAGCTGTGTCAAGCTTCATCCACTCCTCGTAGCTTATCTTGCCTTCAAGGTATTGTTTTAGGTGATTCTGTGCTTCACCCTCTACTCCGAGCCGTCTATGTATGTATGCCCAGCTATTATCTATGGGTATAAGCACGCCATCAACATCCAGGAAAACAGCCTCCACCCGCATCCCCTGCTCTCAGGACCCGTTACATGCATCTCCAATCCATATTTACGTCAGAGTCCCCTGTCTCTAGGAGATCCCGTAGCAGCAGCCTTGTAGCCTCATCTCTGCTGAGCCCTCTACTGGCAAGGTAGAATAAATGATCCTCGTCGAGGCTTGCAACTGAGGCTGCATGGCAGGCAGAGTTGACTCTACTCGTCCTTATTTCAAGCATGGGCACGGCATTAGCCTTCGCCTTCCTTGAGAGGAGGAGTATGAGGCTATCTATACTTGTCTCAGACTCTACTGCCTCCCTACCTATGCGGGCAAGGCCTCTATGAGTAAGGTAGGCTTCATCCATAACTGCTCCGCGAGCCTTGATAATGCTCCTGGTTTTAGATCCCTTGTGAACAGCATTGCTTATAGCGTCGAGCCTGCATTTGCCTGAAGAGACAAGCCTATAATCAGCTGAAACCTCAGCCTTAGTATCTCTGAGTTCATAGTCCTCGCGGTAGTGCGTGAACCCTCCGCCAATAACTATGCTGCGCGAATCCACTCTTCCACCAGCCTCTACTCCAATTATCTTCCTATGGTAGAGGAGCGATGATGCTGAGGGTTTAGCCATTGTTATGAGTTCAAGGTGGGAGCTGGCTTCAAGCATGGCTTCGACTACAAGTGTCTTAAGTCCTCTGCCTTCCTCCGGGGCAGCATCATGTATCTCTACTCTGGCCTGCGAGCCTCTACCAAGATATAGTAGTATATGGTGGCCAGCATACCCGTCTCCTCCCCCCACGCTCAGGATTCTTACAGGCTCCTGGATCACCCTGGCTGGAGGGATCATGACTGCTGCTCCAGCCCTCCACCTATAGGCATGGATCAGCGACATCCTTGTGTCTGAGGGGAGCATCTGGAGAGGCTTGATCCATATTCCATGAATCCTCCTCCCAGGCGTGATCTCTTCCACCAATACATCCTCACGCTTTTCAACCATGATCTCCTTACCTGTGATCACAGCATCGTACTTCCTCCTAGTCCAGGGAGGCGGCGCGCCGTATTCCTCGTATGGCAGGCTCCTCTTCTCCTCGAAGAGCCGCCAGTCAGTATAGTACTTTATGGTAGGGGAATCCCTTATCCGCTGGTACGGTACGCTTTCAACCCCGCTCATGCCTCTCACCCTACGCCTCCAAGCTCACTGAACTCTATTTGTATGACTTTCCTCAACAGGCTTGCAAGCTCTAGGGGTATGTTCTTAAGAACGTCGCTGAGGAATCCGAGTACCACGAGGCTCTTAGCCTCATTCTCACCTAGCCCTCTGCTAGTCATGTAGAATAACTGTTCCTCGCTAAGCCTACCGGCAGTGGCTTCGTGTGTGACGCTGGCGGTAGGCTCGTCGACCTGGGTATGTGGGTACGTGTAGCTTCTTGACCGGTCGTCTAGTATGAGGGAGTCGCACTGCGAGACAGCCATTGCATTGGATGCTCCTCTCAGAACCCTGATTAATCCTCTATAAACCGTTAGGCCTCCCTCAGCACTTATGCTCTTACTGATGATCCTGCTTCTAGTATCAGGCGCTACGTGGATCGCCTTGGCGCCGCCGTCCTTTATGTATGGTCCCTTAGCCAGCGATACATTGGTTATGCTTGTAGATGCTCTGCGTCCTTTAAGTATGGTTGCAGGATAAACGTAGCTTATCTTAGCTCCTATGCTGCCTGAAACCCATTCGACGAATGCTCCCTCCTCGGCTATGGCCCTCTTATTGCCGAAGTCTATGATATCCTTACCCCAGTTCTGCAGCGATGTAAACGATATCCTGGCATTTCTATGCGCATACACCTCCACCATGCCGTCGTGGAAGCTGTTTTTCTTCAATATTGGCGCAGCGCACCCCTCTATGAATTGTAGGCTTGCCCCCTCGTCAGCCACTATAATGCTGTGCTCGAACTGTCCTTCTTCCGGTGTGCCTATAATGAAGAATGATTCAAGAGGCTCCTGTATCTTCACCCCTGGGGGAACGTAGACGAATATCCCCCCACTCCACAATGCTCCATGCAGCGCTGCGAACTTGTGCTCGGCAGGCGGATATATCCTCATGAAATACCTTTTAACGAGGTCAGGGTACTTCTTCACAGCTTCATCCATAGGTAACGCTATAACGCCAAGCTTCCTGAGCTTCTCCTTCACCCCGGCATATATTGCCTCGCTCTCATACTGCGCCACTATTCCGCCTAGGAACTTAGCCTCTATCTCCGGTATCTTGAGCTTCTCATAATATCTCCTGATGCTTTCAGGCAGCTCCTCCCAGGATGATGCGCGGGGGACATCGGGCTTGGCGTAGAGGGTGAGGCTATCCAGGTCTATTTCATCTATGCCGTAAACCCAGTTAGGCATGGGGAGCTTCTCGAAGAACTCCAGGCTCCTCAGCCTAAGCCTCCTCATCCATTCAGGCTCCCCTTTAATCCTTGATATCTCTTCTACAAGGCTCCTGGATATCCTGCCCCGTATCTCAACGGCTTTCTTGGCGGGCGCAGCATATCCTAGTAGATCCCTCGTCTCCAGCGCCTCGACCTCACCGCTCAACTGGTTGCTCATCGCCTACCACCTGTGAGGAAGCCGTATCCCTCCCTCTCTATCTTGTAGGCTAGCTCAGGCCCCCCTCTCGCAGCCACTACGCCCTTATATAGCACTGAAACTTCATCAGGCTCTACGTGGCTGAATATCCTTGCGTAATGCGTTATCAATACGACAGCCTTCCCCTTGTCTTTGAGTTCTGCTACTAGCTGGGCTACTTTTCTAACCCCATCTACATCCATGCCTGAGTCAGGCTCATCCAGTATTACTACCTTGGGATCAGTGAGCAGAACCTGTAGTAGCTCGTTCCTCTTCTTCTCGCCTCCGCTGAACCCTACGTTAACCTCCCTGTACAAGTATTCCTTTGGGAGGCCGACGATCTTAGCCGCCTCATTTATCTTTCTTAGAATCCTTGGATCCTTGACCTCCGTTAGATCCTCTGCTCCTCTACGCTTGTTAAGGATTGCGAGCAGGAACGTACTCAGCCTTAAGCCAGGTATGGATGGAGGCTCCTGTAACCCCAGGAATATTCCCTTCAGGCTCCTCTCCTCAGGGCTTAAGCCCAGGATGCTTTCTCCATTAAGCCTTATGTCCCCCCGGGCCACAGTGTATCTTGGATGCCCCATAATAGTGTATGCAAGTGTGCTTTTACCCGAGCCGTTAGGCCCCATAACAGCATGCAGCGTGCCAGGCCTCACAGCTAGGCTTATATCCCTAAGTATGGTGAGCTCCCCGACCTTGACGTGAAGCCCTGCTACCGTCAGCACTTTTTAACACCGTTAAAGTGAGTGGGAATAACCAGATTATTAAGGCTTCTGTATATTAGATGAAGCCTGTGAGACAGCATTGAAGCGTAGGAGGAAGACCGCGGGGAGGCGGAGGTACTCGAGAAGACGTCTCTGGATAGCCTCGCTGATAATAATAGTAGCCGCCGTCTCAGGTCTCATTGTAATCCATACTAGAAGTGAAGGGAAGACTGTAGGAGGGATGGGTTCTCAGCCTGTTTCCACAAGCCCCATTACTACCAATACCAGGACGTATAGTGGGCCCTACTTCTGGGTCCTCCTACCCAGGGATAAGGGTCTCAGCGTAGTAATGAATCTCACTAAAATGCATCTAGACGGCTATGTCTTCTCGAATGTTGAGAGAATGGTTTACAGCATTCTGACTACGCCTCACTTCTTAGCCATGGGAAGCGATAATAAAACCATGTACTCTGCATTTCTGCTTGATCTACGATCCCTCGAGATACTTCGATTATACTTAAATTCCCTTGGCATCCAAGTAGAGGCATCCATGACTAATACCACCAATGCAAGCATAGAGGATCTAGCCTCAACACTCGCCTCGGAAAACATGAATATCAGCTGGATTGTGGTGAGGTCTAGGGGTATAGATGCAGGAACGCTTGTTGCCAAGGCTGATGAGGCAGGGCTTAAATGCATGCTTCACGGAGAAGACATTCTTGTCGCTCCCAGCGATCTCCCCGGCCTTAGCGAGCTGGCTTCAAGTCTTGGAGCAGAGATTACTGGAGTATATGACCAATACCCCTCTCTCATATACCAGCCTGCATGAAAAGCATTCTTTATCCACTTATCTCTAGGTATCTTATAGGTGTGCCGGGTGCTTATAATAGCAGTGGCCTCTTCTACTGCTGAGGGCCTGGAGGGAAGGGTGGCTGACACCCTTGCAAGAGCCCCCTACTATACTATTGTCGCCCTAGACGATTGCCGCGTAGAATCGGTTAGAGTTGTTGAGAACCCTGCCTCCACATTCAGCCATGGCGTAGGACCCATAGTTGCAAAGATGCTCCTAGACATGAATGCTTCTCTCCTAGCAGGCCCGATGCCTGGTGAGAGTTTCTCTAGCCTGCTGAAGGAGCATGGCATACGCTTCATAGCCATTGAGCCTGGCGTGAGGGTAAGTGAGGCTGTCTCAAGAATTCTAAGCAGTATTGGATGCTAACCGATGCCTATATTAACAGCGTGAAAAACAAGAGGCCTGGGAGAAGCATTGTCTGAGAGAATTAGCCCCGAGGAGCTGAAGAAGAAGGTGGTTGAGGCTCTCAAGGACATATATGATCCAGAGATACCTGTCAACATATATGATCTAGGTCTCATCTATGATCTAAAGATTGATGAGGAGGGCAAGGTATACATTAAGATGACTCTAACTGCCCCCGGATGCCCTATAGCCTCCTTAATTGTAATGCAGACCGATGCAGCGATAAGGGAGGTAAAAGGCGTTAAGGATGTGAAGATAGAGCTGGTATGGGATCCCCCATGGAGCCCTAAGATGATTACTCCTGAGGGGAGGGAGCAGCTGAAAATGATGTTCGGCTACGATATTGTTGAGAAGTGGATAAAACAATATGAGGCCCAGCAACAGGAGGCGCAGCAGGCCTAGCCTCCTGTCCTGCCCTTCATTACGGGTTTTATGACCCTCACATACGTGATGTAGAATGCTAGGAGAGGCGAGGCTGCGCCCAGGGTGAGCCCTAAAGCCACACTAATGGTTCTAAGGTGGCCGTTAAGCCTCGCATATCCCCCTATAATCATCGCTACACCTATGGCTAGGAGCACTATGGTGTATTTTATGGTCATGCGTTTAGCCTTCTCTGCTGCCTGAAGAATCCTCGAATGTTCCTCCAAGTCTGCCAAGCTCATCCCTCAGATATTTCTCAGCCCTGGATACTATATCCTCGGCCTCCTCCCTAGTATCACCAGTGGCTATTATCTGTAGGGTTAGGATGGGGCCCGTGGTCTCTATGCCTGATGGATGGCTCTTAATGTAGAGCCGCGGCGAGGTTTTAAGCGCTTTTTCTATAATGGGTGCAGCCGTTGATTCAGGCACTCCCCGCACAATTATTTCCTTCTCAAGATATGTTATTCGAGGCCCCTTCTCCCTTAGCAGAGGTTCTAGGCTTTCCTCAAATATGCCCTTCATCTCGGCGGGCACGCCTGGGAGAGCCGCTATAATTGTCTCATCTTCTTCCACCAGGATCCCTGGAGCTGATCCCACGGGGTTTGGAAGAGGCCTGGCTCCGCGGGGCATCTTAGCCAGCTTTAATCTATGCTCGGTTAGCTCTAGACCTGCAGCCCTATATTTCTCCTCAACCATTTTTAACGCGTCCTCATTGACAACCCATTCTCTTCCAAGGGCTTTGGCAAGGGCCTCGCTGGTCTTATCGTCGAAGGTAGGGCCGAGGCCTCCAGTAGATATTATTACTCTAGGCTTATGGCTTAAGGCCTCCCTGAAAACCTCGACTATATGGTTGATGTCGTCGAGGCATACTATGCCTCTCTCAACAAGATAGCCGAGCATGGTTAGCCTTCTCCCCAGCCATGCTGCATTTGTATTTACTGTATGCCCGCTGAGTATCTCGTTGCCTATGGTTATGAGCCAGGCTCTAGGCCTCATATGCTCTTCACCGCTGCTCTTATGCTCCGCCTCTCCTATAAGCATGCTACGTGCCTCCTCTCCCACTGCTTCCATGACTTTCCCCTCGCATTGCTCTAGAAGCCTGATCCTCGCGTGGAGGGCTAAAAGTATCTGGGAAGCAGGGTATCCCAGTATTGCGGCTAGGAATGCTCCTAGAGGCTTGGGTGGAGGCTCCTCGTAGCTTAGTCTCCGCTGAGATCCTATTCTCCTGAGAATGGAGCCTGCCGTTATGCTGAGTTCTCTTCTAAGAGCTGCAGCGGAGTCCATGATTCTTGAGGCAATGAACAGTGAGACTAGGCCTATGAATGGGGGTAGAGATGCAAGGCTCCAGAGGAGAGGGTCTGTACGCCTGCTCGATGCAAGATATGTTAGCCTACCCAGCTCAAGGGAGAAGTATCCTGGATCACCCGTCCTCCTCAAAATCTCAGCTAATCTCTCTAGATCCAGCACTATTCTATCTATGAGGGCGTTCCACAGGTTCAGAGCCTTATAGAGGCTATAAGCATAGCTTGACACTCCTAAAACATAGGATGCTGCTACAGAGACCAGCGCTATGCCCAGCAGGCTTGGAGGAACAGCTGCGCCAAGCCTGCTAGGATAAACCGCCATCTGGGCGGCTAGCAGCAGTATTGCAGCTAATACTGCCCCACCCAGCCCTGCAGAGGCTGCTGCAGCTATTCTTTCATGGTGCTCCAACACTATGCCTCCGAGGCTCTAACCTCAGGGTAATGATGCTATAGTCGCTGCATATTAGTATGACTCTGCCCCATAGATTCCCGGTGATGGGTGTTTAGGGCATATATCTCGGTTGATATGGAGGGTATGCCTGGCATAGTTTATACTCCTCAGACATCGCCTCGCGGCTTAATGCATGAGGAGGCCTGGAGAATAGCCAGCCTTGTTGTAAGAAGGGCTGCTGAGAAGCTGTTAGCCGAGGGCTTCGAGGAAGTATACGTTGCTGATAGCCACTGGCATATGGGGAACATACGATACGAGGATATGCCGCGCGGCGTCACCTTGCTGCGTGGTCTTGGAAGACCGTACACCATGGTTTATGGGGTTGAGAAGGGGTTTGATGCAGCCTTGTTTCTCGGATATCATTCCAGGTACTGTACAGTAGGCTCAGTGCTCGACCACACGTATAGTGGGACAAGGGTTAAGAGGCTGCTTATTAATGGTGTGGATGCAAGCGAGTTCTACCTCAACGCGTTGACAGCAGGGTTCTATGGTGTGCCTGTAATACTGGTTGCAGGTGACGATAAGCTCCGCCTAGATGTGGAGGAAAAGGCTCCCTGGGTGGAGTATGTCGTGTTTAAGGAGTCGGTGTCAAGATATGCTGCCTTCAACCCATCGCTTCCAGAAGCCCTGGAAAGACTGGATGAGGGGATTGAGAGGGCTATCCGCAGGCTGAGGGAGGGTCGCGTAAAGCCTCTCAGGCTTGAAGGCAGAGTCGAAGTAACACTAACCTTCCCTAACTCAGGCAACGCTGATGCAGCCATGCTTATTCCAGGTACACAGCGGATCGACGGATGCACAGTGTCGTATAGGGCTGAGAACATAGTGGAGGCCTACAAGTATCTTCAGGCAGCAGTCCTGGTGGCATCATCCCTGGAGTCTAGTGTGAGAGAATATTCCTAGGAGCAGTGTCTAAGGGTTCGTGAAAGGTGCCGCAGGTAGAAGTGTTCCGCAGAGACCTGGAGACGCTTGCAGAACGCATGGGAATGTTAGAGGAGCTTAGGGGAATAGTCTCAAGGCTGGTTGAACTCTATAAGCGAGGCATGGTTAAAATAAATCACTCTGCAATGGAGCTCGTAGCTGCAGGCCATCTTATCAGAAGGGGATACGACATTGTAGAGGTTGAGAAGAGGCTGAGCGATATACTAGTATGCGACATATATGGGGTGAAGGCCGAGTCGAGCACGTTAATCGAGGTTGAAACAGGCTTCACGCCGCCTAGCAGTGCTCTCAGCCCAGCAGACTATATAAGGGCGCGTATAGCAAGCAAGATAGCTAGGTACAGCCACTATGCTGATAAGATGAGTCTAGGAGTCCCACCATTCTACACACCCCTCATACCTTCAACACTCCTAAAACCGCCGAGAACACGTAGTAGCAGGGAGCTGAGTCAAGTAAAGGGTCTCCTCGACAAATATTATCATAACCCGCCTATAACGCTGGGTGAGATAAGATATGCTCGCCTACATACATTAATGATAGTTGACGTAGATAACGGTGTTGTGGAGGAGTATGATCCCCCCAGCTACTATGAGAAGCTATGCTCCATTATAACGAGGTACTCGGATAGAGGTGTTTGAAAGGCCCAAACCCTTATTACTCCTCCGGAGAAAGCTATGTGACCGGCCCTCGGCTGGAAGCCCCTAGTATGCTGGCGGGAGGCAAGAGATGCGCTGATAGGCGTGGTGGAGGAGCACCCTAGGGGGTGCTTGAAACTGCGCCTAGAGGCCGCGCCTCAGGCCTGCCGTCAGCAGGAGGGGGCGCTGGCCGAGGGCCTTATTAGGTTACACGCCCACCCTACTGGCTGTTTCAGTATACTAGGCCTGCGAGTTCAAGGATAACTGATACTGTGAATGCTAGAGCCGACCCTATGGCAGCTGAGACTAATAGATCGCGTGCATCCTTCCTCATCCTTCTAGTTATCCTCGAATACTTAGCTGTGCTCGGCGATATTATGCTGGCTTTAGCAGCGCCAGCCGATGAGACGGGTACTACTAGTAGGCTTACCAGCATAATTAGAGCTGTGACAAGCAGCACGTTGTCGCTGAGGTAGGGGGAGAAGAACCAGTATTTACTGCTGAGAAGCGTCAGCGTGAACGCTGCCGCCATTACTATGAGAAACGTGGCGGCGATTCTGGGGAGAAGTCCAGGCATGCGGCTCCCAGAAGGTATAGGCGTAGGCCAGGGTATTTATACTGTTCCCCTCGACCCTATAGGAATACTACTCGTGCACCCAGCCCTCATGCAGTACATTCTTGAACTCTTCTCTTAGCATTGAAATCCATGATGCGAGGCGTGCTGTTAGCTTGCTCATAAGGAATGGTTTAACCCTCTCTCTAGCATTAGTTGCATATCTGTCTCTAAGCTGAGGGTTGTCGAGGAGCTTCTCAACAGCTGCTGCGGCTTCAGCTATTGCTTCAGGCCCTCTTACATGTATTCCATCAACACCGTTCCGTATAAGCCATCTCTGCCCGTAGACCGCGCTAGTCACCACGGGGACACCGCCGTACATGAACTCCATCTGCGTTAGGCCGAGGGCTTCTGAGCGGGACATTATTATGTTGAGATAGGATGCCTTTATGAGGGATGCCTTCTCCTCATCGCTTATCTCGCCTGTTACCACAATGTTTTCAAGCCTACTGGCTTCTCTTACCACGGCTTCATATTGGTCTCCAGGCTTGCCTGCAATGACGAATAATGCGTCTCTCCTACGCCTCAGCTTTTTTGCAACTCTAACCACGCTTAGAGGATTCTTACGCTCCTCTACTGTACCCAGATACGCTATTATTCTCCTATCTCTGGGAATATTATACCTGGATAGGAATAGTTCGCTTGTCGCTTCATCTATTCTACGTGCTTCCTCATCATCCAATCCTCCGGGGAAAAGCCTGATTGAGGCAGGCCT
Organism: Desulfurococcales archaeon; assembly: GCA_027083135.1. Taxonomy (GTDB): domain Archaea; phylum Thermoproteota; class Thermoprotei_A; order Sulfolobales; family WAQK01; genus JALWQH01. The sequence continues at coordinate 6,933 of JALWQH010000025.1, read as the reverse complement.
TGCCCCGAGGCTTATCATATCCTCTGCTTCCAGTGGAGTTGTGCATAATACTAGGTCGGCCTCCATTAATATGCTTCTAAGTGCAGCATGATTCCATGATATTCTGAACATCCTCTCATAAGGCGTGTATCTCAGAGGATCTGGAGGCTGGAAATGGCTCATGTGGGCTAGGATGACGGACTCGTCCTCAATGTACTTTGCCCTAAGCTTTGTCCAGGAGGCCCATATAGCGGCTTCCACGGGCCCGTTCCACAGAGTTGAGTGCGTTATAAGCGCCTGGAGGCCTAGCTTATCCTTAAGCTCCTCCAATATTCCAGGCAGATCATATAGCATTATTCTCCTAGGAGGCCATGAAGCCTTATACCCCTTAATCCTCACTGTAGGCAGACCTGTATAGCTATCCTCAGAGAGCACTGTATACCTCTCAGTAGAGGTAACCTTCACTCCATCATGGTAAGTGCTGGTTAGAAGCCATGCCTCATGCCCTAGTTTACGGAGCCATTTAACCATGCGTTGCGCCACGAGTTCCTGGCCCTTGCTACGCGAAGACTGGTACATAAGGATGCCTACACTTATCCCCACGCATGATCTCCATGCTTTACATGGCCGTGCAGAATATTAACTGATGCCTTGGCTTAGGGAAACCATTAAATCCGCGTGCATGCCCTAAGAGTCCTAGGCTCCTGGAGGAGATTTCGCCCGCGCTTATCGCTGGAAGGTGTTCGCAGCTATGGGGAGATCAAGGGAGACCACACTGCTTCCCGGCCTCCTCTCCGTAGCATTATTCTTCTTCTCACTTAACTTCATTGGAACAGTGCTCGCCAGATATTCCAGGGATCTTGGAATAAGCATTGCCGCCACTGGGGCTATATGGTCAGCAGTATCCCTTGTGTCATTTGTTATGAGGCCGTTCTCAGGCTACCTTGCCGACAAGCTGCACAGCTATGTCTCGATGAGTATTGGAGGATTCTTCATGATTCTCGCTGCAATAGTGTACGCGTATTCGCATGGCTTCTCAGGACTTATGGCTGGAAGGGTTGTGCAGGGATTAGCTATAGGCTTCTTCATAGCTCCCTCAATAGCAGTAGTAGCAATGGCTGCAGGATCCTATGCAGGGATGGCTCTAGGCTACCGTTCAATGATAATAGCGTTATCATCGCTTGTAGCTCCTCCTATAGCAGGCATCATGGCTGACGCTATGGGCTATAAGGCAGTATTTGCTGCATCAGGAATACTGGCAGCGGCTTTAGCCCTAGTTGACGGCATCCTGGCCAGACGTATAAGGATGGCTAGAAGAGAGCACCGCAAGGTTGAGTGGAGAAAGGCTCTCAACAGAATCGTGATACTTGCGGCACTGGCGGCTGTTATGGGTGGATCAGGCTTCTTTGCTATAAGCATGCTTGTTCAAAGCCACTACAGGGATCTAGGGTATAGTGCAAGCATATACGGTTACTTCATGATGTTCACGGGTCTCAGCGGCCTCTTCTCAAGGTATCTTGGAGGCAGGCTTTCAATGACTAGGAATCCAGCGGTGCTGGCCATCATAGGATACGCTGTAGCTGCAGTAAGCATGGTTATGCTGGGCTCAATGTACCTGATTCCAGGAGCCTATATTGTAGCCCTAACATATGGTTTTGGATTAGGGCTCACTGTCCCCTCCCAGCAGCTCCTCGTCCTCGACGCCGTGGAGCCTCAGGTTAAGAATACTGCTGCATCCATATATGCTATGGGCTTTGATCTAGGAGGCTTCATAGGTCCCCTAGCCTACGGGTACGCTGCATCTCTTCGAGGATACGTGGAAACATACTATCTTCTAGCCCTCTCATTCATCCTGGCCGTAGCGCCATTGATCATTGTGGCATACTATATAGGTCGCGGTGATCCTTATTCCAGGCCTCTAAGGTGGGATCGATGAGGATAATAGTTGTAGGGGGAGGAATAGCGGGGAGCTTCACAGCATTCTTCTTGTCACAGCAAGGTGCAGACGTGCTGGTGATCTCCGAGCCTCCCACGTATCCTAGCGTTGGACTAGTATTATCCGTACTCCTGGCATCTCCCAGCGATGTGGAGCTTGCTGCCCGTAGCCTAGCCATATATAGGAGCCTCGAGGATGAAGCGGGTAGGCTTGTGCACCCATTCCCTGTCTACGAGATCTTTCCAAGCAGGGCTGAGATACCTGGAGCACTGATGGATGCGTGGCATAGGGTTGGGGAGAAGGTGGAGCGTCTGAATTGGAGCGAGGCTGGGAGAGAGTTGGGGCTCAGGCTAAAGGAGGGTGAATGGGTTCTCGGGGGAGGTAGGGATTACGTGGTCTCTGTGAAGAAGGTGGTTTCCTGGCTGCATAGGCATTTAAGAGTGCTGAGAGGCCGTGCTAGGCTTAGGAGGATGGGAGGAAGAATAGAGGTATTGTATAGGGGAAATGCTATTCGGGGGGACTCGGTGGTTGTAGCGGCTGGAGCCTGGAACAAGGAGTTGTTGAAGGGGCTGGATATAGATGCACCGCTTGTAACCTATGGTGCTAGAGCTGTACTCCTCCTAGGCCCCCGAATATTATCCAGGATATCCATCTCAGATAATGTGCTATCATTTTATAGTAGGCCCACGGATAAATCCATGCTTAATGCCCTAGGCCTATATCTCGCTGGGAATAGTAATGTTCCAGGCATAACTCCAAGGGATTCTTGGAGTGTTGGAGGGGACTATATTGATAGATTGAAGCAGGCTATAAGGATGCGTTTCAATGCATCTCCAATTCATGTTTGGAGCGGGAAAGGGGTACTAGAGATGGGGCTTGACCACTTCCCCCTTGCAGGATGCTTAGAGTGTGATACAGGCCTCTATATTATTGGAGGGCTTGACGGCTATGGCGCTACGATAGGGCCTGCCCTAGCAGAGATCTTAGCCTCAACCATAATTAAAGGACAGGCATCCATAGGTCTACCATGCCACGATGCATCCAGATTCTCTTCGAGAAGGCATAGTATGCTCCCCGACATTGAGTGGGAACCATTCCTTCTTTATCCTCCTCCTCCACCTACAGCGAATTCACGCTGCTTTAACTACGTTTAGCTAAAGGCACCTGGAAATAGGGAGCCTATATAGGGGATCCCTGCAGCCGGGAATTCTGGAAAATAGTGGTGATGGGTTCTATGGAGATAAATATGGCTTATGATTCTAGCTCTAGGAGCCTTAACGCCTTCTAAGAAGTCTTCCAGGCTTCGCTCCAGTATGCTTCTCCTCATCTACCACTATGGCTCCATTCACAATGACATAGTATATGCCCTTAGGATAGCTATGAGGATTACTGAATGTTGCTGTATCTTTTATGGTGTGATAGTTGAATACCACTATGTCCGCCTTCATCCCAGGCCTCAGTATCCCTCTATCCCATAGCCTCATCTTCCTTGCGGGCAGGCTAGTCATTTTCCTCACGGCTTCAGGCAGGCTCAGGACTCTTTCCTCCCGCACATATTTAGCTATGATTCTTGGGAATGCACCATAGTTGCGGGGATGAGGTTTGCCCCTTCCAGGCTTCTTAACGGAGCCGTCGCTGCTTATGGCTACAAGAGGATGGGATATTGCTTGACGCACCTCCTCCTCCATCATGCCGTGTATTATTATGCCTGTTCCAGCTTCATCTTCTATTAGCAGGGATACTACGAGGTCGAATGGATCTATCTCTTGCTCTTCAGCCAGAGTAGATATCTTCCTACCCTCATATTCGGGGTGGCTGGGAGAATAGGATATTGACAGGTCGTCCCAGAACAATCTTCTCCCACTCATCAACCCTTCTCTCTCTATCTCCCTTCTTATTCTCTCCCTCTCCTCAGGGTTCTTAAGCCTCTCAACAAGTTTTCCTGCTCCCCCCTCCACGGCCCAGGGTGGAAGCGCGGCTGTAAGGCTCGTGGACGAAGCAGTATAGGCGTATGCATCCGCGCTTACATCATACATTCTACGCGCATAGTCCTCTATTATCCCCAGTACTGTATCCATCTTACCCCAGTTAGCCCTCCCAGATACTTTCAGGTGAGATATCTCAACCCTCGCTCCCGATTCTAATCCTATCCGTATAGCCTCGGTGACAGCATCGATTATCATCTCCCCCTCGTTCCTCATATGGGTTGCATAGAGGCCTCCAACCCTTCCAACAGGCTTTGCAAGCTCAATGATCTCCTCCGTGCCAGCATAGACTCCTGGGATGTAGATGAGGCCTGTGCTCAGGCCATGAGCACCTGCTCTCAGAGCCTCCTGCACGATCCTCCTCATTTCACGCAGCTCTCTCCTGGTGGGACGCCTATCCTCCAGGCCCATAACCGCTCCTCTAATAGTATTATGCCCTATGAGGGGCGCAACGTTAATGCTCTTTTCAAGCTTATCAAGGGCATCCAGGTATTCAGGATAGGTTTCCCAGCCAGCCTGTTCTTCCACTCCCAGCGAGCGGAGCATTTTCTCAATGTGATCTCTGTTAAGCTCAGTTATAGGTGCAGGTGAGAAGCCACAGTTACCCACTACGAGTGTTGTGACTCCCTGCCTAATGTAGTTGTCAGCTGTGGGGACAGCAAAGATGCCGAGGTCACTATGGTTATGTATGTCTATGAAGCCTGGTGTAACAATGAGCCCTGATGCATCTATTATTCTCTCAGCACTTGATCCCGTGAGATCACCTATCTTAGCTATAGTGTCCCCCTTAACCCCTATATCCGCTCTAAAGGGCGGGGAGCCTGTTCCATCAACTATAACTCCGCCCTTTATGATCAGGCTATATCTCTGAGGCAAGAATCACACCAGGCTTAACATTGCAGGCGCGAGTTAAAAACACCACGTGCCTAGGCCTCTAGTTTAGTCCCTCCGCCTAAGAATACTTAAACCCAGGATTCTAGGGATGAGGACCAGCACCGATGCTGAGGCAAATATCCTTGCAAGAAGCGTGCCTATAAGTGTAGGCATGCCTTTAGCTCCGAGCGTCAGGAGTATAAGGATCATGCTGGCAATACATGCTCTAAGCCTTCCATCGCCTTCAACCTTATATATAGTCATCAGTAGATCCTCCATTAATAAGGCTGGCCTAGAAGAGTTTTTATGAATGAGTGCACATGAAGCATGCCGCCCACCTGACAATATTCATCATAATTATCTTATATCAGACGCTTCATGCAGGCTGCCTGGATCCCCGCTTACCGAGCATGTAGCCAGCTATAGCTACTACTAATACCAGAATAACCACCCCTACCTGCATAAATATACCTGTGCTCCTAGAAGGCATTTCTATGAGAGTGGTTATTGTTGAGACGCGGCTTGTATGGGTGGACGGCGTACTCGTCGTTGATATAGTTGTAGATGATGTCCTACTTATACTGGTGCTAGTGGTCGTTGTGGAGGCTTCTTCCACAATGTAGCCTGAGATGCATGGAATAGATGCATGTTCCTCCAGCTTCTCCTCAACTAGGGTAGTATTGATGAGGCATGCATGCAGCGAGCCTAGAAGGAGGGCTAGATCGCCTGCCTTCACAACATCTAGCACCTTGAAGTTAAGGACAGCCGCGCTAGTACTGCCTGATATCCATAGGTATGATGATTTAGGCGATGATAGGAGAATTAGGCCTCCCCCTAGGCTCCAAGCATCAGTGAAGGTATCATTAATGGGTGTGGGAAGCATCTTGCCCGATACGAACTGGTATGTAGCATTCATCCCTGCTATAAGTGTGGAGAACCTCATTTCAAAAGCCTCAGGATATATTCCTGGCAGCAGGTGTATAGGCATGCATGAGCCTCCTACAGGGCGGTAGAGCCCTATTCCCTGGCCAGCCCAGTAGACTAGGACTAAGAGCGGACTACCTGTAACACTGATCCAGCGGGGGATCCCTGTCCCACTTACACGGCACATGTGCGTGCCATTGGTATTCCACAAGTCTATTAGCATCGTATTATTGGAGCCCATGGAGAAGCTATAGACGTAGCCTTTTCCCAGCACCCCGATCTTGAAGGTATCCGCCTCTTCTGAAACCAGCGTCTCTTTCACCTCGCTCCTGCCTAGTGATACTATGTCGATCCGCCTAGCGTTTACAGGATTATCTAGTAGGAGAATTGAGCCTGGGATAGAGCTCGCCTCTATGTAAGCCTTACCCCATGTTTTTTCAAGCCTGTAGGAGTGGAGATCATTGTTTTTAAGGACGTAGAGCATGTAGGCTCCGCTCACTGTCTCTCCATAGAGGTATAAGGCTCCTCCGGCTCCCCACGTCATATCTCCCCATGATAGCTGTCCAACCCGTATGCTTGTAACACTGGGTTTAAGCGGAGAATATATTCTCAGGTATCCATCCCTGGTGTATACTGCTAGGGAGCAGGTGCTGCTCCAAGCATAGGATACCAGCCCTCCTCCAGGCTTTATCTTAATATAATTCTCCCTGCTCCACGGGTCTACGAGGTAGTAGCCCTTGCTTGACAGCACCATAACGTATCTTCCATGAGGGCATGATGACACCACGTGTATCGAGCCCTCCATGTTTTCCAGGCTGACTTTTTCCATGATGCCTTGGGGTGTTAGTACCCTGAGCTCGGAGCCATGGATCATGCTGATCATTCCTTCCCCCACTATGAGGGGGGCTCCGCGTCCTGCTAGAGGGAGCACATGCATGATGCTGGGGGAGTCTAGGCTAACATAAGCTAAGTATCCCCAGCATCCCCTGTACTCGATATGCCCTAACCTCCAGTCATTAGTGCCAGCATATGCTGCAGCCACAATGCCTCCACCAGCACCTATTGTTATGCCGGGCCTTACAGGCATCTCCCCCTTCTTCGCACCGTCGACATATATTCCTCCACTGCTTGATACTATGATTCCCCGGGAAACGTAGATGGGCTTGGAATCCACGATGAAGCTCCTAGTAATAGAGGCATTGGTGGGGTCTATGAATGATATATTATAACCTCCTG
>JALWQH010000024.1 GCA_027083135.1 Desulfurococcales archaeon | reverse complement strand
CCAGCTCTACGGCGCCGATGCGCTTAGAGTTATAGGCACCTGTAAGGACACGCTTGAAGCCTACCTCTACAGAGTGCCTAGCACTGCTCTGCCAAGCCTCCCAGGCCCCAGCTGCCGGGGAGTAGAGGAGTGTGCCAAGATGAGTGTTGAAAAAGTATTGGGGGGGCTGGGAGTAGAGGCGGAGATAATGGTGCAGAGGGGAGGCGATGAATGCAGGGTGGAGGTGAGGGTTGTTAAGCCTAGAATAATGCTGCATGAGGAGCTAGCCTCAATGATCTCAGAGATGCTTGAAGAGGCTGTTAGGGAGACCCTGTATACGCAGAGCCTAAAACCCCTCAAGATAACCATTAGTATTGTTGGGCAGAGCGGGAAGTCTGAGTAGGAATTAATCGTCTCCCCAGTAGGGTTTAGTTGTTCCATGGGCTCTGAGCATATTCCCTCCATAGAGCTAAAAATAACTGTGGCCGCCTAGAAGTAGTGGGGAGAGCTGTGGATAAGGTTGAGGCTGCTAGAAGGCTTATTGAAGGATTCTCCTCGGTTTTCAGGGGATTCATTGTTGATCCCTCCCTTGATGATCCATCGATCTTCAAGGATGTGTTGAGGGGGTGTGGTGTAGGCTCACTTGTCTCGTTTTCCAGGATCGGGGGCTCGGATCTACAGTTGATCAGGGTGAATGGCAGGCCATGTGAGGCTAAGTGCAGGTATGAGGAGTGTCCTGAGGGAGGGGCTAAATGCATGGATAGCTGTGTGTCGAGATGCGTGGAGGAGAGGGCGAGGCAGATAGTCTTGAAGCTTAAGGCAACGTATCTCGGCTCTCAAGAATAGATGCCTTTCAAGCAGTATTCCAGCACTTAAATAATGGTTTAAGATTAGTGGAAATCATTGCGGATAGATGGTGCTTACTTCCACCCCGCATACACGTGTAATGGGAGAAGGCGTACAAGTATTCTAACTATATCTATGCTTGTGATGACGCCTGCAAGCTTGCCTCCAGAATCAACTATGTATGCGTGGTCCTTGTTCTCGGCTAGCATGCGGTAGGCCGCTGATATTATATCCTCATTGGGGCTTATTTTAAGCGGTTCTTCCAGCTCTATTTCGCCCAGCTTCCTATGTCCTTCCTCATTCTCTATTGCTATGAGTGTCTCAAGGCTTGTCACGCCTATCAGCTTGTCCTCATCATCCACTACTGGTAGCACCCTGTATGGATGTTTGGCGAAGAATTCTATGGCCTCGCTGACGGTCATGGTCGAGTATAGTCGCACAGGGCTTGTAACCATCACGCTTCTAACCGGTATTCTCCTGGCTAGGCGGAGAACCCTTGAGGGCAGCATGTGTATAAGCCTGTCTAGAGCCATCTCTGCTTCAACTATCCTCCTCGTAGGCTGATGCGAGTAGAGGCTATAGTTTCCGCTGAGGAAGTAGGCTATGGTTGAGGCTATTAGGGCTGGTATAACCTCAGCTGCCCCAACGGTCTCAGCTATGAATGCGACTGGTGCTAGTAGAACTTTATGTGAGCCTGCCAATAATGCTGCTGCTCCTATCATGGCTGAGGCTGCAGGATCCACTCCGAGTGCAAGGCCTGTAGCGTATCCTAGGACAGAGCCCATGAATATGGCTGGTATGAATAATCCCCCGCTCCCGCCGAAGGAGAACGTAGTTATGGTTGCCAGCAGCTTAGCCACAAATATTCCTACGAGTATTATGACCCCGTACCTTATCTCACCCCTATAGAGCTTCGACATGAAGTCATAGCCGACGCCCATGGCTTGAGGGTAAGCCTGATATATTGCTGCAAGAACTCCTGCAGCTATCAGGGGGGCCAGCAGCATGTTACGCTGGTTCTTTATGGTGAAGCCGTGGATAGCCTCCTCAGCATAGTCGTAGAGAATAGCATATACGACTGACGCCACGGCTGCTACGAGCCCTATGATGAGCGAGGCCCCTATGACCGTCAGCCTGGTCTCGCTGGGCAGAGCCTGCTTCAAGACGAATATCTTCTCCCCCCCTACAAGCGTGTTTATAACCAGGTATGACACGACGCTGGCCATGGCGGCCTCTATGAAAACCTCCTTGTATATATCCTTCCTAAACGGTATTTCAAGCGAGAATAGGAGGCCTGTAAGCGGGGCTCTGAATATTGCTGAGAGCCCTGCAGCTGCTCCTGAAAGCATTATTGTCTTCCTATCCTCCCCGAAAACATTGTGGAGTAGGGATCCAAGGCCTCCTCCAAGCACGAGGCTGGGGCCCTCTAGCCCCGCGCTCCCGCCTGCAGCTATGGTTAGGGCCGATGAGGCTGGCTTGACAACAGTGTCCCTGGCGGCCATCCGCCCATCCTTGAGATGGAGGCTTGACAAAATGTAGTGGGTGCCGCTTCCAGGAGTCCCAGTTATACTGTATTTTACGGCCAGGTATAGGGCTAGGCTGAGCCCCAGGAATACTGATATGAATGTTCCTATACCATAGGAGGGGAGAATGGAGTCTCTAAGCACGGAGAACAGGTCTCTAAGCAGGTAGAAGATCTCCACGTATAGCGCTATAACTGCCCCTACTATGGCTCCAAGCACCACGTATTTCACCAGGTATAGCGACCCCCTGCTGACGCTCAAGGCTACTCATGCCCGCACATATGCTTATACATACAATAATTAAAGCTCTTAACATTCCTCCGCCATCTCTGAGAAGCCAGGTCTAGCATAGGAAGCTGTGACCCAGGCTTCGCTCCTAAGACACCTTCGCGGGGATTCCAGGAGGATCCATTATCCACAGCTGATTTAAGGAGCAGCTCTACTTTTCTCTGGGAGCCCTGTTCCACATGTAGGTGCGCATGCTTATGCCTGGATTCTCTGCTAGGATGGGTATGCTGGCCGTTGGCCTGGGATTACTGGCGGCGGTTTCCGCCGCGCTTCTAGCTCATCCTCTAAGCGCATGTGGAGGGGAGCATAGGGGGCTTTACGCATTATCCCTTGCAGCCCTGCTCGTCTTCAGCGCCTCTATAATAGCCGATGTGATAGGGGTTGCCGCAGCAATTGTTGAGCTTTTGTCAGGGATCTATGCCTCCCTGCTGGGATTAGAGCCTATAGGGATGCTTGGAGAGCTTGGGCTTATTGGAGGAGTCCTCCTAATGTTCGTGGCGGGCACGGAGATAGATGTACCTGTATTGAAGAGGAATTTCTGGAGGGGGCTGGGATTAGGGATAGCTGGATTCGCCTGCTCTGCCACGGTATCCTTTGCAGTGTTCTATGCTATGGGCATGAGTGTCCAGCAAAGCTCCCTCATGGCGGTAGCCCTCTCCACGACAAGCGTCGCCGTGGTTTACGCTGTCCTCCTAGATAAGGGGCTGCTCGCGGGAGGCGTGGGGCAGACGCTCCTAGCAGCGGCTATGATGGCCGATGTTGCCAGCATAGTGGCGCTTGTAGTAATAGTGGCTAGGCTCAGCTACATGCTCCTAGCATACAGCGTGCTGCTTGTCGCTGTCCCCCCGGCTCTTAGAAGGCTGCTTAGAGCCCTTCCCTACAGGCACTCGGAGCTGGGTGTCAGGCTAATAGTGTCAAGCCTCCTAGCATTAACCCTGGTCTCAGAGGTTGTAGGAGTGCACGCCGTCCTCATAGCATTCATCCTAGGCGTCTCATCCTCAGATATTATTAGGCGTAAAGGCTTCCTAGACGAGAAGATGAAGGGACTGGTCTTCGGATTCTTCGCCCCCATATTCTTCTTCACGGCAGGCCTCTACATGAGGGTGCCAAGCCTCCTAGGCTACACGGAACTCGTGGCCATAGCGTTGCTTGCATCCTATATTCCGAAAATACTGGCCACATATATTGCTGGTAGAAGCCTGCTGGGATTAAGGGATCCATCATACTCGCTTATTTTTGGAGCCCGCCTCACAGTAAGCATAATTGCAGCACTCATAGGATTATCCATGAACCTCCTATCCATGGAGCACTACGGTGCAATTATACTCTCAGCAGTCGTGGCAACCATAATCTCAGGGTTCGCTGCAGGGAGGCTTGAACTCCTAGGAGAGGAGGAAATATAACTATTTAAGCAGGCTGAGCACTGAAACCACTGAGCCCTATGAAGAAGCCCCTACTCGGCGAGCCCGGGCGGGCCGGGCATTGAAGAGGTGGTCCTAAGCCGAGGGGCCCTTAAACATCATCCCGAGACTAGAGGCCAGGAAACACCTTTAAACCTGGGAGGCTGGATAGATGCCTGGTGCATGCCTATTGTTGAGCCTGTCAGCGATGCATCAAGGATGCTTGTAGAGATAGCTGAGAAGTGGCAGCATAGATGGGGTGAGGCAAGGATCTTTGAGGCCGATCCCGCGGAGGGTAAGCCTAAGTTCTTCATAACTGCCGCCTTCCCCTACCCTAACAGTCCGCTGCACATAGGGCATGCTAGGACATACTCGATAGCTGATGCGTACGCCAGGTTTAAGAGGATGCAGGGCTACAATGTCCTCTTCCCCATGGCCTTCCATTACACTGGGACCCCGATACTAGCAATGGCTGAAAGCATAGCTAAGGGGGATAAGGAACTCATAGACCTGTTCATAGAGGTATACGACATTCCCCCCGAAGACATACCTAAACTCTCAACCCCCAGGGGGATGGCCGACTATTTCAGCAGGAAGATGAAGGAAGGAATGATTAAGACGGGCTTCAGCATAGACTGGCGTAGAGAGTTCAGAAGCATTGACCCAGAGTTCAGCCAGATGATCATATGGCAGTTCAACAAGCTTAAGGAGAAGGGGTATCTGACGAAGGGGACGCATCCGGTTGGATGGTGCCCCTACCACCAGATGCCTGTGGGGATGCATGACACGAAGAACGATGTTGAGCCCGAGATAGGGGAGTTCAAGATACTCTTATTCGAAACGCGTAGCGGGGAATACATGGCTGCAGCCACGCTGAGGCCTGAAACAGTGTTCGGAGCAGTCAACATGTGGGTTAACCCTAACGCCGCCTATGTGAAGGCCAGAGTTAACGGTAAGACATGGATCATCAGCAAGAGAGCGGCATATAAACTGGGATTCCAGAGGAAGGTTGAAGTTGTGGGCGAGGAGACGCGGGGAGAGAAGCTGCTGGGCATGAGGGTTAGAAACCCTGCAACAGGGGCCTGGATACCCGTGCTTCCAGGAGAATTCGTTGATCCAGGCACGGCTACAGGAGTAGTGATGAGCGTGCCAGCCCACGCCCCCTACGACTACGCAGCCCTGAGGGATCTTATGAGGGATGAGGAGAAGCTTAGGAGGCTTGGAGTCAGACCCGAGGAGCTTAAACCAATACCCCTCATAAGGGTGGAGGGGTACAGTGAGATCCCCGCCCGCGACGCTGTTGAGAAGCGGGACATAAGATCACAGCTTGAACGCGAGAAGCTGGATGACGCTACCAAGGAGATCTATGCAGCTGAGTTTCGGAGGGGAGTTGTAAGGGAGGATATAGTGAACCTAGCCCTCCGAGACATGCCTGAGCCCGCTAGAAGCTACGCTGTAGCAGCTGTTAAGGCATGGATAGCTGGCAGGAGAGTGGAAGAGGCCAGGGATGCTGCATGGAGATGGCTTGCAGCAGCAGGGCTAGCCGACTCCATGTATGAGATAATGAACAGGCCTGTATACTGCCGCTGCGGCACCGAGATAGTGGTCAAGGTACTAGAGAACCAGTGGTTCATAGATTATGGGAGGGATGAGTGGAAGCAGGCTGCAAGGGAGGCTCTAGCCAACATGAGGATAATGCCTGAAGAGATGCGCAGGGAGTTCGAGGCAACCATAGAGTGGCTGAGGGAGAAAGCCTGCGCCAGGACCAGGGGTCTGGGCACAAGGCTTCCATGGGCTCCAGACTGGATAATTGAGAGCCTCAGCGACTCAACCATATATATGGCCTTCTACACAGTCAGCCATAAGATCAGGGAGAACAAGCTTAAACCCGAGCAGCTGACACCCGAGTTCTGGGACTACGTGCTGCTAGGCAGGGGTGATCCCGAGGAACTCTCTCGGAGAATAGGGGTGCCGGCGCGGCTGCTGGAAGATATGAGGAGGGAGTTCGACTACTGGTATCCTGTGGACAGCAGGCATAGTGCACGGGAACTTATTCCAAACCACCTGACATTCTATATCTTCAACCATGTAGCCCTGTTTCCAAGGGAATACTGGCCGAGGCAGATAGTAGCCAACGGCGTGCTGCTCTATGAGGGTAAGAAGATGAGTAAGAGTCTGAGAAACATTGTCCCCCTAATAAGGGCTAACCAGATGTACGGAGCTGATGCTGTTAGGATGACCCTCCTAGCAGCAGCTGAGATAGGACAAGACGCTGACTTCAGAGACTCCCTGGCTAGAAGCATGGCTGAAAGACTTGTAAGACTCCTAGACCTAGCCAAACAGTATTCTAGGAGCCCTAAGCCTCCTGAGAAGCTACGCCACATTGATAGATGGATGCTCAGCATGCTTCAAAGAAGAATAGAGAAGGCTACGAAGGCCATGGAGGATGTGAGGATAAGGGAGGCTATACATCAGGCCTTCTACCTGCTAGACCAGGATGTAAAATGGTATCAGACTAGGGTATCAGGGCTTGGAGGAGGCTTCGAGGAAAACGTGAAGTGGGTCATGCATAAGGTGCTCCTGACATGGGTCAGGCTGCTGGCCCCCTTCGCACCCCACGTGGCTGAGGAGGCTTGGAGTATCCTCGGGGGAGGAGGCTTCGTATCGCTTGCCGAGTGGCCTAAGATTGATGAGCAGCTTGTCGACGAGGAGGCAGAGCTAGGCGAAGAATACGTTAAGAGAATGCTCAGTGACATATCAAACATAGCCTCAATCCTACGCTCAAAGCCTAGGAGAGCAGTCATCTATGTTGCCCCCAGAGAGGAGTACATGGCTCTCGCAGAGGCTGTGAGACATATTGAGGCCAAGCGTAGCATGAGGGATTTCATTAGATCAGTGATCGCCGGGGCGGATGATAAGAAGAGGGCTGCGGTTAAGGCTAGAATAATCTATGATCTTGCATCCAAGATACCTCCAGAGCTTAGAAGCAGGATTAAGCCTGACGGGATAGATGAGTACAAGCTACTCTCAGAGAACATCGAGTCGATTAAGAGGCTTACAGGCCTAGAAGAAGTGGAGATATATAGGGCTGATGATCCCGATGCCCCCAGCCTGGGTGGAAAGAAGAGGCAGGCACTACCATTTAAGCCTGCGATATATTTAGAGTAAACTATAGTGCAGGGAGGCGTAGCATACGGGAGAATGAGCCGAGCTTAGAGGCCTCCGCTCTAACTAAGATCTCATCTGGCCTGATACTCCACTAGGACAAATCCTTTTTCCACGGTTATGAGCCTCCGCTCCGCCAGCCTTGAGAGAAGCATCCTAGTCCTACTCCTATCCATGCTGAGCTCCGAGGACAGGACATCTACAGCGTCTCTGACACTCAGGGGGCCGTACTCCACGCTAGCATGCATGAGTATGCTGAGGGCCCGGGCCTCATAGCCTCTAGGCTTAGCCTCGGAAATCTTCCCGCCGCTTATCTCCACCATGCATGCATCCCTCCCCCCTCTAAGCAGGTATAGGCTGCCTGAAACCCTCTGAAGCCTAACCACATCCCTCCTAAGTTTTCCAGGCACTTCCCCAGGCCTAAGCACACTCGCCACTACAAGCCTATCCACTGGAGCCAGGCTCAGCAGGCTTCCTGCATTATAGAGGGCGAGGGGAATATTACTTGAGGGCAGCATGCCCTTATACACAAGTATTCTCCCAAGAATATCCGGGCCACCCATGTTTTCAAGCACATCCACCCTGAATCCCCCGCCATCAACGAGGCCTATGCTCCCATAGGTATGCAGGGCCTCCACAATAGCCTTGGCTACAAGCACCATTGATGCTGAGGCGTAGGGGGATACCAGTATTATCCTACGCCTCCCAAGAAGGCTTAGCAGCCTGCACACGGCTTCTCCCCCGAGAGTAGAGTATTATCAGTGATAGGTGAGCCATAACTAAGAGCATGAGATATAATGCCAGGTTGGGGCTTGAATAAGCGTTGAGCGGAGATGATGGATGATACTTGAATATCGGGCCTGTTATCAGGTCAGGCCTAAACCAGGATACTGCTGCCAGAGAAGCGAGTAGATCAGTTATGACGAGGTGTTCTGGATGTCCCCAATCCCTAATACCCATAAACAATAATGCTAGTAGAAGCCACTGCGGCTCCACATGGCTTAGGAGAATAAGGGTGAACACCATTAATACTGCTCCCCTATGCCACGCCTCAGCTCTGCTCCTCACAGATGCCGTGTAGGCCAGCATCAGCATTAATGCTGCAGCAACTGTTTCGCCGAGGCATCCAAGGCCTAGGAGGTTTCCAAGACCCCCGAAGCCCACAGCCCTGCATATCCACAGGGTTCCTGAGACCCATGGTGAAGGCCATAAGGCTATGAAAGGCAGATTAGCAACTATGAATCCCAGCGCCGTGTACATGTATACCCTGTAGTCGGGGGCTAGGGAGAGGATGGCCAGCGTGAATAATAGTGCGGCGGGATTTATGGCTCCAGCCACACCTATAAGCAGGGAGGCTCTCCAAACCCTCCCCTCCTTGAAGCTCAGCATGCCTTTAACTAGAAGCGCTGCCGCCAGCAGCGTCCAGTCATATGCTCCGAAGAACACTAGGAGCAGGGGGAAGATATAGGCGGGCCTTCTATCCTCAAGGACCGTTAAATCGTATCCTAGGGAAAGCACGGCTATTATGATGAGGGCCGTGAACATGGCATAGGCTCCTGTAACACCTCCCTTCCCTGAAACCAGTTCTGAGAGATAGGTTAGGGCTGCGGCGAGGCCTGGGCCATTATAAGTGTAGTTGGAATATGGTATCGGCGGGCTGCCTGCCAAGATGGATGAGGCATGCTCCTTGAACAATGAGAGCACGGGTGACTCTGGAACCACCTGTACACCATAGTATTGAAGCATGCTTGAGATAAGCACTGCCGACACCATGAGAAGCACAGGTATCCTAGCATCCCTCCTCCTAGGTATAAATGCCCTCACCCAGACAAGCTCTGAGGGGAGGGACGCGTTGAGTGATATGAGCGCTGATGCTATGCGGCGCCAGCCTCTAACAGCATCCCTAATAATATCCCTGTAGGCGAGTGCTGCAAGGGAGGCTAGAACTCCGGCTACAGCGGGTGAAAGCTGCACAGCGTAGAAGCTGTAGAGAGTCCTGTTTCCACGGAGATAGACCAACGTGTATCCGAGCAGTATTGAGATAAGCATGAGGGAGGGTGCATACTCCCTCCTCCGCGCCAATGGGAGGAAGAACAGGGCTGCGAGAACGGCGAGCACGTATCCAGGAGCATTGACTACTGCCTGGATGTCTGGATGATAGTTCAGCGTCACATAGTTGTAGTTGACCAGCCAGCCCCATGGAGGGCTGGCTGGAGGCCCGCTCGGCCTACTGGTGGTATGCCATGCAAAGGCTTCAAGGTGATCCTGGATCCATCCTCCCAGCCCCCTATACATTATGAGCGGGTAGCCTATGGCAACATAGACTAGGAGGGGCAGGATTATGGAGGCTGCGAGGGAGTATGCCATGCTCTTTTTCTTAACAAGTCTTAGGTAAAGATATGCTGCGAGAATGGCGAATAATCCGCTGAACTTTACTGATAATGCTAGGCCTGAGGCTAGGAGGGCGTATGAGGGCTTATCGTAGAGTAGTAGTAGGAGGGTGAGGCCGGTGAAGAATGCTAGGTGTATGTCAAGCATAGCCACCCTGCTCATAGCGTATACTATGGGGTCGAGTGCAATTGAGGCTACGCCTATTAGGCCTCCAACAATTCCTGCAAGCCTCCATCCAATCAGGTATGCAACTATGATTAGGAGGGCGCCCTCTATGAGGCCTGGCATCCTCCAGGATGAAGGCTTATCGCCGAGCGTAACCATGGAGATTATTATCAGGTATTTGCCTAGGGGCGGGTGCTCGAAGTTCATGTAGTCGTGGATGCCGTCCTTATCGGGATACTGGTATCCTCCACGCACGTCTACTACTCCAGGAATGCTTCTCAGCTCGTCTTCCCCTACGCTCCTTGGAACCCAGATCCAGACTAGTGGCACCTTAGTGTAATTATCCCTTACAATCCTCCCTCCGAGCCTCTCAACATAGCTTCTAATAACCCCTGTATGATTCTTCACATACGATGTGTTGGGGAATACGAGGGTCCAGTAGGATTTACCGTCAACTATGTAGTGAGCCTGGACTCCGAACACCTTGTATAGGAGGTTTCTAGCCGAGGTGGCGTACCATACTTCATCGCTGACATAGTGGCTATCACCTATCAGGTCGCTCCTATGAATAAACACGTATCCCCTGTAGAAGAATATGGATGCTACTGCCAGTGCTACTAGGAGACCTGCGATGAACGCTTTCCTCCCTCTAAGATCGATGCGTCTCAGCGTAGCTCAGCCTCCTCATAGCCTCTTCTGGCTCCGCCCCAAACGCTTCATCACTAGTTGAGAGGTGTGGTTAGAGCAGATATTAATCTTAATTGCCTCCTACTCTATGATCCAGGTTGTCTTATCCTTGGAGTCCATCAACCTTATGCCGAGCTTGGCGAGCTCTGATCTTATCCAGTCAGCTGTCTCATAGTCTCCTGCAGCCCTGTGTTTCTGCCTCACCTTGACTATGAGTCTTATGAGGGCTTCAAGCCTATCCTCCCTTAAGGCGGGCTGAAACACGTCGTCTAGTACTCCAAGCACCCTGTTAAACTCCTCTAGGACACTGTATGCTCTTAGAACTAAGGCTTGGGCAGGATGGTTAACTATGGTGGAGTTGATCAGGCTGAGCAGCCTGTTGACGTGTCTGAGCGCTCCCGGAGTATTGAAGTCGTTGCTCATTTCCTCGTGGAACCCTATCCAGGCATAATGGATCTCGCGGAGCACCCTTAGATCATTTTCTCCAAGCCTATGACTGGGCTCGGCTTCTGCAAGCAGGCTGCGGAGAGTCCAGGCGGCTGTGCGGAGCTTCTCGTAGAGGCGTTGGGCCTGGCCTAAAGCCTCCTCGCTGAAATCCACCTGGGATCTATAATGTGCTCCTAGGAGCCACAGCCTCACAACCTGCGGCCTCCACTTCTTGAACAGCTCCCTCAGCAAAACTATGTTTCCAAGGCTCTTACTCATCTTCTCCCCCCTCACGGTCAGCATGCCTGTATGCATCCAGTACTTGACCCAGGGGCCCCCGCCAAGCCTAGCCTCGCTTTGAGCCCTCTCATTCTCATGGTGCGGGAATACTAGATCCCTGCCTCCACCATGAATATCAAACCTCTCTCCAAGATACCTTGAGCTCAGGACGCTGCACTCTATGTGCCATCCAGGTCTTCCAGGCCCCCAGGGGCTCTCCCACCAAGGCTCACCTGGCTTAGCCTTCTTCCAGAGGGCGAAGTCGTATGGCTTCCTCTTATCCCTTAGAACCTCCTCCTCCTGCCTCCACTGCTCCTTTGAAAGCCTCCCGGAGAGCCTCCCATAGTCGGGATACTTATCCACCTCGAAGTACACGCTTCCATTGCTTACATAGGCGTAGCCCTTATTCACTAGGTCCTGTATGAACTCTATTATCTCCCCTATATGCTCCGTGACGCGTGGGTGAATATGTACATGGATGTTAAGCTTCTCCAAGGCTTCCAGGTAATCCCTAGTATACTCGTCGGCTATCTCTCTCCAATCCCTGCCCTCGCTGATGCTCCTATTAATTATCTTGTCATCTATGTCGGTTATGTTCTGCACATGGACTACATCGTAGCCTCGTAGGGACAGGTATCTTTTAACAGCGTCAAAGGCAACATATGTTCTCGCATGGCCTACATGGCTGTAATCGTAGACTGTAGGGCCGCATACATACATTCTGACGAAGCCTGGCTCCAGAGGTTCGAATATCTCCTTCCTCCTAGTCAGAGTATTGTATACCCTTATAGCAGGCAGGCTCACAGGACATCAGCCTAGATGTCTACGAGGCTATCTATGGTTAAGAGTGTTGCGGCGTGAATGCCGGGTGATGCTGGGAGCCCGGCAGCACGGGCAGATACGTCTCAATGCTTCCGCTTGGAAGCAGGTCTAACACCATGTGTATGGGCATGGTTCTCCAAGCCTGAGTCTCGATTACAAGCATGGCTTTACTCCCCCCTGAAAGCTTATATGCTACTAGGATGCTTGTAGCCCCGCTAATAGGCTCATGCCCTATATAGTAGAGGGGAAGTACTACGGTATAGCTCTGCGCGCCGCCTTCCAGCACCTCCTCGTATACTAGTTCATCATGGAAGGCGTAGAGCTTGACGTGAAGCATGCTTATATTAGAGCTGGCGGTCGAGGCCTTCAACACCACGTAGGCTGCGCTGCCAGGCCCTGTTATAAGCCTCTTATGGGACAGCATTATAGGGTAGAATCCCTCCAGGCTTCCCTCAGGGGACACCCATGTCTCATTGAAAACGCTTCTCGGCTTAAACCCACTCAACGTGAGGCCCCCTGAAACGGAGGCTAGGCTTACAACATTGTATCGAGGGGCAGCGAGGATCACGTAGCTCTTCCCGCCGCCAATATTCATGGCTACACTTAGATCAGCATGCGTGTGGCCTGGAATACTAGTATAATTGTAGAGGGGATGTATGGTTGCAGTCTCATTGCCTGCTGAAAGCCTGATGTCCCTTATGGTAAGCATGGCTTCCTCATTATTTATAATCTCGACCCTGCAGATCAGCATGCCACTATACTTGAAGCATGCGCCGTAAGCCTCAATGCTGCTAGACTCGTTGCTACTGCCTGCAGCTAGGTATAGGGCTATGGATAAGGCTATCATCACTGCAAGCACTACTCCTATACGTGCCTGCGTGTCCAATGCTTCCATCCGCCTAGAAGCTATAGTGGGGAGACGGGGGTGGAGCCGAATTTACCTAGATTTACCTTGTCTCCGGGCTTGGCACCCTCATATACTATTAGACGCATGCCTAGGGGCCTGTTCTTCAGCCTCTGAACCACGATCTGATCCAGTATGAGGTTCCTAATAACCACTGGATCAATATCTCCTGGAAGCACAACCATGTCTATTCCGGCTAGGCATCCTACTGTAAGCATGGCTAGATCCCTCACCCTAAGCCTCCCCTCAAGCGTCCTCTCCTTCAATACATTGTCCTCTGCTACAGGCAGCATGGTTTCATTGAAGCCTACTGTAGGTAGATCTTCACCAGCCCTCCACACATCCTCGTTAAGCCTCCTCACAGCGGCTAGGCTTCCAGGCCCGCCTAGAGGCGACCCCGAGATTGTTTCAATTACTTGTGCTACGCTCATCTCCATCCAGGGTGAGGGGGATAAGTCTAGGCCTAGGAACCTTACACCTAGCTCGCCTGCAATATTGGAGCCATGCTTAGCTGCATCCAGGAATACTCTTCGAGCCTCGCCTACAATGTCACCGCTCCTAGCACCCGCTAGCAGCTCGCCTGTATATAGGAGGGCCAGCGCCACAGCCTCTTCTCCAATAGTGTTAGAGGACATTGGGTAGTAGGGGGTGCTTAGCCCCTTCCCCGTCAAGTCGACTGCAAGCCTGGTAGCCTCGCCTGGATCATGCTTGGAAACCTCCATGATTAGATCTGCAGCCGCCCCTGCATCCTCCTCTGAGAGCAGCCTCACTGATCCATGGATGCCTGGATACTCCAGTGCTTCAGCCATCCTGCCGAGCCTCGGGTCACGGGTGTCGAGATGCACTGCTGCCGCCATGGTTGCCCCGCTCTCATCCAAGGCCTCCTGTACTGCCTGGGCAACCCTCACTGGGTCAGCTTCCCGGGGAATGGGGGGCAGGCTAAGCCTCACTGTCCAAACCTCTCCGGATAGGCCTAGCTTACTGAGAGCCTCCCTAAGCTGAGAGCCCTTCCCAGCAATGTATTCTGATAGGAGGGGCTTCTCCCAGCTTGGAGGCTGGAGAAACATTGTGACAGCCCTTATCCTAGCCATAACGTGGACCCAGGCAACCACTATATTACTCCTACCCTATAAACAATGCTTCAGGGATAAGCGCTGGTACGGGTAAAGGAGCAGAGAATATTTGAGGCTAGGTGGAGCCTATGGATGGCCCTCATAGGCCACCTCATACTCCTAGGGGAGGATGTGAGGGAGGAGTATGGTTTAAGAGACATCTACTTCTCGGAGGATGTAGGAGACCCGTATTCATGGAGGCCTGGCTCAACCGTCACAATGTATCTGGGAAGCATGCCTGAAGGGCTTAGCGAACTCGTGGAGGGGAGAATACCTTCCAGGCTGGCCAGGCTTAGGGTTAGGGCTGAGGAGGCTATAGGCATACATCTAAACGACCTTTACGACGTCTTCCATAGAGCATACATGAATAATATTGTCCCCCTCCTCTCAAGAAGAGCACATACGACTACCATGAAGAGAATAGAATACTATGTTGCTGTGGCCGAGAAGGGAGAGGTCGTGGAGGTTGAGGGGGATGTAGACAGGGTTACAATACCTTTCTTCAAGGCGTGGGCTACAGGCCATACTCATCCAGCAGGGCACTGCATGTTCTCCTCCAAGGACCTGGAGTCTGCGCGGGACTTATTCATGACCGGAGGGTTGGAGACAGGTGTTGTAACTGAGGGATGCATAGTGCTATTATGGCGTAGAGGATTATTCACAGAGGAGGATTTAGACGCCCTCCTAGACCTGCAGCATGATATACGGAGGCTTAGGAGGAGGGAGGATCTCACAAGAGCCATTCAGAAGTTCCAGCGGAGTGCCCGTAGCCTATCCATATCGGCACTTCTAGCAGGCCTGCCTCCGAGGTGAGGTCCCTGAAGATAAGCCTCGTCTCAGCCCTAGAGGAGAAGAGAGAATTAAAGCGGAACTCCGCTTGTTTTGTTTATTGTGGTAAGGCCTCACTAGCTCCAGACCCCTGCCTAGGCTCATCCTTTGAAGCCCTCTGAAGTCATAGCTGGCTTTCGAGGGTGGCGGCACTTAGTAAGCTATACAGGCATCCAGCCAGACCCCGGCAAGATTATTTGCAAATCTTAGAAACATCTCATTAGGCTGTGAAAACGTTCACTATGCTGGGTGGAGCCTAATACGAAAGCCAGGTGCGACCGCCGGAATTTAAATTCGGATCTCGGGCTTAGAGCTGTCTGGAAGCCATTATTTTAAATATCTGGTAAATTAGGATAGCTGGCTTAGGCTTAGATAGTATACTTGGATAATAATTAGGAACAATGCTTTTCGTAAGCATGATTAAATATGCTAGGTAAGTTTTCTAAGGATTTCTGATTCGCTGCCTAACGTATTTAAGTATGGTTCTCAAAGTATCCCTCATTGTTTCTCCGGCTTTAAAGGGACGTATGTTGTGCTGGCTTCCTTCATGGAAATGGTTTGGGAAAGTCTCTAATCTATTTAGTCTCCTGTGAGCAGCGTTATCCCATCGGTAGACAGTGTTGTCTATGTGTCGTCGCTCCCAGTGGAAAGCGTATTTACATGGAATCCTCCTGCTAAACCACACGTCGATAAAGCTGCCATCTATGATGTATAGGCGGAGCCTATCTTTCCTCATCTCAGCGTGCTCCACTATATCTGGGAATTCCCTTTCAGCTATACGTGCGAGCTGGAGGTACAGCCTATCGACATCCCTGCAAGCATTACTCATCATGCCTCTAACTCCCTTAGAAGCTTCTCAAGCTCCTTCTCCCTATGCTCTAGGTAGTCAAGCCTGACAATATCATCATGAGCAATAGTATCATCTATAGCCTCCTCCTCTATCTTACGCCATAGCTCATCAAACTTTTCTATACCATAACGCGCCAGGATCACGGCCTTCTCTGCTCTAACACGGCGTAACTCCTCACGTATGAGAGCTATTATAGCTCTTCTCTCAGCCTCCTCGACAGTGATGCCCAGGCTACGTGCAATACTCTTAAGGCTAATCATAATCACCATGCATAAGAATAAGGCAAGTACACCTAATAACGCTTACATGCTGTGTGTTCCTAAAGGCTTCTGGGAAGCATGTTCTCCTGAAAACCTTGCTGAGAGAAGGGTTGTACTTAGATTATCCTATTAGTAGTAGTGAGAGGGCTATTGCCAGGATCCCCGATAAATATATGCCGTCGAATGTACCCATCCCCCCTATGCTTATTAGAGGCACACCCATCTCCACAAGCCTACCCAGGTTTAAGAGGTCAGCTCCTATTAGTGTTCCGAGACTGCCCGACACGTAGGCTATTAGCGGGGCAGCCCAGGGTTGGCCTAGGATCTCAGCCACCAATACTCCGAGAATGGAGGCCATGATCGGAGGGTATAGTCCAGGCACAACTACTCCAACACCCCTCACAATCCTTGAGGCAGGGTATACCAGCATGGCTAGGAGCAGCACCGCCGCAGTGGATGCTAGTAGTAGGGGTAGGCTTGTCAACGCCAGCTTGGCAAGCATGACTGCCGAAACTATTACAGGTATGAGGCATCCTCCAAGATTAACAGCAACAGTTGTTTTTCTGAGAGCATAGACTATGTCGGGTATATGGATGGGGAGGCCGAAGAACTCCACCCTCCTGACAACCGGTACAAGCACCCTAGACTCATACTCCGCTACAACCAGGTTGAAAGGGCTTAGCAGCACGGCCAGGGCAACCATGGTTGATGCAAGCATGTAGGAGGGCCAGGCACCCAGGCCGGCGAGCCTGAAGGAGAGCATCAGGCTCGTCATAGATGCAGCTGCTAATAGGAGGCCTACCACGAGGAATAGGAGGAGGTAGAAGGGGCTTGCAGGCCAAGCCGTGATAATCCTCCCAGCAGCCAATCATCAGCGCCATTCACAAGGGAAGCATAACGCACTTATAAAACAATTAGTCTCCCAGCAGAGCGAACCAGTAAAATAGTATTCGGCCTAATAGGGATGACGGCTGACAGGTATGTTGAATGATGCTGTTAGAGCTGTGCTGGACGCCTTCCACACGTCGGCATGCTCCTATGTTAAGCCTGGAGCCATGCATAGGCTTAGCCTATCACCAATGCTTGACCACTACATATTGGCAGGCCATGCCATGCTACCAGTCATTGAGAAGGCTTATAGGAGGGGGGAGGAGGTGGCTAGGGGGGAGAGAGGGATGCCTGAGGCAGGCTTAGGCTCACTTATCCTAGATGCTGCTAGGATGATCTACGCCTGGACGGGAAGGCCTGCGCCGAGCCTTGATGCTGCAACAGGTGTTCTCATAATAGCTGCCGCGGCTGGGCATACGTATTCTTCAGGTAAGCATGTATCTCTTGGAGAGGTGAGAGCCTCGGCTATGAGGCTGGTGCAGGCATCATTACCCAAGGACTTCGCGGACTTCTACGAGGCACTGCGGGTATCAGGCGAGCATAGGGCTATAGACATACTTGAGGATAAGGGTCTGAGGCCTAGTAGAGCAGGAGTGGAGGGATTAACACTGCTTGACGCGTTTGAAGCCCTGGGAGAGAAGCATCCAGCCTACAGCGCCCTAAGCCCCCGCACAGGCCTCTTCACCCACACAGCTGATCTTATTAGAAGCAGGTATGAGGAGAAGAGAAGTCTTAACGACGCCGTAGTATATGCCTATGCCTCACTGATCAGGGACGGCCTGCCAGCTGATCTTAGAGGAATGCTCGAGGAGGCTGGTGGAAAAGGATATATGTCAACCCGTGATGGTGGAAGAATACTGCTGAAACTGGATAGAGAGATGCTTAAACGAGGCATAAGCCTCGACAAATATGTGCCTATACTAACCATGGTTCTCGCAGCCCTTATGCTTGAAGGGCTAAGGCCATAGCTATGAACTCCTAGTTAAGGCTAGACTCCACACTGCTCCTTAGCTCTGCTTAAACGGAGGCGGAGGCTTGCTTGGCGAAATTATATCTTAGGCTGCCTGGAGTTAGGCATAGATGCTTTGAGCTAGAACCATGAGTACCAGTATGATGCCATCATTCTATAGTAGTGTAGCTTACGTTTATCCACGAATAATGGTAGTAGCGCCATGCCTCCCAGGAAGCCTCCTATATGGGCCCAGAAAGCAACCGTGCTGTACATTCCTGTAAGGCTCACCAGGCCTAGGAACAACTGGTAGGCGAACCAGAATATTATGTAGAATGATGCCGGAAGCCTGAGGAACAGGGGAAGCCAGCCCCAGAACATCACCATCTTAACCATGGCGCTTGGATATAGTATGAGGTATGCTCCTAGAACACCCGATATTGCTCCTGAAGCACCTATGGCTGGCACGAGCCATGGTGACACCGCGTATTTCGCGCCTAGGAGGCCTGCTGGAACCATCATGATGCTGAGCAGGTGGAAGAGGGAGGCTATTAGACCTGAGACCAGGTAGAAGGCAAGATACCTCGCCTTACCCATAACGGCTTCAACATTATCCCCGAAAATATATAGGAAAAGCATGTTTCCGAAAAGGTGGATGAGGCCTGCATGGAGAAACATGGATGTGAATAATGTGTGAAGCCTCTCACCCCTAGCTATGAAGTATGGTATTAATCCAAGCCTATTGATAACCTCGTCGTAGCTCTCAGCGCCTGGTAGTAGGAAGCCTGGGGCCAGCACGCCTACCGCGAAGACAATTATGTTTGTAAGTATGATTGCAGTGTTGACTACGGGCCTCGAGGGAGGCACGTTCTCGTCTCCCAGGGGTATTCCCATGGAACCCTCCTTCCACCATGAATACGTTCACAACATCTATAAATAACTCCCTACGCTTATCCACGCGTGGAGCGGCGTGGCATGGGGGCATCTACGATTAAGAGATACCTGGTTCTCATAAAGCCTCTTCAAACATTTCTCCTCCTGTTCTCCATGTATGGAGCCTACTTCGCCGCGGCTGGTAGGGGTGCTTCCCTTAGAGACGCTCTGCTCCTCGGTGTAGGGGGGCTTCTAGCTGTGGGTGGAACCACTGCTACCAACATGTATGTAGAGCTAGATATTGATGCACTTATGCCTAGGACTGCGGGGAGGCCTCTGCCTCGAGGAGAGCTTAGCCCTCTAAGCGTCCTGGCATTCTCCCTTTCAACGTATCTGGCAGGCCTGCTTGTAGTGAGGCTGATTAATCCTTGGGTGGCTTTTGCAGTCATGATGGGCTTCCTCTTCGACATAGTGCTCTACACTGACCTGGCTAAGCGTAGGCATAAGCTTAACATAGTTCTCGGGGGGGTGGCTGGAGGTATGCCTGCATTCGGGGGATGGATAGCGTATTCTGGGAGGCCGTGCCTTGCAGCAGCACTCATGTCGGTGGTGGTTATGGCGTGGATACCCATGCACATATGGTTCATAGCTACATACTACTTGGAGGATTATAGGAGGGCTGGCATACCCATGCTACCAGTGGTTGTAGGGCCTAGGAGGGCTGCTAAATACATTGCTCTGAGCCTTGGACTACAGGTTGCATCAGTAGCTATGCTCTACGCCGTAGGGGCTGCAGGGCCCTTCACGCTGGCCGTGTCAGTGATCCTTGGATCACTAGCCGTGTGGAGGGTAGCCGCATTCCACAGGGATCCCAGTAGGCAGCAGGCCTTCAGATTGTTCAAGATAGCTAGCCCCTACCTGGCTGCAATATTCCTCACCATGGCTTTGGAGAGGGTGGTGGGAATTGTCTAGCAGTCTTCCAAGAATTGGATCAGTGCATGTAGCGGCCTTCGCTGCAACTGTTCTTACAAGCACCGCTTACGTAGCGGTTTTTACAGGGGCATATGACTCCAAGCCTCTGTTGCTCCTAGGCTACCCCCTAGTCTTGCTGATGGCCTCTATGCGTGATCTTAGAAGCCTTGCTGCAGTATCATCAGCCTATATTGCCGGATACCTTCTCCTCCTCTACGCAGGCTTCGATGAGGCATCGCTGATCCTGCTCCCCATTCTCACAGCATATTCGCGTAGGCTTGGAGCAGTCCTAACCACCCTTGCCGCGGCTCTCGGCTTATGGTTATCGTGTGCAGGGTACCTCCAGCTCGGCGTGGGGGTAGTGGTTGTATCCATAGGCCTCTACCACCTAGCTGAGAGGAACACTGCTAAGGGGCTTGCATCAGCCTCCCTATTATACTTGGCCTCCCTCCTAGTGTCTACGGCCTCACTCATCCCTGTAGCCCTGCTCTACGCTTTATACCTGTATGTTGAGGAGGAGAGCAGGGCTTACAGGCCCTACGTGGATAGAGGCCTAGTTGTAGCGGGTTTTGCAGCCCAGTATTTCTCGCTGGCCCCGTTTCTCGTGGGGGCTCCAAGCGATGCTGCATGGATGATAGCGGCCTCAGCATCATATTTCCTTGCCGCGGGGCTGATGATACCGCGGCCTTCAAGCTAGCCTGCCGTCAGGCTTAGGTAAGCCCAGCCTGAACGACTTAAGCCAGGGATTCCTGCGTGGGAGGAGCTGAAGGCTGGGCGAGCCATCCTCGAGGGGGAACATGTAGTATGGTTTCCTAAGCCTGTTAGCCTTGATTAAAGCCTCCATGGCTTTCTCCACTGCCTCCTCCCTGCTCTTGGCCCGGCGTATCATCTCTGCTGCAGGTATGAATGGGCCTTTCCAGTTGAGGCATGGTGACAGTGAGCCGTCTGGAAGCACGCGTATACGTGTGCACCGCGAGCAGAACCAGTAGTTCCCCACAGGTCCTACGAGTTCGACTTCGACTCCGTTGCTGAGCCTATAGATAGGCCTCATATGCAGCTCCTCTCTCACAATTATTTTCTCAGCATGTTCTTCAAGCATCCTTGCTATTCTTGTTGCAGGATAATGGTATTTGGTGAAGCCCACTGCACCTAGGCCTACGGGGTGGAGCTCTATGACCTGAAGCCTAGCATTAATCCTACCAGCATATTCCACGAGATCCCATAGCTCATCATCATTCAGACCCTTCAATACAACGTAGTTTAGTTTTATGGGGGTTAGCCCAGCATCATATGCTGCCTCTATCCCCCTGAGCACTGATTTGAGAGCGTCTACGCCTGTGATCCTTCTGAAAACCTCTCCGCGGAGGCTGTGTAGGCTTATGTTAACCCTGTTGAGCCCTGCCTCCGCTAGGCGGTATGCATATCTGTCTAGCAGGCTTCCATTAGTCGTCATTGATAGGTCCTCGGGGTCGCCGAAATGCTTTATCTCGCCGACTATTTCCGCTATGTCGCTCCTAATGAGGGGCTCCCCTCCGGTAAGCTTAAACCTCCTGGCCTCTAGGCGTCTTGAGGCTTCTGCAAGCACCCCTATCTCCCATGTTTTAAGCTCCCCTCGGCTCGTCTCGGATGCTCCCTCCAGGTGGCAGAAGAAGCACTTGAAGTTACATCTCCTGGTAACAGCGATCCTGAGAGTGGCGAAGGGCCTTCCATAGCGGTCGAAGATCACTGGCTGTACGCACCGATATTGATAGCCGTACATAACGTATTAATGCTTTCGGCTTCATTACCCGTTATATACCGGCATATCAACGTTATCCTATGGAGGAGCAGCGGATACGAGTGCTGTCGCCTCTTCCGAGAACAGGTGGTGTGGGATGAGCGGCGAGGTTAGGCTGTGCCCTAGATGTGGAGTCGCCATGGAGTATCGTGTTGAGTCTGAGAGCCTCAGCGATGGTACGAGGAGAGTAGTATACTATTACAGGTGCCCTAGATGCGGGTACAAGATCTACGACGCCGTAATGCTCTTCCGCAGGGTTGACGGGGAGCTCAGAGTCAAGGTTGCGGAGTACAAGTGGAGTGAGCGGAAATCTAGGAGGCTGGTTAGAGCTGTGGGTGGGAGGAAGCGTAGGGGGAGCCGTAAATAACAATCCATCTTCTTTATCATTGTCCTGCTACTCCAGGCTTCTCACCGCTTTCCTGAGGGCTAGGAGGTTGCGTAATGGTATGAGGGCGTATAGGGTTGAATGCCTGTAGCTGAATATTTCTCCCAGCGCTTTCCTGAAACCCTTCCCGGCAACATATGTTGTTAGGAGTCCCTCCACCCTCTCACCGAAGGCCTTGGAGTCTGCTGGATACATCAGTGAGAGGAAGAAGGCTGCTACGAGTAGATCCCATCCCCTAAGCCTCTCATCCTCTGAGCGTATAGACTGCTCAGCATCGACCACATAGATGTCTCCCCCTTCCGATAATATGAAATTCGTAGGCTTAGTGTCGCCTAGAACCCATCCCTCCCTATGAGCCATGGCGATGGCCTGGCCCAGGATCCCCGAGTCCTCAGGATTCCGCCAGGGTTCTAGGGGTGATCCCTCAACATATTCTCTCACAACCTGCTTTTTACCCCAGTCTACCTCTACTATGCGGGGAGCATGGATCAAGCTGTGATCATCGCTCATGAACTCTATCTCCCTCTTCATCCTGGACTCAGGGGTCACGGCGAAGGGGTAGGCGCCCTGATATATGACGCCTAATGCAACCCATTTAAGTATGCCTGGATTACCCTGAAACGACTTGACAACCATTCTGCGTCCATCCACCTCGCGTATCGATATCTGCGGGAACTCTATGCTGCTCTCCCATCTCTTCCCCATAATGCCAGCACCATGAGGCTGGAGCCTAGTCTACCTGTAGAATAAAGATAATCACAGCTGGGTTAAAAATAGTGGCTTACATTTCACTTCCGGTACACTACTCTACCAATAATCTCAGCAGCTCTGGTTCAACTAGTACTCGAACCCTGTTCTCAGCGAACATTACATCTATTTCTAGAGGCCTACCCATCCCTAGCTGCGTGCCCGCAGCATCGCTTATCCCTGCTATGAGTGCAGCATACCTGGATAGCGTTTCATAGTCGCTTATACTCTGGGTGAATTCAACCTTGTCTAGGAGTCTTCCCTCCCTGCTGGCAAGTATTATGGCTCCGCTGCCCTCTCGAATAGGGGTTGCTTCAGCATAATCCTCCTCCATACGCACACCTGTACTCTAGGCTTCTCAGATTAATTCCCTTAAATGGGGTGAGGCCAATAATACCGCTGTTATACCTGGAGGCATAGCAGAGTAATGCGGTCTCCAGCTATGTTTTATAACCATAATTCCCCATATTTGTGGCTGAAGACATATGAGGGCACAGCCTAAGGGAGTCATGATGCATGTGCCAACAATTGCTGCCTCCCCTGATCCAGGCCTCCATCCCTGTAAGGTATGCTTTGTGGAGAATCATGGCTATGGGGTTCTAGGAGGCTTTGGAGCAGGGGAGGCTAGCATTGCTGGAAGGGGATAGGCCTCTTGTCGAAGCTGTTAAAGCTGCTTAAAGAGTATTCGAGGATAATGGAGGCTGCTGAGGCTCGAAGCATAGCTAGGAGGATGTTTGTCACTAATGCTCTAGACAGCCTCCTCTCAACCATAGGCATCCTCCTAGGAACATATATTCTGGGGGGAAGGGATCCCCTGGTATTCTATGGTGCTGTTGTGGGCGGCGCTACAGCTATGGGTATTTTCAGCGCCTTTCTGGGAACATATCTCTCGGAGCGTGCTGAGAGGATCAGGGAGCTGAGGGAGATGGAGAGAACAGTGCTGAGAAGCCTTAGGGGGAGCATATACTGGGATGCTGCTAGAATGGTGCCCCTATACATAGCTGTGTGGAGCAGTATGGGCGTCCTCATCCTCCCAGCCCTATGCACATCCCCCCTCCTAGCAGCGCATGCAGGCCTCCTAAGCCTCTCAGCAGCCATATACATGTCGCTGGCATTCATAGAGGCAGCATTATTCCTCATTGGATGCTATCTTGGAAGGATCAGCGGGGAGGGAATGCTTAAGAATGGTGTGAGAATGCTCCTCATAGGGCTAGCAGCATCTGTGATGTATCTCGCCTTACAGGAGTTCCATGAGTTAACAATAATATGAGCAGGGTGGCGGCAGTGTCCTCGGATAAAGGCTGGCATGCTAGGAGCGTGGAGGAGGCTGCATCCCAGCTAAGGGTTGATCCAAGCAGGGGTTTAAGCAGGGTGGAGGCTGAGAGGAGGCTGGCTGAGCATGGCCCCAACACTGTTGGGGAGGCTAAGAGGAGAGGCGTGCTGAGAGCCCTGGCAGAGCAGTTTGAAAGCATTCTAGTGATAATCCTACTAGTCGCCGCGGGGATAAGCATATGGATGGGTGAGACAACAGATGCTGCATCCATCATCGCCATAATATTATTCATGGCTGTCATGGGTGTTGTACAGGAGTATAGGGCTGAGCACGCCCTCGAGGCTCTTAAGAGGCTTGCATCTCCTAGAGCTAAGGTTCTCAGAGATGGGTCTGTAAGCGAGGTTGCAGCCGAGGAGATCGTGCCTGGAGACATATTGGTGCTTGAGGAGGGAGACAGGGTTGCAGCCGACGCTAGGCTCATCTCATCCACCGACCTATACGTGGATGAATCAATGCTGACAGGGGAGTCAACCCCTGTCCACAAGGATCATAGGCCTGTCTTGGAGCCCGACACCCCGCTTGCTGACAGGGTTAACATGGTGTATATGGGGACCTATGTTGTAAGGGGGAGGGGGCTTGGACTAGTCGTAGGGACAGGTATGGATACCGTGGTTGGACGGATAGCAGGGATGCTTAAGGAGGCTGAAGAGGAGAAGACACCTCTCCAGAAGGATCTAGACGTGTTTGGAAGGAAGCTCGGCATAATAATACTTGTGATTGCTGCGACGCTCTTTGTAACAGGCCTCCTCCTACACGAAGCCTCCGTCATGGAGATGTTCATGGCCAGCGTCGCCTTAGCCGTGGCAGCCGTCCCCGAGGGGCTTCCAGCAATAGTCACAGTTGTCCTGGCAGTAGCTGTGTGGAGGATGGCTAGGCGTAACGCTATTGTCCGGAAGCTTGCAGCAGTTGAAACCCTGGGCGCCGCCACTGTTATCTGTACGGATAAGACCGGGACTCTCACCAAGAATGAGATGAGTGTTAGGGAGATATGGATACCCCCGGATAGGAGGATAAGGGCTCTGGGGGCAGGCTACACTGCTGAGGGAAGCCTACTGGAAAACGGGGAGAAAATCACTGTTGAGGGGGACGGTGATCTAGGACTGCTGCTGCTGGCAGCAGTCCTAAACAATAATGCTGAGGCTAACGGCGGCAGCGTGCTTGGAGACCCGCTGGAAGCCGCACTACTCTTCGCTGCAGCTAAGGGGGGAGTCGACTTCAAGGAGGCCAGGATGAAGTACAGGCGTCTAAGGGAGATACCATTCACCAGTGAGCGGAAGATGATGTCAACCATAAACATGGTTGAAGGGAGGAAAATAATGTTCTCCAAGGGGGCCCCCGAAGTAGTAGTGGAGAAATCAAGGTATATCAGGATCAACGGTGAAACCCTGCCTCTGACAGACGAGCTTAGGAGGAGGATCCTCAGCAGTGCTGAGGATATGGCTTCAAGGGCTCTCAGAGTACTGGGCTTCGCTTACAAGCCTGTCAGCAGCCTAGAGGATGATGAGGATAACCTGGTCTTCCTAGGATTAATGGGCCTGATCGACCCGCCTAGACCAGAGGTTCCCAGCGCTGTTAGGGAGGCGTTGAACGCAGGCGTCAAGGTGGTCATGGTGACAGGGGATCATAGGCTGACCGCCACGGCTATAGCTAGGGAGATAGGGCTGCCTGTTGGAGGGGAGCATAGCGTTGTTACAGGCAGGGAGCTTGAGGGGATGAGCGACGAGGAGTTGGAGTCAATAATAGACGATGTAACGGTGTTCGCCAGGGTTGCCCCCGAACATAAGGCGAGGATAGTTAGGGCGTATAAGGCTAGGGGCCACGTGGTGGCTATGACCGGGGACGGTGTTAATGATGCCCCTGCACTGAAGCTCGCCGACATAGGTGTGGCTATGGGGCGTAGAGGCACGGATGTCGCCAAAGAGGCTGCCGACATGATACTGGCAGACGATAACTTCGCCACCATCGTGGCGGCTATAGAGGAGGGGAGAACAGCCTACGATAATATTAGGAAGGCGGTCCTATACCTCCTCTCAGCAAACTTCGCGGAGGTTGCCAGCGTCTTCATAGCAGGTATGGCTGGATGGGGCCTGCTCTTCACCCCTGCAATGCTGCTCTGGATAAACCTTGTGACCGATGCTCTTCCAGCTGCAGCGATGGCTGCTGAGCCTTCGGAGCCAGACATTATGAACAGGCCTCCTAGGAAGAGAGGTTCAGGTATGCTTGACAAGCATGCTATGACTTATCTATCATACATAGGCCTCACGCTTACACTCATCGTTCTCGGAGTATACGTGTACTCTAGGTTCGCGTGGAGCCATACACACCTATACGCTGCTACGCTTGCATTCCTAGTCATGATGGCTTCAGAGCTCTTCCACAGCTTTAACACCAGGTCCTTCAACCATAGCCTCCTACGCATAGGCTTGCTGAGCAATAAGAAGCATCTAGCCTCAGTGCTAATAGGCTTCGCCATGGCTCTGGCAGCAGTATACCTGGTTCCCCAGGCCTTCGATGCTGTGAGGCCAGGCGTGACGCATGCAGCCATAGCCATACTGGCATCAGCGCTCATAATACCTGTCGACGAGGCTAGAAAGAGGCTTGGATTCAAGCTCTAGGTCAGAATGCATGTTTCCTAGAAAGCCTGTTCTCCTTGAATGCTTAATACCTGGCGGGGCCATGGTACTACTGGTTACCAGGGTTGGGTGATCCTCTGCACGGCTACACTGGGATCCTGAGGGAGAGGCTGGCCTCTAAGGGCTTATCGATAGGTGATAGGGTCAGGGTCAGCAGGCGTGGAGCAGTGTATGAGGGCATACTTATGCCGCGGCACGCTTTGACGGGCAGGCAGATAATCGTAGTCAAGCTTGACAACGGGTATAATGTTGGCATAAGGGTTGATGAGAACACTATTATTGAGAAGATCCCCTGGAGGGGAGGGAAGCATAGGAGGGGAGTATTATCAGCTGAAATAGTCATGCATCCGCCTAAGCCTGATCCAAGCAAACCGCAGGTATCAGTCATAAGTACTGGGGGAACCATAGCCAGCAGAGTTGAATATGAGACGGGGGCTGTTAAACCAGCGTTAAGCAGCAGGGATCTACTGGCAGTTGTCCCGGAGATAGGAAGCATGGCACGCATAGATGCGGAGATCCTCTACAGTATTCTAAGCGAGGATATGACTCCTAAGCATTGGGAGGGAATAGTCGATGCTGTGGCGAGGAGCTTTGAGAAGGGCTCCGTGGGAGTAGTTGTAACCCATGGCACGGATACCATGGGTTACACTGCCGCGGCACTATCCTTCGCATTCAGATCGCTGCCCGGCCCCGTTGTTCTAGTGGGATCGCAGAGGAGCAGTGATAGGCCTAGCAGCGACGCAGCATTCAACCTCATGGCCTCGGTTCTAGCGGCGGTTAAGGCTCCCTTCGGCGAGGTTGTAGTGGTTATGCATGGGGAGACAGGCGACACATACGCCCTAGCCCATAGGGGCACCAAGGTTAGGAAG
Organism: Desulfurococcales archaeon; assembly: GCA_027083135.1. Lineage (GTDB taxonomy): Archaea > Thermoproteota > Thermoprotei_A > Sulfolobales > WAQK01 > JALWQH01. Next base: position 34,903 of record JALWQH010000024.1, on the reverse strand, counting down.
ATGCATACCAGTAGGAGGGACGCGTTCCAATCAATAAATGATAGGCCTCTGGCAGCAATATGGCCATATGAGGGTAGGCTGGAAATATTATCCAGGAATTATAGGGTGAGGGGAGACCTCAGCGTTGAGAACGGCTTTGACGACAAGGTAGCCCTGATTAAAACATATCCTGGAATAAGCCCTGAAATCATAGATGTCCTCGTGGATAAGGGTTATCATGGAATAGTCGTTGAGGCTACGGGGCTCGGACACACTCCTGGAAGACTGGTGGAGCCTATTAGGAGGGCTGTTGAGGAGGGGATCCCAGTCGTGATCACGAGTCAATGCCTCTTCGGCAGGACTAATCTCAACGTCTACATAAATGGTAGGAGGCTGCTTGAAGCTGGAGTCATACCTGGATCAGACATGCTTCCGGAGACAGCTTACGCTAAGCTCTCCTGGATCCTACGCCGCACAAGGGATCTAGGGGAAGTTAGGAGGATGATGCTGGAGAACATGGCTGGGGAAATCAACCCCCACCATGATCTAGGCCTGTATCCGAGGTGGGATCATGGCTTCTAGCCTAGATTACGGTGAGCTTGGATTAAAGGTTGGACTCGAGATCCACCAGCAGCTAAACACTAAGCGCAAACTATTCTGCGAGTCTCCAACCATGCTGACGGATGAGGAGGGAGGGGTATTTGAGAGGAGGCTCAGGCCTACTCAAAGCGAGCTTGGAGAAATAGATGTGGCAGCATTCTTCGAGTGGAGGAGGGGCAGGGTATACGTATACCAGGCTCCGAGGAATACTTCATGCCTCGTGGAGGCTGATGAGGAGCCTCCCCACGAGATCAGCAGGGAGGCGGTGCTGATAAGCCTGGCTGTAGCTAAGGCCCTCCACTCACGCCCCGTAGACGAAGTCCACGTTATGAGGAAGATAGTGATAGACGGCTCCAATACAACAGGCTTTCAGAGAACAGCCATAGTGGCTATGGGAGGCTACGTGGATGTCGGGGATAAGAGAATAGGAATACAGACCATATGTGTTGAGGAGGATGCTGCCAGGAAGATCGAGGAGCATGGGGGCAGGGTTACATATAGGCTTGACAGGCTGGGCATACCTCTCATAGAGATAGCCACTGCTCCTGATATAAGCAGCCCTGAGGAGGCTGAGCACGTGGCCTTCAGGATCGGCCAGCTGCTCAGGCTTACAGGCAGGGTTAAGCGGGGCCTAGGGACCATTAGACAGGATCTAAACGTGTCGATTAGGGGTGGAGCTAAAACCGAGATAAAGGGTGTGCAGAGGCTCGACCTAATAGCAAAGGTGGTTGAATATGAGGCGCTGAGGCAGAAGAGGCTGCTTGAAATAAGGGATGAGCTTAGGGGCAGAGGAGTATCGGAGGACGATGTGAAGCTAAATATAGTTGACCTGACAGAAGCCTTGAAGAATACTGGGAGCAGGGTTCTCCGCCGAGCATTATCCAGAGGGGGCAGAATACTTGGATTAAGGCTTCCAGGCTTCGCAGGCCTCCTTGGAAGAGAGGTTCAGCCTGGCAGGAGGCTTGGAACAGAGCTTGCAGACTACGCTAGGTTCTGGGGAGGGGTTGGAGGATTATTCCACAGCGATGAGCTTCCAGGCTACGGCATCACCGGGGAGGAGGTTGAGGCTGTTAGGAGGATCCTAGAATGCGGGGAGAACGATGCCTTCATAATAGTAGCCGACAGGGAGGATAAGGCTAGGGAGGCCCTTGAAGCAGTGGTGGCTCGTGCCAAGTGGGCTTTAAGAGGAGTACCCCCGGAGACAAGGGCTGCAAACCCTGATGGAACCACCAGGTATATGAGGCCTCAGCCCGGGGCCGCTAGAATGTATCCTGAGACAGACATCCCCCCGCTGGAAATCACGGGCGAGATGCTTAGAGAGGCTGAGAAGCTTGCCCCGGAGCCTCCTGAAGCAAAGCTGAAGAGATTCGTTGAGCAGCATGGGTTAAGCAGGGATCTAGCACAGCAGATACTAATGGATCTAAGGCTAGACCTCTACGAGAAGCTGGCCGACAAGTATGGTGATAGGGTTCCACCCACCATTATAGCATCAACCATAGTCTCAACAATAAAGCAGCTTAGAGGCGAAGGAACACCCGTAGAGAACCTCGCAGACGAGCACATAGAGCAGACCATAGCCCTCATAGCCGAGGGACAGGCGGCAAAAGAAGCTATACCAGAGATCCTTGAATACCTGGCCCGCAACCCTCAAGCCACTGCCAGAGAGGCTGCCGAGAAGCTGGGGCTAAGCAGGCTGACAAGAGGACAGGCAGAGAAGATAGTGGAGGAGATCATAGGGCAGAACAAGAGAATAGTGGAAGAGAGGGGAATGAGGGCAATGGGCCTAATAATGGGCAGAGTAATGGCGAGGGTGAGAGGCAGAATAGATGGGAAAACGGTGGCTGAAATAGTGAGGCAGAAGCTGAGGGAAGCATTGGAGGAAGAGCATAGGAACCATACTTAATATGCCTAAACTCTCACCCCTATGATGGCAGATGATGAGTACTCCCGACACAGACTAAACAGTGGTGAAAAGGCATTTGCCTGATGCCTCCTACATCACGCTAAGATAATGTTTTTACGCTTCTCCAGGATTTCTAGAAGGGCGGCATTCATGGCGAGTGATGAGAATAAAGGCGGCGGGATCTGTGGAAACATGGATATAACCTTATCCTGCCTTTCAAGCCTTGAGAAGCTGACGGCACGTGTATATAGGAAAATTAGGGGTAAAACTAGGGATACCTATGCAAGCCTCATCTTCTCATTCATTAGCCATGACTCAGAAAAGCATAGTGTGATGTTTAAGGACATGGCATCAATAATGGGGAAACCGAGGAGTACGAGGATTAGCATAGCTAGGTGCTCCTCGATTCTAGGAAGCTTCTACAGGGAGGCATATTATACGTTACTAGAGGTTGAAAACATTACGGATAATGTGGAAATCATTGACGAGGAATTGATGGTTAAGCTTGTTGAAAAACTTACAGCCTATGAGGACACAGCTGGAGAGGAATACCTGGTAGGCCTTACAGCATACCTGCTATCAGAAGAGGCTAGGAGCCTCCAGGAAGCCTATAGGAGGATTCTCAGCCTAATAGGAGAGGATGAGAAGAGGCATCAAGAACTCTTAGAGGAACTTGCCTCACGGCTACGCACGAAATAATATGTGAGTTTTCTAGCCTTCTCCTCCATCTCCGGAAGCGGAGTCAGAATGAGGATATCTCCCCTAATCTCAGCCTTAAACCTCGACGCTCTGAGGACATGTCTAAGCCCGGCAGGCAGGTATATTCTACCCCACTTATCAAGCTTAACCTCAGTTGAGAAAGATATCCCTGCACACCCCAAGAATATATTCCCGCTGCATGGTTTTATCTGGATCTCCTCAGACTGATATAACAATATGTGATTAATCAATCATTGTATCAAGGGTATATATCATAGTGCTGAAGTGTAAGGCCTAATAGAGCGTAGGTTCTCGTTAGCTGTCTTCTCTACCCCGTATCTCCCTAGATTATCCTCCGAATTGAATATTTTAGAAGCATTTAATCCACTTATCTATTAGTCCCTGTCTTCTCAGCTCATGGTATCCTGCTCCGAGCTTGAGAAGCCTGAGAGCCCTATCTGTTTTACCTGGATCAATGTAGCTTCCGCCTACGCAGGTGAAGCCTAGAAGCCTCGCTGCCTCAGGATGTATTGTCGCCGTCGGTCCGAGCAGTATGGCATGCGGTTCTCCAAGACTTTTCATGTAGAAGTATAGGCGGGGGTCAAGGAGGGAGGCTCCTGAAGCCACTATGAGCCTCGGCCTCACTAGGTAAATATAGCTTCCAGGATAGGCTTTAAATCCCTTTTCTTCAGCCTCTCCCCTAAGGATAGGGTTGTCCTCCACTACTCTGACCTTATATCCCAGCCTCCCAAGTTCTTCGCCGACCCCCCTCATATAGCCTACTAGCAGGGCCTCTCCGCCTAGGCGGGGAGCCCACTGATCCATAGGTGGGGCAGGTATCTCAACCCTACCGGGATTTCCGTGAATCCAGGCCTGAGTAGCCGTGGAGAATGCTGCAAGTGCGAGGCTAGTCTCCGCTGATCCAAGCCAGGCAAGCGAGGCCAGCTCAAACACTGTTTCACCAGCCTTAAAGCATTTGCTGCAAGCCCCGCCGGGATTATAAGCCACTCCTAGAAAACCATCCTCACTTAACGCGTATGAGAAGTAGGGAGCAAAACCATAATCAATAAGCCTCACATAGCTCCAAGCCCCAAGTTCCCTGCTTAGCACCCTTAGCAGTATATCTGCTAGAGTTCTATTAACTGTGGATCCTAAGCCTGCATTAACACACATATTAGCATACCAGCTATCATATTAGGGAATCCTACCTTGTATTATTTATATTGAATAGCTTACCGTAACCTGTTATTGCTTCTCTTATGCCTATTTTTCTCAGTGTTAGCCACATGGTGGCTGTGTTGCTTGTTATGACTGGGATTCCGAGGTCTTTTTCCAGCTTTCCTATTATTGGGAGTGTGGGGAAGTTTGTGCAGCTTATGAAGACTGCGTCTGCGCGGCTTGTGTCTAGGCTTCTAGCCAGCCTATAGGCTGCTTCCGGGGGCTGCCTGCCTATATCGGTGTTCCTCCTTATCTTGAGGGCTTTTAGGTCCACTATTTTGTAGCCTTGGGCCTCTAGGAACATTTTCTCCTTCTCGTTTACCTCGTCTATGTATGGTGTTGCTAGGGCTATTCTCCTCGCCTTAAGTGTGTTGAGGGCTTCTAGGATGGCTGTGGCTGTTGCTATGGCCTCTATTCCCATCCTTCTCTCAAGTCTTTCTGCTATGGCTTTGTCGTGGCCTGGCCCCTTGACGAGGCTGCCCGTAGTGCATCCATATACTATTATGTCTACCCCCGCTGTGGCTAGCAGTTCTGCCGCTCTCCCAGCCTCCTCCTCCATCTCTATGAGCTCCTCTACTGTTACTGAGGAGAGCTTCATCCTGGCTGTATGTATGCTTACGCCCTGCGGTGCCATGGCCCAGAATTCAGGCTCCATGGTCGTGTTGGAGGAGGGTACTATGAGGCCTATTCTTCCACGCCAACCATACATTGGATTACACCTCGTAGCAGTATTGCCCCTTAGCCTGCCCTAATGTTATCTTATTATCCCTCAAGTCGTTCTCTATGAGGCTTCTAGGCCTCCTGCATGGATCCCCATATCCTCCCCCTCCAGGCGTGTTTATGTAGACTATGTCTCCGCGCCTGAGGATAATGGTTGTCTTGCTTGGCAGGTGCTCTACTTCCCCGCTGCTCCTCACCACGTAATGGTCGCCTGGCTCGGCGTCTAGGCCTCCTCTCAGCCCCCAGGGCCTCGTCTTAACCCTCTCGGACATTAATGTGAGCACTGCTCTATCTGCAAGTATCTTGAAGGCCCTGGTTATGCCTAAACCTCCCCTATATGTTCCAGGTCCACCGCTACCCTCCCTCAACTTATAGGCTACGAATAGGACTGGATACTCCTTCTCCAATACTTCTATAGGTGTGTTAAGCGTGTTAGTCATGTTTGTATGCACACCGTCAACTCCATCCATGCTTGGACGGGCACCGCTGCCGCATCCTATGGTCTCGTAGAATGCCCATAGTCCTCCCTCATCTCTCAGGCCTCCCACCATGATATTATTCATGCTTCCACAGCTTGCTGCGGGAACCCTGTCTGGGAAGGCCTGGCTAAGAGCCTTGAACACAACGTCCACTATTCTCTGAGAGGTCTCCACGTTGCCTCCGGATACTGGGGCTGGGGGACGGGGGTTGAGCAGGCTTCCAAGAGGAGCTTTTATAGATACCACTCTGAAGAACCCGTGGTTCATAGGCATCTCGGGGTCTATGATGCTCTTAAGGGCAAACGTTGTTGCAGCCACTGTTACGCCATACACGGCGTTTATGGGCGCCTCCACCTGGCTTGAAGTACCCGAGAAGTCGACTTCTATGCCTCCCTTCCTTATCCTCACCTCAGCTTCTATGGGTATAAGCTCGCCTCCAGGGAGTTCCATATAGTCTACTGCCTTGAAGCTTCCTTCAACCCCCTCCTTCTCAACCTTGCTTCTAGTATACTTCTCCGTGTAGTCTAGTATGTAGCTCCACGCCTCCAGTAGGGTGCTGGCACCGTATTTTTCCGCTAGTTCTCTGATCCTCTTCTCCCCTATGTTAAGGGCAGCCATCTGTGCTCTTAGATCTCCTTTAAAGTAGTGTGGTGTCCTGACATTGGCTTCAATCATGCTTGCAATATCCCTTTGGAACACGCCTCTCCTAACAAGCTTGACTGGAGGTATGATTACACCCTCCTGCAGCAGCTCCCTGGCATCTCCTCCTATGCTTCCAGGCACTATTCCACCCACATCGACGTGGTGGGCCTTATTAGCCACGACGGCCACCATTTCCCCTCCCACGTAGACTGGTTTAAGCAGCATTAGGTCGTTTAGATGGGTTCCAGCTATGTATGGATCGTTGACGAGCACTATGTCCCCCTGCTCCAGGGTCTCCCCCTCTCTCTCCAGGTATCTGAAGGTGTTTTCAACGCCTACAGCCATGCTTCCAAGGTGGACTGGTATGTGCTCAGCCTGGGCTACGAGCTCTCCTCCAGGGCTTAGGATAGCGCATGAATGGTCAAGCCTGTCCTTAATGTTAGGGCTGTAAGCCGTGTTTCTCAGAACTACTCCCATCTCCTCCGAGGCGAATATGGCTGCATGCCTTATGACCTCCAGCGTTATTCTATTCTCTCCGTTCACATCCATCCCCTCTTCATCCTGATGGAGTATCTAGAGTCAACTATAGCTATGCTTCCAGGAGGCACGAGAACAGTGCTCTCATCGCTCTCTACTACTGCCGGCCCATTAATCATTGCGCCGGGCTTGAGCTTCCCCCTAGAATATATGGGTGTATCAAGCCACCCATGCTCCTCGAAGAACACCTTCCTCCGCCCATCGGCTTCAGGCCTATACTCCTTAACCCTGCTTTCAGGTAGTTCAGGCTTTCTGACTATGCCGAGGGCTTCAAGCCGTGCTACCACGACCTCAACTCTTTCTTCAGGCATGCTGTAACCGTATCTTGCCTCATGGATCCTGTGGAAGCCTTCTACTGCTTCTTCCAGGCTGCCTCTATAGGGGACGCTGAGCTCGTATGCTTGGCCCCAGTACCTCATGTCAAGCATCCTGATAAGCCTAATATTCTCCTCGGATACACCCTCGCTTCTCAGAACCTTGTATGCCTTATCCTCGAGTGATGAGAAGATTTTCTCCAGCTCTTCCTCGCTGAGCTCGTCGGCCATTCTAACCACGCTTGCATGGTAGTCGTGCCTATAGTCTGTGACGAGTAGCCCTAGGGCTGAGAATACCCCGGGTAGTGGTGGCACTATTATCTCCCTGACGCCTAGTTCTTCGGCAAGCGCCGCTGCGTGTAGGGGGCCTGCCCCTCCGAAGGCGAAGAGGGAGAAGTCCCTTGGATCATGCCCTCTCTCCAGGCTTACGAGCCTCAGGGCTCTGGCCATAACTGTATTAGCTATTCTAATTATGCCTGCTGAAGCCTCTACTACGTCCATACCTATTTTTTCCGCGAGTCTTCTCACAGCCTTCTCGGCAAGCTCTGGGCGGAGCTTTATCCTACCTCCCGCAAGTATTTTGGGAAGCCTGCCTAGCAGGAGGTTTGCATCGGTTATGGTTGGTTCTTCCCCGCCTCTACCATAGCATGCAGGCCCGGGATCGGCGCCTGCGCTCATAGGCCCTACTCTGAGGGCTCCTCCCTCATCAACCCATGCTATGGTTCCCCCACCTGCACTTACCTCGGCTAGATCTATGTAGGGGAAGCGTACAGGATAGCCTGAGCCTCTAAGCATCCTCCCCATATGTACTTTCCCGCCGACCTCGTATTCGGAGACTACTTCGGGCTGTCCGTTAATTATGGCTGAGGCCTTAGCCGTGGTGCCTCCCATGTCGAATCCAAGGGCCTTAGACACGTCCATAAGGCTTGACATGTAGGCTACAGCCACGGCTCCTGCCGCAGGCCCGCTTTCAATGAATGCTGCAGGCATCTCAATAGCCCTGGATGAGTCAGCCACCCCCCCGCTGCTCCGCATGACCAGCAGCCTGCCCTTATAGCCTCTCGATGAAAGCTCTTCCAGTAGGCCGTGAAGGTAGCGTGACAGCATCGGCCTGAGGAGAGCGTTGACAAGAGTGGTGCTTGTACGCTCATATTCCTTTGGCTGAGGATCTACTTCATGGCTTGCCACAACGATTGCACCTGGACATTCCTCCAGTATTATTGACTTCACCCTGCGCTCATGCCTGGGATTCCTATAGCTGTGAAGCATGGATACAGCGAACACCTCCACCTCGCCGCAATATTTGCGGGCTAGGCTTCTAACAGCATCCTCGTCTAGGGGCTCCAACACCTCTCCTTCAGCATTGATCCTACCCTTAACCGTTACCCTCATATGCCTTGGAACCAGGGGTTTAGGCTTCTCGAAGAACACGTTGTAGAGTTCAGGCCTGTTCTGCCTCCCAATCTCCACGATATCCCTGAACCCCTCATTGGTTATGAGTATTGTTTTAGGGGGGGTTAGGCCAGCCTGCCCTAGGAACATGTTTGTTCCGAGAGTCGTGGCATGAACTATTACCTTCACATCACTTAGCGGTTTACCCAGCCCCTCAAGCACATTCATAAAGCCCCTTGAGGGCTCCTTAGGAGTAGTCAGGGTTTTAAGATGTATCAGGGAGCCCGCCTCCTCATCGTATGCCACGAGATCGGTGAATGTGCCTCCTATATCCACACCTACACGTAGATTCCCCAAGCGCTACACCTGGTTCATTAATATGAGTCAACTTTAAATAGATGAGGCTATAATATTAAAAAATTGTCCTCATGCCACAGAGCTTTTCTGAAGCCGAGTATTAATTATTACCACACTATAAAATATTGAGGTGAGGTGAGGTATTGGAGGAGCCTGCCTTATGGATGGAGGGCCGTGTGCTAAGCGTATCGGTGCCGCGTATGGGTTATAGGTGGAGAGGAAGCCTTATAGTTGACTTGGAGAAGTACGGTAGGGTTGCCCTCCTACTTACAGGTGCTATTGCTCAGTGGTTCAGTGAGGGGGAGAGTATTAGGGTAGGAGTGCTGGAGGAGCCTAGGCCTATAGAGAGCATGCAGGTGCTTGGGCCTGGCGACTATGTTTTAGACAGGCTTTATGGTGGGGAGGCTATCCGTGTCTGGCCTCCTTTCCGCAGGGAGGCTGTGCTTGAGAGGCGTGCACTGCTGGGTGGTGAGGCTGTATACAGGTATAGGGTTGTGGCTAGAGAGGCTGAGAGTGAGGCTGACCTACGGGGAGTAGTGGAGCTTGAGCAGTATCATTATGCGAGCAGGGAGACCATAGTAGCTATTTGGAGGTGCCCTATATGCGGCAGGTTCATTGAATCTAATACTCAGCCCCTATGCCCTGAACACAGGGTTCCAGCGAAGCTCCAGGAGATTAGGGGGAGCTTGCCTAGCTCAAGGTTCCTCATATTGGAGCTGGCTGACCGGGAGCCCTATGAGCCTAGAATAGTGGGATATGTGCGTGTGGATACGCCTATACCGTTGATGAATAGGCGGGTCAACGTTGACGGCAAGATCATTGTGGAGAAGATGATCAGGGAGAAGGTTTTCCCTAAGGACTGGTTCCACCCTACCTACTGGCCCTTGGAGGAGCGCAGAGAGATCTTGGCGAAATATAGGAGCCTGGTAGAACTATACGGCTCTAAGAGGCTTGCAAGAGCTATTATAGGCGAGGAGATGTGGAGGGAGGCTCTTCGAAGAGCAAACACTGCTGCTGCACGGATAGCAAGAGTCGTTGTACACCCTGATTACCGGGGGGATGGTCTCGGAGTCCTAGCCGTTAAAATGGCGTTGGAGTGGATAAGGGAGAGAAGAGTGCCTGAGATGAAGAAGCGTAAACATGTGGTGGAGACTATAGCGCAGATGGCTCGCTTCAACCCGTTCTTCGAGAAGGCCGGCTTCAAATACCTGTGGGATACTGGCAGTGGAAGACCCGTGCTATTCTACCCGCTTACAGATGAGGCTAGGAGGATAATCGACAAGTTTCTCTCAGAGGATCCCTATGCTTCGAAGCATGGTGGCAGGCTCTACCAGTCTAGAATAGGCTCGGTTGACAGGCTTGAAGGGCCTATAAGAGTGAGAGGTGTGACAAAGATTTATTCAAGCCTCCTAGACGTGTCAAGGCTGCCTGAACGTCTCCAAGAGGTGCTCCGAGCCTTCGGCGTTGAGAGAAGACTGGTGGAGAAATATGTGCTTAGAGATACCAGCATGGAGATAAAACCTGGGGAAATAGTGGCTGTCATAGGGGCTTCAGGCGCAGGTAAAACCACCTTCCTCAGAATGATAGTGGGAGCCGCGCTTGGGCTTCCAGGCAAGGCGTATAGGCCTAATAGGGGCTCGGTGGAAGTCCCCCCTAACACTAAGATAGGAGTATACCTGCCCGGCGAAATGGAGCCTGAGTTCGGGGAGGAGACCCTGCTGGAGCACATGTATGAGAAACTTGGAGACGCGGCCGCTGCGGTTGAGGCTCTGAACATAATGGGGCTCTCAGACGCCGTGTTCTATAGGGCTAGGTTCACGGAGCTTTCAACAGGGCAGAAGGAGAGGGCGAAGCTGGCCAGCATACTTGCAGGCAAGCCTAATCTCATCATAGTCGACGAGTTCACAGCTCATCTAGACAGTCTGACAGCACAGCGTGTTGCCAGGAAACTAGGCTCGATTGCTAGGCGTATGGGCATAACACTAATAGTCTCAACCAATAGGCATGAAATACTCAAAGCATTAGCGCCTGACAGCATAATCTACGTGGGCTACGGGGCAGCACATAAGATCCCTGCGGGGTCTTTGCATAATGAGCAGGCTTAGATTTAGAAACGCTATAGATGCTTCCCTCCCCCTGCTAGGCCTAATAACGTACGGCTGGCTGACACTCATACTGGTCCTAGCAGGGCTGAACTACATGCTGGGGGATGTTTTAAGCGGGGAGGCAACGCTTCTCTGGGCAGCCCTCCGCATAGCCTTCTCCGCACTGATAGTCATAGTGTGGCTTTATAGCTGGTGGAGGCTAGCCATATATGTGAGAGGCAGGCTGCAGGGAGCCGATGAAGAGCTTGACCGCTGATGAGGATGCCCGCTGAAATGAAAGGTAGCCTCAGAGGCTTCGGCGGGGATGAGGATACTTGCCCCCAATCGAGTGGTGAAGACATTACCGCGAGCCGACCCGCCTCCTTAAAAACAAATAGCCGTGTAGATTACTAGGATGGTGGGAGGAGAGTTGCTCGGCGAAATCGCGTCTATGCTGAGGGACGAGGGGCTTAGAGTAGAGGTGCGTAGGGCTTCATACGCTACTATAGGGGGAGGTACAGCGGTGCAGGAGCGTATACTAGTATATGGCGGTGACTCTAAGCTCGTTATAAGCCGCGTTGAAGGGACGGGTTACACTGAGCTTAGGGCAACCATATTTCACAGTATTCCAGAACACCTCGCATCAATGCTTGAGGAGAAGGGCGCAGTAATAGATTACTCTTCGGGAGAACCCTATAGGATAACTCTTCGTTTAAGAAGGCCTGACAGCCTGCTTATCAGAGAGCTTGCCAGGATTATAGGCGGGAAGACTTGAGCCGCAAGCCTGATCCCTGTATGGGGGGGATGCCCTTCCCCCCTGCAAGCAGGGAAGAGGTGTTCACGGATCCACCGCTCGATCTGGCTGACCCGCCCCTAGCATACCTATCCCTAGGTGTAGCTGGGGGCATGTGGCAGGGCCCTCCCCTAAGAATACATGGGCCCAGCGGGTACACCATGATCATGAAGGGTGCTGGCAGGATCCTTGAAGCCTGGCCTCATCCCCCCTACAGGAAGAAGTGCCTCTGGATACCGCCTTCATGCCCCTTTAAGGCTTATGAAGCGCTGGCCGAGCTGCTGGGAGGGTTCAGGGAGGATGGATTATTCCTAGTCAACCCTCTACCCAGATCCTTCGCCGGAATAGTGGAGACGAGTGTAGGCGAGATTTTCCTAAGCATTAAGCCTGGATCAGCTGTCACCATAGATGAAGGCTATGTAAAGGCGCGTAAAGCTATTGCCGTGGAGCCTGGGAGCTATAGGCTTGGAAACATAGGGTGGATTATAGGAGATGATAGCTTAGCTCTAAGGATAGGTGAGAGTGTTTTCCAGGTTATGGTTAATGGGAGGGTGGAGAAGATATACAGGTATCCATCATGGATTAAAGGGGAGGCTGGCAGCACCGTGTTCTACGCCACCAGCATAGGCCTAGAGATCAGCGGTGCAGACGAGATCACCGTTATCCACGGATACTATGATCCACTGGTATTATGGATGCATCCGTTCAGCATAGCCGGGGAGCATTTATCAAGCGGTGTCTTGGAGTCATGGTGGGTCTCCATATGCGGCGCTCACTGCATAAGCGTGACATCCCCTAAAGGTGTCAGGATGGATCTGAGGGGAGGGGAGGCTACTATAAGCTCAAAGGACAAGCATCTAATCATCACTCCTCATACTCCAGGCACACCAATATTGGCTGTGGAGGCCGCTATGAGGGCGCGGTGCAAGCCCCTCGAAGCACACAGGGCTCCCCTAATAACACCTGTGTGGAGGCTGGATGCAGGCGGGATCCTAGTCTACGATGCATGGGTTAGGGGAGAGGAGGTGAGGGTGGCGTTGGTTAACCTTGCATACCCGCGTCTAGCCACCTTCAGGGTGCCGGGCCTTATAAGGGAGGCATGGGTGATGGATGCGTGGATGGGGAGGGGGGATAGGCTTGAACCAAGCTATGATAGAGTTAGGATCCCCCTTACGAGAGGACCTTCAATGCTCTTACTCAGGGTTCATAAAAGCCCTCTAGCAGGCTTGAGGAGGATGATGAGCCATGGTGTCTCATAGCCTAAGCGCACTGGTCTCAGAGGCGGAGTATGTGAGAAGCGATGCTGAGGCTGCTTTAAGCATAGCTGAGAAGCTTGGATCACTTCTTAGAGAGGAGGCTCGTGGAGGAGGCTCAGAGTACTTTGAAGCTAAGGGTGGGGTAAGGTTTGTGGAGAAGGCTTCAAGCATTATGGTGGTAGGCGATATCCACGGGGACATAGACACGCTTATACAGATATTCTCGCAGGCAGGGGTTCCGGAGAGGCTGGGTGAGAGGAACACTCTCCTCATATTTCTCGGCGATTATATTGATAGGGGGCCTGCCCAGATAGAGGTGCTGGCTCTTGTCACGCTTCTCAAGGCTATGCATAGTGGCAGAGTCATATTGATGCGTGGCAACCATGAGCCTCCGCCAGGCTTGAACCCGTATCCGCACGACTTCCCCTCAAGGCTTCTATCCCTTTACGGCGGGGAGGGGAGGGAGATTTACAGGAGATTCTATGAGGATTTCCAGCTAATGCCCTACGCCACGGTTGTCCCAGGCAGGCTACTAATGATGCATGGCGGGCTCCCCACATATAATTATATGGAGGCAGGAACCCTGGAGGAATACCTGGAGGTGGGCAGGGAGCCCTCGCCCAGGCTGCTAGAGGAGATCCTGTGGAACGATCCCGACGATACTGTGAATGAATGGATGCCTTCTCCACGGGGTGCTGGCAGGTTATTCGGCCCCAAGGTTACTGAGAGGGTGTGCAGGGTGTTTGGATGCAGCCTTGTTGTAAGGGGGCATCAGTCATGCATGGAGGGATACCGGTATAATCATGGTGGAAGAGTGCTAACCCTCTTCTCACGTCTAGGTCCTCCTTACTTCAACTCTAAGGCGGCGTACGCTGTGTTCAGGGTGCTGGAAGACCGTTTCGAAACAATGATTAGGACTGTGAGCCGCTGGGACTAGGCATTATAGGAGGCCTTTCTCACGCGCCTTTCTACAGATATTGCATGCGGCTAGCTGGACTTCAGGTGCGTCAGGCCTACACGCCTTCAATAATAGTTCTGCCAGGCCTTTCACCATGCTTTTAAGCTCAGGGTCTCCTAGAAGCTTATCCAGGTTTACCCTCCCCCTACGGCCTGAGAGATAGTTCGACACTGAAGCAGGCGTTAGTCCGAGGAGCTTGGCTGTCCTATAGGCGCTTATCTCATACTCCTTCACGAGAACTATTGCAAGCGCGGCTCTTATTGAGGGGAGAAGCCTCTTAACAGTAGCTTCGCAGGGAACGGTGAACGAGCCATGCTGGCTGGCCATACTTCATCCTCAAACTACTACGATTCCCGGAGATATTTAAACCTATGTTAAAGCCACTGTTAATATTATTGCCTAGAAGAACAGCTTACACACGTCCTCCCCATCCCTAATGCTACGGATACTATTATTTTCCACCGTGCAGCATGAGGCTGCCAGCATGTATGGAGAGGTGGATGGCTGTGTCGATAACCGTGGAGTTCGATAATGAGACGCGGGAGGCTTTAAGGGAGGCTTTAGAGGATATGGAGAACCCCGTGGACATAAATGTGTTTGTAGGCGAGGACTGCAAGTACTGTGACGCTACAGTCAAGCTTATTGAGAATATAGCTGAGGAGAGCCCGAGCACAGGAGGCGAGCATCTCCTACGCGTACATGTGTATAGGCGTGGAGTGGATGACGATGTCTTCAGCAGGCACGGTGTGTATAGGGTGCCAAGCGTCACGCTGCTTGACGGGGCTGTAAAATATACTGGTATTCCTGCGGGGGAGGAGGTGCGCGGCCTTGTTGAAACCATTATAAGAATATCCACCGGGGATTCAGGGCTTGATGAGAGTACTGTTAGGATCCTGGCAGGCGAGCTGGTGGAGGATACGTACATAGAAAACATAGTGACCCCGCAGTGCCCCTACTGCCCCTATGCTGCATTACTGATAAACATGTTTGCATTCGAGGTTTGGAGGTCTGGGAGGAGGAATCTTGTAGCGGATACTATTGAGGCCTACGAGAACCCCGACATAGCGGATAAGTATAATGTAACAAGTGTTCCGGCAATAGCTGTTAACGGCAACCTGTTGTTCATAGGTGTGCCGTTCGAGGAGGACCTGGTGGAGAGGATAGTGGCTGTGGTTAAGAGGCATGAGAAGGTGGCTGCTGAGACTATAGCTGATAGTGCGACCAAGATGTAAGATGCATGAAACGTAAAAGAGAGGTTTTGTTTAGCCGTGTATACTATATGTCGCATGTAGGGCATCCGCCAGCATACTCCTCCGCCACGGCTACATATTCTTCTTTCCCTATCCTGACCCTGGATAAGGTTAGCCTCGTGTTCCTTATGGCTTCCTCCAGTTTTTTCTCTAATTCCAGCTTCATTGCTGTTAGCCCGAGCTTCTTCTCCCCCTGAGGCTTGGGTCTCAGCGCCATGGGAGACTCGGCGTCACTTATCCTGCGGCTGGGTGGTGGTGGAAGCCTGTTTTCCTCTATTCTCTTAGGTATTGTGAGCCTGCTTCTAGCCTTCTCCTTAGCTGTCTTTAACCCGAACTCTATGACCTGCCTGCTCTTACTCTTGTCTCTGTATACTGTTATTCCCTTGCATCCGAGCCTCCATGCAAGCATGTACACCCTCCACACGGTTTCAGGAGGCTCATCACTCCTCAAATTAACAGTCTTAGACACTGCTGCGTCAACCCACGCCTGCCATGCCGCCTGGTGCAGTACATGCCACTCGGGATCAATGTCATGCGCTGTTCTAAACAGCCTTCTAAGCGTTCTTGGAAGGTAGGGTATGTGTGCTATGCTGCCCGTCTTAGCTATCTCCTTGATCAGTTCAGGCTCGTCTAACTCGTATTTAGCCAGGTATTCTAGGAAGAGCCTATCCACCTCCATGAATGTGCCGACGCTGACGTAACGCATGAAGGCTAGGGCGAAGAGAGGCTCTATGCTGCTTGAAGCCCCTGCAATTATGCTTATGCTGCCCGTGGGAGCTATGCTCATAACCGCAGCATTCCTTAACCCATTCTCAGCAATCTTCCTCTCAAGAGCATCCCAATCCACGTGGGGGGCATCCCTAAGAATCCTCAGCACACGCTCATCAGTGATCCTCTCATCAACCCCAGCCATCCTTAAAAGCTCATCAGGCCCCCTAAACCTAAGAGTCCTCCAAGCAGGCCTATAAAGCCCAGGATCCCATGCGGGAAACACACCCTTCTCCCCCGCAAGCTCAGCAGACTCCAAGTAAGCATTAAACGCTATCCACTCAGCCAGCCTCCATCCAAGCACAATAGCCTCAGGACTATCATACCTCACCCCCAGCCTAACCAGCATCCTAGCCCAACCCATAACCCCCAGCCCAATCTTCCTCGTCCTACGATTAGCCTCAGAAATCTGCCTCAAAGGATGCCTATTAGCATCAATAACATTATCCAAAAACCTCACAGCAACCCTCACATCCCTAGCCAAACCCTCCCAATCAACACCCCCACCAACAACATACTTCTCAAGATTAATACTGCCAAGATTACAATTCTCCCACTCCAGCAAAGGCTCCTCGCCGCAATCTAATGAAAGTATACCGTTGGTACTCCAAACATAGAAGGGCGGTGATACTACGTCATATACGCGTTTCTTCCCTACTTTCTCCTTATGTACCAGTGTTATCCACTCAGCTTCCTCGTACTTAGGAGGGTATGGTGCCTTCTTATAGTGCTCGATGAGCTGCTCGGCCTTCCTCTGCTTCTCTCCTATAAAGCCTACTTCCTTGATGAATCTTATTGCACGCCATCCACTAAGCACTATTCTATGCTCGTCTCCTTTACCTTTTGTAAGCGTTGCTGGTATGCCCATAGCGTATAACATGATCTGAACGTCTCTTAGAAGCTTCATACTCTTTGATGATAGAGCCACATATAGTGTCGTAGCGCTAAAGGATACTGTTCCATCAGAGGTGAATAATCCTCTTAAGAAGGCCTTCTGTACGCTGAGCGGGGCCTTCATAATAGCCTCTGGCACTTGTTTCTCCCTGCTATAGGAGCGGCTACCGAGTTCTGGGAAATAATACTTGAGCAGTGTAACAGCCTGTTTTCTATGCACATCCACAACTATGCCTGGTGTGCCGAAGGTTCCTTCTCCAGCTTTCTTAAAGATCTTATATGCATTGCCGAACATTTTCCCCATGAGGGATTCTATATGTGATGCAAGCCCATCGCTTTCCCCTACAGCTATAGATACATGGCCACTACTAGATAGATAGCCGTCTCCAACCCAGAGTCCCAGGAACTCCGCTACCTCTTCATCTGAGACCTCCTTTGGCAGTAAGCCATCGATAGGCCTGCTGAAACTAGCCTTAGGATATGAGGGAACAGGCTCTATAACAATCCTAATTCTCGTGCCTTCCCTCAGCTTCTCCACAGGTACCCATCCACCAGGGGTGAATAACTCATGTTCAGGTGTAGCATATAGTGTTAGTCCATTATCGAATTCAAGCCTGTAGATATCCTTTTCACCATTATCTATAACTTCCTTTATAGGGGCCCATCCGAAGGGAGTCCATACCATATCGCCTTCACGTAGTTCATCAGCCCTAACTAATCCTCGTGCAGTAGTTATTCTTGTATCACCAGTCACACACGGGTTTGTTGATTGTATTTTGCCTAGGTACCAGGTTGGGTGCCGTCTGTTTATCTCGTCTATGAAGATCATTCCTGGGTCTCCGCTGTCCCATGCGCTGTGCACTATTTTCCAGTAGAGTTCTTTTGCGTCTACTTGTCTTGTGATGGCGTTTTCGTTCTCGGCTATGGCTATGGCTTCGTCTAGGGTTATTATGAGGGATTCGTGTAGTGGTATTGACCCGTCGTGCTGTTCGAGTTCATGTATTATGTATTCGGCGACCCACTCCTCGCTTAAATTGTGCCTTGCACGTACGATGGCGTAGAACCTGGAGTCGAAGGGTTCTCCTGGGAGGAGGAATGTCTTCCTAGGGTTTATGAGGGGCCATTTCTCCTTGTTTTCCACTGCCTTCATGAATTGATCGTAGACTGCGACACTAATATTGAAGTTCTGGAGGACTGTGTCTTTAAGCTCACCGCTCTTGGATTTTATGAACTTCTCTATGTCTGGGTGCCAGACATGCAGTATGCCCATATTGGCTCCACGCCTCTTACCACCCTGCTTAATCACCTCTGTGACAGTGTCGAAGAGCTTCATGAAGCTGAGAGGCCCGCTTGCAACACCAGCGGTTGAGGCAACCATGTCGCCCTCAGGCCTAAGCTCGCTGAAATCAAAGCCTGTTCCACCACCCTGCTGCTGGATCAAGGCTGTGGCGCGGGCAGCATCCATGATCCCGTCGCCCCTAGGAGTAGTCATGGCATCCCTAACAGGGATGACAAAGCATGCCGACAATACACCCAGCCTTGTCCCAGCATTCATAAGGGTCGGCGAGTTAGGTATGAATCTAAGCTCGCTCAGAATCCTATAGAACTCCTCCTCAACCCTCCTAACCTCCTCCTCACTCTTACCATACCTTGCTTCAACGGAGGCTAGAACCCTGGCAACCCTCCTAAACATGAGGGCTGGGGTCTCCCTAAACCTAGAGGTCTCAGGATCCTTTAAGAGATACCTCGATTCAAGGACCTTGAGAGCATTGAACGTCAGCCTCAGGTCAGCTGGATCAAAGACACTCCACCCACCCTTACCGTAAACATGGTTATATATACGTGCAAGCACATACCTCTTAGCAGCCTCCTCCCACAAGGCGTTATTTATGAGCCTCTCAATCATGGAGCGCTCAACAGTATCAGCTATAACCTTGGCGCTCAGGGCAGCCTCACCCTTGGACGACGCCCTAGCCTTAGCCTTGAACTCAGCTACCAATGCTTCAATAAGCCCCGACGCATCAAGCTCACCTAACCCTGCTCCGAGAACAGCCCTCCTAACACTCTCAGCAAGCTTCTCCTTACTGAAAGGCTCAACCCTACCGTCACGCTTACGTATAAGGAACTCCTCCTCAACAGCCCGCTCAACAGTCACCGTCACAGCTGGTCACCACTAGCGCAGGATATACATTAGGATAAAACCCACTTTTAGGGGAAACGGCCTTGAAACCCACTGTAACATCCAAGTAATACCTTTTAAACCACCCTTATCCCCCCATCTTAAAGGCTTCCGGTAATACGCCGACAGCTGCGGGAAAGATTTATACTGTGTGGAGGCTAAGCATACGTGCCGAGAACAGGGGTAGGTGCCTAACGTGGATGAAGATGAGGCCATAGAGCTAATAGACGAGTATCTTGGAGACATAATAGAAAAAGTGGTTGTCAACTACGAGTACGATATAAATTTCGATGATGACTACGAGGATATCTTGAAGCATATTTATAGGAACCTCGTTAAAGCCTGGTTTAAGGATGAGCCGAGCCTAAAGGTATTCGAGGATAAGTTGAGGAAGACTAGGAGAAGGCATCCACGCAAGCTTG
Source organism: Desulfurococcales archaeon (assembly GCA_027083135.1). Taxonomy (GTDB): domain Archaea; phylum Thermoproteota; class Thermoprotei_A; order Sulfolobales; family WAQK01; genus JALWQH01. The sequence continues at coordinate 15,459 of JALWQH010000024.1, read as the reverse complement.
AAATAGTTCTAAGCTACCTTGTAAGCACCTATGTTCAGAAAAGGCAGAGGGCCTACCCCCGCTTCAGGGAGAATGACCGCTAAGATGATTATCTCACCCTCCCCTAACTGTGATAGAGATGGCTGGGAGGAAGAAGGCCGGGGTATCCAGGCATAGGAGCAGGAGGAAGAGGAAGCCCCCCACACCCGAACCCCTAATAGAGAAGGGGTTCAACGAGATCGTGGAGGCTCTTGGCATAGGTGTGCTAGGCCTAAGCGACGAGGAGCTGAGGGAAGCCCTAATAGAGCCCGTAGCAATGGTTCTAGGAGCCTCCAAGCCAAGCATACAGGCCTTGATAAAACGCCTCCAACGGAATCTCAGCAGAGTCTACCAGCTAATAATAATATACATGCTTGAACATAGGGATAAGCTGAGTGAGGAGCAGCTCGAATTCGCAGTGGCTTACGGTGATAGAGCCCTCCTACCCTATATTGGCAGACTATACAGTGAGGCCGAGTCCAGGGGGAGAGATGATCTAGTAGCAGTGCTTAGAGGAGTCTGGGAGAAGTATGGTAAAACAAGCCCGGTGAGATGCCCTAAATGCGGGTTCCGAGCAGTGGATCCAGGCCTCACATGCAGGATATGCGGCTATACTTTAAGCGAAGATGAAGCGAAGAGGCAATTAGGCTTCAATGACCTCCTAGTAATGGTGGCATCAACGATGCCTAGAGAGATGATAGAGGAGATGATCGCTGATGGAGCAGTATATGTAACCATGAGGGGAGTATACCCTCTGCGGAGAGCCCGCCGCGAGGAGCCTGGAGTAGTACTTGAGCTAACACCCAGGGAGAAGAAGATGCTGGACGAGTACTCCAAGGGTGGGAGGAATGCATAGGCTCGCCAGCCTGGACGAATACCTCTCCACGCTACGGCAAGCCGAATTCGTCCTAGTGGAGTTCTACTCGGAGAACAACCCCATCAGCAGATACTACTCCAAGATAGTTGAAGAGCTTGGTGAGAGGCTGGGCCCCCGTGTCCTCAAGATCAGGGTAGACGTGGATGAGGCTCCAAGCATAGCTGAGCATGAAGGCGTAGAGCAGCTACCCTACATTAAATTATACTATAAAGGTAAAGCAATATGGAGCCAGGAGGGATGCTTCGGCCAGTATTCAATGGACATACTTGCTGCTAGGAGGGGTATGAGGGAGGTTTTCAAGTCAATGGGCTTACCCTTAAGGATCTAATAATCTCCTCCACTCCAGCCTCCCTGCAAATCCTGCAGGGAGACTTCTCCCCAAGGCCTCCACAGTAGGGACACTTAACAAGTCCTCCGCCCACACGTCTAAGCAGCCTCAAAGTATTCTGAGCTGAGAATAATAGCTCCCTCCCCCTCCCAGCAAGCTCAGCCACCATGAATGCAACCTGCTCGTCAAGCCTATCCATGCATCCAGCATCCCCAGACACCCACTCATCAACCCCTATGACATGCTGGTACATGGCAATATCCTCGCACTCCACATCGTAGAGGGGATAAGCCACCCGTACGCCGCCAACCTCAACCATGCTCCTATGCTCCATCATTCCACCCACATAACCCCTAAGCATCGAGGACAACATCAAGACAACGAAGAAATCCCTCGCAGGAGGCATCATCACCAACCCTGCCCCCAGCCTGCGGGCAGACTCCACTACAACAGCCCTTAAAACCCGCAGGCATCGGAGCAGAGAGCCTCCCTCAACAATGCTCCGCAGGCCTCGAGCCTCAATCCTATAAAATGATGCAGGCTTAGCCATCATCCCTTCAATATCGTTAAGCCTCTCCACACCAGCCTCATCCAGAACTACGAGCAGCCGTGAAGGATAGGGTTTCTCAACAATGGATACTATTCTGAGAAGCGCGGCCGACTTAGCCATCCATGGCTCTAAGACGGGGATCAGTATCCTGTCCCGAGGCCCTATGCTCCTAGTCCTAGACAATGTCCGCTTAGCCTTCCTCACCAAGCTGTGCTCCAGGCACCTGGGACAGAGGCGTTCACCCGAACTCCTCCTAAGATACACTGCCCCCCGCTCACGGCGCATAATAGTAGGCTCAGTCAACTCTCCGCCTCCACGCATCCCTCTACGCGTGACGCGTCGCATAGAAACACTATAAGCATAGTCTTGTGGGAATGATGGAAAAGTATTTATAGAAGTGTTTTTCAAATGCATCTCGGCTCGTTGATACTGGAGGTGAGCCTAGATGTCGCTGTATGGAGTACCCGTATTGGTGCTCAAGGAGGGCACCCAGAGGACAACTGGAAGAGACGCTATGAGGACCAACATACTTGCAGCAAGGGTTCTAGCAGAGGTCCTTAAGACAAGCCTCGGTCCAAGAGGCCTGGACAAGATGCTTGTAGACAGCTTTGGAGACGTGACGGTTACCAATGACGGTGTAACCATAGTGAAGGAGATGGAGGTCCAGCACCCCGCAGCCAAGCTTCTAGTAGAGGCTGCTAAGGCCCAGGATGCAGAGGTGGGCGACGGCACAACCTCGGCCGTAGTGCTTGCAGGCACCCTCCTAGAGAAGGCTGAAGCCCTGTTGGACCAGAACATCCACCCAACAATCATTATCGAGGGATATAAGAAAGCCATGGATGAAGCGCTCAAATATCTCGACGAAATAGCTGTTAAGATTGACCCCAACGATGAGGAGACCCTTAAGAGACTAGCCTCAACAAGCATAGCTAGCAAGTACATAGGCAGCGGCGATACAAGGGAGAAGATCGTCAGCATGGTAGTGGAAGCCGCGCGCAGAGTAGCTGAGCCTAGAGGAGACGGAACCTTCAATGTGAGGATAAGCAATGTGAAGATAGAGAAGAAGAAGGGTGGAAGCCTCAACGACAGCCTACTGATCGAAGGCATAGTGCTGGACAAGGAGGTTGTTCATCCAGGCATGCCTAAGAGGATAGAGAAGGCTAGGATAGCACTACTAGACACACCACTAGAAGTAGAGAAGCCTGAAATAACAGCGAAGATAAACATAACCAGCCCAGAGCAGATAAGGATGTTCCTAGACGAGGAGACAAAGATCCTTAAAGAAATGGTTGAGAAGATTGCTAGTGTTGGGGCTAATGTCGTTATATGTCAGAAGGGCATAGACGACGTGGCCCAGCACTTCCTAGCCAAGAAGGGAATACTAGCAGTCAGAAGAGTGAAGAGAAGCGACATGGAGAAACTCGAATACGCTACTGGAGGCAGAATAGTCAGCAGTATAAAAGACCTGAATGAGAATGATCTAGGCTATGCTGAGCTCGTCGAGGAGAGGAAGGTCGGCAACGATAAGATGGTGTTCATAGAGGGATGCAAGAACCCCAAGGCAGTCTCCATACTGCTTAGAGGAGCAAACGACATGGTTCTAGACGAGGCTGAGAGAAGCATAAACGATGCCCTACACGTGCTTAGAAACGTTATGCGGGAGCCTAAGATCGTGGCCGGCGGAGGGGCAGCCGAGGTTGAGCTTGCCCTGAGGCTCAGAGAATATGCTAGAAATGTGGGAGGAAAGGAGCAGCTAGCCATAGAGGCCTTCGCAGATGCCCTGGAGGAAATACCGATGATCCTTGCTGAGACAGCTGGACTAGACCCGCTTGACGCCCTAATGCAGCTGAGAAACATGCATACGGAGGGCAAGGTTAATGCAGGCATAGATGTGCTCGGCGGAAAGGTAATAGAAGATATAAGCACTATAAACGTGCTGGAGCCAGTGATAGTTAAGAAGCAGACCATTAAGAGCGCGGCGGAAGCCGCAGCAACCATACTGAAGATAGACGACGTTATAGCAGCCGCACCGCCGAAGAGGACAGGCAAGGAGAAGGAGAAAGGCGGAGAGGAAGGAGGCTTCCAGGGAGAACAGTTTAAAGGCTTCTAAACAGTTTTTTAACAATATTTAATGGGCCTCCATCCTATAGTGAAGGTAAAGGTTTAAAGACTATAAGCCTAGAACACCCCTGTAGCACTGATACGCAAGGGTGTCTACAGCCTTGGGAGAATATGCTGATAAGATTAAGATAGGGCCTCCCCGGCTCACCAGGTTTGAGCGCGCCAGGATTCTGGGGGCAAGAGCCCTACAGCTCTCCATGGGTGCCTCGCCACTCATATCCATAGAAGAGCTGTCACGCAGGGATCCTCTAAGCATTGCTAGAGAGGAGCTGAGCCTAGGCATCCTTCCCATAACAGTGAAGAGAATGCTGCCAAGCGGTGAGCATCAGATAATACCCTTGAAATGGTTACTTGAAGCCGAAAGGGAGATCTATAGATGGAGCCTGAAGCAGTAGGCCTTGTAGAAGAGTTCTTCAAGGTCCAGGGCTACAGGGAGGAGGGGGGAACAATAGTTGTATACATTGATCCAGAGGCGAATGATCTCGACGCCTCGTTTAGAATGCTTTACCGCAGGCTATCAGCCTCAGGCTATACTCCCCTCCTCTACAGTGAGGAAGGGTTACCCGTAGTCAGATTAATACCTGTAAGCAAGTCTTCACGCAGATTTCTCCCCATAATACTCTCCGCAATAACCGTGGCGACAGTTGCAGCTACAGGGTATGATCTCTCATACTCCTTTAGAAGCAGCAGCGGCTACCGGATGACCCTGCAGGGCATGGCGTGGGATATAATATTATTCACGGTTCTATTCATGGGGGCCCTATTCCTACATGAAATGGGACACTGGCTTGTGTCTAGGAGGGCAGGTGTCCCCGTAAGCCTACCATACTTCATACCAGCACCTCCACCGCGCTTCGGATTCATAGGGACTTTTGGAGCATTGATAAGCATGAAGTCTCTCCCACCCAGCCTAGATGAGCTGGCATATATTGGGCTAGCAGGCCCTCTATCAGGATTCATAGCCGCAGTCCCCATAACCATACTCGGCATACATCTCTCCTCATGGATCCCTGCTGAGAAGATGATGGAGATGATTAGATCAGGGCAGGCATCCACGCTAGGCTTCGCTCCCCTAGTCTTCACCCTCCTAACATCGCTCATGGCTCCAAGGGGAAACTACTATATGGTTATGCATCCAGTAGCATTCGCCGGATTCATAGTGTTCTTCGTCACGTTTCTAAACCTCCTGCCCATAGGGCAGCTTGACGGAGGCCATGTTCTACGCTCTGTAACAAGCATGGAGGCTCACCGTAAGATAGGCTTCCTAGTAGTGCTCCTCATGATACTTCTCTCCAAATTCATGCCTGTGCTCCTATTCTTCGCGATCATAGCCCTGCTCCTAGCAGGCATGGGGGGAGGCAGGCATCCAGGCAGCATGAACGTGTTTTCAAGGCCAACATATAAGGCGTGGCTGGCATTCACCATATACATGATTATCCTAGTGTTAACCATACCTGTCCCAAGCCACTAGCAGAGGATGAGGAGGATCTTGACAGGGAAGTGTAGGCTGCCTGACACATACACGCTCATAGTGGCTGAGAAGCCTAAAGCCGCTGCTAGAATAGCATTAGCGCTAGGCGGTAGGAGAGCATCGAAATGCACGTATAATGGTGTCCCCTACTGGATACTTCAAGCCGAGAATGGAGGCATAGTTATAGGCTCAGCTGCAGGGCATCTCTTCGGCATAAGGCCTCTAGGTAAAGGGTTCCCCATTTTCACGTATGAATGGGCTCCCAGATTCGAGGTTGAGAAGAAGTCACAGCATATTAGGAAGTTCTACGACACGCTGAGAATGCTTGCCGGCAGGGCTTCAGCCTACATAAATGCATGCGACTATGATATTGAGGGCTCACTCATAGGCTACATGATCATAGAGGCCTTCGGAGAGCCGCGAAAAGCATACAGGATGAAGTTCTCCAGCCTCACAGAAGAGGAGCTTGTAGAGGCATACAGGAGGGTTGGAGAAATCGACCTAAGAATGGTTGAAGCTGGTAGATGCAGACATGAGCTCGACTGGCTGTGGGGCATAAATGTGAGTAGAGCATTAATGCTGTCCCTGAGGAGGGCGACAGGCCAGTGGAGGGTTCTCAGCGCAGGCAGGGTTCAGTCCCCAACACTGGCCGCAGCGGTTGAGAGAGACATGCAGAGGAGATTATTCGTGCCCCTCCCACTCTTCACCCTCAAAGTACAAGTAGAGATTGATGGCAAGGCATATAGCCTCGAATATATGGGCGGGGTCTTCGAGACCCGCGGGGAAGCCGAGAAGGCTAGATCAGCGCTGAGAAAGGCAGGCACACTAAGAGTTGTAGATGCATCATCGAGGAGGATGCTGGAGCAGCCTCCACCAGCCTTTAATCTAGGAGATCTTCAAATGGAGGCAAGTAGGATCTATGGGCTCAGCCCCTATAAGACGCAGCGCATTGCAGAGCAACTCTACTTGAACGCGCTTATAAGCTATCCTAGGACAAACAGCCAGAAACTCCCATCCACCCTGAATTACGCTGGAATTCTAGGGAGACTTAAGGAGATAAATGATTATGGAAGACTCATAGACACACTGCTAGAGGAGACTGGGGGGAAGCTTAAGCCTAGGCAGGGACGCAAGGATGATCCAGCCCACCCTGCAATATATCCTACAGGCAGGAAGCCAGGCAAGCTGGGCAGGGATGAGTGGAGGATATATGACCTAATAGTCAGGCGCTTTATGGCTGCATTCTCCAAGCCTCACGTATATCTAAGGGAGACAGTGATCTTTAATGCAGCGGGAATGAGGTTCAGGTTATCAGGGCTAAGAATAGTAGAGGAGGGTTGGAGGAGATACTATTATTTTAAGAAGCATAGGGAGAAGGTTATTCCTAGGCTTAGGATAGGAGATGAGGTGAAGATAAGGAAGCTGGGCATATCGATGACGTATACTAAGCCTCCCCAAGCCTACACTAAAGCCTCGCTAGTTAAATGGATGGAGAATGTTGGAATAGGGACGGAAGCCACTAGGGCCAGGATAACTGAGATCTTGTTTGAGAGGAAATACTTGTCCACTGGGCCTAGAGGCGCAGTGGAGTCAACTGATCTAGGCATAAATGTCTATGGGTTTCTAAAGGAGTTCTTCCCCGACCTCGTGGAAGTCGATCTTACGAGGAGGTTTGAAGAATACATGGAACAGATAAAGAAAGGGGAGGTAAGCAGAGAGAAGGTGCTCGGCGAGGCTAAAAGCGTGCTTACAAGCCTGATAGAGGCCTTTAAGCCCCGGATGGGGGAGGCAGGAGTACAGCTGGGCAAGAGCCTAGGGCTCATAAAACCCGTGAGGAAATGCCCTATATGTGGAAAGGAGTCCAGCCCTGACAATATATACGGCTTCTGCCAGCATCACTCCAAGGCTCTCAGAGAATTGAGGAAGGCTGAGGCTGAATGGATGCGTAGAGCAGGGATCAGGGGAGTAAGGTATGCTAGGATGATTAGCCGCATGTCCCTGGCTGGTAGGTGGATTAGAGAGGTGGCAGGCTACCTGTCTAGCCGCGGAACATGAGTGAGATGTAGCCGAGGTAAGGTATCTTGAAGCTAGCCTTACCCACATGCAGCACTACTCCCACAACCCTATTATAATCCACGCCTATTCTCCCCACACCGCATCCGAAATCCTTGGTTGAACCCTTCACCACATCGTAGAATCGACAATCCTCAACAGGATTAGTTATCCTGTTATCCCCCTTAGTCCTATAGTAATACATACCCTTATACACTTCGACCCCTATTACCCTGTGAATGATGAACCTGCCGTCAAAGGTCTTGTAGACTATTATGTCGCCTACCCTTATATCCTGAGGCTTCTCCTTAACAACTATTACTAGATCCCCATCTCTGAGGAGGGGATGCATGCTGCGCCCCTCCACTACGGCTAGGGGGAGCTCGCTACCCGTCGCTGCACGTAGGATCTGGGCCCCTCGAGCCACTATCACCAGGGTTAAAGCTAGGAGAAGTATGGATAACACGTAGTCCTTCAGAGAAGTGTTTTCACCCTTATTCTCCAAGGCCGCCGCCCTTCTACTCCTCTTCCTCCTCATCTATGTCGCTTAGATCAAGCTCTATGGTGTAAGCCCTACTCTCCTCTTCACCCTTGATCTCTCTCCGCCCCTTAGCTCCCTCAACCTCCACGCCTCCGCCGCCAACCTTTATCTTGCTCACCACGGCGCGCCACCTATACCCGCAGTTCGGGCACTCATATATCCCCATGATCGTGATGGTTATCCTGCCCTTAGAGTCAGGCAGCGGTGATACAAGCTGCCATGTCTTCACAGGCTTGTCGACGCGTGTCCCACATCTAGGACATATGTTGGGCTCCCTTCTCCTGGGCATACCTGTTCATCCCCTAGACTTGTATTAAGCATCGTTGCGGAAAATAAATTAGTATGAAGTTGCGGCTTCAGGCGCCTCGAAGGGTATGTGAAACTCAACATCATATTCTCCCAGACTCGCTGCGAGGAGCTTAGCTAGCTCTGAGACAGGGCGCAGCCTAGGCTCGTAGCCTACTATCGCCACTCCAACAAGATATGTTGCCTCATCTCTAGACAGGGATGTCAGGCTTATCATGGGTTCAGACATGCGTAAACCATGCCTGAACCTAGTTGCAATAATGCTTCTAACCTTCTTCTCCAGCTCCTCGAGTTTCGAGACATCACCGTAGTTCCTCACCTTCATTACAAGCCTCACCTGCCTTGTCTCAGTGCGTTTTCTAAGAGTGTGCACCATGACCTTATAGTTAGGGACAGCTACTATATCCCCTGTAGAGGTCTTAATGACTGTTGAAAGCTTATTGATATCCCTTATCTTGCCGAATACACCCTCTATTTCCACAGGGTCTCCTACACTCAGGTACCTTGAAAGCATTATGGCATAATAGCTCATCACATTTATCATAGGGTACCATGAATAGATCATGAATATCACGGCGAATATTAGTACCAAGTATATTATCTCCCTGGCCCCAGTTATGAAGAAGAGTATTAGGATCAGGGTTAGCGAGTATATGGTGAGAGAGGTTATCCTGTTAATTCTTTCAGCAATGCTCTGTGTCAATATATTGCGGCGAGCCATCCTCGTAGTAATATACTCCACGGTCTTAACCACTATTACAGCTATTATGAGGGTTACAATGGAGTCGAGGAAAATCCTGGTTAGGAGGCTTACCCTTATGGAGGGGAAGAGATTATACAGCACTTTTTCCCACGACATGATTCCACCCTACCTGAAGCTCTCAACAAACTCCTCCAGCTTATCCTTCCTCACCAGCGCGACTACATGGTAGCCGCTCTGCAGCTCACCTATCTCATCAGGGTCTTTAAGCTCCTTGCCGTCAAATATAGCTATTATCCTCACACCCTCCCTAGGAAACTGCACCTCTTCAAGCCTCTTACCGAGGCTTGAATCACTCTCGGTTATGGTTATAGATGCTAATATATAGTTGCCTGTGAATATGGGGGCCAGCTCAACGGCATGGTACCTCCCCTCAATAGTGGCTTCTATGAGCTTCGCTATCACGTGAGGCTCGGTTATAGCATACTCAACCCCTATACGCTCCAGAAGCCTCGCAATACTTGGATCCTTAACCCTAGCAATTATCCTTGGAACACCGTAGTCCCTTGCAATGGTCGATATGAAGAGGTTGAGTTCATCCCTATCCGTGACAGCGACCACCACGTCAAAGCTAGGGAGATCAACTTCATCGTATAGGACGGGATCCGTGGCATCACGCGCCAAGGCTAGCACGTCAGCCTCGTTAGCCAGCCTAGAGCACTTCTCAGCATCCTTATCCACAACTATAACCTCGTCTCCCTTAACGGCAAGCATCTTAGCCAGGCTTGACCCAACATGCCCTGCACCAACTATGAGTATCCTCAATGCAGGCCCCTTAGCCTTATAGCGGCGATGCGATGATAAACATAGCGGTTCAAGGCATACCTGGAAAATAATTTGCATCGCCGCTTGATGAGAGGCCTGCATGGAGCTTATATTAGCAGAGATTATTGTTACGCTGCGTGGTGGATACTGTTGGATCAATGTGTCATAGTTGATGTCCATGGTAGAATGGTTCTAGACAGCCGTGGAAAACCTACAGTGGAGGCTGTGGTAAGGCTTAAGGGCGGATGCGAGGCGTCAGCCATAGCTCCATCAGGAGCATCTAAGGGGAAACACGAGGCGGCGGAACTGCGGGATGGAGATAAAGCCAGGTTTAGGGGCCTAGGAGTCAATAAAGCCGTATACAATGTTAGCACAGCTATAGCTGACGCGCTTAAAGGAATAGATGCTAGGGACCAGTACACCGTTGATGCAACCATGATAGAACTCGACGGCACAGCCACGAAGTCCATAATGGGGGCTAATGCAACCACAGCAGTCTCCCTAGCCGTGGCTAAGGCTGCGGCATGCTGCGCCGGGCTCCCCCTATACAAGTATATTGGTGGGATAAGGGCTAGGGTTATGCCTGTACCCCTTATGAACATCCTGAACGGTGGGGTGCATGCAGGCAACCAGCTGGACTTCCAGGAATTCCTCATAGCACCTATAGGTGCCGCAAGCTATAGTGAAGCGCTGAGAATGGGTGTTGAAATCTACTGGGCTCTGAGGGACCTGCTTAGAGAAAGGTATGGTGAATCATCGATCAATGTAGGGGATGAAGGCGGATTTGCACCACCCATGAAGAAGCCTGAGGAGGCGCTTGACGCTCTTCTAGAGGCAATTCACCTCGCAGGATATACTGCGGGCACTCAGGTAGCCTTAGGAATAGACGCGGCAGCATCGCAGATTTATGATTCCGAGGCAGGCAAATACACCCTAGCCGATAAAACGCTTGGAAGAGAAGAGCTCATAGAATACTATGAGAAACTCGTAGCAGACTACCCTATCAGGTATCTGGAAGACCCCCTCCAGGAGGAGGATTTTGAAGGCTTCTCAACTCTAACCAGCAGTATAGGTGGCAAAGTGCTTGTAGTGGGAGACGATATCTATACAACTAACGTCAGGCTCCTGGAGAAAGGGCTGAGAGTTGGAGCTACCAACGCCGTGTTAGTTAAGGTCAACCAGGTTGGAACGCTTATTGAGACTATGGATTTCGTCCGCACGGCTAGGCGGGCAGGCCTCAGAGCAGTTATAAGTCATAGGAGCGGTGAGACAGAGGATACAAGCATAGCCGATCTGGCTGTAGGGCTATCCACAGGCCTCATAAAGACGGGAGCCCCTGCCAGAGGGGAGAGGACAGCCAAGTACAATAGGCTGCTGAGAATAGAGGAGGAGCTAGGCGAGGCGGCATTATTCCTTGGAGCTGATGCCCTTAGGCCCTGTGGGATACAGGCACCTAAAAAATAGCTGCTCTTTTAGGCGTCGAGGCCTCTAAGGCATTGCTGCCCCGACTATTATCATCACGAACGCCAGGACAGTTATGAATACTATGAACTGCCCTACAGTCATGTTAGCTATGTTCTTGAATGTCCTCACCACCAGTATTGCGGCGCCTATGACCAGCACTGAGAATAGGATCATGAAGCCTGCTGCAACAAGCGCCAGCGATACGCCGCTAAGCCCTGACCATGAGAATGCATGGCCAAACCATCCTAGCACCGTTGATAATGCTTCTGCACCCACCGTCTCACCCGGCTCTTATGCTGAGAGGAGATGTGGTTTTAAGGCCTAGGGCATATTAGGGCATAGATGATGAGGGTTAAAAGCGACGAGCATTAGCGATGAGTTAAGCCAGGCTGCTGACACTCCCCTCCAATAATAGTAGAGGCCTAGGCATAAGCCTGTTAACCTTGGCTTCAGCGGTCTTCTTAGCTTTTAGTATCATGCTCTCCGCTTCTCCCACGGTTTCACTATTTCTGCCTGCTAGGAGCAGGTCTAGGAGATCCCTTATACTGCCAAGCTCCACTAAGAGCATGGCTGAAGCCTTCCCCGCCACCCTTCCAGCCTCCTCCACTATGCTTCTTGCAAGCATCAGCATGGGCCACGGCGCCTCAAGATCCTTGGGGCCTGCATCCTCCATCATTGAAGCCAGGATGCCTAGCAGCTCCCCTATAACAGCATAGTTCTCAGCTATTCTTTTAAGCGACTCTAACTCCCCCGCTATTCTTTCAGCTTTATCCATACTGCCTCTAAGCTCCTCCGAGTACATGTCCATTAGTAGATCCCAGTACCTAGTGCTGATCACTCTGAGAGCCCTATTAACCTCCGAGGAGAATAGTCTGACCATGTAGTAGAGCCTAACATATATTTTTATGGGTGATGAGAGTTCTGAGGAAAGCATCCTAGCCTCGGTGAGAAGCATCTCATCTATCACTGCCCATCATCACATGCATTCTAGAACTCTTTAGTGCTTAAACGGCTTGGGTCCTAGGAGGATATCCATGCCCCTTAAGCCTTAAATACATAGGCCTAGGCCTAAGCATTACTCCAGGACGGTTAGAGGGGTGTACATGCATGAGGAACGTGTGGATAGATACTATAGAGAAATACGTGGGGGAGAATGTTAAAGACCCTTATGGGAGGGTTATAGGGAAGCTTATAGGCTTTTACAGCGATGTTGATGGAATAGTCTCGGCTGTAGAGGTTGCTAAAGGCGACCTAGGCTTCGAGACCATACCGGTTGAGAGGATAGAGATAGACTCTGAGGGCGTTAAGATCCTGCCCACCTGGAAGGCAGAGGCAATAAGCGTGGCAGCACAGTTTGAGAGGGCTAAGAAGAGGGCTAAGGCCCTTGAAGACCTGTACGCTAAGAACGAGATACCTAGGCACGCCTACGACGAGTTCAAGAAGAAGGTGGATGCAGCCATCTCTAGGCTTAGGTCGAAGAACCAGGAGGTTAAGGCCCTCCTAAGAAGGAGAATGGGGGAGCTGGAGGACGAGATAGTGCATGTCGAGAAAGCTCTAACAGCAATGAAAATGTCCTACATAGCTGGGGAGATAAGCGAGAAGGCGTACAAGGCTGCCGCAGAGGCTCTCAGAGCGAGCAGAGACAAGGATCTAGATGAGAAGAACGACATTAAGAAGATGCTTGAAAAGCTGACCAAACTGGAGGAGGAGCCTGCACAGCTCTCCGCGCCTCCTGCTTCAACTAAGACCACTATACCTGAAGGCGCTCCCACCGCGGATGACCAGGCAATACTTGTCGAAGTCGTTGAGAGCTGAGGCAACCAGTACTTACAGGGGGTGTTAGAGATTGACTGCAGCTGAGAGCTGGGGGTGGAAGAACTCAGGCGGGGTTCTAGGCAAGATAGGGAGGATAACCGAGGTATTCACGGGTTTCTTCAGATCTCAGGAGCCTCTTAAGAGGAAGATAACACACATAATCATTATGATAAAGGAGCAGCAGGAGAAGCTCGACGAACTGTTATTCAGGCTTGAGGAGAGAGGCAGGGATCTCTTCGACAAGACTGTTAAAGCCTACGTGGCGAAGGACATGGCTAGGGCAACGATCTACGCGGGCGAGGTAGCGGAGATAAGGAAGATAGCCAAAATGGTTGCGACAACCAAGCTGGCGCTTGAGAAGGTTGCCCTACGCCTAGAGACTATTTCACAGCTAGGCGACGCTGCCATGACCATGGCCCCCATAGCAGGCCTTCTCCAAAACCTCAGAAATCAAATAGCAGGAGTTGTACCGGAGGTAGCCTACAATCTAGACGCTATAACAAGGGATATGAACGACATAATAATGGAGGCAGGCATAACGAGCGAGAGGACACTTGAGATAACCACGGTTAACGATGAGACTAGGAGGATACTAGAGGAGGCTAAGAGCGTGGCTGAACTCAACGTTGAGGAGAGGTTCCCCAAGCTTCCGGCAACCCTGGAGAAACTGGCTGAAAGCCATGTTAGAATGCCAGTAGCGGTAACCATAGGAGGAGCACAGGGTGCAGCACCTAATGTTCAAAGCCTGGAGGACGTGGAAGCAAAGGTTTTAAGATACATTCAGGAGAATAAAGGGTTCCTAGACATAGCAGGGTGTGCTAGAAAGTATGGTCTTCCAAAGGAGAGCGTGTTGAAGGCTGTTGAAAACCTCAAGAGGAAGGGGAAAATAAAGACCAAGTAAACCCGCCTACAGCATCCTACCATTATTTTTCATCGCGTGGTCCTAGACCTACCTAGCAGTGCCTAGCGGTGGGAAGCATGGCTATACCGAGGCTAGAGGAGCTTGCAAGAAGATACGCGGCTGCGGCTGTTCAAGCCGAGCGTAACGGGGATAGGGATGAAGCTATAACCAATTATAAGAGAGCTGTAGAAGCCCTCCGAAAAATACTTGAACTGGATCCTAGGACGGAGTTCGCCAAGATCTACGTCAATGCCATTAAACATTATACTGAGAGGATAAAGCAGCTCGAGGATCTAAGAGAACCCGTGGCTGTTGGAAGCAGTGGGGGAGACATAGATGTTGACGAGCTGATATTGAAGGAGAAGCCTAATGTCTCCTTCAATGATATAGTTGGGCTTGAACATGCTAAGGAGGCTTTGAAGAGGGCGGTAATATATGCCGTCAAGTATCCTCACCTTTACGGCAAGATCGGGTGGCCTCAGGGGATATTGCTCTTCGGCCCCTCAGGCTGCGGTAAGACAATGCTCGCCGCAGCCACTGCTAATGCTATTGAGGGAGTAGTATTCTATGTGAGTGCAGCTGACATTATGTCGAAGTGGCTGGGCGAGTCGGAGAAGAAGATAGCTAAGCTGTTTGAATCAGCCAGGGAATACGCGGAGCGCGGCGTACCAGCCCTGATATTCATAGATGAGGTCGACGACCTCTTCGGCGTCTTCTCCTCCGAGGTGGGTGGGGAGGTAAGGGTTAGAAACCAGTTTCTAGACGAGATGGATGGGCTGAAAAACAAGCATAAGAAGCTTCACCTATACGTTTTAGCAGCAACTAATAAGCCCCACAAGCTTGACAAGGCGTTTATCAGGAGATTCCCCGTCAGAATATATATTCCCCCTCCAAACCATGCGGCTAGAAAACAGCTTTTCGAACACTATGTGAGGGAATGGGAAATAGAAGTAGACTCCACGGTTGACTTCGATGAGCTGGCACGGCTTACTGAAGGCTATAGTGCCAGCGACATAGTTCACGTCATCAGGGAGGCATACTATAAGGCTGTATCAGAGCTGATAGACCTTATAGAGAAAGGCTCCATGGATCCTCGGAGCAAGCCGCGTCCCCTGAGCATGGAGGACTTCCTGAGCACTCTTAGGAGGGTTAAACCTAGTCTAAGCAAAGAGCAGGTCAGAATAGCTGAGAAATGGAATGCTGAGCACGGCACAGTAATCTAGCATCTAGGCCTCAGCGAACGCTCAGCTACCCCAGGGTTATCCTCACCCCTATCAGTTGGGCATGACTGGCATCATCGCGCATATAATTGTTTGTTAGAGCCTGGTTATTTGCCCTCTCCTCCTCCTCACATATACCCTGTAGCTAGGCGTCACATATCTCGGGTGATTAGCCTTAACCATGTCTAGCCTGCGTACCGATGTGTTCCTAGGAGCCTTCCTAGCCTCCTCTGCAGGCATCTCCGCTATCCTTCTGAGGACGTCGGCATA
>JALWQH010000023.1 GCA_027083135.1 Desulfurococcales archaeon | reverse complement strand
TATAGGGGTAGAAATGTAATTAGGTTCGACAGGATCCCTCCAACAAGTAGTGCAGGTATTGTTTTCTCCCTCTCCATGCCTAGAACATATGCTGCGAGGCTTCCAGTCCATATACCTGTGCCTGGAAGAGGTATTGCTACGAACACTATGAGGCCTATCAGCCCATATTTATCCATGTATCTCGAGGCTCTTCGACGAGCCCTGCCCACATATTCTAAGTACAGCTCAGCAATCCTGCCCAGCACTCTGACCTTCCCTTCCGATAAAACCTCCATGAACCCGTCTATCAGGGGTAGAATATAGGGTAGTGTTAGGGAGAGCGTGGCTACACCTAGGGTTGCTGCAGCCATGCATTGAGCCGCATCAAGCCTCATCCCCGCCCCAACTATTATGGCATACCTGCCCTCAAATGAGGGTAGCAGGGATAACAGGTATACATACAGCGTGCTAGGAAGATGCATCAAGGCTCAGCACCCCTGTGCTTCCTAAACCACTATGCTGCAGGATCCTTGCCCAGCGATCAGCAGTTATATCTACAAGAATTGATACTAGGATGCCTAGGATTACGGATGCGGCTACATCGCTTAGCCAGTGCTGCTCAAGCATGATCCTGCTAGCCGACACTCCTAGCACCCACAGCCATGCGGTAATCTTGGCTGCTGCCCCCCTATTCTTGCCCGCATAGTATGCGAGCACCGTGGCTCTGGCAGCGTGGCCTGAGGGGAAGGAGAAATAATCATAGTGTATGAGCGCCTGCATAAGGGGGAGAGTGATCTTCTCCTCCAGGGGTCTGGGAGCCTGGATAGCGATCTTTAATGCAAGGACAACCAGCATGGCCAGCAGAAGCGAGAAGATGAATGAGAGGTAAGATACACTGAGCCTCCATTTCCTAAGAGCTGCGGGGAATAGAGGGATGATGCAGTATAATGCGAATAACAGTAGGCTGGCTGAGAAGGATAGGATCCTGGCTGGAAGAACTCCTCTCCCACCCATTATGCTTAAGGCCTCCTCATCAATGCTGCTTGTGAGACCCCAGTATTCCAGCAGTATGAGGTATGCCAGGATCACTGTTAGCAGCGATGCCACGCTTACTTCAAGTTTCTTAGAGTTTCTCCCGCTCATCAATCCTACCTGCTTTAAGCCTTCTACGCTGCGAGTTCAGCCTGTTGCTAAAAATTTTGCGGCTTAGGGATGCTGGCGGAAGACCTGCCTATACCTGTCACCTTCTTAGGAGGGCCTCCATTTCAGGCATGGTTTCATAAACCTTGTGCTTGATATACTTGATTACTGCCTTCACAGCTGTGCGGACAGGCATGAGGTAAGGCTCCTTCAAGTACATCTTGTTAGCTATCTCCTCAGCCCAGTAAACGGAATGTGCGAGGCATTTCTTCAGGAGTTCTACATGCTCTTCTCTCATCATGTTTCTGCGGAACCAGTCGCGGTGTTTTAAGGCTCCCATGGGTACGAAGAACATGGGTACTATTAGGCTCCTATAAGGCTTCAGCCTATCAAGCAGCTCCGTTGTCTTGACAAGGTCTTCAGGCTTCTCCTCTGGAAGCCCTACTATGAGTGTGGCTGCAGGTATAATGTGGTTTTCATGCATTATGCGGAAGGCATCCTCCACTATTTGAGGCCACTCTTCAGGCTTGTAGGGGGCTGATTTAGCAGGCATTATTATTTTAGCCAGCCTTGTGCTAAGCGTCTCTACCCCAACCTCCACTCCAAGGAAATCCTGTCTTGTAAGCACATAGTCCTGCATGAGCCTTGAGATTATTCTATGCTTCTCCTCAGCATACTTTATGGCTGCTAGGCTTGCATGAGACCATGCAAGCGTGCCTTCAGCCTCATCGTACCACAGTTTGTGCAGCTTGAATATGGGGTCAGGCCTAGGCCTAACCACGTCGGCCCCGTAGAGCAGCACGTCTTCGCTGTGAAATATTGTTCCCTTAACCCCGTGCTTCCTGTTAACCTCCATTTCAGCCCTTATCTTATCTAGAGGCATGTATCTGAGAGGGCGTAGGGTCACGCTGCAGAACTTGCATCCCCTGGGGCACCCCCTCATGATCTCCACTAGGCCGTTGACGCTTGCACCCTTAATCACAGGTATCTCATCTATGCTTGGAGACTCTGAGGGCCCCACATATATGTAGTCTGGGAGAGGCTCGCCTCTCAGCGCCTTCTCCACTATTCCCCCTATTATTCTCTCAACCTCGCCGTCGATCACTGTCTCGACTCCCCACTTCTTCCACGAGTCAAGCTCCCATAACCACTGCCATGCCGCGGGGCCTCCAGCTATTATTCTCACACCCTTCTCCACGGCTTTCCTCACCGCGGGGCTCTCCATAAGCCTCCTGAAGCTAACCCTGTTGACAGGCTCCCTCCCCATAAGCATCCACCACTCGCTGCTGGGCGGGCCATAGGCGAAGTAGTCGTGGTGGCCGAGCATCAATACCTTCATCGAATCCAGGTGTTTGTGAAGGTGGTCTGGGTCAATTATGGCTGCATTGAATCCCTCCTCGATCAGCTTTGCCTCAACCTTCCTCATACCGTAGGGCGCTTCCCTCGGCTTTCCCTCCCTGTCAACCTTTACCTTAGGGGCGCTTATCCAGAGCCACACTTTTTCAGGCACTCCTATGGGTGGGCCTGTGGTCATGAATCCTATGAACTCTTTTCCATGGTGATTGGTCATCATGGTTCTATCCGTTGTCAGTACAACCTCGTATCCCACTGCCCCTACACCTCCACTCTAACAATGTTCTCAGCTCCGATTTCGCCAAGCACCTCCCTATACCCGTCTGACGGGGAGGCGAGTATGTATGTCGTATTCTCCCTGGGAAGCTTCTCAGCTATTCTCCTCAGATCCATTATAGTTGAGCCTGCATAGCTTATTCTAAGGCTATAAGCTATTACGCCCTGAATCACGCTTCTGAGATCCTCGAGGTAGTGGGGCCTCCCTTTAGGCGAGATCACATAGATGTTGAAATGCTTGTAGCCCTTCGCCCCCAGCTTGTATATATGTCTTAAAATACTTGTAGGCACGCCGTCCTCGTAGACTATTACAAGGTTGTGTTCACTCATTCCTCCATCCCCTCCAGGATTCTGAGCAGGTTCTCCTCTATCTCCCTGAGCCTCTCATCCTCCTCTACTCCTCCAAGCTCCTCGATTACTCCGTGGATGCTTCTCCTAAGCTCTGAGAGATGCTCGTGTAATAGTTTCTGCAGGGCCTCTCTCCTAGCCCTGAACAATGCTCTACGCCCCCTAGCAATAATTCTCTCAACAAGCTTCTTCTCCTCCAGCAGCCTCAGGCTGCTGGATAGGTGGCTCTTAGCATACCCTGTCCTCTCATGCAGTTCGTTTAGATCCATAGGCCTAGCCTCTAAGAGGAGCGTGGCAAGCACTATGGAGGAGGACGTAGGCATCCCCAGCATTCTCAGCAGGCTCACCAAGGCTTCCAGCACCATCTATCACCATATTCCATAAATACCGAACATTCAGAAAAATCTTTCCAATGTTTTCAAGGAGTAAGTCAGGCTCCCCATAATAAAGCATCTCTCCAGGCATTCCACCATGTTTCTTGGAGGAAATCTACGGAAATATTTAAGAATGTTGGAATATTAATGTACATAATTTAAAGAGGTGTGTGTATTGAGGTATATGATATACTGGGAGCTGGATCCCGATAAGAATATCACTGATATTGCAGACCTGGCTTCAAAGCTCTTCGAGACAGGCAGTTACCCAGCATCCCATGGGAAAATCCTAGGATGGTATGTGACAAGCAGCATACCTATGTGGGGAATAACACTGGTAGAATACAGTGAAGAGGCAAGTTCAAAGGACGTATTCGGCAGCCTGCTGGAATGGATTAAAGCCATGCCCGGAGTATTCAAGGTTCATAAAATAGCGCCCTACGTAACGGCGAAAGAAGCAGTGCAACTGGCACAAAAGTAGGAGCTAAGCCCTCAGCCATGAGGGCACCTCATTTTACCATTATGCTAGGCATGAAACTATGTCTATACTAATCTTCTATACAGGGATCTAAAGCCATGAAAGTCCCTGAATATAGGCATTACCCTATAGCAAGAGTTGCTGTAAATGATTATTCTAATCAATAATGCATGCTTCTAGATTAAGTGGAGATAAGTATTGAGGGAACATTACTCACCTAAGGAATATGCCTTGGCTATGTTATTAATGCAGCCAGCCATATCTTTAAAGCGCTGTGCCAGAGGAGTACATATGAAGTGTGATGAGCTCGGCAGTGCTGATCCCCTGGGAGATGAAGAGGGTCTTGAGTGCTGACACCCTGGGATGTAGAAACTTTTCCTTCCATGGATAGGATAGTCTTAACGTGAAAGGATTTGATTGTGAAAGTCGGCAGGTTCTACAGGCGATGGATAAGCGAAAATACGTAGTATGGGTAAGGCATGTGTGTAGCAAGCAGGCTACTATCTTTGCCTGTGAATCATGATTTATTGGAAGCCTAAGTCTTCATCATTTGAATAAGGAAGACTGCTTACTAAGATCACTGAGGACCTGGATAGCCCTGCTAAGTGTACGCCTATCCTGGGTATATTCCTTCATTTCCCCTGACTTCATATAGTGTCGAAGAGTTCCGAACTCCTTGGTGCTGGCCTTAACTTCCTGGATGCGCGTCAAAGCATAGAGGCTTGTCAGCCGACCTCTAAGTTTTCTCAGTTCCTTCTTAAATTCGTCGGGTATAGGGCGTTGCCTCTCTCTAAACGCCTTTACCTGTTGTTGTAGTTCTGTTATTTTCAGCATATCCCTTTCTATGGGCTTGTATTCCACAATGAATCTCCTCATTCCTGACAGCATGGCTCTGTCAAAGTTTATCTCGAGTTCGTCTAGAAGGTTGACCCGGGTTTGCGGGTGTAGCTTTGAGATGGGTGGAAGTCTGAGTTCTTTTCTATGCATAAGCCTGAAGCTTCCATGCGTAAATCTTAGGGGGGTCCATCTACCCTTATATGAGGGTAGATGCGGGGCTATAAGGTCGCTGCCAAGCAGTGGGACGAGATGCGTCATTGCAAAGTCCTTTACAGCGAAGTCATAGTGTCTGGGTACGTCTATGTACATGAAGCCTACGCTTCTATCCATGAAGTTTTGCAGATGCTGATAAGCCGTTAAGTGGCTGGTTATCTCCCTGTATTTTATGCAGACCATACGGGCATCCAACTCGTTGACAACGTAGTCTAACAGGGGGATGAACTTCTTGGTTCCTAGGCCTATATCGAGCACTGGGATGATCTCGATCCCTAGCTGTTCAAACCGTTTTGCCGCGTTTTTAAGCAGATCCCTGTATTCATGGAGAGGCACTCCTAAAGGCGGGATAAGCACTGTTGTGAAACGATAATCTCTTGGAGCTCCCAGCAACATTGGTAGCTGTCTTAAAACAAATTCTCTCACATGCCTAACGCTTTTCAGGAAAGTCTCAGAACCCTTGCCGCTGGGATAAAGGTAGGGTATTAGCCCATGAATCCCATAGAGATCTCCGTATAATCTTTCCAGCTCCCTGACAGCCCTGTATAGGTGAAGGTCAGCCTTATCAGATGGTGCTCCTGCAAGGGTTAAGGCGCTTAGCGGTATGTTTAGAAGAACAAGCTTGTTTTCCAGGACTATTTGCGTCGGCACGCTTCTTTTAGCGTTAAGATCCGTGCGCACCAAGACTCTGCTCGGCGTCTCTATCCGTATATTATCTATGGTTATCTCAGCGGTTCTGGCGAATCCAGGGCCTTCTTCAACGATGCTTCTCACTTTTACTTCAATCAAGCCTCTGATACCCCCCAGTCCATGGGTTGATACTTCTCTTTAAGCAGCGACTTCTCCCTATACTCAGGGTATAGTTTATATACGTAGTTTAATATGCCGTGGTGTCCCAGCTGATCCCATCCAATTCTTAGTTGTTTAAGCTTCTCAATGTAGCCTTCCCCCAGGATCCGGGTGAGCCTCTCTATCACAGCTTTAGCGGCTTTTCTTCCCTTACTGGTAAGCATATACTTGGTGGCCGTGCGTGTACGCCTATTCTTAACTGAGATGTAGTCATAGCGTTCTAGCAGCTCCACGACTAGGAGGAGCTCAGAGCTGAAGGGCCCGTATTTATAAGGATAGAATCTAGGCGAGGCTACTTGAACCTTGTTTTTGAGCTCCTCGTGGAGCAGGAAGAGCTCCTTCATCAACACGGTGCGGCCATTAACTGGCTTGTCAAGGAGGCCGAGGAGCAGCAGCACGAGCTCGTCCTGCCCTAACACAGGCTTGGGAAGCTCCTTGTATTTTTTAAGTGCTTCCTCATAGGATAGGGTCATTCTGAGTTCCTCTTCACTCATTTTACTTCCCCTCCCCCAAGCTATTTGAGATTTGCCTCTCAGGAGGCGGGCCAGTCATCCAGGTGCCGGGAGCTACATCTATGTGAAATGGGGGCTTCAGGTAGAGCTTGCCGGGCACGGCGGCCCTGTAGATACGGCCCTCACGCTCAACCTTAAGGACTAGTTCCACGAGCTTGAAGGGAGCTTCTCCATGCCTTCTTCTACGGAAAGGATGCCTGAGCCGGGCCCAGCGGCTTGTCTTGGGCTCAACTACGGCAATAATATATGATTCCAGCTTCTCTAGAGGCAGGTTATATCTTTTGAGCCAGCCGAGAAAAGCCTCAGTATACCTTATCATGGTAACCACATCCCGGGAAGCTATGCGGTACCACCTGTACCGGCTTCCACAAAAATTGCAGGAAACATCTATACTGGATATGGCTACCGGCCCTCCTGAAATACTAACTGCTAATGAAGCCGTAGATAAACTTCCCTGAAGTTCTATAGTTCTAGGCTTCAGGAAGAGGCTGATTATAGCTCCACAGTAAGGGCACTCTATATCGAGCCGTTCACCGGACACTATTAGGCCACCTTCAGTATATTTGGCAACCCAGCATTTCACATAGACCTGCTGTATCCCTGATCTATATCATGTTATAATTAAAGATTTATGGACTAAATAATTAAGTCCTAGAGGCCCTTATAAATACGGCTAGTATTAAGTCTCTGTGAAGAATGTAGGATTGCTTGTGGTGCATGGCTGTGGGGAGGCAGAGGATCAGGGCTGCTGAGGGTGTGGTTTTCACGCCGCCGAGGCTAGTTGACCGTATGGTTGGGAAGCTGTTTGCTGGGAAGGCTCCTAGGCCTGGGGACAGGGTTCTTGATCCAGGCTGCGGGCTTGGAGCCTTCATTGACGGTGTTCTCCGGTGGTGTGAGAGGAGGGGGGTGAGGCCTCCTAGGATCGTGGGTGTGGAGATAGATGCGGGTATGGCTAGGGCCTGTAGGGCGAGGTACAGGGACCTGTCCAATGTGACCATTGTGCAGGGAGACTTCCTCCTCCTAGAGGGTCTCGGAGCCTTCGACTATGTTGTAGGCAACCCGCCCTACATTTCGATTGAGAGGCTGCCCATGGATCTCAGGGAGAAGTATAAGCGGCTCTACAGGACGGCTACAGGCAGGTTCGACACCTACATGTTGTTCTTCGAGAAGGCTCTCAGGCTCCTCAATCCTGGGGGCAGACTGGTCTTCATAACGCCTGAGAAATACCTATACGTCCACTCTGCCCGAGCCCTGCGGAGACTATTAGCCCAGCACCATGTGGTGGAGGTGGAGCTGGTTGAGGAGGAGGCTTTCGGAGAAATACTAGCCTACCCCGCGGTAACAGTGGTGGACAAGGAGGCTCCAGGCCCTACAACCTTCATCCTCAGAGACGGCTCCAGAACCACTGTGTATCTACCCAGGGACGGGTCGCCCTGGCTGGGTGAAGCCATGGTCCGCTTGCAGCCAACCAGGCTCAAACAGTACAAGCACAGGCTCAGGGAAATATGCGTCAGGATAAGCGCAGGAGTAGCCACGGGGAGAGACAACATCTTCGTGGTTAGGAGGGATATGCTCCCCGAGGAGCTCAGGCCCTACGCCTGGCCCACGGTGAGCGGGGAGGAGCTGGCACGCTTCAAGGCAGGGGGACCCATAGACTACTCCAAGCTAAAGCACGTCATGCTCGTCCCCTATGACAGGGAGGGGCGGCTCCTAGGCGAAGAGGAGGCCAAGCCCCTCCTAGAATACCTTGCGAGGCATAGAGGGGAGCTCGAGAAGAGGAGGGCCGTGAGGATCGTTGGGAAGAAATGGTATGCTTTCCACGAAAACCCGCCTATGAAGACCCTGGCTAAGCCCAAGATCCTTTGGAGAGACGTGGAGAAGGAGCCCAGGTTCTGGTGGGACCCTGAGGGACGAATAATACCCAGACACAACGTCTACTACCTTGTCCCCCGCAACCCCTCCATCATACCAGGCCTCCTAGAATACCTTAGCAGCAGAGAAGTGGAGATGTGGATCGAGGCGCATGCCCAGAGGGCGGCCAACGGGTACCTCAGACTACAGGCCACGCTCTTCAAAAACCTGCCCATCCCTGAAAGCCTTTATTCAAAGGGCGTGAAAACACTTAGCCTGAGGCAACTACTATGAGCAGGCCTGCAGGACTGGTGGAGGACATCCTGGCCAGGATTCCGAGGCCAAATAAGGAGGAGCTCCCCCACCTCTACTCCGACCTCGACGACATGGCTAGGAGGATCGGCGGAATACTGGTGGAATCAAGGCTCTACGAGGAGGAGACAGGGCTCATAAGATTCGACAAGGCTTCCCCTAGAGACATATACGGGCTCATGGCGAGGGATCCCGGCGTCATGATACCCTTCTTCGTCATGATATGCGGCTTCAGCGTCAGGGAGCTTGAACGCCTAGCAGGAATAGACGACGTCTACACTTTGAGGAGGCCTGAGGCCTTCAGGAGGAAGACGAGGACAGCCTACAGGTTCGCAGAACTCGTGTCAAGCAGCCTGAAACACCCCCTCCACCTGGAAACAGTGATATATAAGTTCTACAAGAACTGGGAGGAACACCAGAAACGCCACTACCGGGCCCGCATAGAAGAAGCTGTCAGAGAGCTCGCCGAGAAGCACGGCCACCCCTGCGGCAAGATAAAGATACACTGCGGAGGCAAGGAGATCGAAGTAGACGCCGCCATACCCCCTGATCCACGCCGAGTAGAAATAGCCCTACAGGTCAGGACAGGCGTACGCAGAGACCTGGTGAAACGAGCCAAGGAGTTCAGCTCAGAGTACGACGACATAGCCCAATGCCTCCCCCACGTAAAGTTCATCCCAGTATACCTGGTCCCACCACACGAGAAGACAAGGCTAGAAGAAATCCGCCGAGTAATAGCCAAGGAAAGAGAAGGAAAAACACCCTACCCAGCAATAATACTCACATGGAAAGAACTAGAAAACCTGCTGAAGAATCTTCCCAAAATAAACAGTTAAAAAACGTAAGCCTTGCATAGTTTACTATTATTTCGACAGCTATTCATGGCTATTAATCACCGCAAAGCATCTAATGCCCTCTTAGGCAGACTTCACCTTCCTCAGCAGGCCATTCCACATCCTTGCTGAGCAACTCCGGGTTTCATGCGAGTAGTCTTAAGCTCCCTTAAAGCCAGTACTTTCTGAGAACAGCCACTTAGGCTTCTCCCTGGGCAGAGAGTAGTCCCTTATGCCTCCTAAGCGGTAATATTGCTCGATATAGCTCTTCGCCTCCTCCCAGATAACATCAGCCACCCTCCGCCAGGTCCCAGCCTCTTCCCCCAGCTTGTATTCTTGGCCACCAACCTGGAATTTAGGGGAGAAGGTTGAAGGTAAAACCCTAGCAGTCCTAGGCCCGCTGAGATACCGCTTACCAATAACTATTCTATTCACCCTTTCAACGTATCTCTGATCTTTCAAGGCGGGCGTGGAGAAGAGCTCTATGAGCGGCATATAGAACTCGTCCAACCTCTTCTCTATTAATCTTAGTCTTCTATCCTTCATGGTTTCTAATGCCATAAGGCCTGTCATGATAGCCATCAGGAAGGTGCCTATTACCATTGCTCCTTCGAACACCACCTGTGCAAAGTATAGGAGATTTAATGCCACCTATTTCACCTTCATTGAATTATAGAGGCTTGTTTCAGCATAAATGCTTGGTTTGAGGTGTTTTTGTTATCGATTAGTTGGGATCAACGTTGTGTAGTGTTCTGGAGATGTTATTCCTTTAAATTCTCCTTCGTGTTTTATATTTGGAATAGTGAGGGTGTTGGAGAACGCTTATGAGAAGGCTTATGAGAAGGGTGTTGAGCTTGAGAAGCTTATTACTAGGCTCTTCGAGGCTAAGGGGTACTATGCTAAGCATAATGCCTTGCTGGTGGGGCGCTCAGGGGTCAAGCACCAGATAGATGTCTACGCTGAGTATAAGGCTCCTCTCCACACCTCCAGGATAATAGTTGAATGCAAGGCCTACGATAAGCCTGTCAACAAGGATATAGTTATGAAGCTCATAAGCGAGGTGAACGACCTAGGAGTAGATAGGGGAATACTTGTCACAACATCCTACTTCACGCCTGACGCGGTCTCAACAGCCTCGGGCTACAACATAGACCTATGGGATCAGGCGAAGCTGAGAGAACTATTAGGCGAAATACCATTAGAGGAGGCAAAGGCTCCCCAGAATGCCTTCTACGTGGAGCCGAGAATAGGGGCTGGACAATGCAGGCTAGTGGTTGAAAGAAAGCTTAAGGGTTTCCTCGGTATGAAGGGAGCTATAGAGGAATGCGCCGTTATATTTTACCCATTCTATGAGGCCCATATTGAAGGAAAAATATATGTCTCGAGGGGGGTGCTTAGGAGGACGACTAAGGAGCTAATAGTTAATTCAGCAATACTTGTAGATGCTATGGATGGAAGCCTCTGCAACTATACTGGAAAACGGGTTGAGAGGGTGCTGCGTATCTCAAGGCTTACTGAGGATGAAGCCAAGGCTCTTAAACTCTTCCTAGTACGCCCCCAGATAACTACTTCAGGCCTAGCAGCATTTCTAGGATGCTCTACATCCAAGGCTAGGAGAATAGTTCAAGGCCTCGTCATCAAAGGGCTGGTTGCACAGGGTGGGCGAGGAATATATGTTCTGAAACAGAGGATCCCTGATCCAGCAGCCCTGAGAACACTGGCGCCTCAGCTGCCTCTAAAGCCTCTGCAAAGCAGTAAAGAAGCAATCTTAACTCCCAAGCTAAATCTAAGCGGCCTTGAAAACATGGTTAAAGTGTTCTGGGAGGGAGTAGTCAAGGATTACAGGCTAATATATTACCCATACTATGCCTGTAAAATCGCGGAGAAGGGGAGGAGACGTATAGAAGCAATAGACATGATGAGCGGAGAATCAGACGAAGAGGCCAGCAGAATACTTACATCAATACATGAACAGCTACCGATATAGGAGAGCCTAGTAGTTATTAATGCAAGAGGCAAGCTACTGGACTCCTAGGCCCTTAGAGATAAGGTAAGCGTCAAATATTCTGCTCTCTTTTAGAATAGTTTTCAATGGATTTTTCTATTTTCCCCACTAGTTCGCTCCATGATAGAGAATCTCTAAGTGCCCATTGTATCATGTCTAATGTATGAAGCTTCAATATTCTGAGGAACTTCTGCCATGTAATGCCTCTCTCCTTTAGCTCGGTTTTCCACTGCTCCCATAGATACTTAGGCAGCTTATTGAAGCCCCAGACAGACAGTGAGTCATAGTCAATGTCACTTCTGCTGCCTTCACCACCCATTCTAGCCCTTATTGTTCTGATCAGCTCCTTAATGTTTTCAGGCTCTCTTGGAGTAGGTATCCCCATATCCACATACCCCTATGTACATATAGGGATGCAACCTAATAAACTTTGCCTGCCGAATATTTTCACCCTGGTCTCTCCGCTTTATATAGTGTTGATTCTAGGATGGGGGGTTGCGGTGTCGGCGTTTATTGATGAGGAGGTTTGGCCTGAGATTGGGGAGCTGTATAAGGAGAAGCATATTGATACTTATGCGTTGATAGTTTTGGCTCAGCTGCTTGGTGAGCTGGAGGAGAGGCTGGGTGATATATGTGCTGATTTCTGCGTAGGCTAGCTTAGCTCCAGCTTTTCGCATTTGAAGCTTCTCTTTCCCTCTTCCTCGATTACGGTTATTTTCACTATGTCTCCTTTCTTTAGGCTTAGTCTCATGACTAGTTCTTTCGGGATGTTCATATATAATGAGCTGTAGGGCCCAACCTTCTTCTCAGTTATCCTCACAATGTAGTATTTGGTTTTCTCCATGTCTGCTGCCTCTTTGCATGCTTTTGTTAAGTTAGCTTTGTAGCCTTTATGGTTTTTTCATCAATTATTTCAATTTTGAAGACATCTCCCTTTCTAACTTTAAGTTTTAGTGCTATAGGCTTGGGGATGTTTAGGTAAAAGGAGGCGTAGGGCCCTACTCTTCTCTCAATTACTCTTCCAACATGGATCTCTTCTCCCAATATTATCACTATGGATCTAGATGGCCTCTTTATAAAATTACGTTTATTTGGATAAGTTAGGCATATTGACTTTACCCCATTTATGTCAATAATACTTATATGTCATTATTGGCATTAGAGTAATGGTGATAAATTGGCCAAGAAAGCATATCCCACAAGAATCGTGGGGCGAGGGGCCCCGCAGAACAAGAGCTACTATATCCTGATACCTAAAGAACTCTTCAAGGAGCTAGCACTTCAGGAAAAAGAGCCTCTGCTCCTAGAGCCTCTTCCCGATGGCAGTGGCTTCATGGTAAAACGAGTTCTAGCCTTCGTGGAGGAGGTGGCAGCCAATGCCTGAGGAGCCTAGCGAGTTCTCTAGGCTGCTGGATGAGCTGGAGGCTAGGGCTAGGGAGGATCCTGGGCTTGTGGGGAGGATTCTGGATAGGCTGGGTCCTGAGGGGTATCTGGTTCGCTATGTGCTTGCTAGGCGGGGTGTTGTGGTTTGAGTGCGGGTAGGAGTGTTGTTCGTGGGGTTAGCTGTAGGATGGTTGTTGGGGATGCTGTTTGGAGTGTTAGGAGTGGTGCTTGGAGGATCCTGGTGCTGCTTAGGCGTGGCAGGATGTATACTAGGCAGCTGCTGGGGCTTCTCTCGAGCTGGGAGCGTGGCCAGCAGCTCTTGGCGGAGGCTGAGGCTAGGGGGCTTATACGCCGCTATGCTGGCTCCCTGCCAGTCTCTGGGAGGCCTGTGGTGTGGAATGAGCTTACTGAGCGTGGCCGCCTGGTGGCTGATGCTCTGAGCAGCCTTGATGGAGGCGAGTAGCCGTGGAGGTGGAGATCTATGATCTTGAGAGAATGGAGCTTGTGCATGATAATGCGCTGGTAGCTGCGGGCTACTTTGCGGCGAAGAAGAGGATAATGCGTCTAGAGGGAAACACAGTATGGCTGCTGCTCTACGACGAGCTTCTAAGCCTGCTCACCATTGAGCCAGTCAAGTTCAGGGAAATATTCAGAACTATTCCAGCGGGAGGTTGAGAGGGATGGGTGACCCTGAACTCGAGTTCTTCAGGACTATTGCATGCTGCTTCGATGGGGATAAGGATAGGCTGGAGCGCGTGCTGCTCAGGCTCCCAGCAACGCGCTGGATCTACCTGGGGAGCCGTGTACACATAGTTGTCCTGAGCAACCAGGCCTACGGGATCCTCAGAGCTCTGAGCAGAGCAGGCTACAAGTGCTCCTTCATGGAGGTGTAAGTAATCATGGTCTCTCTCCATATCCTGAGGCTGAACCTCGAGCCCTGTGGCTGGAGGGTGGCTGGAGTGTTCAAGGCTCCCGACATGGACATCGTGGTGCTCAGGCATAGGGATGGACGCAGGCTACCCCTCATCCTGCCAGGAGGACTAGCAATGTTCCCTGAGCACGAGGTCTGGAGCCTTAGGAGAAAGCTGTGCAGAGAGGAGGGTGAGGAGTGATGGCTGGGTTGTTTAAGCCTAGTTTTAGGCGGAAGCTGATGCGGATATGCATTGAGAATCTCGGCGGGGATGAGGATAGGTGTAGGAAGGCGATAGGCGAGCTTGAGGATAGGCTCACACAGTACTACATTGGGGCTCTAATACAGATCATCGCGGAGCAGAAACAATCCGAGCAGGGATGAGTCGTGGCTCTCTACAGTGAGCGTTATCGAAGCAGGAGGCAGAGAATAGTGGCCTTCAAGATGCCTGACGAAATCTTGGAGAGGCTTGACAGGTATGCCGCCAGGAGGAGTATGAGTAGGAGTGAGGCGATCAGGGAGGCCCTCATCCTCTTCCTGGCTCTTAGGGCCCGCCTAGGCCCTGGCGGAGACCCGATAGAGGATTCGGAGTGGATGCCTGTATGAGTGGGGGTAATGGGGAGAAGTGCGTGGTGGATGAGGTGGACTTTGAGCTGGCTATGAGGCTGTATGCTAGGGGCTGGAGCCTCATGCTGTGGCAGCCAGGCGATCCTAGCTGTCTCTGGCTCCTAGTGCCTGAGAGGGAAGAAGATGCGGCTAGGCGGCTGGCAAGAGCCCTGAGGGGATCCTGAGATGACCTATCCTCTTCGCCAGGAGGGGATAGTTATGGCTGAGCCTTGGATGCATAGCAGGGAGTTCTGGAGATGCATAGGGGAGGAGGACGCCAAATGCGCCCCTCTTTTTGAAGCCAAGGAGTGGGAGCGGCTTGACAGGTGCTTGGAGCAGGCTGAGAGGAGATGCTTGGAGAGGCTTGGAGGTGGTGGGCGCCGTGACGAGGTTTAAGGAGGAGGACATGGTGATTCTAGCGTTTTGGCTTAGAAGGGTGCTTGACACGCATTGTGGTGGAGCGTGTGTGTGGATCGATGTTGGCCAGCATGTTAGGGTTGGGGGGCATGAGGTCGACCTGCTGATCAAATGCCAGGATACGGGCTGCATGGGGCATCCAGAGGGCCGCCAGAAGAGCATCATAGTGGAGCTGAAGGAAAGCGACTTGGGAAAGGTGTTTGAGCAGGCATTGGAGCGCCGCCCCCTAGCAGACTACGTCTATGCCGCCATTAACCTACCCGTCAACGATATTCTGACATGGATGGCTGGCCACGATCTGGCCGAAGAAGCCGTCAAGGCTGGAGTAGGGATCATAAGCACCAGGGACAACGTGGTCATCTTCAGAGCATATAGCAGGGGAGCCTCCAGGTGGGCTGAGACCAAGGCGAAGACCCTGACTCTCCTAAAATACATTCCAGCAGGGGTGGAGAATAGTGGCTGATTGCAGGAAGTGTGTTTTCTTCGTAGGGCGTGGGGGCATGGATGCTGAGCAGCTAGAAGAATGTGAGATACTGGCGGCTAGGCGGGGTGAGAGGTGCCTGGGATGGTGCAGGAGGTTTGAGAGACCTGTCACCCACTATGTGGGCCGCTGCTGGGGCTTCAGGAACAAGAAGCTGGCTTCTCCGAGCACAACGCTCGTGGACTTCTACCCTCAGCTAAGGGATGCGTGGGGGAATAGTGATGGCTAGGAATCCTGAGGCTTTTGAGCGTGTTAGGAGATGTGTGGATGAGCTTGTCCGCCGCTTCCCCTACCTGGCTGAGGAGCCTAGAAGCGTCCCCACCTATTTTTACTGGAGGTACTGTGATAATGCTCCTCTCCCCTTCATCCCCCTGAGGATTCTGAGGAGGCTTACCAGCCCTGAAACCATCCTTAGGCGTTTCCGTGAACTCGGCTATAAGCGTGAGGAGGCTGAGCCTGTATGGAGATGATGAATAGCAGTGCCTACGTCATCAAGGCTCTCTGCATCAAGTACTGCGATGAGCATAACCCTGAAGCCAAGGAGATGCTGGACTGCATTGTGAATAGCTGTCTTTCTGATACGGCTAGGGCTAACCTGGCTGCCTCTAAGAGGCCTTCTCCTAAGGGGTGATGATGCTTGGGTGCCCTGGGCTCCCCGGGTGTTCGCGGGGGGCCCAGGGCCCATAGCAATCGTGTCCATCCTGTGGACACGGTTCCCTCAGCCCATGTCCGCGGGGATCTTGAGCTTGCCCGCGAGATCCATAGGCTCCGTGAGCGTGGCTTGGGTTATAGGAGGATAGGCAAGGCTCTGGGAATGCATTATAAGAGGGTTGAGAGGCTCTATAAGAAGTACCTCTCACTGTTAACGCATGTTAAAGTGACACGCAGCGTTGACGGTAGTGATGGGAGCGATGGCTCTGATGGTGGCTCCAGGCTGGTGGGACGGAACGTGACACCCAAACCCGTTGACAGTGTCACGCAGCCGTTGACGAATAGCATTGGCAGGCTCGGCAGAACCCAGCGCCTCATACTGGACGTTATGAGCGAGCAGCCTGGATCCTGGTGGACCATATCAGCCATAAGAAACAAGCTCAGGCTCCTCAGATACCTCTACACCAGGCAGGCCTTATTCGAGGCCCTTAAGAGGCTTAGAAGGAGAGGCCTAATAGAATACATGCCCTCAACCCTCCTAGTATCAGGGGAGAAGGTACTAGGCCTATACCGTTTACGCTTCTACGTCTCCCTAGACTCCAGGGAGGTACTGGTTCACAACATGAGGGTCTCAGGCATGCAGATAGTGAGTAAGGAGAGGGATGGGGAACCCAAGCTGCTGAGCGAGGCATTGTTCAGGGCCCACCTACTAGGCAAGACGTGGCCCGTCGACCAGGTAGAACTACACAACGACTACCACGTTGACACAGGCGTCACACAGAGGCTAAGAGGCCTGGGATGGAGGATGACCGTAGTATATAGCCCGAGGCCAGGAGTCATAAGATTCGAGCACCGATTATGGAGGCCAGAAGGCCTAATCGCCTCACCAGACCAGAAGCCAGAATGGCTATCCAGATACGAGTCCTTCACAAGCATGGTCTCAGAAATAGCATACCGCGAGCTCTCACGCCTAAACACACGTTAAAGTGACAGCCGCGGGGTCGTCAGGGTTGTCTTGTGTGGTGGAGAGCTGGTGTTGCATGGTATGTTAGGTGGTTTTGTGTTGCTATATTTTATGGGGGATGGGTTTCTTGGGCTTACCAAGATACTCTGGGTTTTTCTGGTAGGGGGCATTTTTCTATTTCATATTGTGGGATATTATATTCATCTAGTTTATCTAATAGCTCTTCTATTTTTTCTAGCATTTTTTCTAGTGTTTGTTCTAGCTCGGCTGCGGTTCTCTGTTTTTGTTCTAGTACTTTTTTTGCTTCTTTTTCTTGGAGTGTTTGTTGGAGTAATTGTCGGAGCTGTACATTATGCCATATGCCGCTGTGATCGTATTTTTCTGGTGGCAGTTCTAAAGCCTTCTTTATGACTGGGAGCAGTTTTTCTGGCTCGATGTATTCCCGTACTCGCTGCTCTACTAGCTTGTTATATTCTTCTGGGCTTATGCTCCTGCTTATTTCTTTTCCTGCTTCCTCTTTTGCAAGCTCATAGTATCTTTCATTTCCAAGGATTGCTTCCCGGACTATTCTTGACAGCTCTGAGTTGAGTTCCTGTATCTTTTTTGCTTCTTCTTCGTATTTCCTGCGGTACTTATTCCAGTCTTTAAGCATTTCATATTTACGGAGGTATTTTTCTAGGCGCTTCTTCAACCTTGTTCTTGTTGTTTCGTCAAAGTTCGTTATATAGAGAATGCTGTCCTCTGGTAGGCGGGGATCGGGAATATAAGCGGCTGGGGATTGCCTAATGCTCCTAAGCATTCCATGCCTTTCATTGCCTATCATTTCTTTTAGGGGTTCTATAAGGCATGCTAGAAGCTCGATAACTGTCTCCCTTTCAGAGACCTTGATTGTTTCTCTCGCTAGTTTGGCTGTTTCCTCGGCTTGCTTCCTCATATACCATACGGATGCTACGCCGATTAATGCCTGTATTAGTACCGTTATAATTCCTAGTACTGCCTGTGAAATCATGTTTGCCTATCCTCCCATGTTTATTATATTCTGTACTAGCTTTTTGAATAGCGTTTTTCCTGTACTTGTCTCGTGTGGTTGGGTGGTTGTTGTTTGTTTTGTGTTGTTTTGGTTTAGTCTTTTTTGTGGGGGTGTTGCCGGAGTGGCAACATTGAGGGTTGAGGTCTTGCTGGCTAGGTTTAGGGAGCTTGTGGGCTTGTTGGAGGGCTTGGGCTTCAGCTTGAGGGATGTTGCCAGGCTTAGTGGTGTCAGTGTTAGTAGTTTGAGCCGGTGGCTTAGGGGTGAGCGCGTTCCCCTTAGGGCCTTGCTGGAGAGGGTTGTTGAGAGGCTTGAGGGCCTGGCGGGCACAACCGAAACCTCGTGCTTCTACAGGCATTTTATGGTTAAAAGGGTAAAACCAAGTTATTATCTGATATGATAAAAAATAACTTATTATATTTTACTCTAAAGACCTTGCTAATATTATTAGGTCTCGCTCTACAGGTATAAGTTCTTCAACATATAGCTTTGCAAGTTTCTCTAGCGTTGCATCTCCCTCTTCAATTATTTTTATAGTTTTTTCAATAATTTCCATTATTTTTTCGAATTTTTGTCCAGCTAGGCCTCTTACCTGGATATCTTCTGTTTTTCCTATTATTTCGGATAGCCTATTATAAGCAGGGGCTAAGCAATGGATGGCCAAGTAGCTATTGGGATCATTTAGATACAGCCACCGAGAATGGAACGTGCCCAGTATATGGCTAATATATGCTAGTCGTAATTTAGGATTCTCAGCTTTCTTTGCTTGTTCTAGAACTTCTTTAAGGTTACTTCCTATATTAGTGTTCATATATCATCGCCTCCTCCAGATGTAGGGTTAAAGGCTCGTTTGCTTTTATATCTTGGTAGGCTAGCATTTTTCTCTCTATTGCCTCCCAATCTATTTCAAAACGAGGCAGCTCGAATTCATAGTCTTTTATTAGTTTGTGTCTTTTTTCTGAAGGTGTCCTTAAGGAAGGGGGTATTAGTGCTTTGAAAATGTTGTTTAGCAGATCTATGCCGAAGGGCTTTAGTCTATATATTACTTTCCCCCTTCTTACTTTTCCTTCGATTATGTTCCCTATCACTAGCTGCCGTATATGGTATGCTAGCTTGTTGTCACGCATACCGAGAGCCTTTGCCATATCGCTCGGACTTGCAGGCCCCTCCTCTATTATATAGCTTAGTATTAGCTGCCTTTTCTCGTTATCTAAGGCCTTTAAGGCTCTTCTTAACATGGGATGAAACAGGTTTTTTACTCTCCACATTTCTACCTCCTCAAAAAATTTTGAGGAGTATCTGTATTAAAGTCTTCCTCCAAGTCCACTTGAGAAAAATTAAAATAACTTACTATAAAATACTTGTTGTGGCTTCGATCATGCAATGAGGCATGACGAGCTATCTAATGCCTCTGAACATGCAGCAGCGAATAAGCAGGGTTATGAGGATGTAGGACAAAACGCCGTTGCTTCACATGCTATTATTGATAAAGGCTTAGATACAATAAGGGAGGAGTATACTATAATATTATACGGCTCCTATAAAACAGATGACCCTCAGGGCATTAAGCTGCTGGAAAAAGTGAAAGGAATGCTAATAGATAAAGGATATAAAAGAGTTTATCTAGTTAAGGAACTCTCAGACGATTATTTGGATTTAGATAAAAATCTTTTAAGAAACCTTTCAGAAAATGAAAAGAACTTCCTCAGAAGCATATACTCTTTTCAGAGAGCGGATATCCCTGTTTTTATATTTTCAAAGAGTTCTGCTACATATTTATCAGGAGTTCTAATGGAGCTTGCCGCATATGCTATTCTTAAATTTTCTCAAAAGGTTTCTATTCCTGGTTTACATCTTCCTTTAAAAGGGCCCAGGGCTTCTCCCCAACATGTCCTTGTCTTACTTGATGAAACGGTAAGGTCATCTTCACTATTTTTCGGTGCTATTGAGCTTGCAGACTTATCATTAAGACCTTACAAAGGTTATAGAAAACTTGAAGAAGAAATATTAAGCCATATGGATGATGTAGCCAGGAGAATAGCACCCACCTTGCAATGGAAATAGAAATTTTTCAGTATACTACTCGTTGATACCTCTTTGATGTCTTCAAAAGGTTATTAGTTTATGTTTGGGCCTAAAGGTGAACTCCAGGCCTACTTAGGGGTTCATCTTTTCTCCGCATACCTCCTGTGGGGTGAACTCCTATGGGTTTGTATGCGTGGGATAAGGGGTTGGACTACAATGTTGTTAGGAGGGATTTGGTTGGTAGGCTTAGGGATGCCAGGCCTGTGGCTCGTGCATATATCAGTATATTGTTGATACAGCTCTCCAATGGGCTTAGGATAAGCGAGGCCGTGGAGGCCGCCTTCAAGTGGGCTGAGACGGGTAGGAGGAAGCTGAGGGTGAGGGTCCGGAAGAGGCGGGATCCCTATGAGAGGCTGGTTGTTGTTCCGAGGGAGCTTGGGAGGGGTGAGCGCCTCGCTGTTGCTGGACTGCGTGTCCACGGCTTAGACACGGTGGTCTCCAGGATAAAGTCGTGGACGAGGAAAGCCCTGGGCTTTAACACGCATGCCTTGAGGTATGCTTTCATCTCGCAACTAGCGGAGAGAGGGGTTTCAGCCCAACTGATAGCTAAGCTCACGGGGCATAAGAAGCTGGACTACATTCTAAGCTACACTCAGAAGCGTGCTGCCGAGGAGCTCCTCCTAAGACTAGCAGGCTAAAAGAGAGGCAATTAAGATAAGAAGGAACATGTTCTACTATATGGTTGGAGAGCCTGGGCGGGGATGTGGAGCCGCACGGCGGCAGGAATCCGCCTAGAGCGGATGATCCCTCCTTCTTATTCTCTTCCTCAGTATCTCTACGGGTTCCTGGAAGCCCTGTGTGTGGATGCATCGTGTCCACGGGATGGACACGGATATTTAAGGGCTGATGGTCTCCGAGGTATTTAAAGGGGTATTTATATGGGTTTTTAAATTATTCTATCATGGTTTTCCTTATTCTCTAGGTTGCGGCTGGAGTGGAGGGGGGTTTCCGCACTCTTTCTGCGGGGCATGTATGTATGTGTGTATATGTATAGGTGATGGGTATGCTTGACTTTCTCAGCAAAATGCTGGGTGTTAGGAAGGAGCCTACTGGTGTGAGCCCTGAGCTTGCAAGCGCTGCGCTTCAGTTTGCTCAGAGTGGTCCTAGTCTTCCAGGAGACCTCTACACTTTATTGGAGGATGAGCGTATTTCTAGGGAATTGTGGGGCTATGTATTGGCTTTTGCTACTAGGGATATGGCTTTGAGCTACTTGTCTGAGACTGATATGAGGTGGCTGTTCTGGAAGACTGAGAGCCTGGCTACTCAGATAGAGCTTGCTTTGAACAGCAGTATTTCCAGGCCTCTCCGCTATGGTGCTCTAGACGACTTCGTTAAGGAGAGCCATGCCAAGCAGCTTCTAGCTGAGAATCTGCGTATCTGGATGTATGCTAGGGCTAGGAGGAGCTACAAGGGGTTTGAGAGGGTGATGCAGACCAGGAAGAGCGTTCTCGTTAACGTTGAGGGTAGGAGGGAGGTGTGGTAGCCTTGAGGCCTGGGTTCGCTGGGTTCCTGGCTCTCCTGGTGTTCCTTGCTCTCGGAGTGATAGCCAATACCACTAGTTTTGGCGTCTTCATAGCCAGTCTTGTGGCTCCCTACTCTGCTATACTCTTGTTCCTGGCTCTGGGGGGATTGGTGGGGGTCTCGGTGGCCTTGGGGTTGGAGCAGGTTATGCCTGGCTTCATCCTTGATGTTATTGATAGTGCTAGGACGGGGTTCCTCCTCCTGCTTGTGGGTGCTGACGGTAAGGTTAGGCTTATGCCTGGTGTGAGTGATGGGCACTTCATAACTCCTTCTAGGAAGCCCTACAAGGAGAAGTATGTGTTCGCGGCTGATGGTCAGAGCGTCATGCCTATTCATAAGGGTAAGGGTGTTAGAGCCGTGCTGGCCTATATGAAGTACCCGTTCACCCTTGACCCTAGGATGACCGCTGCGATCTCCGTGTTTAGGCAGAGGTTTAAGACTATTGACGACCTCTTCGCTGCTGCTAAGGCTTGGGAGGAGCTTGAGAGGCTGGGTGGACGCGGGGCTGCTGAGAAGCAGCTCGCGGAGCTTCAAGGAGAGCTTGATGCCCTCATGAATATGAGTGTAGAGGAGTTGAAGCAGAGGAGGATAGAGGATCCAGAGAAGGCTGCGGCGGAGCTCAGGGGCGCGATAGATTACTTGGAGCGTGTCTTGAAGCTTGCTCCCAGGTCGAGGGAGGAGCTTGAGGCTAAGCTGGGCGGGGTGACGATCAAGGCCTCCGACCTCATAGACTACCTTGTGTGGCGCCACCACCCAGCAGACTTGAAGAAGATTATCAATGCTGAGCAGGCTAGCCTTATGGAGAAGGTTAAGGAGGACTGGATGCGCGACTGGGTGAAGAAGTGGCTCCCCATCATAGTGATCATAGGCCTAGTGGTGATGGGTGTGCTGGGCGTCATCTATATGGGTATGCATGGAGGCGGAGCTCCCCATGCTCCAGGGCTTCCTAGGACTATAAGTGTGGGTGGGGGGTGACTGGTGTGAGCAGGGTTGAGGAGGTTAGAGGCCTGTATGGGAACTACCAGTTCCTTCTTGTAAGGGCTGTCTCCAACGCTATGGAGAGTAAGAGGCTGGCGTCCTTTAACCCTGAGCTCGTGGAGGTTTACGCTGAGGATCTGGATACGCTTTGGGGGCTTCTGCCTCCCAGGGCTCAGAGGGAGCTTAAGGCTAGGCTGCGTGAGGCTCTGGGCGTGGAGGAGGGGAGCTTCGAGGACTTTGAGAAGCGGGTTGATGAGGAGTGCAGGGCTCAGAGGGACGAGTTCACGCATCCCATGGTTTATAGGAGGAGGTGTGCCGCGGTTAAGAAGAAGGCGTTGGACAGTATTTTCAGGATTATTCTGGGCGTGATGCATAGGCACCGCTTGTTCCTCAGCGTCAGGGGTGTTGAGAGGGGCAGGGAGGTTGAGAGCGGAGCGTAGTGTTGTCAGGGCGCTTAGGGAGATAGAGGAGCTGTTGGAGTGGGAGCCCGAGGAGCTTGACCGTGTAGCGGATACTAGTAGTGTTGTGGATGCTAGGGAGAAGTCTAGGAGCAGTGGGTGGAGTGTTCTTGGGAGGAGGATAGTCTCGGCTTACAGGGAGACGGAGTTCCTCGGAGCCATAATCTACGGGAAGCTTGGGGCTGGGAAGTCCACGTATAGCTTCAAGGTTGCCTTGGATGCTATGAGGAGCCTTGGCTTCAGGGTTGATTTCAGCGACATTGTTTTCCGCTACAGCTTCTTCGATATAGGGGATCTTATCCCTAAGCTTAGGGGTGCTTCGTGGAGGAAGAGGATCCCATTATTGGTTTGGGATGATGCGGGGGTTTTCGGTGGGGCCTACATGTTTTTCACCAGTGTGGCTAAGGCGAAGGCGATAAGCGATGTGGTTAAGCTTGTGAGGAGCAGGGCTTCAGCCTTGATTATGAGTACTCCGAGCCCTGAGGATATGCTCCGCCCTATCCGCAGGTATGAGAACATTATTGTGAGGGTTGTTAAGGTTGATGAGAGGTGGAGCAGGGCTCATGGCTACGGCTTCTCTGTCGCCCCCTCGGGAAGTGTCAGGGTGTATAAGCAGTTTGAGGAGGAGTTTGTTAGGAGGATTCCCGACGATGTTTACCCCAAGTATATGGATATGAGGGACCAGTACATTGACCACGCTTTGACTGAGCTGGAGGATGCTATTAGGGAGGAGGAGCTTAAGAGGGCCTCCAAGCTCATGGCTGCTGCTAGGAAGGTCCTTGAGGACGAGGAGTCTCCCCCTGAGCTTAGGCGGCTGGCCCGCTCCATCCTGGCTAGGCTTGGTGCAGGGGATTCTGGGGGCGAGGAGGATGTGGAGGTGGAGCTTGTCGGGTAGCCTGCGTGTCCATGCTGTGGACACCCAGCTTATAACCATGCTCATCCCTATATGGTGGTAGAGTTGACTGCTGAAGCCAGGTATATGGATGTCTGGGAGCTCCGCGGCTACGGGTTGAAGTATATTGATATTGCTAGGGATCTTTATCCTGAGGATTACCGTGAGTGGGAGAGGACTAGGAGCAGGGAGCTCTACCTGCGCCTTGTTAACCGTGTCCACAAGCTTTTCCTCTATGCTCAGAGGAGGATGGAGGAGAGGGCTTCCAGAGCCTATAACAGCTCCATGCAGGCTTTACAACTCGATGAATCTACAACACCTGTGCTGGGGGGTGGTGAGAGGGATCCCTTGGCTCACAGGGCTCCGCCTGAGAGGAGTGAGAGGAGCATTGTGCTTCGGAAGATGAATCCTGGTATGAGGCAGTTCTACGAGTATGAGCAGCTTATGCATAGGCTTTACCGTAGGAGCGGTGTTAAGCGTTTTGACCCTGATGGCACGTTCTGGGCTACGGTTAAGCTTGTGCATCGCAGGGCTTTCAACTGGTTTTATGATGAGTATGGGGAGAAGGTTTGGACGACCAGTATGAAGAAGAAGCGTGATTTCTCTGCTAGTCTGCTTAGCCTCAGCTATATTTACTCGTGCTTCGCTGCTGCTAGCTTCCTATTGGGGAGGAGCAGGATGCGTGAGTTCCTCTTCTCCTATCTTGTTAGGCGTGGGATCGTGCAGGATAGGGAGCTGTTCAAGGCTTATTACTTTGAGGTTGCTCCCTACGTGTTCTCCTATGCTATGGGTTGACGCATTTTGTTTTGGGGATTGATGCTTGCTTAGTGGTGTTAGGCTTAGGATCCGTGAGCTTCTTGAGCGTGAGCGGAGGGTTAACGGGCTGGCTAAGAAGTATGGGGTTTCTAAGAGGGTTGCCAGGGAGATCATGCTTGGCTTGGAGAACGGTGTGCTCAGCGAGGAGGAGGTTAAGAGGATTATCGGCGACTACCGTAAGAGGAGGATCAGGGGGATGCTCAGGGATTCGGAGAAGCCTAGGCGCTCCTCGAGGAGCCCTGATCTCCTGGGACTGATCGGTATGCCTGGCTTCGAGGCGAGTGAGAGGAGAGGGAGGAGGCGTTGAGCTATACTGGGGGCTTGGAGAGGGAGCGTGAGTATAGTGAGGATCCCGAGGCCCTCAGGCTTCCCTCCCAGCCTCCGGGTGAAACCTATTATGGGGAGCTTAGCTCGGCTATAGCGTATCAGGCTTATCTTGCCAGGAAGGCTAGGAGGGCTAGGCGGGAGTCTGGTTGGAGGCGTATTCTAGGGTTTGTTGACTCTAAGGTTCAGGAGGCTAGGAGCTATGTTGAGGAGCACTTGTTCAGGCCTGCTGAGAAGAGGCTGCAGGGAGTGTATGAGGGTAGCCGTGGGAGAGGCGGGTTCCATGAGGCTGAGGCCTTTGGTGCTGCCTTCGGCTTATCTGCTCTTTACTTCGGTAGAGGCGTGGTGGAGGGGCTGACAGGCATCGTTAACCCTATGGATTACTATAGGACTTATAAGACGCTTAGGAATCCTTCCCCCCTCCTAGATGAGCTTAGGAATAATCCGCTTAGCTGGAGTGAGCTTGCAGGCTCGGTTGTGGGAGGCTATGTTGGAGGGAAGGCTTTGGGTGCAGGTGTCTCCAAGCTTCTGCCTGACAGGTATTATGCTGAGGTTGCTGAGCCCTACAGGCCTCCCTCCGAGGAGGCTAGGGGCTTGTTTTCAGGTGATGAGGCTAGGCTGACCTATACGCGTGAGGCTCCTGTGGTTTACAGGGTGTATAGGGCTTCTAAGCCTGAGGCTTATAGGGGAGTGGAGCTTGCCTCTGGTGGGGAGGGGCTTAGGGGGGAGGCCTGGGAGCTGTGGACTACTAGGGTTGAGGGGGAGGAGCTTCCAGTCAGGGGCCGCGTCTACTCTCTCCGCTCGGGCTTGGGGTACAAGGAGGTTGCTAGGGCTGAGCTTGAGCCCGGTGAGCTTAGGGTTGAGAGGTTTTCCTCGAGGCCAGGCGTGGTGGAGGCTGAGGCTCTGAGGAGAAGTGTGGAGGACTATAGGGTGGAGGATGAGTTCGTAGCTGTTAGGAGGGGCAGGGCTCCCAGAGTGGAGAGGATCCCCGAGCTGGGTGAGGCTAGGAGGTATGGCTTCAGGGTTAAGCCTCCAGGCGAGCCTAGGCCTCCTTCCGAGGAGAACGCGCCAAGCATTGAGGATTTCCTGCCCCGAGTGGAGGGGCAGGGGCCTAGGCCTCCCAGAGAGGTGGAGAAGCCTGTTGGCCGCGGCTCTCTTCTCCTAGAGGAGAGGGGTGCTGAGGAGCCGCGTGTACGCCTAGGATCCAGGGAGCTGGGAAGGCTGGCTGGAGTCGAGGTGGGGAGGCCTGGGAGGATGATTGTGCGTTTCTGGAGTGAGTCTAGGAGTATTCGGGGCCTCGGAGCCCTCGGAGTAGTGGGCTTGGGCTCTATGCGTAGGGCTTCTAAGCCCTCTGTTCTCCCTGTTTCCCTTAGCCTCCCTAAAGGAGGAGTGGGGTCTAGGGGCAGGGTTAAGGGTAGAGGCATGTTAGGGGAGTTTGAGGTGCTGCGCAGCAAGGTTAGGGCTAGGAATCTTGTGCTGGGGGCTCTGGGAGAACCCAGTCCCCCTAGGCCTCCACGCATCTCTGCTCCCAGGATCCCTGCTAGGTTTAGGGCTCCTATTGTTCTCCAGGGGAGGAGGAGGCGTGGCTTGAGGGGTAGGAGGTATAGTGAGATACTTTACCCTGTGCCTAGTCTTAGGCGGATTGTGCTTGGCTGACGCATAGTTTATACGGGGTAGGATTGGCTGCTAGGGCGTGGGTTACAGCTGTTGTCGCTCTCTTCGGTATATGGATTGCTATGAGCTTCCTGGCTCAGCTTACAGGCTTCTTTATTGGGCTGCAGGACTACCTGTATGACTCTGCATCTGAGAACGGCCTCCTGATCCCTGATTCCTGGAGGCAGATCTCGGATAAGATTAACGGGTATTTTGAGAGTGTTTGGAGCTGGGTTCCAGTCGTGGTGTTCGGCTCGATAATCATCTATATTTTGATTGAGAGTATGAGGAGGAGGCCTGAGGAGGTGTATTTTGATTGAGGCGTGCTGTCCTTCCCCTACTGTTACTCATGCTTCTCGCAGCTCCTCTGGCGGGTGTTACTGCTAGGGGAGGGGTGGCTGACTGGGTTACTCCCAGCAAGCTCCTCGTAGTTGACCCTCACTTGTGGAGGAGGATGGCTGAGGTCCTTGTCCAGAGGCTCTACGATAATTCCACGGGGCTGTTTAGGGAGACTTGGGGGACACCTGAGGGGCAGAGGTGGCATTGGAATACTGAGCAGGGTGAGGCTGCCCAGCTCCTAGTGTTCCTCGGCTACAGTGATCTCTTATCCTCCCTTATCTCTAAGTACAAGGAGCTTCTCTCATACCAGGATGGCGGGGACATATACTTGTTCACAAGGTATGTCACGGATCCCTATGATAGGGTTTTGTCGACTAATCTGAGTGATGCGAGTATTGGGAACCTTATCGTCAAT
Organism: Desulfurococcales archaeon; assembly: GCA_027083135.1. Classification (GTDB taxonomy): domain Archaea; phylum Thermoproteota; class Thermoprotei_A; order Sulfolobales; family WAQK01; genus JALWQH01. Next base: position 37,307 of record JALWQH010000023.1, on the reverse strand, counting down.
GTGGGCGGTGATCTCGCTGGGAATAGGACTGATAAGTATGGTAGGTGCATTGTCCTCTCAATGGACATCTATAAGGATTACAATAATGTGTTGGAGCATGGTTTCTCGTGGCCTAACCTGTGGTATCTCGCTAACATTAAGTCGACTGAGGTCTGGTATTTTAACGGCTCTGTTAACGGCTCGGATTATAGGGGTATATGGGATACGGGTGATGGGAGCCTGGGTGATGGGAGGATCATTGATGCCAGGATATATCAGGATGGTTCGAGCTACGTGCTTGAGAGGGTTATGAGTGACGGTGTCCTCCGCTATGTGCAGGACTATGTTGTTATTCCTGGGAAGCCCTATGTTCTCGTCAGGTTTAATGTCACTAATATTTCGGGGATGAATCTGACTAACGTCAGGGTTACATTGGCTTTCGATAACCTGGATTGGTGGCAGTACCAGTATGCTTATCTTCCAGGTGTAGGCTTGGTTAATGCTTCTACTAGTGGGAGTGTTCTGAGCAGCGGTGATGAGAAGGAGTACCACTTGGCGCGTAGCTGGGAGAACGTGTGGGAGGAGAGGAATGGGTGGCGCCTGGCCTTGTTCTTCACTAAGAGGCCTATAGGTATGAACAGGGCTTTCGCGGTTCTTGTCCCTGCTGATAAGGGTGTGCATGTGTGGGGTTATGGTAATAGGCAGAAGCCTGACTATGACTGGTATTTCAGGTGGATGAAGTTTGAGGTTCAGATGGGCAACCTGACTGCAAACTCCACTAATTCTTCAAGCAGTGTTGAGTTCAAGATCGTTCCTATGTCGAGCTTTGCTCCAGGCTTATACAAGGTCTACGAGGATATGCTGTACAATGTTGATAGCTTTGATGGCAGGGACTTCAGCTTCGCTGTTAATACTGGTACGGGTGTTTTCAAGGGGTTTGCTATGGCCTCCATAGTTATGTCTTCCCTCAGGGTTGGCGACTACGAGTTCGTGGAGAACGTGTTCGCCACTGTTAAGAAGGTGTTTGACTCTTGGAGCTGGTTTGTCAGCAACAGGGCTTTAAGCAACTATATCTTGTCGGCTCTTTACATCTATGATTATACTGGGAATAGGACCTACTTGTCCGAGGCTATTAGTGCTTCTAATACTCTGCTTAGAAGCCAGGTTAGGGATCCAGGTGATGTTAGGAACGGGGGGTTCCTTGATATTCCCCCGCCGTTCGGAGCCGCTACTTATCTCGATGTTAATGCTGAGGTGGCTCATGCTCTCCTAGCATTGTATGATAGGACTAAGAATGAGACGTATAAGGAGGCTGTCGACTACTTGATGAACAACTGGTTCCACTATGACAGTGTTTACGACAGGTATTATTACTATAGGTATAGGAGCCTGGATGAGGCTCCTGGGGAGTACTGGTATAAGGGCTACTTGGATGAGAAGGAGCCTTATGCTCAGGGCTACTTCCTCCAGGCTATGAGCTACTATTACTGGACTGATCCCAAGCTGATCGTGTCTTTGAACAGGATTTGGAGCCTGCTGAGCGATGAGCTGTGGGAGCTTACGTGGGATGGGGCTGATGAGACCAACGTGGAGACTCAGAGCAGCGTGGCTACAGGCATGCTCTACCTCCTCGAGAACTATGAGAGGCACATGGCCTTCGGCTTCGAGTATGTTAGGGGTGCTTCCCTAGCCCAGTTTACTTACGAGGAGGTGGGTGTGGTTAATGATACTGCTGTTGAGTCGAGGCTTACATTGGAGCTTGACACGAAGCCTTTCGCAGAGTTCACTGTGTGCCTCCATATTGTGGGTAGCCTTGACTATGTCTCCATGGATGGCGTGGAGCTGAGGAATGTTTCATCGTTGGATGAGCTTAACAATACTGGTGTTGTAGGCTACTATTATAATGAGTCTAATGGTCTCCTCTATATTAGGGGGTTTGTGGATAGGATAACATCCACTATTGTGGTGGGCTATGTGGGCAGCCTCAGCGGCTCTGAGATTAAGAGCAACCTGGAGGGCTCCTGGAAGGTCTCCTCATGGCCTTGGAAGTGGAGTCCAGGGAGGAATGCTACGCTGCCTCTCCCAGACTGGCTGCAGGAGCATAAGGGCACAGTGGCGGCTGTAGTCATCCTCGGAGTCATGCTGCTGGCCAATGAGGCTACCGCGGGGTTCTTCGCCGTGGTGGGTGCTGGCCTGCTGGCCACGTTTGGGTATTGGGGCTGGCTCTCCGTCCCTGATGCTGTGCTGGGCCTAGCGTTCATTCTAGGCGGGCTTGGCTTCGTTTATAGGAGGAGGGTGTAGGGCTCCGCATCAGGTTATTGGGGGTGGATGTGAGGGCTCTGAGCATAGCGATGTTCATATTCCTGCTGAGCCTCAGCATAAGTGCGTTTAGGGAGGCTTACGGCTTGTCTCCAGGCTCGATGCCCTTCAATGTTGATAAGAGCGATGTTGAGGCGGCTACTAGTATGAAGTATGATCCCCTCTACATGGTTGTCCAGCTCCCCATGCTTTTCGAGAAGCTTTGGAAAGTGATTCTTGGAGCCGCTTTGCTGGGGGATACTGTGGCAGGCCTCCTGCCATTCCCTCCTCCCAGCAGCCTGGTAACGGGGCTTAACCTCCTGGGAACCGTCAGCCTGCTGTTGGCGGCTGTGCAGTTCTTCAGGGGCTTGGCTTTCAGAATGCTTAGCTAGAGGGGTGGCTGGAGTGATTATTCCTACCTGGCTTTTAGCCGTGCTGGCTGGGGCTGAGCCTCCCTCCCCGCCCAGCATAACGTTCCCCGACCCCTTGAATGTCACAGCTATGGTTGAATGGTGGAGTAGCTCCACCTTCGGGCTCTTCACAGCCTTGCTGGGCCCCCTTGTTGTTGCCAGTGTTTATCTTAAGACTAGGAGTCTTGCAGCGACGGGTGTCTCGGCTATTGTTGTAGCCAGCCTTTATACTGGGAAGTGGATCCTCATGGTTGCCGCTCTTGCTCTGGCAGGCCTGCTTTACGGTGCTTGGAGGAGGAGTGCTGAGGAATAGTTGATCATGTTCCGCACTATGATGCAGGGATAAGTGGTGGCTATGAATAGTCTGCTGGGATGGCTGTTCCTAATAGCGATGATAGCGGGGGTGGCTATAGGGCTTGGACTACTGTTCGGAGCCTTCAACACTATAACCAGCAATCTCAACAACTCTACTATAACTATCCCCCAGGAGTTCACTAATAGTATTAATACGGCTCAGAGCTTTGCTGGGACAGGCATAATCATCGCGCTTGCAGTAGCGATAGTGGGCTTAGTGATGATAATGATACGTGTCGTGGCGGGAGGCTTCAGCGGCGAGTAGCCTCCCCTTAAACCCCAGCCTCTTCTTTTTCTCCGCACCTAGTTGTAGGGGATTAGTGTGAGGCCTGCCTTGCTGCTCATAGTTATCCTGCTCGCCTCCTTCGTCCTAGCCCCTGTGGCTGGGGCTTCGGGCCCCGACGTGGAGTTCCGTGTTGAGCTTGGGCCCGGGGATGCCTTGGGTTATCATGCCTACAAGCTCGTATTGAATGGCTCAGGCTACGTGGTGTTCCCCCACACCGATGCCCTGGAGGGCCCTGACCTGACTGTTGCGGCTATGGTTAAGGCCTACAGCACTCCTGACTGGAACGCTATTGCAAGTAAGGATGAGCTTGACTGGAGGCTCTACGTCAGCCAGGTCTCCGACCGCTGGGATTTTGCTAGGAGGGATTCCTCAGGCTCTACTGTTGTGGCTGAGGGAGCCCCTGCGAGCGAGGGGAGCTGGACCAGGATCGCGGGGGTCTCCAACTCCACCCACATCCTCCTCTACGTGAACGGTGCCCTATCAGCCCAGGCTTCTTGGAGCGGTGCTGGCTCCCGTCTAAACAACTCTCTCCTGATAGGTACTAGCAGCTATAATGGGAGTGAGATGAGTGCTCAGAGGTGGAGGGGTGAGATAAGATACGTTGCAGGCTTCCCGAGGAGCCTGGGGCTAGGAGGGCTGGAGGAGCTATGGGATAATCATACGGTCTCGAGCCCTGTCCTCCTCTTTGATCCTACTTGGCTTTCAGGCCAGGGGTTCTACGGCCTCTATGCTTGGGGGGGCATTGAGGGGAGTGTTGCTAGGGAGCCTGACGAGCGGTGGGTCTGGGTTATTCATGGGGCCTATGGTGATAATGCCCTCCACCTGTTGTTCTTCCCGCTGGGCTCTTACGTGGTTTTCAGGGATCCTTCTAGCGGTGCTGTCTTGGGGAGCCTGGTGGTCTCAGGGCCCAGCACTGGTGATGGCTTGGTGCCTGAGGCCTCTGTTAGTTGGAGCTCCTCCATGTATGTTGAGGTGGAGGTATATTTCTCGGGGCCTCCGAGCACTGAGCCCCTGGTGGTGGAGCATAGGGAGAAGCTGGAGCTCTCAGGCCTCTACATTGTTGTCCTCCTAGCCTCCCTGTTCAGCCCCCTGGTCTCCTGGCTTCTAGGGGTTCCAGCCGCGGCTGTTATGAGCCTTGTCTCAGGCTACGGTATTCTTCTCACTGCTAGGGAGTACAGCTATGCCTCTGGCTCCGAGGACCGCGTGATCCTCTCAGCCTCAGGGCTTCTCCTAGGAGTAGTATTGATGCTCAACATCATCATAATGGTTTACAGGCTCATAGTTGCAGCCAGGAGCAGGAGAAAGATCCTCGAACTCCCTGAGACTTGGTGATCCGCATAGAGTGTTAGAGGGATGTGTATGGGTAGGCGTATGCCCGTGTCTCTCCAGATACGTATGATTAGGAAATACCTTGTTAGGCATGGCTATGATCCCGAGTCTATTGATGTTAGGGCTGAGATTGATCCTAGGCTTGGCTACAGGGCTAATCTCAGGCATATTAGGAGCTTGGTTGTGAGGGGTGATTATAGGCGGGGGGATCTCGAGGAGACGCTTAGCCAGCTCCTCTATACTGCTCAGATGCTGCATGAGGGTAGGAGTGAGAGGGCTCAGCGTATGGATGACCTGTATAGGGCTAGGAGGACTATTAGGCCTAAGCCTAATCCTAGGAGCATAGTCATGATTGAGAGGTGGATGAACCATCCTGAGCGCTATGATATTGAGGGGATAGATGCTGGCACCATGAAACGCAGATATAGGCGGAGGCGTGGTAGGCGTGGCTAGGCGCTACAAGTATCTTGGGAGGAGGGTTAAGGATAGGGGGCTTAAGGGTCTCGACAGGCCCTCGGAGTTCAGGAGTATTGCCCGGGCTATTGTGAGGGATTATAGGAGGCACAGGATCTCCAAGAAGACGGCTAGGGGTAGGCTTCTCCTCCTCATACGTCTCTCTAAGCCTAAGAATAACAGTAAGGTTAGGGGCTGGAGCCCCAAGACGCGTGAAAGCATCCTAGACTATGTTAAGAGGAAGATGCGGAGCCTGTGAGCCCCCGCTCAGGGTGTTACTTGTTCCGCACCCTTTAGGCGGTGATATTGGGGGTGCGGCTCCTATACGCTGTAGGCGCTATACTAATCCTGTCTCTCTTCCTGTTCAGCGTGGCTGGGCCTGCCGTGGTGCTGGCTGTGGATGAGCCTCCCAGCGACCCTGTGGAGGAGGCTATATCTAAGGGTATTTCATGGGTTTCCAGGGCTGTCGCGGAGATCAATGATAATGAGGCTGTTATGCGTGACCATGTAGGCATACCTATAGCGATAATCTATAATAATACGCTTTTCATGGCTGGCGGCTTCTATGAGCCTAAGCACACATACTATAAGGCTGAGCTGCTTGGCTTCCAGTCTGACGGTGTTTACATGAGGTTCTACTTTAACCCTGATAAGAGCGGGGATTATGATGTGGTTCTCTATGTGAGGTACTATAATGATGGGAGCTATACTCAGGATAAGCTGTACATCTATGTTGAGAAGTGTACTCTCAGCGGGGTTATACTGAGGGTTGGCTCCTACCCCGTGGTCTACCAGCATGAGATCCACCTGGGCTCCTCCATAACCCTGACGGCTGATGTTGGAGGCGATGCCTGGTATTATAGTCAGAGGTATGTTGCTAGGCACTCCACCAGGATTGCTGCCTGGCTTCTCGAAGACTATCAGCCCAGCCTTGCCCAGAAGCTGCTTAACTTCATGGAGGATCACGGCTATACTTTCGACGTGTATGACCCGCTGTTCGGTAAGAGCGGGAATGTTGCTGACTTCGACCAGGCGGCTGAGGCTGTCAGCACGTGGAAGGGCAAGGGGTACAGTGATCTCCCATGGTTCGGCGGCATTAATGCTGAGAGGGATCTCTACCCGTATTACAGCAAGGTTGTCTCAGTTATAGAGGATCTAGGCGCTGATGTTTGGTACACCATGTTTGAACACCACGTGTACTATAAGCTGCTTAAGGCTGCATGGTATCTTGACAGGTATGGCTCGGATGGGCAGAGCCAGGCTGAGAGCCTCATCTCCGAGGCCCTTGATGAGGGTGGATGGGATGGCTATGGGCTTAGACGGGGCTCCTACACCTTCTACTACTCCAACTACCCTACTTATCTCAACGCTATTCTGCTCATAGTGCTCTCCAAGTACTATAGGATTACTGGGGACCGGTACATTAATGGGCAGGACATATTGGCCATGGCTGACAGGCTGGCAGGCATCCTGGTGAAGCTTCAGTGGGACTATGAGGAGGAGGTTGACGGGATCACCGTTAAGCTCGCCACCTACAGGGGGTCATTTGCAAGCGGCTACAGGATAGACGGTGTGGAGAAGGTCTCCACAGGGTGGGGTGACTCAGGCCTGTTCGCATGGTCTGAGAATATTGCAAGCCTGATCGACAAGCATGTCCTCAGCTTCCTCGAGAACCATGGCATCTACATTGCTGGGTTCAGGATGATGGCTGAGCCTGAGAACCCGTTCGCCTTCACGAATAGTGAGACGACTATCCTGGCTATCCAGGCTCTCCGCGAGTATGAGAAGCTTGGCAGGACACCCTACTATCCGAGCTCCCATGTGGATACTGGTGGAGGCGAGATATATGATGCTGGCCATGACAGCGGCGGGGAGGGTGATACTCATGGCTCGACATCCTATGATGGCCGCGTGATAACTGCTCATATAAATACGGCTTACGGTGAGGAGGGCTGGTACTACCAGTATGCTGTCTTCAAGTTCCCTGTGGAGGAGTCAGGCAACTATAATCTCTCGCTGGCTGCTGCTCTGAGCTATCGTCTCGAGGCCTCGACGCCTGGAGATGAGGCTGAGATAGAGTTCTCATACATGGTCTACGACTCCAACCATAATGCCATTGCAGGGGCATGCAAGATAATCAAGGATATAGGCTCCAGCACTAATGTGGTGGAGGAGGGAGGCCTTGTAACGCTGACGGCTAATATCGGCAACCTGTCTCCAGGGACATATTATGTTGAGGTCGGGGTGATTGTGAGGGGTGTGTCAACCTCTGTGGGCCATGCTCTCAGCGATGCTGCTGACACTATAAATAGCTATCAGAACGGCCTTAGGCTGGACTGGATCCACTTGGAGCCTGCGGGTTAGGCCTGTGCTACAATCAATATTGTTTTATTTTTTATCCGCAGTAATTATGCTGGGATATAGTGTTGTCCCGCTGGGCTGGCTTAGCTTTATCCGTGTTTGTTGTGGGTATGGCTGGCTGGGGCTTCGGGCTTCTAGCAGGATTCGCTGTCTACTCCGTGGCTGGGGATACGCAGCTCTGGTTTGAGCCTGTAGTGGTGCTCTTAGTGTTGGCGGCTGTTTGGACGCGTATGCCGTGGCTGGCTGTGTTCCTGACAGGCACGTTGATGTGGCATTCCCTGGGTCCTCTGGGTGTCGGCTGGATGTATGATTTGCTGTGGGATTCCCCCCTCATCCTAGGCGTGCTGGGCCTGGCCTACTGGTATGGGAGGATGCCTAGGCTTAGGCTGGGCTTCTGGGAGTCCCTGATCCTGGCTCCCTCCTACATGCTTGCCGCAATCCTGCTGGGCTTTATCCTGCACTACTGGGAGTTCACTATCCCTCTCCTATTCATCCCCCTACCCCTCTTCTACAAGTATGGGTGGGTTGAGGCTGGCAGGGGGAGCCTGAGCACAGCTCTGGCTTCAGCAGGCCTAACAGTGCTGGCCGTGGCTGGCCTAATATGGCTGGCAATGATGACAGCAGTATGGTAGAATCACAGCTGTCCTAGTATCTCTGGATTCTGCTTCAATAGCTCTGCTATTTTTCTTGCTAGTTGCTCGGTCTCTGTTTCCTTCTTGATTATTTGGATTTGTACTTGTTCGAATGGGTATCCGCAGTTCCAGCAGAATTTTGCTTGGGCTGGGTTTTGGGCTCCGCATCTAGGGCAGGTCTTGGTGGTTAGGGGTGTCCTGTCATCGTCCTTGTCTATTCCGTAGACCTTTTTGAGGAGGCTGGTTTCCACGTCTCTCATGGTTAGGTGTGTGTATCTCCTCACCATTTCTACTGTTTTCCAGCCGAATACCATCATCATTTCTCTGTCTGTTAGCCTTGTGGCTAGCATGGTTGCCCTGGTGTGTCTTAGGATGTGGGGGTGTACGTTCTTCTTTATTCCTGCCCTCCTTGCTATTCTTTTGATATTGTTGTTTGCGGTTTGGGGGGTCATGTGTTTATCAGGGTTTGTTGCCTTGGGGAATAGCCATGCTTGGGGGTTGTTTCTCTGGGGGTGGCTTTGAAGCCATGCCCGGAGGATGTGGGTGTACTTGATTATCCTTACTGGCCTAGCCTCTGTTTTGCTCTGCCTTACGTAGAGCTTGGCTCCATACTCGTCGAACTCCACGTCCCCTATTCTGAGGCTGAGGGCCTCGCTTATCCTCAAGCCTCCCTCTAGGAGCACGGCTATCAGGGCTTTGTTCTTGAGGGTTCTGGCCTCCTCCAGCAGCCTCTCGGCCTCCTCGGGTGTGAGGGTTTCGGGTGGGGGAAGCCTGACCCTCGGGGACTTGAGCTTCTCGAGTATTTCCTTTGCCTTCTCCGAGCCGTGTATCTCGTAGAGGTAGGCGGCGAGCCTCCTCATGAGGGACACGTACCATCTCCTCGTGCCGGGCCTCATACCCGAGACCCTTGCCACCACCCTCCTGGCCTTAGCCAAGTCTAGGTCGAGGGGGTTGAAGGCCTCCTCCACTAGGATCCTGGCCACATCCCACGCAAACCTCCCTGCAGTCGTCTCCCTCATGCTCCCCAGCATCCAGGAGTAGAAGTCGTCCAGTAGCTCCCTAATGTCCCGGGGAAGCCTCTTATAGTACTCCGACTCCCTATAGTCGTACACGCCCTCCCCCATCGATCCTCAGAGAATATATAATGGGGGGAGACCTAGATGAAAGTGAGGTTCTACATCCCCGCTGTGATGAGAGTCTTGAGTGCTGATGTTTTCGATGAGAATGTTTCTACACGAGGATAATGCTTCATTGGCAGTCACTTATAGAGTAAGATATCCGAAGAGGCGTGGTGCCCCTATAGGTTGCAGGTGGATGAGAAGCCTTCCAGGTGAAACGTAAAGGTTTTAGGTGCTGTGTAGTACGTAGTACTTGTGATAATTATGCGTGCTTTGGTGAAGGTTACGCGGAAACACCAGGTAACACTGCCTAAAGAGGTTAGGGAGAAACTAGGCATCCGTATAGGTGATCTCCTGAGAGTTAAGGTTAAGGATGGGAAGGTGATCCTGGAACCCGTAGTGCCTCGTACGAGGAATCCTGTTGATGATATGCTCAACCTAGTTGGTGAACCTATCAGCATTGATGCTGTTAAACTTGTTGAGGAATCATGGAATGAGAATTAAAGCATATATTGACACAAACATTTATGTCTACGCTATAATACATCATCCAGTGTATGGAGAGCTGTGTGCCGAGATTCTAAAGGATGTTGATAGGGGAGTCTATGAAGCCCATGGTTCAATCCTAGTGGCTTTAGAGCTCCTCGGCTCCCTCTCAAAGATAAGCCCCCATGTTGCTAGGAGGGCTACAGAGGATTATCTATCACTGGGAATAACATTACTGAACATAGATGAGGATGTCATAAGACTAGCAGCCATAATAAACGAAGTAGTGAACATTAAGTATGACTCAATACACGCCTCACTAATACTCCTGAACGACATACCTATAATAATAACAAATGACCTTGACGACTGGTATAAGGTTAGCGGAAACCTAGGTGGAATACTGGAGAGAATGGGAGAGGAGGGATATACAACCATGATAAACGAGCTGCAAGTAGTATCGCCTAAAGAATATGAGGAGTGGAGGAAAACTATAGCACAATAAAAAGAGCGAGGAGCAGCATATTCCCTGTAAACGTTATCCCTGCCAAGAATGGCTTCTAATCGATGCATTCCTACATTTTTCCTTCATAATAATATTTGGTTTCATGAATCTTAGTAGAATTCATGGTTCTTTTATTCAGCCCTGACAGGCTAATTCCTAGTGAGGCAGTGATCTTCCCTATGGCATCGGATGCTAGATATAGTGTGTTCATTCACTTAAACTAGTGTCTTAGGGAAGCTTAATAATCGGTTTAGCCAGGTTATACTTTAGGTGAACCTGGTTTGACTCTTAAGTTGAGGGTTGGTAGGAAGGGCTACATAATATTGCCGAAGGCTATCCGTGAGGTTGTCGGTATTGATGAGGGTGATGAGGTTATTGTGGAAATCAGGGATGGAATTGTACTTAAGCCTGCTAGGAGAAAGGTAGATGCTGAGAAGCTTAGGGAGTCTCTGAGAAGACATGTTGAGGTGATTAAGAGAATACAGGGTAGGAGGGAGCCTAAACCAGGCGAGCTAGCAGAAACCTATCTTGAGGAGGAGTTTGAGTAATGAAGGTATTCATAGATGCACCGCTTCTCATATACCTCAACACCATGGCAGATTCTGAGAACAGGATCCCCTATGAGAACTTCTACTTAGAAGTCTTGGCGAAGCATAAATCTTATACTGATGTCCTCGTCCTCGATGAGCTGATCTATGTCTCTAGGAGAAAATACAATATTCCATATGGTGTCTCAATGGAGTTCATAGAATCAAATGTCCTCCCCTACATATCTATAATTGCCCTAGGTGAAGAGGAATACAGGCAGGCGGCAAAACTCCTAGCGAAATATAATCTTAAGCCCTCAGACGCCCTCCACCTAGGAGCTATGGCCAATAATGGTATCACCGCAATAGTTACTGAGGATAGAGAGTTCGACAAAATACCTGCAGTGAAAAGACTATGGGTGAAGAAATAGCCATGAGTGCCGCGAATACATAGTTTTATCTCTTCCTCTTAATATCTAAAACCATTCCTCTTATACTTCTCTCTAGTTATCCCAACCTTCCAGGAAATACGCAATCCTGCCTGGAATATGCGTATTGTGCCTATGTTTGTAGGGAGGGTTAGGGTAGTCTGAGCCTTATGCTAGTGTGGAATGACCTATATAGCTTAGCTTAAGAACCTAAGTTCGGCTAGGGATAGTTCTCCTCTGTCCTGCAGCTGCGCCTATAATGCCAGCTAATGCTACGAGTAGGCCTAGAGGATGAAGCCTGGGGAAGAGGCTCATGTAGAGTAGAGTTAGGGATGCTGCTATTAGGAGGAAGAGCCTTGTATTTTCAAATAACCTGCCGCTGGCCGGTATTATAAGAAGCGCTAGGATCAGCCAGGGTAGAGAAAAGTACAGTCCCTCCTCCAGAAGCATACCCAGTGCTGTAAGTGCGAATATTGTGGGGACGAGGAGGCGGGTGTCGCCAGGGATCCTTGACTTATCAGCATGCATAGCTGTGAGGCAGCCTACTATAGCTCCAGTCATTAATCCCAGCATCGCTGCTACCCCCACCATATAGCGCCGCCCCATACCATAATCTCAACATATTGTTTAAAGCTCTATCTTAACTATGAGGGAACTCGAAGAACCATCTTCCTTGAAGAGGTTCTCCGAGGAGCATGCCGTATCTCTCTAAATAACCTAGTAAATAGCTTAGAGTTTCTTATAGTGATTATCTTTACTAAGAATTCTTGAACATGTTGTCACCAGCCCCTCCGCCTACTAACTAGTTCACAAGACATAGGATGATCCACGCTTCAAGAATCCCCGCTAATTATTCTCGGAGAGCAGGGGCTTAGCTCCGCCTTGAATATGATGCGAAGTATGGTTGACTTATGGAGAGCCTTTATAAGTGCTGGGAGAAGAGAATACTAGTCAGGATCAACGTGAGTAATGCCCGTAGCCACACGTCTATTCACGGCTAATCTTCATTGAGTATGGGAAGCCTGAGGCCGAGGTGAACGTTATTCAGGCCTCCAAGATCCGTGTAATGCTGGAGGCTACTTTAAATAGGCCTCCCCGAGGCAGGCTGAAGTCATGATCATGCCGTATGAGCGGCTTCCCCCATAACTATAGTAAACATTGATGATAATCCTCGTCACGCAGTCGCCGGGCTCTAGGAGCAGGTATCCTCCCTCATCAACCTTGACTGTGCTGTTCATGGTTGCACTTAGCTTCACCTCGGTTCCGTTGGGAAGCCGCTTATACACAGCATCCCCTTCTACGATGTAGTTTCCGGGTCTCCCTGAACCTCTATACTCCACTACCTTCACCACGATGTGCGATGCATTGACTGTCTGTGGGCCAAGCACTCTTAATATGATGCGATCCATTGCACTCGTACTCCACTAGGGGCAGAGGCTTCTCAGCCACGCTGGTGGTGGTTACCCTAGCTTCTCCTCCAAGCATGGTTCCATTCACCCCTATTCTCACCATGCTGGTGGTTAGAGTCATGCTCCGCCTCTTCTTCGTGAGATTGGCGACAAGCCTGCAGGAACCCATATTCACGGGAACAATAGTCTCTGCGGAGCCGTATTCAAGGGATTCTTGGAGCGGTTCTTGAAGCTTTTCCCCTGCTCCACTGTTCTCCAGATAGAGGGCTGAGGTCAGGATGGCCACAATGACAGCGATTATCGCTGAAGCCCTAAGCCAGGAGGATCTCCGGTCCAGCATCCATCACACCCATGCTGCAGTCAGTTGATCTACCTCTATATCATTAAATATATCGCAGCCTCATCGGTGATTCTAGCTTCGGCTTGCCAGGCCTCTAGTATCTAGTAGCCTTAAAGCAAATGTGTCTAATTCAAGCCATATGAGACGGCTTGAAGCATAACTGGATCTCTAGAGGCATGAACACTGCAAGGAAGAACTATAGGTTAATGCCCCGAAGACTGAGGCCGCTGGATCTCCCTGAATGCAGGTAGGATGCATATCTTGTTAAGAAGCCCCATAAGAGAATAGAGGAGAAGCCAATGGACGCTTCCCGCGTCTCAGGCTGGAAGGCCTCCAATAGCCGGACTCAACAGTTATTATAATAATGGCTGCAGGCACTGAGGGTGCCAATACATCCCCTCATTTCGTAGCTTACTCTGAGACTAAGAATTATGGTAAAGTGGCTGTGCCTGACGTCGATAACGTTGTGGGCATGGACTTATAGCCGAGGTAACCATGGTTCCCGCAGCCCTTGGAAAAATCGGGAAATGGGGAAAAGAGTGTGTTTCTCCTACTGTTCCGCATATGCTGTTTCTCCTAGTTCTAGTAGGTCTAGCCCTTTCTCCTGCTCCTCGCCTGTTGTTTTAATTCGCATGGCTTTGCTGAGTGCCCAGAGGATCAGGTAGGTGACTGTGAATGGGTATACTGCGCCTAGAGTTGCGGCAGCGATCTCTTTTCCGAAGAAGGCTAGGTTTCCGTAGATTAGGCCGTTTGATCCCAGCACTGATGCTGAGCCGAATATGCCTAGCATTATCATGCCTGTGAGTCCCCCCATGCCGTGTACGCCCCATACGTCTAGGGCGTCATCCCACCCTCTCCTATTCTTATAGGATACTGCAGCATAGGCTACCAGGGATGCCGCGATCCCTACAATCATTGCTGCTTGGAGGGAGATGAAACCTGCTGTAGGTGTAACTGTAGCTAGCCCTGCTATCGCTCCTGTGCAGAAGCCTGTAGTGGTTATCCTGCCTCCACGCGCCATGTCTAGGAGGATCCACGTTATAGCGGCAAAGGATGCTGCGATCTGAGTGTTAGCGAAGGCTATGCTTGCATCTCCCCCTGCTCTAAGGGAGCTTCCAGCATTAAAGCCGAACCAGCCGAACCATAGTAGAGCTGTTCCAAGGGCGACGAACATCAGGTTATGCGGCCTATCCCCAATCTTCCTGGATCCTAGGAAGAAGACTGTTGCAAGGGCTGAGAAGCCTGCTATCTCATGTACAACTACTCCTCCGGCAAAATCCTCCACTCCCCATGATTGCAGGAAGCCTCCTCCCCACAGCCAGTGAGCTACGGGGAAGTAGACTAAAAGCAGCCAGAGCGTTAGAAACCATACGTAGGCCTTAAACCTCATCTTATTGGCGAAGGCCCCCGTTATAAGTGCAGGCGTTATAACTGCGAACATGAGCTGAAACATGGCGAATGCTGGTAAGGGAATCCTATATGCTGTTAGGGCTGTATGCTCACCCATATGGGATAGGAAGAGGTATCTAAGACCGCCTATAATGCCGCCAGCATCAGGCCCGAAGGCAAGCGTAAAGCCCACTGTAACCCAAAGTATAGTTGTCCATCCAAGAGAGAATAAGGACTCCATGAGAATAGTCAGCACATTCCTCTTACCTACGAGGCCTCCATAGAAGAATCCAAGCCCCGGCGTCATTATCATAACCAGCGCAGCAGATAGCAGGACGAAGGCCGTGTTACCACTGTTAAAGGGATCCATCCCACCACCTAGAGCCACGATAAGGCAGCAATACCTAATAATTTTTTACATTTATGAAACAAAACATTTCAATAGAATAATAATCGTTAGCGTTAACAACGCGCTTAAAAATTATCACGTTATCAAAAAGGAACGAATAAACATGGTATATTCAGAGATGAGCTTCTTCCACGGAGCCATGGGCTGAAACGTTAGATTATGGCTTCCGCGTCAATTTGTGTCTTTTTGCGGCTTGGTGGGATTTATGTAAGCTGTCGGCTATAGCATCCTATTGGAGTCCTCGGGGGCGATGGGAGCCTGTGCTCCAAGCCCCCAGCTAAGCGTGGATGCAGGGCCCCGGGTGCCGCTGGGCTCCTAGGCCCATGAACCCAGGGGGATGAGCCTTAGTGGTGAGCCCTCTAGGCGAGGCTGGAACCGATGAAGCCGCGCCGCAATGAAACCAGGAAGAAACAGAGTGGTACGGTTAGAGGAAGCGGTCATATTATCTATGGTAAAAGATGATGGGATTATGAAGCCCAGTATGTGGATGATGCTGCCTCATGTTCTGAGAAACTTTGAGACATACGGGCTCTCACCAGGCGTCTTTCTCCTGAAGTGACCTGAGGGCCTGCCTGTTAATAGTTCCTCAAACCATGCTTCATGCTCAACCTCCTCGTGGAGTATGGCTAGGGATAGGTCGTAGGTCCTGGGATCCTTACCGTGAGTGTAGCGGCATATCTCGCTGTAAACGCTTACAGCGCATCGCTCAGCCTCTAGGAGCACCTCTAATATGTTCTTTATGGTGGGGTTCTCGGGTAGCTTGGGTTCTGGGCAGGAGGCTATGCGGATGAATTCTACAAGGTTGTTGGGGAGGCTTCCACCCAGCTCGTAGATCCTTGGGACGAGGGCTTCGAAGTGGTTTCGATCCTCTATCCTAGCATCCTCCACGATCTCCTTGATTGCCTCTCCCTCCATCCCCGCAGCATGGTTTCTGAGAAGTGTGTAGTAGTAATAGGTTACAAATTCTGCAGCCGCTGCCCGTACAAGCATATCGAGCAGCTTCTTCACATTGATTCCTGCAGCCTCTATTACCTCTATATTCCTCCTAGGCATGTATGCCACCAATAGGTAGAAGCATATTCTAATTAAAAAATATTTCTATATAGAAGCATATATTTATAGTGATGTTATATTAAGTGCAGCATGTAATTTCTGAAGCGTGATGGGGCTTGGAGGAAGCTTTGAGGAGAATTGTGGATGAGCTGAGGAGAAAGGGCTATAGGGTAACACCCCAGAGGCTTGAGGTTGTGAGGGCTATCTGGGAGAATAGGGCCGAGCACCCTGCCCTTAGAAGCCTCTATGATAGGGTTAGGAGGAGGATGCCTACAACAAGCTTTTCCACCCTGTATTCCACTGTGATGAAGCTTAGTGGGCTAGGATATGTGAGGCTCTTCGACCTAAGCGGGGAGACTAGGATCGAGGTTAATATGAAGCCCCACATAAACATCGTCTATCCTGAGGAGGGTAGAGTAGTTGACGTGGAGGATCAGGAGCTTGTAAACCTTATTGCAGGCAGGTTAGGCTTAAGGGATAAGGATTTCCTAGTAAACATCGTGATATATGGTGGGCGTGGAAAAGGAGGAAAGAAGGGATGACTCCTCCAATCTAGATCTGGTTCTCAGAGGTCTTCTAGGAGGCTTGTGGAGAAGTCATGGTGCTCCTCCTCATCCTCCAGTATTTTCCTGAATATTCTTTCCGTTACCGCGTCGCCCTCCTCCCTTGCACCTCTGATTATCTCCTTGTAGAGGTTGGTAGCCTTCAACTCATCCTCAACGTCTCTTTCTATCATCTCCTTCAGGTTTTCACCCACATATATGGGTGAGGGCTTGGTTGTAGGTTTTTCTCCAAGGTAGCTCAGCCTCTCAGCAATCTCCTCTGCATGCTTTATCTCCGTTATGGCTATCTTCTTCAACTCGTCTTTGACCGCGAAGCCTCTAACCCCCTTCCACTGGACATGCTGTCACATGTACTGTATGGCTACTTGCAGCTCCCTGGCCACGGCATCGTTTAGTAGTTTAAGCATCTTCTTGGAAGCCTTTATAACAGCCTTCTCACTCAACCCTTACCTCCTTCCTGGCCTCCCAGAGGCCGTGGAGGCTGCAGTACTCCACAGCGTAGAGTACACCCGACTTCTTCAGCCTCAGGGTGAAGGTCAGCTTAGGCTCAGCGTACTCAGGCTCCAATCTCACAGTAGCTATGTGGATCGGGTTGAAGCCCCTCCCCTCCTCCTCAAAGTACAATTCAACATAACGTATAGAGTGCTGCACAGTATTAGGGTGGGGGCCAACCGTCACGCGGACCTCAAACTCCTCCCCAGCCCTAACCTTATCCGGAGCCTCTATCCTCGGAGTATGGCTCTCAACCTTACTTATAGCCTCCCCTGAAGCCCTATCCGGAGTATAGATCAATTCACCTAGACTCCTAGTCAAGATTCCACCGAACATTATACGCCGTTAATCTAATAAAAACATACTCCACGGAACTAGCCACGAGTATAAAGAAACATACCACAGGCTAACCGATCAAAGCTGGATAACATAAGCCTTCACTATAGGGCATCAGCCGGAGATCCTAGTTCAAGTTTGACGTCTGCGTAAAGCTGCTAAGATGACGGAGAATATGCCTATTGATAAAGCTGTAATAGCTATGTATAGGTTTATAGCACTCTTATCCTTCAAATGGCTGATGTCCTTACCTAAGCTGTTAAGCCGATCCTGCATAACCTTAAGAGGCGCTCCACCAGTTTCCTTCCTTACTTTCAATACATTTTCCAACGTCTTGTTCACAGTGGCTATATTTCCCTTTAAATTACTAACCATCCTACTTATATTAGACACTTTACTTAAACTGTCTCCTAGATCATTAATCATCCTACTTAAATTAATCATCTGCCTCTGCATCTCCCTTACTTGTATTGTCAGGTTTTCCAAATTATTTTCAAGTATATTCCTTGACTCCGATGAGTTCTTCATCTCCATATTGATCGTTCTATTCAACTCGTATATAGCTGCATTCACTTTATTGACTTTCTCCTTTAACAAGGCTATGGTTTCATTTGCATTACTAATTGCATCACCTAGCATAGATATTGTTTTATTCATGAGTGCTATATTTTCCTTTAGTCTATTAACAGTCCAATTCAATTTCTCCACCTCCTCTAAACCTAGGCTGGGATAAACCCTAACTTCTCCATATACGGAATCCTTTGAACCCCTATCATCTACTATTATCAGCTTCACGTAATATGTGCCGGGCTTATCATAGAAATGATATACTATTCTCCCCGAAGCCCTCATCCCATCTCCGAAGTCCCAGAGATACTGTTTTATCTCGCCATCGGGGTCATAGCTCCCACTTGCATCGAAAACTATCAATGTCTTTTCATAGGGTTTTAGTGGAGCATATGTGAAGAAAGCTCTCGGTAATATATTATAACTACCCGCCTGGCTCAGTAGTGGATGTAGATCAGTAACATTATCTCTCTTATAAGGCTCATCCCCTATGCCATCTCCATTCCCATCGGTACCTACATAGTCGCTCCAGTAATTTCCAAGAGAACTAGTATATATCCCTCCATTATAACTATAAGTCATGTTCTGCGTGGAGAACCACATGTTTCTACGGCTAGACGAGTATGCATTAACCTTGTTCACGAAGTCGTTAAGATACAATACATTGTTAGCCGAGTCGGATATATTCACGCCTATATCATTTTTCAGAATAAAGTTCTCATAAATGATATTCCAGTTAGAATTATATTCAACTAAAAGCCCCATCCTATTGCTAGCTATATGGTTCTTGTATATCATGTTATTATTGCTACACGTGTGGAGGTATATGCCAGCCTTATAGTTATCCACTATGATGTTGCTTCTCAATTCATTATTACTGGACCGGTGAAGGTATAGTGCCCCATAACTCTTGGTACCCGTGATTCTATTATCAGTAACCACGTTATGGTTAGAGTCCCATACAAGGGAGATCCCCCACATGATGCTATTGCTTACGACATTATTGACTATCACATTGTTCGATGACCATTCGAGTTCTATTCCCTCATAATCGTTGCTTAGCACATTATTTCCTATTCTAGCATTAAAGGTGTTTAATAGCTGTACACCTACGGTCGTGTATGAGAGATTCAGGTTCTCCACAACGATATCCCTACAATTGATGAGTACAACCTGACCAGCATAATCTATCCTTACTCCTCTAGCTTTATTGAGGAGCACCAGGGGTTTGCCGTTAACCGTGTTGTCCCTAACTATGTTGCTGAATCTAAGGTAGCTGTGATACCATACATAGATCCCATCATTTATGAATGTGTTGTCTACGATCTTATTATATGAGGGCTCTTTAGTTCCTATGAGCAACCCAACATTATTATTCCTTATTAAATTGTTAATGATAATGTTGTTTCTGGATGCGCTGTCAAGCATTATTCCATTATAGCTATGCTCCACTAGGTTCCCTGAAACCATGGTCATGTTAGATCCTTGAATAAATATTCCATTCCATATATTACTTGTTACATTATTGTTTACAACACTATTATTAGCTGATTTATAGAGAAATATTCCTGCCCATGGATTAAGGTATAGCGTGTTGTTTCTTATCACATTGCTTCTTGAAGTATCTAGAAATACTCCAAACCTTCCGTTATATATTATTAAGTTATCAGCTATAATGGCTCCCGCGGAGCCATTTACCAGTATCCCTATACCTCCATGCGTCACCATAAAGCCCTTAAACACAACGCCATCTGCTTTTATGAGTACTACCTGATCTTTAAATCCACCATCGATGATAGGCCTACCCTTCCCACTATTGATTCCCCTAAGCACTATCTCCTTATCTATAGTTATATTCTCATGGTAAACACCACTCTTAACCAATATAGTATAGCCTGGCCTAGCGTGATCAATAGCGGACTGTATGCTGGGATAATCGTCTGGAACGATGATTACATTACTAGTAGAGCCTGAGGCATTCATTAAAGGAAGGGCACCGAGGAGGATGAATAGTATTATAATAGTAGGTAGCCTGAAAAATACCCTCACACACGTATGTGAGGCATCATTTATCAGCATTAAACACCTTCATGAACTCCTATACTATATTATTTTGTTATATTTTTAGGTATAAATTCTTAACTGTACTGTAACTGTTCCAAAATATTGTCATTTTCTGGGATATTCCTTGTATAAGTGCTAGTCTTCGGAGCTGGCGGTCCCGGGCTAGAAATCCCGGCGGGCCCGCCACAGTATACAGGGGTTTAGAAATAGAGGCTTTGCCTCATGGCTTTCTGTATTATTCTGTGTTTTTCTATGCCTCGTATGGCTATTAGGTATGCGCTTGCTGTATGAAAGGTAGAAGTTATAAGCTCTCCTCCACCCAAATACTACTGGATCTTGAAGCCGGTGAACAAGTGAGGCTGATGAACCCTTAATGAGCCCCGATTACCCTGGGGGACCTCTGCCCCCATAGGGTGGCCGGGGGGACATAGCCGCGATGAAGCCGGCCGTGCCAGACACAAATGCTATAATCCGATACATGAAGGCACGGCTAAAGCGAACGGTGAATGGGTTCAGATATAGTGGCATAAGGTATATTTTATTCAGAGCAAGAATGATGTTTGTGAGTAACTTAAATGTCTTATATATTAGAGTGTAAATGGGGACTATATTGCCTGTAGAGTTTTCCATTAAATATGATAGGTTGGGTGACATTTTATATATTAAGCTTAGGGATGATGGGATTGTTGACTCCGATGAGGTAGAGCCAGGTGTTATAGTGGATTATAATGATAAGGGAGAGATTATCGGCATAGAAATTCTATGATTCTCCCAGAGGAAACTTGATCTCTCAAAGCTAATCATGAAGGGACCTGAGGCCATGGTGGCTGAAGTGTGATAACATGCTACACTCTACACGCCTTAAAGCGGATAAGGCAAAGAGGCATAGATAGAGGACTCGTCTACCAGTGTCTAAGTAATCCGGATGGAGAGGAGGAGATAGATGATTCTCGTAGATGCTTGAAAAAGCTTGACGAGAAATCTCTAGTAGTAATTTTAAACGGGTAGATGATGCAGCAATAATTATAACGGCATAATATCACATCAAAGGCTCGTAAATACCTATCCTGACGTTGTTGTTACCGAATCAATAAACCTAGTAATTTTATAGATGCATATTGCTGGGCTTGGGCCTCCTCTTCGAGTTTCCTGAACTCCTCTACACTTCTTGGTTAACTCGTTAATATCTTCCTCTACTATAATCCTGTACTTTTGCTCTCCTCGAGGTCAGCACGGCTTAACTGTTTCAATACTTCCTTCTCATGCCTTTGTGTTTATATGCTTCCAACCATGATCTGCAGGTGGCGGGAGTTTGAAGAGGATGGCTGTGCTGCTCTTAGTATTAATATTGTTTGCATTTGCATGGAGCTTTTATCTTAGCAGTAGAATGGGAGGCTCGTCGCCCCTCGGTTCCCGGGAAGGGCATCCTATAACTGCTAGGCAGTATCAGAGGATGCTTGGAGTAGGGATAAACGTGGACTGGATGACTTTTCTCTGGGTGAACCACTACTACTTTTACTGGCGTTCTAGAGGGGCGAATGTTCCTGGGTACTTTAAGAAGGAGGGGTTCTCCAATGTTCGGATAAGAGTGAGCCAGGACGTCGCTGAGAACCGAACCCTCTTAGTCCAGCTCGGTGAAATAGTGAATGACACGTTAAAGGCCGGCCTGATCCCGATAATCACTTATACTGCCCCGGAGCTGAGGGAAAACCCAACAAGCAGGAAGGCACAGGAGCATTTTGTAGAGTGGTGGCTTACCATCGCACACTATTTTAAAGGCTATCCCTACACCCTTTCCTACGACCTGCTCATAGAGTCAAGCGGAAACATAAAGAATCATCCTGAGATCCTCAATAAAATCTACTCACAGACCATAGCAGAGATAAGGGCTATCGATCCATACAGGATCGTCTTTGTCACCCCTGCAGGAATATCAAGTCCTTTCCACCTCAATGAACTCAACGTAACGAATGACGGGTACACTCTTGCTGAATGGCACATCTATGCTGGCGGGCCACGGGGTTGCTCATACAATGAAAGCTACATAAAAGCATCGATCCAAGCAGCGCTTAACTGGTCTAAGGCGACAGGGATTCCAACATGGCTTGGAGCATGGAGACCCAACGTCTATCCAAAGATAAGCGGGAAGAATGGCTGCCAGTTCCTCTGCCCACTGGAAGTAGAACTGAACTTCTCTAGGACGATGGTTTCAGCACTATCGGAGGCAGGCATCCCCTACGACATCAACGCTGACACCAGGTTCTTCGACATCGAGAACTTAACCTGGTATGATTGCCAAAAGAATATCCTCGAGGTCATCGTTCACCCATCGTCCTCCACATAGAGGAATGTTCTCCACTATAGAAACCTAGTCCAATACAATGATAGAGTATAACCATGCAACCTACACGAGTACTGCTACATTTGTGATGAGTGCTTGATAATTAATCCTTGGCAATATTTTATCCTAAAATGTTTCTTAGTATTCTGGTGATGCTCCATGTTACTATAAGGTGATTGCTCTTCATAATTATTAGAGTTCTTATTGTTCATGGTAAGTATATTATAGTTTAGGTACGAGCTATACTTGTATTTCTTATATTCATTTGGATTCTTTGGTTTCCTTAAAATATGTAGAGTTTTTCATGGTATATGAGTAGGAAGTCTTTTTCTCTGTGCTTGTTCCATATTTTTTACTACTTCCTCCTTCAGTATGAAGCCTGTTTTCAGAATATAGCCTGATACGTGAAGTAATTTGGGATAAGATAGTTATGTGATGTCTTAAGCTAGCCGTATAGTTTAGGCCTGTCAGCACTATTTATGCCTGTATGCATATTTGACACTAATGTCCCCTGCTTGTATTTCTTGAACTAAAGGCTCAAAAGCATTATAACTCTATAGATCTACGAGAAGATATTATGGACTTTGCATTGCTCCTTCTTAGGGTCTGGGAAGCTAATGTTTAAATATCGTTGTATTTGAATAGTATTGCTACTTTGGGTAGGGGATTTGAGTGTCAATATTAGTTGTGGTTCCATGTGGGAAGAGAAAGATATGGGATCGTTCTCCAGCTATAGGTCCTGTTCACGCTAGGGATGCTTATATTGGTGCTCCTTTCAAGGTTAACAGGAAGTATGCTAAGAGGTTTGCGGAGAGGTGGGTGATCTTGTCTGCGAAGTATGGTTTCATTGACCCCGACTTTGTTATTCCAGGGAACTATAATGTTACCTTCAAGGATCCTCGGACAAACCCTGTCAGTATTAGTAGGCTTGTTGAACAGATCAGGGAAAAAGGCCTCTACGGGTACGATAAAGTGGTTGTGCTGGGCGGCAGGGACTATGTTGACGTTGTTCGCAGGGCTTTCAGTAAGTTTAAAGTCAAGGTTATAGCCCCAACTTTAGGTTTGCCGCTGGGCAAAGCGATGGCTAAGGTGAGGGAAGCCATAGAGAATGATTCTCCCTTTGACTGCTGAACACGAGTGGGGGTGGAGGCGAATGTCTGCTTGGAGGCCTAGTGTAAATCTTGAGCGGGTTAAGATTATTTCAGACCTGCTATCTAGCCTAGGTTTCAACGGGATCGTCAGGTTTGACACGTTAGAGCCGGAGTACCGGGCGCTGAAAACCCTTTATGAGCGGGGAGTTGAGCCTGCCTATCTCGGGCTGATAGCCGTCTCTGCCGGTGTTATTGATTTCCAGCTTGGAGCGGGTGGTGCTGAAAGGTTTTGGTCGACGCTAGTTGATGCTGCAGGCTTCTTCAATAACCTGAACAGCCTCAGCCAGGTTGAAAAGTTAATGGAATCATTTTTAACGAAGCCCGTGAACGCTCGGAGCATTAGATTAAAGCGTCGCAGGATAAGGCGTATCTTCGAATCCGGGTTCTCAGAATGGTTTACTGAGAACTATGATATGGTGAGGAGAAAGCCTATCCTGCTCTGGAGAAAACTGGCGTATACTATTGGGAGCAGTATGGAGAAGAAAACCATGGTCTTCGCCATGAAAGCCTTTGATATCTCCCATCTAATTTGCTTCGGCGACTACGCTGATTTCCCCTGGGACATTCCTATTCCAGTAGACTTCCATATTAGACAAGTCACGGTTAGCGCCGGCCTACTGGAAGACTATGGTAGCGATAGCGAGGTGAGGGAAGCCTGGATAATGGTTCTTAAGAGAGTAAAGGATAGGATTAAAGGAAACATTCATCTACTAAGGATCGACAGCCTAGTATGGCAGATAGGGAAGATAATGTATGAAAACGGTTACGACAAGAACCTCAGCACCAAGAGAATAATAGACTACATGGCCGAGAAGGCAGACGTGGACAGAGAGTTCGCCGTAAAACTAGCATACGAGCTAACAAGGTTCCTCGAAAAAGCAAAAACACAGCGAAAAAGCACACGCAGATAAGATAATGATAGCCACGCTCTGATCAACCATAATAGAGCAACTTCACTCTTTGCCTGAACCGCTTATAACTTATGCATTTCCAGTATTTGTTCCTTGAATTTCTCTGCATATCTCGCTAGTTTCTTTCAGCAAGCGCCATGCATCGCGTATCCTCTTGCCTTGTTGAGCAAAGTCTTCACTTTCTGTTCAGGAAAAGGGAACAGCGGTCTGCCTACATGCTTGACCTCCGCCTTTGCAATCCTCGCCTTCATTCTTATGAAAGTTTTTGAGGACATGTGTCTTCTTATAGAACCAGAACACCTCCTGCCAGAGCCGCTTGGGAGCCCATTATCATCCACATAGAGGAGATGTTCTCCGCTATAAACCTCTTTAATCCAATGCGATCTGGAGGCTGTTCAGCACTGCTCTTGTAGAGGGCCTGCTTTATGGTACACGTCTCTCTCCAGGTAGAGGTCTATTCTCCCATCCTCCCTTATAGTGAACTCGGCTGGCTGCTTCTCGCCTGCCATGTAGATGTAGAATCTATTGGTCTCCATTAGGGGGTCTTCGGGTATGAGGGGCTGCGTCACTGTTCCCAGGGGGCCCTTCCTAACTATGTAGAGCATTCCCTGCTTCTCCACTACGTCTAGGCTGTCCACCCTCCTATACGTGTAGTAGTGGCCGCTGAGCATTTCCATCTTCCTCCTCACCTTGACAGGCGGCACGTCCCCTGGATCTCTCCCTAGAAGTATGGCGTATATTGCCTGGGCGAACTCATCGTAGGGGAAGCCTGCAGCATTCGCTGCCATGGCTACTCCGAATCCTTCTTCGGGTAGTAGGGATAGATGTGATGTTGAGACGAGTATTGAGCCTCCATGGGAGACAAGCTTGGAGCCGAAGAAGCCCTCAGTTATCCTCCAGCCGTACCCGTAGCCCCTCCTACCATAGAATCCTCCGGGGATTTCAACATGTATTCTAAGCATCTCCTCCAGCGAATCCCTCCCTATTATCCGCCTACCCTGATAGACGCCTGAGTTAAGGTACATTTCCAGGTAGTTTGAAAGCTCTGAGACGGAGCTTATGAGGCCTCCCGCAGCGAGGAGGAATGAGTTTTCAGGATTATCCTGTACGTCGGGATAGGGGTGGGGTGCTGGGATAAGCCTCCCATCCCCGCCTATCCTGTAAGGCGTTATTCTATCAGGATCACGTTTAAACACGCTTTTCAGGAAAGTGGATCTATGCATGCCCAGCGGGCCGAGTATTTTCTCCCCAATATACTCGTGTAGTGGGAGGCCGCTCACCTTCTGTATTATGTGGCCCAGCATCCTGTACCCTGCATTAAGGTAGAAGAACCTCTCACCAGGCCTTGCAGCAACCTCGCCCTGGGCATCATTAATAAACCTGTAGAAATCGTTTGGACCTGCTAGAGGTATGCCTAGGGGTAGGCCGAGGCCGTTTAGCAGAATGATCGTCGATGTGCCTAGATCAGGTATTCCAGAGGAGTGTGAGAGGAGGTGGCGTATCCGTATAGGCTCATCCTCGAATCCTACTTGAAGGGGAATATACTTTGAGGCAGGATCATCAAGTGATATTTTACCCTCCTCCACGAGCTGCATAATGGATAAGGCTACGAACGACTTAGTCGTTGATCCCAGTCCGTAGAGGGTGTTGGGAGTGGCTGGTAGATACTTCTCCAGATCCCTGTACCCGAAGCCCTCGGAGTAGAGAACACCCTTCCTCCCAACAACAGCTATGCTGAACCCAGGGGTCCTGTAATGCCTCATAAGCTTAGGCGCCTCGGATTCCACGTATCTTACAGCCTTCTCGAGTTCGGGGAACACGGCTCATCAAGGCATATTGCTGATCCTCCTACTAAAATACCTCTGCCCAGCGGATAAGCAGTAATAACCTATAATTCCCTGGGAAAGACATGCTTCTGGGAACGGCTTCTGAATCCATGCTTATATATTATGAGGAGGGTGCGGGATCCTTGGTGAATCATGGCTTACGGTGTTGCGGTTGGCGTTGTTTTTGCTTTTTTGGCTGGCCTTGGCTTCGGCTTTAACATTGTGTTTGTGCGTGCAGCCTCGGGGAGGATGAGTTCTCAAACCATAGTCCTCCTAAGCCTAATCCTAGGCACACCAATACTCCTAGCAGCAGCGGCTCTAAGCGGCCAGCTCTGGAGCCTCAGCATGAGGGGATGGAGCCTCTACGCTCTTGCAGGCGTGCTGCACTTCGTGGTTGGCCGCAGCTTGCTATACTATTCTATTGGACGCATAGGGGCTGCTAGTGCTGCTGTGTCGGCTAGTCCTTCCATAGTAATTGCGTCGATCTTGGCTTGGATTCTGCTTGGCGAGGGGATAGGCTTTAGGCTGGGCGCCTCAGTAACCCTGATCTCAATCGCAGTATACTTGGTGGGCACTAAGCCTAGTGGTATGGGTGCTGGTCCTAGGGATAGGATCCTAGGCCTTGCTGCAGGCCTTGCAGCAGCCTTCGTGTATGCCTCCACTACGCTCCTAGTGAGGTATACTGGCGAGAGCAGTGGGTTCCCTGTTGCAGGCGTCTTCGCCTCATATCTGGCTGCCCTCGCAGTCATGCTTCCCTACACCCTTGTGATTAAAGGTTTCCCCCGAGAAATACTTGTGGCTGACAAGTATCTGGGCTTCGCTCTGGCTGCAGGGATCCTGGTATCTGTGGGGCAGATGCTCCGCTATGAGGCCCTCAGCCTCATACCAGTAGCCCTGGTTGTAGTATTCGTCTCCATGAACAGCGTGTATGCGGCTCTCTTATCTCCTCTCGTGGGGAGTGCTAGGGAGAAACCAGGCCTCCGCCACCTTGTAGCAGCAATACTAGCCGTCACAGCTTTGAGTCTGGCCGCCATGGGGGCCTAGGCTCCAGCCTAATTCCATCCCCCTTGCCTGCAGGATCTACTGGGAGATGCTATTCTTATAACCGGGTGTATTCATCCCTCCAACCAAGAGTTATGCCTGGTGCCAGAGGTATGCATGTAGCAGCCGTGTGTCCCAGGGACTGTTATGATACGTGCTTCATGCTTGCTGATGTTGAGGAGGGACGGGTAGCCGGAGTTAGAGGAGACTCTAGGAACCCTGTTACCAGGGGGTTCCTATGTCCCCGCGGAGTAATGGATCATGTGAGGATGCTTAGGGGGAGGATTCTCCACCCATACCTGCGGGTTGGAGGTAAGCCTGGGGGGAGGCTGAGGAGGGTAGGCTGGGATGAGGCTCTAAGGATCACGGCGGAAAAGCTGGCCGAGGTTTTAAAGAGGCATGGCTCAGGCGCTGTGCTCCACCTAGAGTATTCGGGGGACATGGGCCTCCTCACACAGTATTTACCCCTCAGACTGTGGAGCGCGCTGGGAGCATCGAGAACCGATTATGCTGTCTGCAGCGCCTCAGGGCATGCTGCACTACGCCTCCACTATGGCCTCTCCTACGGGGTTATGCCCGAAGAGCTGCCCAACGTGAGGCTCATAGTGTTCTGGGGATTCAATGCCGCTATTAGTGCTCCTCACCTGTGGAGTCTGAGCCTGGATGCTAGGATGAGGGGGGCACTAATAGCAGTGGTTGATCCTAGGAGGAGTGAAACTGCAGGTCTGGCTGACATATGGGTTGCCCCTAAGCCAGGCAGCGATGCTGCCCTAGCCTATGGTGTCGCACGCATACTCATAACCCGCGGCTACGTGGATGAAGGCTTCCTGGAGAAGTGGAGCTATGGGTATGAGAAGTATAAGGAGAGGGCTTTGGAATGGACTCCGAGGAGAGTTGAGGAGGCTACAGGTGTTAGGCCAGGGCTTCTCGAGAGCCTTGCAGAAGCCTATGGTGAGAATAAGCCCAGCACCACTATGATAGGCTTCGGAGCTCAGAAGACAGTTAGCGGCGCGGAGACTGTGAGGGCAGTGGCGCTGCTGCCAGCCCTGCTAGGCCTTCATAGAGGCTTCTACTATAGTAACAGTTCGGCCTGGATCATTGATCTAGGCTATCTTACAGGGGAGAAGCTGTCGGCCAGGAAGCCCCGCGTGGTGAGCCAGGTTGCATTAGCGGAACACGTAGCCCGCGGGGAGTTCAAGTTCATATATATTTACGGCACAAATCCTGCAGCCACCCTGCCGGCACAGGATCTGCTTAGAAGAGGGCTGGCGAGGAGAGATGTGTTCGTAGTGGTTCATGAGACCCATTGGAATGAGACAACAGCCTACGCGGACATCGTGCTACCAGCACCCACATTCCTCGAGAAAGATGACCTAGTTGTCTCGTATAGCCACGGCTATATTAGGCTCTCCCACCGTGTAGTAGAGCCTCTAGGTGAGAGTAGAAGCGAACTCTGGGTTTCAAGAAGGCTTGCAGAACTCATAGGCGTCGGGGAGGAATGGGTATATGAGGATCCGTGGAGAGCCGTGGAGAAAAGCCTGGAGAACGCCTTGATGAACGGATCCTTCAGCGATCTGCTTGCAGGGAAAACACTGCGGCTTAAGGCTAGGCAGAAAAACAAGTATCAGACACCTACAGGTAGAATAGAGTTCTACTCCACTAGGGCTAGCAGCCTAGGCTTAGATCCCCTGCCCAGCATACCTCCTCTCCCCGAAGCCCAGGGCTTCATACTGTTGAACAGCTCCCACCCAAACTATACTCACACGCAGTTCAGAGAGGTTTACGGCCCTATACCCCCAGTAGTCCATGTAAACCCTGACGACGCAGCAAGACTGGGGGTAAGAAGCGGTGACAGGGTTGTCCTCTACAATGAGCAGGGCGAAGTAGTTGTACAGGCATTAATAACAGATAAGGTTCCTCCAGGAGTATTATGGGCACCCAAACTGCTCACAGGCCTCAACGGTAAGCCTCTCAACACGTTGGCACCCCCCATCACCCAGAAGATAGGCGGAGGCTCAACCTACAATTCAATAACAGTGCGGGTTAAGAAAGCATAAGCGTATATGATACCCTCTATGCCTAATGGTTGGCCTCATGCTTAGGGGAATGGCTTAACAGGTATCCGATGAGGCCTATAGAGGCAAGGGTGGCGCCATCATCACCTGCAGCCACGACAGCCCAGAGCGGTATAGCTTCCATTACTCCTAAAGCCATTACCAATGCCTTAACCACTACAGCTAGGATTAGAGAGGCGTTAAGCGTCTTCACATACCTTCTTGAAGCCCTGATGAGCTGGGGGAGGCGATCCACACCTTCAGGGAGGACAGCATCCCCCATACCTGATATCATGCGTAGGCTGCCGACAACTATGCCTGCATCAGCCTCGGCTAATGCGCCGGCATCATTCACTCCATCTCCAACATACATCACATTCCCATATATTCTACGCAGCCTTCTCACCACGTTAACCTTGCTTTGAGGGAGTAATGAGCCCCAATACTCGTTAATTCCTAGGAGACGGGCAGCCCTATCTACTCTTTCAGCTGCATCACCGCTAGCCATGGCTACATGGAGCTTCAGCTTCTTAAGCTCCTCTACAATCCTACGGGAGCTCTCCACATCCTCTTCTAGGCAGAGTGCCCCAGCCATCTCACCGTTAATCGCAGCTAGAACCTCCACTAACCCTTCCCTGCAGAGCCTAGGGGGAGCCTTCACTCCCTGCTCCTCTAGAAGCCTCCTAGAACCAAGGAGCACGAGCCTACCATCAACCTCAGCTATCAACCCTTCTCCAGGAACCTCATCTACTCTTCTCGGCACAAGTCTACTGTAAGGCGCTATGGCCCTGGATACTGGGTGAATGCTTCCCTTAGCCGCACCACCAGCATACTCCAGCAGCTCCTCTTCACTATACCCGTTCAAAGGAATAATGGAACCTAGCTTCATGACACCCCTGCTAACCGTGCCTGTCTTATCCAGCACCACTACTCTTGCCCCAGCTATTTTCTCTAAGGCCAGGCCCCCTCTAGCCACTACTGATCTCCTGGCAAGCAAGGCTATGGAGAGCGTGGTAGCTGTACTGGAGGATAATATGAAGGCGCTGGGGCAGCCTGCCAGGAGTATTGGAAGGCCTCTAAGAGGAGAGGCTGAAAACGAGACAGCTGTGAAAGCCAGCAATACTAGTGGAATATAAGGCCCAGCCAGCCTCTCAATCCTCCTCTGAATCCTAGACTTCCTAGCTAGGGCTTTCTCCGCCTCCCTTAAGAGCACTTGAAGCTGAGACTCCTCAGCCCTACGCGTAGCCCTCACATGCACAAGACCCCCCATATTAACATAGCCGCTGAAAATAGTGTCGCCAGGCTTCAGGCTCCTAGGCATAGATTCCCCTGTTATATAGGAGGTGTCAAATAACGATGAGCCCTCAACTATCACACCATCTATCGGAGCCATGTCGCCAGGCCTTAGGAGATATACTTGTCCTGCCTTTACATGGTCTACCGCCATATTTTCCCCTGAATCTTCAACCATTATTGTTCTAGGCAGCAGGCTTTTCAAACCTACAAGCCTTCTCTCAGCATACCGCTCCGCCCACTCCTCCACAAGCTCGGCTATAGAGTATAAGAGCAGTATAAGCAACCCTTCAATAAGCAGCCCCATCATCCATGCTGCCAGCCCAGCTACACCCATGAGGACATCGACGGAAATCCTGCGTCTCAAGGCTAGATAGGCGGCTCTTGCAAGAAGTAGCAGGGATAAGGCAGGTATAATGAATCCTAAACCCTCCACTCCAAGCAGCATGAAAACCATAGAAGTAAGGCTAACAGCTCCTACTAGGAGCCACGCCCAGGCATTCATGCTTCCTAGGAGCCTCCCAGCCCTCAAGCAGCCATCCCCGCCAGGATTCTCCAAGTCCAATATAATAAAATTTGTTGGTAAAATAGAAAATAATTATTATATAAGGATTAATAGGATTCCTCCAGCCTCATAATATATGGTGGTTTAAACATGCCTATTATCAGTGTATCCCTGCCCAAAGTTTTATTGGAGAGGATAGACGAGTATGCTGGGAAATACGGGTATACTGGTAGATCCGAGTTTATAAGGCAGGCGCTTAGAGACTATATTTCATCGAGGTTTCCAGAGGAGCTTGGGGGAGAACCATTTGATAGCCTAGTGATTGTGCTTACGGATCATGAGGCTAGGCCCTCTGCGGATAGGAAGGTGATAGATGCTATTCACCTCCACCAAGCCCTCATAAAATCCTTCTACCATCAAATGCTTAGCGATGGCTTGTGTGTCAATATAGCTGTGTTAGAGGCTAGGTGGAGGGAGGTTCGGACCTTGCTGAGAAACATTAGACGGATACAGGGTGTGGTGCAGACATGGTTCATACCGCTAGTAGTTCAAGAGGCTAAGCGTTAGGAGGGCTTGGAGGCAAGGTAGGGTTATTCGGGTTAATGGATATTATTGTCGGCTGCACAGAGTCCTCGTGGATGAAAGGCCTTGGAAACACATGTTCACGGAGTAATAGTTCCCCTAATCACTCCTTTCAAACAGGATCTAAGCATAGATTACAATGCCTTAGAATGGCTGCTCGGCAGGCTTGTGGAGGCAGGTGTTCATGGAGTATTTCCTTCGAGCAGTACAGGGGAGTTCGTCCACCTTGATTCAGTGGAGGTAGAGAGGCTTAACGCTTTCGTTGTGGAGGAGACGGGGGGTAAGGTGGAGGTCTACGCTGGGGTTACATCCAACTCTACTGAGCAGGCCCTCAAGCTGGCTGGAGCCGCGCGTGATGCAGGGGCTGACGCCGTAGTTGTTGCACCACCCTACTACTACAGGCCTGACCCGGAAACCATGTTCAGACACTTTTCAAACATTGCTGAGAAGGCTGACATACCGGTAATATTGTACAATAATACGGGTATAACGGGGATAAGCATACCCATAGATGTTATCCTCCGCCTAATAGAGGAGCATGATAACGTGGTGGGCGTGAAGGTAACCTATGATAGCTTCACATATCTGGCTAGACTAGTGGATGAAGCTAAGGCTAGGAGGCCAGGGTTCTCGGTGCTCACAGGCAGCGCCTACCTCTCACTACCATGCCTCATGTTAGGCGGGGACGGCATGGTGGCAGCACTGGCCAACGCTTATCCCCGCACACTAGTTAGACTATATGATTCCTGGAGTAAGAAGAACCTAGCAGAAGCATCAGAACTCTACTCAAAGATCCTAGAGCTCTCCAGGCTCTACACTCTTCCAGGCCACCTAGGCGCAAACATTAAGAAAATACTATACATGGCTGGAACCCCTGTCAAGCCGTTCTCCAGGCCTCCTGCGGCACCTACCAGCGACAAGGTGCTTGGAGAATTCCTCTCGCATCACCCTATAGAGATATAATACATTATACATGGCGGACATTAAATCTTTACTATTATTTAGCACTGCAAGGATAGAGAAGCAATAATGCAGTATTAACTGTACATGTGGTTTGCCTGAAATAATATCCAGGTGTTTTAGGCCTCCCAAAGCTGCCAGACACGGCTCGGAGGATTAGCCAACACAAATGCTTAGGGGATCAGACTAGCGCTGGCAGCCATTCTCCACTATTTCATCAGTATTTTACAGCTTAGGCTTCAAAAACTTTCCGTAATAGAGGCTAATATACTTAAATCAATAACTCTTCTCTTCCTCCTCTATGTGTTCTACATCTCACTATCTCACACTTGCAACTCTATCCGCTTGGCCTTCCACCACCTGTTAAAACCGCGGATGGACAGAATAGTTTATGTAGCCCTTCGATTCATAGTGGCGCACGGTGTTCTTAATGGAGTCTCCATTTCTCCTCGGGGAAATGACATGGGAGGAGGCGGGCGAAGCAATAAGGGAGTCTGACTTCATAGTTCAGCCTACAGGCAGCTTCGAGCAGCATGGCCCCCACCTACCCCTCCTAACAGACTCTATAAGGGCGGAGCACTTATCCAGGATGGCTGTAGAGGAGGCTTGGAAGCAGGGATTGAAAATCTACCTGCTCCCACCACTCTACTACGGGATATCGGAGCACCACATGAGGTTCCCTGGAACCATAACACTGAGCCCTGAAACATATCTTAAAGTGCTGGAGGATATAGGTGGAAGCCTGGCGCGCCATGGTGCTAGGCGACTGGTCTACATGAACTTTCATGGGGGGAACCTACCCATACTCCAAGCAGCTGCGGGAACGATCCGCGCCAAGCATGGGCTTAGAGTATACATTGTGCACTGGACAACCTATGCCCGCAAGTATATTGAGGAGCATCTTAAGCCTTCGAAGACCTGGGGCCATGCATGCGAGCATGAGACAAGCATGATCATGCTCTTCCGCCCAGAACTAGTCAGGATGGATAGGATTAGGAGGCCGAACGTTAAGGCTAGGGCTAAGGCCCCAACATTCGTCTACTTCGACGAGATAACAGATACTGGAGGTCTAGGAGATCCTGCACGATCCTCCAGGGAAGCCGCTGAGATCATAGTATCTAAGACTACGGAAGACATAGTGAAGCTGTTTAGAGAGATACTTGAGGCTGAGGAGAACCTCTATAAAGGCGGGAAAGGCTGAGAAGCATGCATGCCTAGTCTACATGCATCAGCCGCTCCCACATGTTTCATGAAGCTACTTGGCGTGCCTGAAGCCAGGCAGGCCTATGCGAGGCGGCTAGCCTAGGTTGCAGAAGCCTCTCTGAGCAGCGCTGTATTTATGGTCGACTCCACTATATCTATACTGTAGGCTATGATCCTTCTAATACTGTCGAGTATGAGGTGTAGTTCGGGGAAGCCTGCTATGCTTGCAGCACTCTGCCTAACCTCTTCTTCAAGGCTTCTCGCCTCCCTGGTGAGGGCTAAGACTTTCGCAGCATAGCGTTTATCCCTGCCCCTAAACCCTTTAACAGCATTGATGTATGCCTCCTTAACCTTGTCAAAGAGAACCGAGATCTGATCGGTAAGAGAGGCTCTTCTTTCACCCATCTTTAACAGATTCTCAGATATGAGGACAGCGTGGTCAGCTATCCTCTCAATACTCTTAATGAAAACCACCATGTAGAGGGCTTCGGCAAGGCTTGTGAAGCCCAGCTGTGAGGGCGTGTATTCGCCTAGTAGAAGCTGGTTAAGCTGCCTCATGATTAGGAGGAAGAGCTTATCCACAACCTCATCTCTCTCTATAACCCCTTTAAGCACGTCTTCCCTAAACCTTCTGATGGATCCCCCTACATCTTCAAGCATGGTTCTAGTAGTGCCTACTATCTTGTCCAGGGCCTCGCTTAGCGGGAGGGATAATGTATCTATCACTGAGTAGAGCGTGAACTCCCCTGTCTTCTCCTCAATAACCTCTAATCCTATAGCCTTACTTCTAGCAGCCATTATGATCCTCCTAACCTCCTCTAAGTCAAGGTTCCTGAACACTATCTTAATGACACTATAACCTGCAAGATAAGCTGAAAGTATCTCTATTATTGCTGTATCAATGCTGGATGGCTCGATAACTATGCTTATACTCCTCCTCTCCCTGGATGCCCTTCTCGGCGGCATGATCCTTAAAGAATAGTCGGGGAGAACTGATACGAGGAGTTCCGAGCCCTTCTCCAACCCTATGCTCCGAGCCCACTCCTTAGGCAGCGATACTATGAATGTTGAGCCACCTGCAATCTGAACCCTCCTCCTAAGCACAGTCAACCCTACCACCAATACATAGTATCTGGAGATACTATATATATCTATATATCTAGAGTGTGGAAAATAGATACTATAATCTATTCAGGTAATAATTATATAGACACTATACTGCTGCCTATCAGGGCTGAGGAATGGCTGAAGCTATGCGGGGCATAATGTCGCTTACAGTGCTTGCAATAATAGTGCTGGCCGGCTTCTATGAGGCAGGAGTTCTCCTAAGCACTGGTAGTGAGGGTGAAACGATCGTTATAAGAGGCGCGGGTTCAAGTTTCCTGCAACCCCAGCTTGAAGCATGGATTCAAGGATTCATGAGATATGATGGAAAAATAATCGTAGAGTATCAGAGCGTTGGGAGCGGGGCTGGGCAGAAGCAATTCTTCCAGGGATTAGCTGATTTTGCTGGCAGCGATCCCCCATTAAGCCATGATGACTGGGAGAAATATAGGGGCAAAGTCCTACAGCTCCCAGTTATCCTGGGGGCAGTAGCAGTAGTCTACAATATTCCGGACATTCCCAAAAGCATTCACCTAAACCTAACTGGAGAAATCCTGGCTGGAATATATAAGGGAACCATAAATTACTGGGATGACCCTAAGATAAAGAGCATTAATCCAGGCATAGCTGACAAGCTTCCCCACCGTGAAATCATAGCCGTCCACCGATCAGACGCCAGCGGTACAACACAGATATTTACAACATTCCTTAGGAAATCCGCTCCAAGCATATGGCCCAAAGACCTAGTGGGTAAGACTATAGACTGGCCTGTAGACAAGACTGGTAGAGGTGTGGGAGGCAAGGGTAATCCAGGCGTCACAGCCACTATTCTAAGCACTCCATACTCTATAGGGTATGTTGAACTAGCCTATGCTCTTGAAGGCAACCTGGGATTAGCTGCAATTAGAAACAAGGATGGGGTATTTGTACTACCATCCCCTAGAACCATAAAGGCTGCCGCTAGGCATGCCCTGGAGTCAGGGCTTATGCCCTCCTCCCCCGAAGATGATTTCAGCGGGGAGCTGAACGCAATAATATATGCTGGAGGCAGCGACTCCTACCCCATTACAGCCTTCTCCCATATAATAATATGGGCCAAGTATAATAGTGAAGCTAAGGCAGAAGCTCTACGCCTATTCATCCAGTGGATATATACGGAGGGTCTAAACTACATTGTAGAAGGCTATGTAGCTGTACCCCCAGAGGTGGCGAGACTGGGGCTCCAGGCCTCCAGCCTCATGGAGGGATAAGCAGGCATGCCTCCTGGTATGGGGGGGCGGAGCGATAAACTCTTCTTCTACGCTCTCCTACCATTCGCGGCGGTAACCGTAGCCTTATTCCTCCTATTATTCAAGGTACTTGTAGGTAACTCTCTACCAATATTTCTGAGAGAGGGCTTCGGCTTCATAGAGTCGAGTGTCTGGAGGCCCTCGGAAACCAATCCGCAGGCAGAGTATTATGGGATGCTTGCACCGATCCTAGGCACATTCTACTCATCCATCGTTGCACTGCTCCTAGCCCTACCTGCCTCGATTTCCCTCACCATACTCATAGATGAGTATGCCCCTCACGGTCTTAGAGGTCATCTCGTCAATATGGTGGAAATCATGGCGGGGCTTCCCACAGTGCTCTACGGGCTGTGGGGAGCATACATACTTGCACCAGCCCTTAAAAGCCATGTAATGCAGCCTCTCAACACGTATCTAGGCATGATCCCCCTATTCTCCTGCACTCCTACGACGCCTTCAACCATACTTACCGCTGGAGTAGTGCTGGCAATAATGGTCACACCATTCATGACGAGCATTATAAGGGAGGCGTACGAGTCTGTGCCCCTAATATACCGTGAGGCTGCCCTCAGCATAGGGGCTGCTAGATACGAGTATGTGGGCATAATGATGTCGATAATCAAGCCAGCAGTACTGGCCTCAATACTTCTAGGATTCGGCCGCGCGGCGGGTGAGACCATAGCTGTATCCATGACCATAGGCAATAGTTTCTCCATATCCCCATGCCTGTTTAAACCAGGATACACTATATCGTCTCTTATAGCCGACCAGTTCGGCAATGCTGGATTCTACCATTACATGACCTATGCTCTTTACGGGGCAGGCTTCCTACTGCTCCTCATAGGCCTGGCTCTCAACACCCTTGGCCTATACCTACTAGTAGCGTGGAGGAGGAGGCTTGAAGCACGATAGAAGAGTATTCATGGATAGGCTGTTTAAGTATGCTGTCCTAGTAGTGGCAGGCTTAGCCCTATTCCCCCTGCTCCACATAGCAGGCTCCATAATATGGCTTGGGGGAAAGGTTCTCCTGAAAGCAGGCCCTGGATTCCTGTACCGCATGCCTCCCTCACCAATATCGAATAGTCTGGGAGGCATAGGCCCCTCTCTTCTAGGAACTATTGTGCTCATGGTTCTTACAACGATAATAGGCTTGCCCCTAGCCTTCTTCACAGCCGTCCTAGCAGTCGAGTATCCTGGAAGCATAGTATCGAAGGCCACGAGCCTGATTACAAGGTCGTTCATAGAGATACCAACCATAC
>JALWQH010000022.1 GCA_027083135.1 Desulfurococcales archaeon | reverse complement strand
ACTCTGTGGAGCATGTGACGGCGCTGAAGACAATAGTCTACAATTTCAGAGGACGCGGTGTGTGGAGGTATCTGAGGAGACACGGCTAGAGTCGCGGTGAAGATCCTATTTTTATTCCATGCCTAGCTATATATTCCTCTACTTCCCTATCAGTAGGTGCTGCATGCGAGCCTAGCCTGGAGACTTTTATTGCCGCAGCTACTGCAGCGTATCTTATACTATCCTCCAGGCTGTAGCCCCTCATAATGGATGATAGGAGCCCTGCAGCGAAAGTGTCTCCAGCTCCAGTTGTATCAACAACTTTTTCAGGGGGATAGGCTGGTATTTCAAGCTCCATGCTTCTACCCACAGCATATACTCCCTTCTCCCCACGCTTAATTATGACAAGCATGGGGCCCAGCCCTATAATCCTGGAGGCGGCGCTCCTATAGTCTGCTTCACCGGTCATTAGCCTAGCCTCCCTTTCATTAGCTAATACTATGTCAACCTTTCTAACAATGTCTCCGAGTTCTCGAAGACCCTTGGATGCAAGAACTCTGCCTGGATCCCATGAGATCTTCACACCGAGGCTTCTAGCGGTTTTAACTACGTGTAGCGTTGTGCTTAGCTTCAGGCTGGCTATATGTATGTAGTCTGCCTTCCCCAGTATCGAGGGATCTATTTCCCCTGGCTCCAGCTTCTCTGCTGCGCCCTTAAAGCCATATATCAGTATTCTGCCCTGAGAGTCCCTGACAACCACTGAGAAGCCTGTGGGATGCGTGGGTGAGATTCTTAGGCCTGAGATATCTACCTTTTCTTTCAGTAGGTTGTCTACAGCTACTCTGGCGAAGGAGTCTAGGCCTATTTTGGCTATCACATATGATTCCACGCCGAGCCTCCTAGCAGCTATAGCTACATTGGCTGCTGATCCCCCCACGCCTCTGCTTTCACTCAGTATTACTGCCTCCTCGTCGGGCTCTGGGAACCTGTCAACCATGAATCTAAGATCAATTAGAACATGCCCTACTGCTACTAGACGCGGCCTACCCACCATGATCACCAGGCTAGCCTATATGGCTAACAGCCTTCTCAGGCTCTTCTCCCTCATGGACTATTGCCCTGATAGCCCTAACCATTCCTGCAGGATTAGGATGCTGGAAAATGTTTCTCCCAACAACTACTCCTCTCCCCCCAGCCTTCATCACTGCGTCAACCTGGCGGAGAAAGTCGAGTGGTGTTGGTGCCTTCGGCCCACCGCTCATTAATACTGGTATTCCCGATGCCGCTTCTACGACCTTGGAGAAGGTCTCCTTACTGCCTGTAAAGTAGGTTTTTATCAGGTCAGCCCCGCTCTCAGCTGCTGCTCTTGCCCCGTATCTAACTATCTCCACATCGTACCTATCCTTTATGGATGGCCCCCTAGGATAGGCTAGCTGTAATACGGGGTAGCCGTAGCGTTCAGCAGCTTCTCTGATCGAGAACCACTGCTTAAGCATTTGATCCTCGTATGGGCTCCCCCAGTAGACGGTTGCTGCAACTGCTTCTGCCCCAAGAGCCACAGCATCCTCAACCAGGCCGAAACCACTTTGCAGTAGTCTCTCAGCCTCAGGCCTAAGATTAGTCTTACTTGTCACCTTGACTATGAGAGCCGTCCTATTAGCCCATACATCATGGGTTATTCTAGCCATTCCTGGAAGCATCATAATGGCATCCACGCCTGCCTCCACAACCTTGGATAATATTATACGGGGATCAATGTGCTGAGGCGGGAAGTCCCGGGGGCCATGTTCCACTCCATGATCAAAGGCGAAAATCACAGCTCTGCCGTCAGGCAGGAGCCTGCTAAGCCTTACTTTCCTCCCAACATCCATGTAGGATGGGCTTAGATCCATATTTCCACCACGTCTTCTAAAGTCCTAGAGGTAGGACTGCATAATATAAGGATTTATGGATGAATGCCCATCCATGAGCCATTGTTCCTTGGACTTATCTAGTTTTAGGGCAACAATAACCTGTCTAGGCTATTAATACTTTTGAGCTTGCTGGGTATGCTTTATGGCTTAGATAAACACATAGCGGCAGCATGCCTAATAGTCCTCAACACTGAGAAGAAACCTGCAGATACCCTGAAAATCTATAAAACAGAAACATTATCAAACTTGTATTAAGGGGGAAGTCTCTCCACTTAGCAATTCTTTATAATGGTCATTCATTGTAACACCTGTCTGATGGAGGTGTCTTTTTGTGGAAATATATGAACTTCCAACACCCACAGTGTTGGTGGATCTGGATAGACTAGATAGAAATATACATAAGGCAGCCGAGATGGCTAGGAGAGGAGGCAAGGTTCTTTGGCCTATGTTTAAGACTTCGAAGTCATCCTTTATAGCTGGGCTTCAGGCAGATGCTGGGGCTGAAGGGTTTCTTGTAGGAAGCATCACTGAAGCAGAAATACTGGTGGACAAGGGAGTATCTAGGAATATTATGATCGCATATCCTATTGCTGATAGGAGAAATATTGAGCGAATACTTGGTCTTTCTGAGAAGGCCAGAATCATAGTTAGGGTGGATAATCTGAGGCAGGCTGAACTTCTAGATGAAGCGCTTGGCAGGAAGAGATTTAGAATGGAATATTGCGTGAAGATCGATGTCGGCTACCACAGGCTAGGTGTTAAGCCTGAAGATGCAGGCATATTTGCCCAGAAGCTGAAAAGGTTTTCTCATCTAGAGTTCACAGGACTGGTGACACATCAAGGTAACGCCTATAATGCTAGGAGGCCTGAGGAGGTTGAAGAGTATGCGAGAAGCGCTGCAAAGCTCATGGAGGCTGCTGTGAAGAATGTTAGGAGAGTAGGTTTGGAGCCTGAAATAGTAGGAGCAGGTTCTACCCCAACTTTCAGGTTTGATGTTAAAGAACCTATATATACGCATTTATTCCCAGGCAACTATGTTTACTATGATAGGACGCAGGCCTTAATATATGGTTCAGCTGAGTTAGAGGACTGTGCCTTAAGCCTGCTTACAACAGTACTGTCCAAGCCTCAGCATTCCAGGGATAAGCTAGCTGTAATCGATGCTGGAGGCAGATACTTCGACAAGGAGATTCGTGGCGGAATTATGGGCTATGGAGAGATGATAGAGCACAAAGGCACTGTAGTAGTAAAGGTTTCCCAGGAAATCGCACTTGTAAACGTAGGAGAAGGCAAAGTAGAGGTGGGTGAGAAGGCAAGGATCATAACGAATCACTCATGCTATACAAACAATGCCGCTGAAATGCTTGTAGCCTATAGGAATGGCACAGTTGAAGGAATCATACCTATAGATGCGAGAGAGGAGGAGACGATCAGCCTCCTACTGGCATCAAGGCTGAGGACATTAACCTAAATCCCCGCTAAGAATAGGTTTTATGTGGGCTACAGAAACGAGATCTCCTCTGCTAGGAAAGCGGCATGAACCAATGTTAAAATAGATCAGAAACCAGGGCATCTTGCTAGAAGAGTTGAAGATATGGGAAGATGGCGCCGGGGGCGGGATTCGAACCCGCGCGCCCCGCAGGGGGCACTGGCTCTCCAGGCCAGCCCCTTGGTCCGCTCGGGCACCCCGGCCATAATATCTGTGAGTATGTGGGCTTTATTTATGGTTTCCTTGCCAGTATAACCTTGTATCCTTTCTTCGAGGCTAGTATCTCAAGGCTTCCAAAAGTCTTTCTTACAACCTCTTCTACAAGCGTGTGGGCTCTCCAGACTACTAGTTGTAAAGTGCCTTCAGGCCTCAAATGCTTAGGGGCCTCGCTTACCAGGCGTTTCACCACCTTCATGCCTGCTGATAGTGGAGGGTTGCTTAGAATAGCATCGAATAATACTTGTCTTGGCAGTGGATCATAGAGATCTCCGTGGAGAACTACTACTCTTTCCTCGACGCCGTTTCTCCTAGCATTTATTCTCGCCAGTTTAACTGCATCTAGATTTACATCAGTCATATATACCTTTAAGGCAGGATGAGCCTTAGCCACAGTTATGCCTATGACTCCGTACCCGCATCCCACGTCGAGGATCAAGCCGTTCTCAGGCAGCACAGCATATTCTAGGAGGAGACGTGTGCCTGGATCAATTCTGCTTGGAGAGAATACTCCAGGCAGGGTTACAAACTCCACGCCTACTTCACGGATGAAGTCTGATATAAGCCTCTTAGCCCCGCCTCCCCCAGCCCTCCTGGAATAGTAGTGGGGAGCCACTATTTCCTCCTCCAGATTCTAGGGTAGATCCCCGTGGGCATGATTACCCTCCTAGTTTTAACTGCAAGCCCCTTCTCCCTGGAGGCCATCTCCCTCGCATTCATTAGTGACTCGCCTATTGCTACGAGCTCGCCCTTAAGCGTGAGTATGGCTACTCTGTCCCCACGTTCCACATTTTCCTGCAGTCTCACTATTCCAGGTATGGCTAGGTCTGCGCCATGAGCTATAGCGTCCACGGCTGAATCCCTCACCACTATCTTAGG
This sequence comes from Desulfurococcales archaeon, assembly GCA_027083135.1. Lineage (GTDB taxonomy): Archaea > Thermoproteota > Thermoprotei_A > Sulfolobales > WAQK01 > JALWQH01. The sequence continues at coordinate 60,205 of JALWQH010000022.1, read as the reverse complement.
CATCTCGCATACAGCTTTCTCCATAGGCATTATGACTGCCCGCAGCATGGCTTCCTTGCCTTCCTCACGCCACATGTATATGGCTTCGCTTAACTCTTGAAGCGTAACAAGTGTTTCATCCTCCTTAAAGGGGCCTGAACGCGTCCTCCTAAGCTCCCTCATATGTGCTCCGACTCCTAGGAGGAGGCCTAGATCATGGCATAGCTTCCTCAAATAGGTTCCAGCCTCGCATCCAACCCTCATTAACACGTATTTCCCCGTGAATTCAAGTATGTCTATATAGTATATCGTGCGTGTTCTAAGCCTCCTCTTAACAGATGAGCGGAGAGGAGGCCTCTGATAAATCCTGCCTACCAGCATGTCCGCCTTCCTGGCAAGCTCCTCCTCGCCTACTGGGGCGTGGAGCTGCATCACGCATACATATTCTTTTCCCGAGCGCACTATGTTTCCCATAACCTTGGTAGCATTACCTAGGGCTACGGGTAGAACCCCGGTCACCTTGGGATTGCCCCGCCCCGGCCTAGAAGCCTAAGGGCTCTAAGGTCCCCCCGTGACCGGCTCTTCTCAGTCCGAGCATCCTCTTAACCCAGGCCACTACCTCGTGGCTCGTAGGGCCTGGAGGCTTATCCAGGTTCACTATACCATTTTCAATGTATTCTTTTATTGGGCGCTGTGATGGGATGTAGCCGTAGTTCGGGTCGGTGTCATCTTCCCGCAGCACTATCCACGACGCCTTATCGCTGCAGAAGCCTGAGATCCCCTCCTCAATGAACTTCCTGCCCTCTTCGGTTATACTCATGTCTGCTCCCCCTACATGGTATAATAATACAAGGATCCCTTGATTTTAATCTTAGGCTTCCGGGGAGAATGAGGGTGTGGCTATATGGGAGTCAGCTTAGGTTTTACTATTTCTTTCATAAAGTTGGTTAAGCCTGCCTGTTCTATAGCCTTAGCCACCTCTTCATCACTCGCCCCCTTCTCTATTTCTATCTTCTGCTCTAAGGGTTCTATGTGATTTATATTGGCTCTCCTCCTCCTAACACCTGTTAGGCTTTTAGGACCTGTAATCAGCACGAAGTTCTCATCCACTATGTCCACGATGACGCATTTGCGGCCTGCCTCTCTACCCATAAGCTTCACGCAGATCCTGCCCACCTCGATTGCAGGCATTTCATTACACCTCCATGCTGGTCGTAGTAGGCAGTCAAGGATTTTTAGATGTTTCGTTGCTTCTGCCAAGCACTGTGCTTACGAAAGCATGTATTATATTGTAGGCTTCATCCACGCTTAGCTTAGAGGTATCTAAGACGAGGTCGAATAGGCTGGTGTCTGTGACATCTATGCCGTAGTACTCCTTGAATCTCTTCTTATTGCTCCATTCTCTGAGGAGTGTTTCCCTTAGGACCTCTTTTTCACCCCTATTCTCTCTAAGAGCTATTCTCCTAACCCTAACGTGCAGAGGCGCAGTTATATAGATCCTCACATCAGCTACGTCTTTAAGTATCCATGCTACGAGGTGTCCGTCTATAACCATATTACCCTGTAGTCCTAAGTGGAGGGTCCTCCTATCTATCTCTAAATCTATGGTTGGATCAGCTTCTGCAAGCCTGCTCAGCTCTTCGAGGCTCATCCCCTTCTCCCTGGCCAGCTCCCTGAATATGAGTCCTGCGGAATGGTATCCTAGTCCAAGCTCCTCAGCCAGCCTCCTAGCATAGGTGGTCTTCCCGCTTCCAGGAGGGCCGCTGACGGCTATTACGGGCTTATCCCTCATCTCTAATGGGAGGAGGCATGGATGCTTGCCTTTAACAGTTTTGCTAGGCAGGAGGGGCATAAGTAGCCTCCGTAAGGCCTCTCAGGCCTCTTCTTCGTCTTAGGCAGTTTTCTCAGCTCCACGGGCCTAAGCCTAGGCACACCGTGGAGAGGTCTACCGCATATTGCGCATCTAGCCTGCTTTGGCTTAGGCTTCCTGTAATGCAGCACTGTTCTACCTCCAGGTATCCGTACGCTTAGCCGCCGCTTAGACCGTGTTCTGAGACCAGGCCTCACCATGAAGCCTCCCTGAGAAGCCTGAGCTTTGATCCCAGTATATATTATTAGCGCTCAGGGCCAGGTATCTTAGGCTCGCTCATCCTCTGCATGAGTGGTAGGAAGAGGAGGTAGGCGGCAAGCATTATCACGCTGGCAGGCATCACCATTGCCCCATTACTAATTATGGTGAACAGTGGGACATATATAGGTGTGTAGAAGTACCCGTAGGCCACGCCTGCCACTATCAGTGTTGCTGCATACACTGCGAAGAAGACGAAGGCTTTCTCTATGTTAACGATGAGTAATAGTCTTCTAGCCCGCTTAACCTCAGGCTCCATTCTCCTCATCTTCTTCAGGAGGCGTTTATCCCTCCCAGCCTCCCTTTTAATGAGGTTGTATTCGGCTAGGATCTTTTTTGCCTCAATGTACCCAGGCTTGTCGGATATGCGCCTCCCAATATATCCTACAAGGAGTGAGGAGAGGAATGCTAGGAGAATGAGGCTGAGGGGCATTATAGTCCCCTCATATATGCCTTATTATATCGGCTATTCTTCTTGCAGCCTCCTCCGCGCCTCCCTGCGGGTTCCAGACAACTGCTACTGCGCTGCCTGTCTTAGTAGCGCTTGCTAAGGCGGCGATTCTAGCCATAGACATGAAGTCTTTCAGCTCCTTAGGGCTTGACGCTATGTCACGCCTGTAGCGGGATGTATCACTTGCCTGCCGCGCCATCACCTCCTCGGGCGAAGCCTCTATGACGACTATTATGTCGGGTTTCAGCACACTGACTACGTGTTCAGGCAGCCCTGGCCACAAGCCCACCGTGGTTTTCACTAAGGCATGTGTATCTATGATCAGTAAATCCTGATCGCTCAGGGTCTTCGAGGCTTGCTCAATTATAATCTGTGCTGCGAGTCCTTGGAGCTCGAGCTGCTGCCTATGGTTAAGGCGTCTCAGCTCATCCCTGTTTTCCACGAGTCCCTCTCTTCTAGCAGCCTCATACATATAGTCTCCGAGGTTCACCAGTGTGAAGCTAATACCACTCTCCCCCAGTATTCTTGAGAGATGCTGGAGAACCGTGGTCTTACCTACTCCGGGAACACCTGTTACTATCACTACTTTGAACCTGTGCCTCATGCTCAAGGCTACTCGCCTATCAGCCTCTTGAGGAACGGATAGGCTTCCAGCGTCCTCTCATAGGCTATCATCATGTAGTACTGCTGCAGTATGCCGACGGCCAGCAGTATGCCTGAGCCTGTACCATAGGCTCCAAAAGTATCTGCTAGTACTGCTATGGCACCTACTATTAATGAGCTTAGCAGGGTGAGGGGATATATGTATTTGGCTAAGCGTTGTTCAAGTATTCTCTGATTACGTCTTATACCGGGGATCTCCATGCCAGACTTTATCAGCTGTTCTGCCTGGGCGCTTGGACTCAGCCCTGCTATTTCAACCCACATGAACCCGAAGATCACTGAGAGTACAAGCCATGACAACACGTAGACTATGTAGTGTACAGCTGTAGTATTGTATAGTACCGTGTAGAATCCGCCTGGAGGCTGCAGATAGAACGCTGAGCTTCTCAGGAAGCTTGCAATCATGCCTGATGATGGAAGCCTGCTTGCAAGATTTGCGAATAACACTAGGTCTGAGACAAGTATGCCTACGAGCAGTATGGGTATATTGGTCACATATATGAATTGAAGAGGCATCCTGCTCCTAATACCTCTAAGCCTCTGCGTCGTTATCGGTATGTCGATCTTCATGCTCTGCAAATATACTAGTAGAACTATAACTGTAACAGTGGCTACGAGGCCGAGGATATCGGCATATCTGCCGGGTCTCATGAGGGCTGCCCTAAGATCATGGCTTTGGAGAAGGTATGGTATTAGGCCTGGGTGAAGCCCGCCCATAGGGTTAACTCCGAATAACTGCCAGAACATGTGGTTAGATACTCCTGCAAGTATGAATAGGCTTATTGCGCTGCCCAGCCCCCAGCCCTCCTGAAGCATCTGGTCTAGGAGCATGATTATGTATGTGGCCAGGGTCAGCTGGAAAACCACAAGGATCTTCTGCATGGAGGAGGCTGAGCACCCTGTTATAGGGCTTCCAGTAAAGTTCCAGTATCTGCATGCAAGCACATACATTGAGGCTTCAAATACTCCGAGTATTAGTGAAAGGGTTGTCTGAGCACCTGTGAACACCTTGCGGTCCTCGGGATCCGTTAGATCCATTTCTATGAGCTTTGCTCCCACCAGAACCTCTAGGATGAGGCCTGCGGTGACTATAGGGCCTATTCCAAGCTCTGTGAGCGTGCCGAAATTCGAGGCGAAGAGTATCTGCATTATACCTACATTCTGGGATGCCTGGCCTGGTGGAACCCCGTAGAGGGGTATATTCGACATCACGAAATATAGGACCAGTACTATTCCGGTCCACATTAGCCTCTGATATAGAGTAGGCTTGCGGGCCGGCTTCTCTACAGCCGGCATTTTCTCGGCTACCGCGGCAAGCCCACTCAGTATTCCCATTTTTCCCTACCCAGCCCTACTGATCACCCTAGTTCTGCTCTGCCTTGGATCACTACTCCTCCAGCTTCTTCTATTTTCCTCCTAGCGGTTTCGCTTACTTCTCTAGCAATGATTTTAAGAGGTTTATCTACTCTGCCCGAGCCAAGCACCTTGTTGAATCCGAGTGCCGTGGCATCTATAACTACCATGCCTCCCTCTTTCACTGCCACGCCTGCCCTCTCCATGGATGAGGCCATCTCGCTGAGTTCTCCTACATTAATAGTTATTTTCCTACCTGCTATTTTCTCAGGCCTTGTGAAGCCATGCTTCCCGAACCATTTAGGAGCATATTTCACCACCCATGTCCACCTATGCTTATGCATACCTGCTGCTCCGAAGCCTCCTCTGCTGCCACTCTTCCTGTGCTGCCCTATTCTCCCCCAACCCATTGTGCGTGTCCTTCCCCGCAGCTTCCTGCTTTTACGCCTTCTACGAACAGTCATTTCACCCACCCCTAGATCATCCTTCGGATCAGCTCGTTTATGGTGGCTCCTCTGTAGCCTAGTTCGCCCATATCGTTGTATGGCCTCTTAATGCTTTTCCTGAAGCCTTTCTTCGGTGGATGTAGCCTGAATACTGGTTTAATCTTGTCCTCCAGTTTGTGTAGCAGTATTTCTCCGCTCAGCATTTTGTCGGCAAGCTCCTCTAAGCCGTTATCTAAGCCTAGTTTCTCCTTAACATATTGATCTGTGAGCTTCTTGTTGCCTGGTATCCTCCCTCTTTTTCTCAGCAGCTCTAGTAGTGTCTCCCGATCTATCTCGCCCCATGTGACCCAGTCCTTCGCCTTCTGAAGCATGCCCTTAAGGCCTGGGAGATCAGCGGGATACAATACGGCATGGTATTTTTTATGAAGCCTTAGCAGCTTAAGGGTATGCTCTACGTCAGGGTGTATGTCAGCAGTACCCCTTATGCGGATTACAGCGTACAGCGTCATGGCTTCTCCCCTTTAGATCCCTCTCCCCCAGTCTTTAGGAGTCACGAAGTAGTAGGTTGCTTTTAATGCGTTATATGTTGCCCTAGCGAAATTGTAGGTTGTCCTCGTCTCGCCTAGGGTTGTACTCCATACATCCCTTATACCGGCGAACCGTAAGACTGTTTTAGCAGCCTCTCCTGCCACTAGACCTGTACCCTTAGGTGCGGGTTTAAGGGTAACCACCACGCTGCCCGACTTCCCTCTCACGGTGAAGGGGACGCTGTGAGGCTCGCCGCACATGCACTCCCAGCTTCCACATCCACGTCTCACTGGAGTTATATTCAGCTTGGCGTTGACCAGGGCCTTCTGTATGGCGAAGCGCAGCTGCCTCGCCTTCCCTGAACCTATACCTACGAAGCCATCGAAGTTTCCTACAACCATGACTACTCGGAACCGCGATCTTCTCCCAGCATCAGTCTGTTTTTGAACTATTGATATGTCTATGATCTCGTTCTTAAGATCAGGCATAAGGTAATCTATGATCTCGGGTTCCAGTAACGGTAGGTTCCGCTCAAATATCTCTTTTAGGCTGGTTATCTTACCCTCCTTGACTAGCCTTCCCGTCCTTGTCCTTGGAACCCATGATTCAAGCTCGGCCTGCTCGACTGATCCTGTGCTCACTGTTTAGACACCTCCCGGTAAGCTTCAAGAATACGGTTTTTAACCTCCTCGAAATGGGAGGGTAGGTTCTGGGGTTGGAGGCCTGCTTTAAGGTATCTTGAGAACATGTGCTCGTACTTCTCAGGCTCCTCAGCCAGCTTAGAGGCCCATGAGGCTATGTGCTCCCCTCTTATCCTATCCTCGCCTGGTATGACTTCGTCTGATACGGGGACGCTGAGCCCAGCATCTAAAGCTCCCTTCAGCGCTGCGAACACTCTTGAGCCGCGTACAGGTCTGTGGAGGCCTATGTCAGGCACGGCTTGCCTGACTCCTGCCTTTAAGGCGCGGAGGCCTGCTAGCAGCCCTGTAAGGTATGCTGCTGGAGTATTGTCTCCGGGAGCCATCCATCCATAATGTTTTGATAACTCTCTACTATGTGCTGCAGCTATGGTTTTATCCCCTGTCTCCTCAGCTTTTATTATCTGTACCCAGATATAGTTAAGCGTCCTACATACAACTATACGTGGCTTGCCTGACAGCACCATGCGGTACCGCTTATAGTAATTGGTCTTGCCTTCACGCCTCCTCCTACGTGGAACTCTGTATCTAGGTCCTCTAGCCAAGTCTACCTCCTCCTCAACACTCCTTCTGACTCTAGATGCATTCTTATCGAGCTTAGGCTTCTGAAGGCTCCTCCCTTAGCCAGCATATAGTATCTCCTATAAGTCCTAGCATCTATGTAGCCGTGATCCCTGAGCCATCTGAGATATCTGCGCATCTTCCTTATCCTGGTCATCCAGACCTCTTTCTTTGGGGTGCGGGCTGTCGCCTTACCTTTCCTGCTACCATGCCCTCTCCTCCTACCCTTCTTTTTCTGCTGATGTACTCTACGCCACCTAGCCCTACTGTTACTGTGAACAGGCTTGACACCTATGACTCCATCATGTATTAGCTTTCTCACTTCCTCTCTGGTCATAGCCTCTGATATACGGTCCAGGTTCTCAGGGTCAAGCCATACTCTGCTCTCCCCTACGCCAAGCAGCTGTGCTGCAAGCCTTTTCTGCACGCTTAGGTCGACCATTATGCCCCCACCTCGTTAGCCACCTTTAACCCTAGTTCCCTGGCTTTACTCATTATCTGTAGCCGCTTCCTGATACCGACGCTTCCAGCTATATAAACTAGGTGTTTCTTAGGGTCCAGAGTCTCCAGTTCACGCGGATTGCTTACAACTACTGGCTGCATGCCTGTGGAGTGGAGCCCTCTAACCTTTGCCGGCCCACGGTATCCTACTTTAACTACTGCGGGATACCCCTTCACCATGAGCCTCATTTTATTATCATTTCCCTTGGGCTTACGCCATGCCCACTGATTCTTGAAGCTTGGACGCCTCCACCACCCGTACCTGATGAATTCGGGTTTCCTCGCCTTCAATGCTCTGCGTAGCCTAAGTATACGTGGCTCCACTACTCGGCCACCCCCTTCTCATATATGTAGATTCCATCAACGAAGACTCGCCTATCGAAGCCTGAGATCCATGCCGCTCTCTCTATGTTGGCTGCGGTCTGCCCTACTTCTTCTATATCTATGCCCTCTACGATTACGTCCTCGCCTTTAACGCTAACTTTTACACGTGGGCTCACTATTCTCGCGTATCTTGGAGCCCTCTCTCCGAGAAGCTTCTCTATGACTACTTTATCCCCCTCTACTTTAACGGATATTGGGAAATGAGAGTATATTATCTTAAGCTTGTATCTGAAGCCTTTGGTCACGCCTGTTATCATGTTCTCTATATGTGAGGCAATGGATCCTACTAGGGCCTTTTTACGTCTGTTTGCAAAGAAGGCTTCAACAACTATTTTGCCTTCATCTTGCCTAATCATTACTCCCCTGGCGTGGCTGAAGTCTCTTTCAAGCTCTCCTTTAGGCCCCTTAACCCTAACCTTCATTCCATTAACCTCTACCTCCACGTTCCCAGGTATTTCTACTTCCTCTGACACGTAGGGGATCTTCACCATGTTGATCACCCACCTAGTAAACGTATGCCAGCAGTACTCCTCCAACCCTTTTCTTAAGCGCTTCCCTGTGGGTCATTACTCCATGAGGGGTTGACAGTATTAGTACTCCTATATCCTTCGAGGGAAGATATTTTCGCAGCCAGTGGGGCATTTTGACTAGATCCCTGTAGGATACAGGGTACCGGGGTTTTATCACGCCGCACTTGTTTATTCTTCCAAGCAGCTGAACCTTAAACTTCCCCCAGCGTCCATCATCAATGTACTCGAATTCACCTATGTAGCCTTCCCTCTGCATAACCATTAATACTGAGGCTATTAGCTTCGAGGCAGGCATGATTAGGGCTTCCTTCTTAGCTCTAAGCTCATTATTATATATTGTTGTCAGAGCGTTTGCAAGGGTGTCAAGCATAACCATTACTCACACCTCCTAACTATATTTCTTGAATCCTAGGGATGCAGCTACTTCTCTGAAGCACTGGCGGCACAGGTATAATCCATACTTACGTATAACGGCGTCTCTGCTCCCGCATCTCATACACTTCACAGCTCCTCTACCATACTTCCTGGGAACCATTGGCCTATACTTACCCATACCCGCCACCTCAGACTATTGTGACGCCGTATTTCTGTGCTAGAAGCACCATGCTTTCCTCAGGCTTAACCCTATGCCTGGCTGGTATGTGTTTTTTCCTGCATCTCCGTCTACGTGTTATCCTGTAGCCAGGCCTCTCAATAGTTATTGAGACATCCATTCCGAAAATGCCGATCTCAGGGTCATATTTTACTCCCGGTATTGATATATGCTCCTCTATCCCGAAGCTCACGTTGCCTGCCTGATCAAAGCTTGAAGCCTTCAGCCTCCCTCCAACAGCTTCAAACGCTTTCCTCAAAAACTCGTCGGCTCTGCGCCCTCTAAGCGTCACCATCACAGCAATGTTCTCCCCTTTCCTTACTCCAAAGTTCCTTATAGTGCGCTTAGCTTTCCTCGGCACAGGCTTCTGGCCTGTAAGCATCTCAAGCACTTGTGCGGCTTTCTGAAGCCTTTCTCCCGACATGCCTATACCTATGTTTACTGTCACCTTGGCTATCCGTGGCTTAAGCATAGGATTGCTCTCCCAGCGTTTAATTATCTCCTGCTCTACAGTGGGGGCTAGGCTCATTGCCATGCACCTTCAGGCAAACTTATGAGGGGCTTCTCATCCCCTATCACGAATATATAGTTCAAGCTTGTCTGAAATGTTTCTCCGCGGCTATCCTCTAATGTCACAATACGTCTATATCTCCGTAGGCCTGGTTTAACCTCCACTATTCTCCCAACACGCCCCACGTTTCTACCGCTTGTAACTATGGCTAGCTTCCCATTCTCCAGGGGCACATAGTCCAGGATCTCCTGGATAGGTATGGCTAGCTTCACTGTGCCAAGGGTCCTATACTTATCTTCCACGGGATTCGTAGGGTCAGATACCCTGATCAGATGGTTTCTACCATCATGGAAGTGTAGCTGAACGTGCCCTCCCTTTACAGTAGATTTATCCTCTATGCGGCACAGCTTGAATGAAGCCTCCTCACGGGGAATCGGGTGAAGCTTGAAGAAAGAGCCTGGGAAAGGAATAACCCTGTAGGCCTCACCTGTCTCAGGTATCTCGATGACATCCATCAAGCCTACCGGATACGTGTAGTCCTTACGCGGCTTCCCATCAACCATTATTGCACCGCGTCCAATTATTCTGCGGGCCTCCCTGGACGTCCCAGCATACTTCAAGATATCTCTGATGACCACGAGTAAGGGTAAGCTTCTCTCCACTGGATGGGGGCCTGGGGAAGGCTTGGGCGCCCAGAACTGCTCCTTTCTAGGAATAGGCCAGAATCCAGGTATAGCGAAGCTTCTGAGATGCCTTCTTCCCCCCATCCTAGCCATCATTCATCACCTCTCCTCAGCCTCCTCCTGCACAGGGGGTGCAGTTTCGGATGAGGCTTTTTTAGCCTTCTGCTTCCGCTCTATTATTTCCTTCCTATAATTATCATCCAGGTTCAGTGAAACTATCATGACGTTAGAAGGATGTATCGGGTAGAACTTAGGTGTCCCGTCAGCTTTTGTTATTGTTACTCCCTCAATGTTTATCCTCAGCTTTGATAGATCGACTTTCAGAACCTTGCCTTCCTGGCCTGCCCAGTTTCCCCTCATTATCCTGACGGTGTCTCCTGAATGCACAGGTAGGCGCTTCACACCGTATCTTTCACGTAGCTCGGGGCTAAGCATAGCTGTTACGAACTTCTGCCTCCTATGTAGGGGTGCATTGTAGAACTGCTTCCTCTGTTTTCTAGGTTGCCTCGTCATCCCCCTCACCTCACACTATTATGGAGGCTAGGTTCGCGATCTTAGGCCACCGTTCAGCAGCCTCTCTGGCCACGGGCCCACGTATCTCGCTTCCCTTAACGTTGCCCTCAGGAGTTATGATCACTATGGCGTTGTCTTCGAAGGCAATCCATGTTCCATCCCGCCTCCTATATGGTCTCTTCTGCCTAACTATGACGGCAGGCATTACTTGCTTCCTCATCTCAGGTGTGCCTTTCTTTATAGTCACTATTACTAGGTCTCCCACACCCGCGAATGGTAGGCGTCGAAGCTTCCCCTTGTATCCGGGGACACCTATTATCATGGCTTCTTTTGCCCCGCTATTATCCGTGACCTTGACGTATGATCCCACCTGTAATCCTGCATTCACCTTGATCCTTGACATAATAGCGCCTGTTTTCTTCTTAGGCATATCTACTCTCCCTCCTCCTTAGCACGGCCTAGAACAACGAATGATACAGTCTTTGAGATAGGCCGTGTCTCCCCTATTATAACCATGTCTCCTACCTTTACATCCACGCATGGAGGCTTATGGGCATGGATCTTGGAGCGGCGCCACTCGTATCTCTTGTATTTTTTATTATAGTGTAGGTAGCTATGCTCCACCACGGCTGTACCGTTCATTTTTAAGCTAACTATCCTGCCTCTAAGTATGAGGCCTCTAACCTTAAGGTGACCATGATAGGGGCAATTAGGATCATTACATGAACGTTCAGGCGGCTTTATGCCCGGTATACCTATGTTTCGCGTCAGCGACATCTCCCACCACTACCTCCTACGCATCCTCTTTACCCTCTCTTCAGGCCTCCCTAATATTCGATCTCCTTGGACCTTCACTTTGCTCCCATCCGGGAGCGTGATTAGGAAAGTTGTAGCCCTTTTAAGTATTTTCTTCTGCCTGGAGCCTGCCTCCAGGATCAGGGTGTTAGATGTTTCGTCAACTATAGTGCCTTCGAAGTCCACTAGACCTGGATCAGGGGAGGATAGTATGCGGGCTTTCAGCCCTATTAGTTCATGGTAAATGATGTTCCGGGAGGTATGCCTCACTTTTCAGGCGCCTTCAACTCCTCCTCTCTGAGCACTGTGAGTATGCGGGCTATATTCTTCCTGGTTGTCCTAAGTTTTCCCGGGTTGTCCAGTGTGCCCATCTCGGCCTGCAGCCTCAGCCTGAGAAGCTCCATACGCAGCTCGCCGAGCTTCTTGAGTTTCTCCTCTCTACTCATCTTCCTCAGGTCACTGGGCTTGAGGCTCACCTTCACTCACCTCTTCTGGAAGCTTTATTCTAACATGGTCAATAGGTCTTAGAGGCTTGGCTATTATGACCTCCACGCCATATATTCCAGGCTTAAGCAGAGCATGCGCGACAGCCCGTTCAACAATATAGTTGACATGGTCTCCTGTCTTATATACTCTCCCAGCCTTATACTTCTCGTATCTAGCCCTCTCCCCTGTAAGCTTGCCGCTGACAACTATTTCTGCACCTACAGCGCCTGCAGCCATTATTCTTCTCAAAGCTATGAAGGAGGCACGCCTGAAATGGTATCCTCTCTCAAGAGCCATAGCTAGGCGGTAAGCCATTATCCTAGCACTCAGCTCAGGATTCTCAACGTTGGTGACTGTTATCTGGGGGTTTTCAAGCCCGAAGTACTGCTCCAATATCTGTGCAAGTCTCTTTATGGTCGCCCCGCGCCTCCCTATGATCATTGCAGGCCTATCAGCATAGATCACCACACGTGTCCCTATAGGTGTTCGCTGAACCTCTACGCCCGCATAGCCTGCTCTACTGAACTGTTTAGCTAGAAACTCGTCTATCTTTGTTCTAAGCATACCCTGCTGAACAAAATACTTCTTAACATTAACCATAGGCCTCACTCCTCCGCCACTATTACTTCAACCGTGCTAAGCCTCTTGAACTTAGGTGAGCTTCTGCCGAAAGCCCTCGGCATGTATCTTTTAAGTAGGGGGCCCTGATGCACAGCTATATGGATTATTTTAAGCCTATCTACATCCAGATCCTTCTGCTCAGCATTATTTTCAACGTTTTTAAGCAGCTCTAATACGAGGCGTGCGGCTTTTACGGGATACTTCCCTGCAGGGACTTTCCACTTGGCTGCTAAGCCTCTCCTATGAGCCTGCTTACCCGTATACCTATATATTGGCAGGGCTTCCTCCTTGGCTATTACCCTCTCAAGAAGCTCCTCTGCTTTTTTAAGGTTCATCCCCTTCAATGCCCTTGTAACAATGTAAACTCTTTTCGGGGAGACGCGTATTTCCCTCGCTACGGCTTTGGCTATACGCGTCTCATCTCGCATCCTTACCGAGTAGTGCCATGTAGGCATGCTTCACCCTCCACTCGTAAGCGTCAGCCAGGGGAGATGGAGACGGTCCCCGGTATATAAAAACTACGTGCATGTTACTTGAGGCCTACGAACATCTTGGAGCGCGTGGCTTTGAGGCCTGGCTCTCCATGGGTGACCTGCCTGCATGTCGGACTGTATTCTCCTAGGTAGTGCCCTATCATTTCAGGTACTATTCTTACAGGCACGTATTCTTTTCCATTGTATATTGCTATAGTCATACCCACCATTTCTGGAAGTACTATCATGTCTCTCACATGTGTTTTCACTAATGGCGGCTTCTTATCCCCGCTCTTAGAGGCCTTCACCCTGGCTCTCCTTATTTTCTCCAGGAGCTTTCTCTGAGCGGGGGTCAGGCCTCTAAGCAAGCTTCTACGCTGCCGTGCTGGTAGAAGGGATATGAGTTCATCCATGGATATCATTTTAAGCTCATTGAACGTCCTACCCCTATAGCGGAACTTCGCCCACTCAGCAGGCTCCTCCATACTTACTGGCACCTCTGTACACCCTCACTGCACGCCGCTATACTCCACGTTCTCCAGCTTATTAATGTTGCTCACCTCAATGCCCGCTGGGCTACACGTAAAATGCTCTTAGAATCTTCCTCCCAATCATGGAGGGCTCCTCCACGATCTCTACTCTTGCACCATGCCTTCTAAGCATCTCTGCCTCTTCCTCATCATGTCTAGGCGGCACCACAGCTACTATGCGCCACCCTTTTCTCACGAGCTCCCCTACGATCATGTAGGGGGAGAGATTTAATGTGGTTTGATGAAGGTCGCTTATCAATATGAGGGTTGAGGGCGGCATACGTCTTACAGCATCTCTTAAAGCTCCAGCTATGTTTGTGTAGCCTTCGAACCCTATGCTGAATAAGAGGTCTATTATATCCTTGCCGCTGAGCCTGGATGTTTCCAGAGACTCGCTATACTCCCTGAACACTATTATGCGTTTAATCATGTCTGCGAAGGCTGAGGCCACTAGTAATGCCCATATAGAGTATTCAAGCATGCTTCCACTGGCATCGAGGACGAGGACTATTCTTCCTCCCTTCCTCCGCTTCCTATATATTAGTGGCTGTGCGTTCAGCCTTACAAGCCTTATAATAGAGTCTCTAAGCTCCAGCCTGCCGTGAAAACTTGTCTTACGCCATCTGCGTAGAACCCTGCTTTTCTCCCTGCTCATCCTTACCCTTATCATACGCCTTGCTAAGCGTAATGCCTCCTGCCGCAGCTCAGGGTTTCCCCTGCTATATGCCTTGCCTAGCAGGCGTATGGCTTCGCCTAGGCTGAGCATGCTGGATGCGGCAGCTAGGCCTGACCCTACACTATTCTCTGAGGCCCGGAGAACTTCTCCCAGTATTCGCACCCTCCTTCGAAGCTCATTAAACATGGCGTTGAATGGGCTCTTAAACAGGCTTCCATCAAGCTTGGCCAGAATTCCCAGCATCCTACTATACTCGTGGGATGCTAGATGAAGATACGCCTCATTACTGCTTGAAAGATACTCAAGGATCATTCTCCTAGCATCATAGTATTTTCTTAGAGCCTTAATCAATGCCTGCTCGTCTCTTGATAATATGCTTGCCAGGGATGAGGGCAGCCTGCCCATCATGTCCACATCAAGGCTGCTAAGCATTTCTCTAAGGCTATGGGTTGAGGAGGCCTTGGATAACCTGCTTATGATTCGCGCAGCATTATCCGGCTTCATTGAGGATAAGGCTCTTCTAATGTCATGTAAGCTGAAGTCCTTTAGAACATGGGATGCAAGCCTCTGATCCTGTGCTAGAAGGATAAGTGCTGTTTTAGGGGTGATCCTATTGGCTGCGCGCATCAACATGTATGCAGAATACGCGCTGGACACTCTTCTTCCATGCTCCAGCATTACTCTGAGATGAGAGGCTATTTGGGACGCTAGATCCTTATTGTGGGCCTTGAGCGCTTGTTGTCCTAGTTTAACGAGGAGATCTGGATGTAGTTTTCTCAAAGTGTCTTCAGGTATATGGGTCTCTGCAAGCAAGGCGGGCTCGGATGGTGGGAGGCCTCTAGCCAGCCTTGAGAGAAGCCCTGCGTTCATAATGTTTCCTAGGCTCTGCTTCTTTTCAACTAGGCCTCTAAGCATGCGGATAGCCTTATCCCTAGATAACACCTGTTCTCCATGCTTAGACCCTGTTATTATCCCCATGTTTCTAAGCTCTCGGTATGCTCTTCTCTTTTCAGCCCTCCTCCCACGGCTTGCAGATTCCAGTAGTTCTCTCTTGGATCTTATCTTATAGCCATAGTTTACGCCAAGGATCTCCAGGTTTCTCTCAACCCTACTTATAAGCATGCTGAGAAGCCTGTTTTGCTGAGGAGAAATCTTTCTCCAAGCCTCTTCGAAGAGAGGCTCCTCGCTCCTCCTCTTAATGAATACTGCTTCAGCTATGCGTCGCATCGCCCTATAATCATCCTTCTCCACTCCCCCTACTTCCAGGTAGGTTTCATAGAGCCTGACAGCCTCCTCTATCTGGGATGACCCGACCTTGAGGCCTAGCCTACGACACTCTCTCGCCAGTCTTATAAGCATCTCTAGGGAATACTCTCTACTATTCAGAGGCCTATGAACGGCCGAAGAATTCTGCAAGGATTTCCTCAACATCGTCCGCATCCTCATCTCTCTTGGTTAATACAACTCGCCCCGCCTCTAAAACATCCCTAGCCTCTACTTTACTTGACCCCCTAAGCTCCGCTATTCTGGATGCTAGTTGCGCCCACTCCACAGTGTCTGCGGGGCCAGGCTTATGCATGGCTTTCTCCCTAAGCTTATTCGCAGCCTCTATCATCATGGCTAGCAGTGTGGATGAGAGCCTGGCCTTAGCGTTGAGCCTGAGCCTCACTATCTCTGCCTCTTTCTTAGGGTCAGGATAGTTGAACTTTATTCTTATTACTCTGCGTAGGAAGGCGTCGCTAAGCTCGTTCTGAGCTATGTCCTCTGGGTTGCTTGTAAAGATCATTTGGAAGCCTATATCATTGTTTTTAAATACCTTTTTTAGTTCAGGCACAACTATTCTCCTCTTATCTATGATGTCTAGAAGCATGTTCTGGAACTCCTCGCTGCTTCTCCTTATCTCATCTACTAGTACTCCTGCCCCTAGTACTAAGGCTGCTAGAAGGGTTCTGGGGACGAAGCTAGCTTCGCTGAAGCCGTGTTTGAGGGCCATGAGTGGGTGGAAGTCCCCTATAACCCTGTATTCGTCGTAGTTTTCGCTGCATGGAAGCAGGAATGCCTTCTTACCAGCCCATAGTGTCAGTATAGCCTCACCTATCTCGGTTTTACCCGTGCCTGGAGGACCTTCGAACATGACTGGCCTCCCATTAATGAAGGATGCTACCACGATGCGTACCAGGTCGACGTCTACGAGCAGCCTATACTCTTCCCTTAGTTTTTTAACAATTAGTTCAGGATTTCTAACAGGGTTTCTAGGCTCTAGGAGCTCGCCGTATATCTCCTTTATGCGGTTCTCAACGCTTACTGTTTCCCTACCCTCATTACTTGTCTCAGATGCCAGCATTACTCATCCTAGAAACCGTGTAGAGTTAAGGGGGCAATAAATATAGTGAGGTCATTATACATGCCTTAAGCCTTAGCTACATATATGATGTATTCCTCACCGTTTATATCCCAGGCCTTCTTGTAAGCTTTATCCATGCTTCCAGTAGAGCTTACATTTATTTCGAGTGATCTTGTCTCTGAGGCTATGTATGCTAGCCAGCGTTTTATTGGTTCTACTCTATGTGAAGGGGCTATTATTAGTGTCCTTATATTATCGTTTATGTCGAGGTTCATCTCCTTACGCATGAACTGTATTCTCCTCACAATGTCTCTTGCTAATCCTTCCGCAAGCTCCTCCTCGGTAAGCCTCGTGTCAACTGCTACGACTCCCCAGGAGGTCTTAGAGGCTGATACCCCCTTCTCGTATACTGCTGTTATTTTCACGTGTCTTGCCTCAAGCTTTACGTCCTCTCCATCTATACGTGCCTTATGGAAGCCTTTGCCTATTATGTCCCTCGCCACCTTGTCGCTGTTCTCTTCTATGTAGCGTATTATCCTCTTGGAAAGCCCTCTGAACTGCGGGCCTATCTCCTTATACACGGGCTCTACAACATAGTGCTGGAGTCCTCGAAGCTCCTGTATGCTAAGTGTTCGGATGCTCTTAGCGTTAGCTTGATCTAATATTACATGATGCATCATCCTGGCTGCTTCTAGGACCGAGGGGTTGTTTGATGCTACTATAAGTTCGCGTACAGGCTGCCTAAGCTTGACGCCTGCTCTCATCCTAGCTGAGGCTGAGGCCTCAACTATTTCGCGGGCGTATTTCATGGCATTCTCCACTTCCGTGTCTATGAGATCCTCGTTATGCTTAGGGTATTCCAGCATGTGGATTGATGGTGGGGATCCTGGTTCAGCAGGCATGAAGAGGGAGACATACAGCTTTTCGACTAGGTGGGGTATTATGGGGGATGAAGCCACCAGCCAGTTTTTCAGGACATGGTAGAGGGTGGCGTAGGCTGCATCCTTGCTTATGCTTTCCTCCTCAACCCATACTCTACGCCTTATGAGGCGTATATACCAGCGGCTAACATCGTCGAGTATGAAGGAGCGCAGCGTTCTTGCAGCTTCATGTATCCTGTAGTTCTGGAAAGCCGTGTTGACTTCCTTGAGAACAGTGTTAAGCCTTGAGAGGATCCAGCGGTCTTCCTCCTCCAGGGCATCCATGTATTTTGAGAGGGGCTTCTCAACAGGGTCGTATTTATCGAGGCTCATGTATGTTGAGGCGAATACGAAGACATTCCATACTACTCCTAGATCCTTTATGGACTGGTTGAGTGCCTCCCAGTTGAACCTGAGATCCTCCCATACAACGTTTTGAAGCAGCCATAGCCTAAAGGCATCCCGCCCGGCTTTCACTAGTATTTCTTCTAGGGGAACATAGTTTCCCAGGCTCTTATGCATTTCTCTTCCCTGCTTGTCAAGCATGAATCCATGTACTAGGACTGTGGAGTATGGTGCCTCGTCGAATCCGAGAACCCCCGTCCTAAGCAGGCTGAAGAACCATCCCCTGGTCTGATCATGCCCTTCAACTATGAAGTCTACGGGTTTGAATTCCTCCCACTTCTTCCTCCCTATGCTTGCATAGAAGCTTATACCGCTGTCAAACCAGACGTCAGCGACGTCTGGCACTCTATGCATAGTGCCTCCGCATTTGGGACACTTAAGCGTCACCTTGTCTATCCATGGTCTATGCAGTTCTTCGGGCATGTTTCTAGCTCCCTTCTCTAAGAGCTCCTTGCGGCTGCCTATAACTTCTATATGGCCGCATTTCTCACATACCCATATTGGTAGAGGGGTGCCCCAGTAGCGCTGCCTACTTATAACCCAGTCTCTGAGGTTCTCGATCATGTGCATGAACCGCTCGTGAGCCCATGAGGGTATCCAGTGGATCTTGTCTGCCTCCTCTTTGAGCCTGGTTTTAAGGGGAGTGACACGTATTATCCACTGCTTGGTTGCCCTCATGATGAGGGGTGTTTTGCATCTCCAGCATACAGGGTATTTATGGCGTATAACGCTGCTGTGGAATAGTGCTCCGAGACGTTCTAGGTCTTTTATAATGATGCTGTTAGCCTCTCTTACAGGCAGTCCTTTATAGGGGCCTGCCTCCTCGGTGAATTTACCTTGATCATCTACTGGTGAGAGCACGGGTGCCTTGATCCTTGATCCAACTATGAAGTCTTCCTCGCCGTGTCCTGGGGCGGCATGCACTAGCCCTGTACCCTCATGCGCGGTGACGAATTCTTCCGAGAGGACTACTCTGTGGTAGGGTTTCGCCTCCTCCTGTATGGGTACTATGCCTTCCAGGGGATGCTTATACTCTATTCCACTAAGCTCTGTTCCCTTAAACCTAGCTATGACTTTGTAATTGCTTATTCCTGCCTCCTCCATCACTTTTCTAAGCCTTTGCTCTGCAAGTATCAGCGTCTCATCCTTTACTCTGACCTTGACGTATGTGAGGGTAGGGTTAGCCATTACGAAGACGTTTGCTGGGAGCGTCCAGGGCGTGGTGGTCCATATTAGGAGGTATTCATCCCTAGTGTTCTTCACTTTGAATTTTACATAGATTGATGGGTCTTCAAGCTCCCTGTACTCTGATACCTCGTAGTCTGCCAGTGTTGTTTCGCACCTGGGGCACCAGTGCACTACCTTTACATCCTGGGTGAGAAGGCCTTTCTCATACGCTTTCTTTATGAGCCACCATCCCTCCTCCACATACTCGTTGCGCAGCGTCATGTAGGGGTTATTCCAGTCCATGAATACGCCTAGATCGGAGAATAGTCTTGTCAGGGCTTCTGCATTCTCCTCTGCGAATCTCTTGCAGGCCAACACGAATCTCTCTACGCCTATCCGCTCCTCTATTTCTCTTTTATTCTTCACACCTAGGTTCTTCTCTATCTGAACCTCTATTGGGAGTCCATGGCAATCATAGCCGGGCTTATCCCACACATTGTAGCCGTTCATCCTCCAATACCTTATGATGGCATCCTTGATTATCTTGTTCCATGCTGTTCCAGGATGCATGGTTTTAGACGACACGTAGGGGGGGCCGTCTAGAAAATAGAATTTAGGCCCGTTTCTAAGCTTGTCTTTAAGCCTACTGTAAATCCTGTTTTCCTCCCAGTATTTCTTAGCTTCAGCTTCAACTACATGGGGATCAAAGGGTTCGTCGAGTCTCCCTATCCTAGCCATACTTTACTCCTCAGCCCTGCTTGATGGCTTGTAGCGTAAATAAATTATTGCTATATATTCACTTCATCTATCTTGGCCTTGATGCCCAGGGATCCGAGGATCTCTCTGGCCTTCTCAGCGCTTCCAGCTGGGGCTTCCTCGACTTCTAGGAACCGGAACTCTTCGACGATGCTTGATACGTGTTCTACTATTCTTCCCTCTAGGGTTTCAGCTAACCTGCGTTTAGCTTCCCTGTATTTATCCTCGTTGAACTCTGTGAAATATATTCTAAGTTTCAATGATCGGTCCCTCCAACACTGTTCTGCGGTCGATTTTCTATGGAGTAGGAGTCTACGAGGGTTTTAAGCCCTATGCCTGGCTTTAGGATAGGTTTTTATGTAGTAGAAAGTTAAGTATTCCTAGGGTTATGTATACAGCCTCCTCTGTCCTGATAGTTCTAACCCCCTGATTGGGCGCGAAGTTCACGGTGAATTTCACAGGGTTTTGCTCTACTCCCTCATCCTCGAAGATTTCTTGTAGTCCTTCATGAGGCCCTCCGAAAAGTATCAGTGTGCTTTCTGAGTCTCTCAGCGTTGCGCTAAGCTCTTCTGCTATCTCTGTGATGGTGCTTCCCATTCTACTTGTACCTATAAGTAGGCTGTTCCCTCCTACGTGTTTAAGCATGCTTTTAAGGCTGCTATGGGTGTGGACATGGTAGCCCCAGTATCCGCTGGGTGTTGCTGGGATGCCTATTCCTGCTTCAGGGTCGACTATTTTCACTGTTACTCTTCTTCCTTTCTTAGCCTCGTTTCTTCCCAGCCCTTTCACTTTGATCGGCTTGCCTATGCCTGCATCTACAAGCACGGCTTTTTTCGTGAAGCCTATGATTATGCCTTCCCTGCATTCCCCCCTGGCGGGGTGAGGAGTCTTAGGGTGATGGGGTGCCTGGAGTGGGGGAAGCAGGCCTGCAAAGCGGAGATCGGGATCAAGGCCGAATAGCCTTTTCTTAAGGTAGGGTGGAGCCTCCATATATTCTAGGATCTTGCGGAGAAGTATTAGATTCCGAGTTTCTCTACGCTTATACACGTGTATTTCCTCTACTCTGAATATCGAGGCTGCCCTACCGATCAGCCCTGCCTTCAGTGTCTTACCCCTAAGGTCAGGCTCTGTTTCAAGTATGGATGACGGTATGGCTATGGATACCCTCACCCTAGGCTTACTGACCAGCTGTGGGCAGGTCTCCCATGCCTCCACAGCTCACCACGTGTACTATTACTTCTTGCCCTTCTTCTTTCTACCAGCCTTTGATGCTTGCTCCTCTCTCTGCTGCTCTGCTCTCGTCATTCCGAGGAATATGCTCGTCTTCTGTCTTCCCCCCATGCTTCTCGCCGATACACTGTGGATACCCTCTCCCAAATTAACCTTGAGGCCTGATAGACATCTAGAATACCTGGAATAGTAGCTATTTGGCATGCTGTTTTTAACCGGGGCACCCATATATTACCTGGCGCCCCGATGACTGAGGGTGCAAACTCGAGAACATGATGACGAGTTACTCCTAGGAGGGGCCATGGCTCCTTAGGAAGCATAGCAGAGTAATTTGGCCTAAATGAATGTGAATCGGGATTAGGGTATGCATGAGGAGTTTTCTACTTGTATGCACGTTCTCGGGGACCTATGTAATGCACAATAATATTTTTAGAATCCCAATCTATGGTGTAAATGATGCGTATGTCTCCTATGCGAATCCTAAAGGTGTCCTCGTATCCTTTGAGCTTCTTTAAACCATATCTCTTGAATGGAATGAGATTAGCCGACAGTTCATCAAGCGCTTCTAATACTCTACTCTAAGCCTATAATCCCTGGAGAGTCGCTCTAAAGCTTTGAAAGCACGGCGTTTTACCTTTACATTAAAACATTATCGTTCAAAGCTGTTCTCCAGTTAGGATTCCTCTATTAGTTTTCTTTTGATTTTCATTAATATCTATTAATTCATCTTTTGATTCTATAGCTTCAATCTCGTCCGGCAGGGGCTGAAACATTAGGTTGTAGCTTTCTGTATTGATTTATGTCTTTTTGTGGCTCAGTGGGATTTATATGAGTCGTCGGCTATAACATTCCATTGAAGGGCTGGGTGATGGGAGCTTTGCTCCGAGCCCTCTGGGGCTGGAACTCGTAGATGGGAGCCGTGTGCCGCTCGGCTTGACAGCCACCCATGACCCCATAGCCTTACCTAAAGGGTTATGGGCGAGGAGGGAACCGATGAAAACCGTATCACGATGAAGCAAAAAGAAACAGAGCGATACGGTCAGAGGAAGCGGTTCCTCCTCCTCCTCTATGTTTCTCTCTATAATGAAACGTAGCGTTGACTCCAGTCTAGCAAGTCTCTCCTTTATCTCTTTAATTTCGGACAGGAGTTCCAAGCTAGACAATCTTCATCCTACACTGTTTAATGGGGGGGTTCCACGCTCTAAAAGTGCCTCGCCACCTACTATGGAATTAGGGGCTAATGTTAGATGGTGGGCCCGCGGGGGCTTAAACCCTGGACCTCCGCTGTATGAGTGCATAGTAATGGGCCCTCGCCGTGTTCTCCGCTCATCTATTTTATCGCTACTCGGCAAAGGCTTCATCGGGCCCGTATTGAACCCAAGGATAGAATGTGAAATAAAGTTATAGCCTAGGGTGGAGCCTCCCGGGTTCATACCTGCCCGGGACGCGGGGTGAGGTCGCCCGGGCCTAGGGTGGATGTTTCCCACTGTTTAGATAAATTTTACGGGCTTTCTACTCTGTATTGATCCTCCAAGCTATAGGGAACTATTGCATATGGCTTAGGTGAGGCTGAAGGCTGCGGGAATCAATAGTGTGGGGCAGAATACTGTAGGGTATAGTTTGGGGAAATGGCTGCAGTATTATTTTGGGATTATTTGCTTAGAGTAGGCCTAGCCTTGTAGCTATTTCGGCTGCACTGTATTCGGGTGCTAGTTTCACGTAGGCTTTTTTCTCGCCTTTAGATGTGATGGTTGTTCTAATTTTCTCTACTTTAACTTGGAATAGTTTTTCTACAGCGTGTTTTATGTCGTGCTTTGTGGCTTTCTTGTCGACGATGAATGTCAGGGTGTTTGAGCGTTCAACTGCTAGGAGGGCTTTCTCCGTGTGGAGGGGCCTTATTATCACGCTGTAGGGATCCCTCATAGCTATATCACTCCCTTGAATCTCTCTACGAGTATGTCTAGGGCAGGTTTGGTTATTACTGTTAGTCTTCCAGGCACTCCTCCTGGAGCTAGGTGGAGGATGCTTACAGTATTGGCTGAGGCTACATCTACTCCAGGCATGTTTCTAACAGCTCTTCCAAGAGGCTTACGGTGATCGCTTAGAATGAATAATATGCTTCTAGGCTCCTTATATCGGCGTCCCCTCATTTTCCCCCGCCCGGCACGAATCCTTGTTCCACGCTTAGCTCTCTCCACATCGCTCCATAGGCCCAGCCTGCTTAGAAGCATGCGGGCATCACTGGCTCTGGCAACCTTGTCCTCAGCCTCGCTGCTAAGAATCACTGGGAGAGCCTCAGCGTCGAATACGTGGCCTCTGCTCCTCACCAGTTTGGGGTCAGCTGTTGCTGAGAGGGCGCTTAGCGTTGCCAGCTTCTTCTCCTTCTTATTTATTCTTTCAACTATGATCTTCTCAACGCGTGGAGGATGAGCCGCCATTCCGCCTACCGCGGAATTCACGAATGCTGCGCGGCCCGTGGGTAGTCTCGGAACCCTAGCCATACCCCTGTTCACGCCGAAGCTCCTGGCACTAGTCCTCTTGCCTGCCAGGAGATCCCTCCCCTTAGGCTGAAGCCCTGCCGTGAACTCTGCCAGAAAGGCCCTTCTTATAAGATCCACGCGTAGTGGGAGTCTAAAGATGGAGGGTAGCTTCAGCTCCTCTCCCTTCTCGCCGGCAGCATTATATATGTATGTGCTGCGTGGCGGGTTAAGGTATAGTGATAAATAGGTGCCGCCCATGGCTAAACACCCTGCTTGCTTTCAAGGCTTATGTAGGTTATCTGGGGCGCGGAGCTGGGGATCCATGACGGCGGCCTCACAGGATGTCTCAGCACGACTAGTCTTTTCTTAGGCCCCATGACTGATCCCTGGAGCATTATGTACGGGCCTTTAACTACACCGTAGTTTATGAAGCCTCCCTTAGGGGTTACTTCCAGCCCGCTGCTCCCTATCTTCAGTATCCTCTTATTGTATTCTGTCCTCCTATGGAAGCCCATCTGCCCTGCCTGGGGTGCAAAGCTGACTGTACCTTCTCTTGATCCTCTAGACCCTATTTTCCTGCTGCCCTTTCTATGCTTATGCCATCTTGGAAGCTCTTTAACGCCGAAGCGCTTCACTACTCCCTGGAAGCCTTTGCCCTTGGTGACTCCTATCACGTCTACGAATTGTCCTTCTCTGAAGATGCTTGAAGCCTCTACGAATCCTCCGAGTATGCTTCGAGCATACTTGTACTTCTCCTCTATGCCTACCTTTCCCCCTATCCTTACTTCGAGCAGGTCGGGTGTCTTCTTGCTTAGGCCTCCAACCAGGCGGGGCTGAGTTGCCAGCACTATTCTTATATCAGCAGCTTTGTCGAGGTTCCCCTCAATTAGTTCAAGCTTTTTCTCCAGCTTCTTCTCGTCAGCCCTATTCATCCCCGTTATCCTTCTATGTAGTTCTAGTCCGGTGTCGCTTGGAGGTAGCTTCCAAGCCTCAGCCATGCTTCTGAGACCAGTATTGGGATCATAGCTGTACACGCGTATTGCTGCGGCATACATGGGCGGAGCCTCGACTATGGTGACAGGTACGAAGATTTCTCTGCCGCTGGTTAGGCTTTCTTCACGGTCATCAATGATGAAGGCGTGAGTCATGCCTGCCTTGTAGCCTGCAAAGGCTAGCAGTATGGGTTTATCTAATTCTACCTCAGGCCAGCTTCTTATCCTCGGCACAAGCCTGGAAGCACGTTTACGCGGCCTTACGCCTAGGCTTCCATGGCGGGGTGCGCTGTGCTTTCTATGCCCCATTGTTAGCCTCCCCTCTACACTCTAAGCCTCGGAATGCTAGGTGTTACAGGGCTTAAAAGCATAACTATAGGGGAGTTAAGGATGCTACCTTGCCCCCCTTCTCCTCCCTGTGCGGCGTGCGGCTATGTGTCCTACCTTCCTGCCTGGAGGAGTGGTCCGCGCCACTGTGCTTGGATGGCTCACGCTCTGATGGCTGCCTCCTCCATGAGGATGCGATACAGCGTTCATTGCTACTCCCCGCACCACAGGCCATTTCCACGCCTTCACCTTGCTTCTATAGTAGTTGGCTCCAGCCTTCAGCAGGGGTTTCTCAACCCTTCCCGCTCCAGCCGCTATGCCTATAGTTGCTCTAGATGAGCTTAGAACAGTTTTAGTCTTCCCTGAGGGTAGTACTAGGATCGTCTTGTTGCCGCTTCTACCCGTTATAGTGGCGTATGCGCCGCTAGCCCGTGCGAGCTTTCCACCGTCTCCGGGCCTTATCTCGATATTGAATACCTGTGTTCCTTCGGGTATGGAGGAGAGGGGCAGTATGTTTCCATTGGACGGCTTGGCTTGGGGCCCCATCTCTATGAGCTGCCCTACATATACTCCCTCAGCAGCGGGGGTGAGGAATTCCTCCCCGCTCTCCAGCCTTATTTTGGCTAGAGGGACCCATCGGCCGGGGTCATGTATGAGCTCCATAACTCTTCCTCTGAGAGTCTTATCTGTAGGCGGGGGGTACTTGGCCTTTCCCTTCTTAATCCATCTTGGGCTGCGAAACACTGATGTGCCTCTGCCCATACGCTGTGTAAGTATCCTCTTACCCATTCCTTAACCACTCTCCCCTACGTGGGAGAGAGCTATGGGATTATAAAGGTTTTTTACAGCTCTGCCTCCATCATTCAGCTATAGTGTTATGGCTGGATCCACGTGGATCCAGAAGGGCCGTGGATCATCGTATATTCTTAGGAGGGCGTCGCCTGTTGTAAACCACTTCAGTTTTTCTACCTCCACTCTCGTCAGCGAGGAGTAGCGTGCCACCTTCCCTAAATACTCCTCGGCGGGCGAGCCGAACGCTATGAATGTCCCCGCATTATCCAGGATTTCTGGCGGTAGGTCTTCTATGTTCTGCGTGGCAAGCACCACTGAGACACCGTAGCTCCTAGCCTCTTTGACAAGCCTCTTTACCACTGCTCCTCCTCCACGTGTCAGCCTCCATGCTTCGTCCACTATGATCAGCCTGCTGAGCTGCTCGCTTAGACCTGAGGCTTCAATATCGGCTATCAGCCTGGCTAGGATTAGAGAGGCATATATGTTCTTCTTATCCCCTGGAAGTGATCCTAGATTGTAGCCTGCATAGAGGGAGGCTTGTTCTCCAGCCTCATGCATGGAGGATGATCCAACAATGTATTCAAGCTTTGAGAGGAGGGCTGGGTGTCCTTTAGAGTTCTCCACTAGTCTTTCAGGCCTTATGACTCCTTCCTCATGAAGCGCGGAGAGCATTGAGGAATATAGGGCATGCTCCTCTCCTACTTCAAGCTCTATAGCCGTTTTCACCGATTCTAGGATGAGGTATGCCCAGGCTCCTTCAGGATAGTTTGCTGGAAGCCTCGTAAGCTCGGTGAAGCTTATGGTTGAAGGATCTCTCACGCATACTAGTCCTGACAGCTGTGGTGTCAGGTCTCCCTTGAAATCTATGAGGAGTAGTTTGAGGTCCTTATATATGGCTGCGCTTCTGGCTGCAAGTACTCTGAGGAGGGTTGTCTTACCCCTGCCGGTAGGGCCTACAACCACTATGTGGCGGGTGCCGTATTTCTCGAGGTCATAGAAGAAGGGTGCATTTGTCTCCAGATCTCTTCCAAGATAAACGCCTCTACCTGTCGGCTGTCGATCCAGTAGTCCTGGCCCTATATATGAGATATCTGTTTCCAGATGGGTTGCCAGGCGTTCAGGCTCGCCTACACCCATAATTGCTAGGAGTGTGTTTGAGACTTCTTCTCGTGAGGCTATCCTAGCCTTCAGCCCTAGGGATCCTAGGGTTGATAAGATCGCATCTGATTCTGCTTTAACTCTTCTCAGACAGGTTTCAGCATCCTTATCTCTTAGGCTGACTCCCAGCATTATCTTGGAGCGTGAAGGTTTCTCCCCGCTGATTATCCTGGAATGAACTGCTTCGAGTACGCGTAGCTTTCTCTCAAGCCCCTTATCTTCGGGATTATATTCTAATGTGAGCCTCATGTTAAGGATCTTTTTCTCAAGGCTCTTCAGAGTTCTCCTGAGATCCATGGGTGTTCGGAGAACTATTACCTGCGTCTCACTGCTGGTGGAGTAAACTATGCTTGCAAACTTCCTGGACAACCGGCCTAACTCCTGATCATCTAGTCTTCGAGGAGATGTTGCAGGTTCATCTATGATTATGAAGCGGGTTGCCTTAACATAGCCTCTGCTCCTAGCCAGGAGTATGCCATCCTCCCCTATCTCCAGTGACAGCGTGTTTGTTGAAGGTATTATCTTAGAGGCTATTTGCAGGAAGCGTTTCCTGAGGATCCTCCTCCTAAGATGCGCTGATAGTAGTGCTAGGAGGCCTGCAGCAGTGAAAGATGACACTATGTATGCTATCATCTCTTGGCCTCCTCCATTACTCTGAAAGCTATGGGAGTGAGAAGTATTAGTGCTAGGAGGATGGCTTCAAGCCTAGTTATGGATGATCCTCTAAGCACCAAGTATAGTAGGATGAATGCTGCTATAAGCTCCTCCATGTGCATGGGCTTACACCCTTACAGGTATTCTTATCCTCCCTCTTCCTCCCAGAGTATAGGCTAGTGAATATGTTGCTAGGATCAGGATCAACAGGTAGGCTACTGGCAGTACAACCCATGAGAATATTATTCTAGACACCTTGTCAGTAAGGCTTCTAATATTGTCTCCCTCGCTTCCTGTGAGGTATGGTTTCTCCTCCAGCCTTGGCTTAGGGGTTTCTGCAGCATGGTATGTGAGGGTGAGGGTGTAGGAGCCTGGATTCAGCGTTATCTTGTAGTATGAGCCTTCGATCCCCCGCCACTTCCATCCTGTTTTAAGGGGTTTTCGAGGTGTATTGTTGATTGTAAGCGAGTATAGTTGGTCTCCTTTAAGCAGTGTGACGTATAGTTCTCCCCCATTGGTTTTGAATAGTATGCTGATAGTTATGCTTCCATTCTCATCCATGCTGTTGGTCTCCACTATGCTGGGTGAGGGGTCGCTTATAGCTATAGGCCTGTAGGCTCCGGCCAGGCACAGCATGCTTGGCACACGTGCTTCTAGGGTGTTTATGCCTCCCATATGCCTATAGTCTACGGCGGGTCTTACTGGATCAGGAGTTGCTCTGAACATTAGACCTGAATACTCTATCTTAATTCTATAGGGGGTGCTGGGAAGCCCGTTGTCGGGCGGGCCTGCATCAGCTATCCCCTCACTGCTTGTAGGATATTCTGCAACAATGCTGCTATTCTCTTCCACAAGGACCTCTGCGCCTGGTATGGGGTGAGAGGAGGAGTCGTAGACGTATATTTCAGCGAAGCTTACTCCAAGCTTCAATTCCTGTTGGCTAGGCTTCTCTATGGGGGATGAGGCTAGGGAGTCTACGAAGGCAGGCATGAGTGGCAGTGCTACGTAGAAGACTATGGTGAAGGCTATTAGAGCCGCTCCCGCGGTTCTGGCTGCCCTGAAGGGTATTGCGTAGAGCATGACGCCTATGGCTAGCATTCTAACATAGTAATGCTGGATCACGAGGCCTAGGGCTACCACGGTGTCGAGCACTATGGCTGCCTCGGATAATAGTTTGAGGTGAGGCCATAGTAGGCCTCCGAGAGAGAAGCCTGAGGCGCTGCTTAGGGCTGCGGCTATGGTTGATGCTAGGAGCTGATATGATAGGATTACTCCAAGTCTGCCTATTATCCAGCTGTAAAACTGGCTCCATCCTCCTCCAGCAATTAATCTCAGGTACTCTATACTGGCCACTATTAATGTGAAGGCGAATACTAGGACTGCTGATACTGCGCCATCATATATGAGTTCAGGCCCCCATCTCTTAATACCTCTCCAAGGTATTGGTAGCGCGTAGATCAATGTTCCAGTATAGTAGGTTAGTACTGCTAGGTGGAATGATAGTAGTAGGAGCCACTCCTCCATAAGTATTTCACCTAGGGGTTTGGAGGCTGAGGCATAGGCAGCGAGACGTTGGATGTGAAGTACGCTATGAGTGCAAACACTGTTCCCCCCATGGCTAGCCAGAAGGCTGCCCACACTGCATCCTCTATGAAGTCCTGCCCCGTCCTCTTGATCCTGGGGAACGGTATGGGCGTGCCCTTGAGCAGCCACCCCGCGCTCCATGCAAGCAGGAATACTGCCCAGGCTATAGTTATGATCTTAACAGTAAGCTGCTGCACGAAGCTAACTACATCCACTATTCCTCCCCCACAAGCCTAGGGGAGGTATTTATATGTGGGGGGGATGACTGAAACTAATCTATCCGTAGGGGAATAGCAGGGATAGGGAATCCCCGCTCGGCGGATTATCTATTATCACCTGCATCCATGAGCCGTAGACAATGTAGCATGAAGTATTGCTTGCCTCAGGCTCTGCTCCTGGAGGCACAGTTATGTAAAGCTTGCTTACAGTGGGGGTTGAAGGCAAGTTTACCTCGACTAGGTAGCCCTGAGTATCAAGATACATGCTTGATGTAAGCGTGATCTCCTCTCCATTACTGGTTATCCCCACGGCTATAGGTACTACTACTGTTATTGTTCTGGGGGGTACTCCTCTCACCTCTACTGTAGCTGTATCTCCAGCCGGGCTTAGGGTTTCATTACCTATGGTTAGCTGTGCTCCTAGCGGTATGCCTGTCACGGTGAGCTTGCTTATGGTTTGAACAAGCTCTATTCTTGACGCTGAGTTCTGCAGGCGGGTGAGGCTGAGCGTCGCGCCTTTAATGTTTGATGGTGAGCCTAGTCCTGAGATGGCTAGGCTCCCGTTTCCCAGGCTCCACACATATATGGTTTTGCTAGACCATAGTGTTATGTTGATTGATTCAAGGTTGGTCTGCATTGTTGTTATTGAGGGATAGTAGATTACTATTTCCACAGATTGGTTGTCCGAGTATATTGGCAGCCTTGTCTCCGAGTCTTTGCTTAGAGGCATGGTGATATTCCTGGACATATATTCCACCCATGTGTTATTGGTCTCAACGTCTAGGTCGAGCAGGTAGTTTGCCTCATAGTAGTGTTTGGCTACAGCATCTATGTAGCTCCCACTAGTCCATTCAATGGTGATTGTGCCTGAAGCGGGCTCTAGGTTTGAGGGGTTGAACTCCTCGTCCCAGCATATCGCTTCGTCTCCTGTTTTGGGGTTAAATGTTATCCAGAAGACTAGGCGTGTGCCTGTGAAGGTTTTCTGAAACTTGCCTCCCTCATCCTCCACTTTTACGCTGAAGGTGCTGGCTGAGGATGTTGAGGGTTTAAGGAGCAGCACCTGCGTGTATATTCTCCCCTCTTTACCATACCATGGTACCATGTTCTCCTCCACCCAGGATTCATTAAGTGTCTTCCTAGGGCTGCCTATGGATAGCTCGAAGCCCTGTGCCCCCGCGTAGGCCTTATAGCCTCCATATTCTCCTTGTGTGAGGGTTCCATTATCTTCTAGTACTCCATGATCGAATATGTAGTGCTTATATGCCTGTAATTCCACGTGGATTATGGTTTTCTCCGAGGGCTCTAGGTCTATTATGGCTAGGTCGTCTGAATCGAAGCTCCAGTTGGATGGATAATATATTATTCCCTGCTTGTCGAGCAGCTCCCAGTTATTCGTGCCTATTCTCACAGTATATCCTCCTAGGAAGAGGCCTGTATAGTTGACGGTCATGTTGTCTCTAAATACTAGTCGCTGTTCATTATACTGGTCTACAGGGTTTAAGGGATCTGCATTTAGAATGACGCCGTCCCCTGTCACCACGTAGGCTCCGGTTATGGTGTCTCCAGCCTCTATGGTTTTATTCTCCCCTGGGTAGAGTACGGTATTGTTTAAGCTTATCTCGGTGGAAGCGTTTCCGAGGAGGAGTATGGCTTTGCTAAGCCGTATTGGGACAGGGCCGTTGTTCTCTATGATGAGGCTTGAACCATTATAATGAATCTCCGCGTGCTGTGAGGCTATGATGTATCTTTTGTCAAGGGACTCAGCGTACAGTCTGCTCGCCTCGCTCCATGTGTGGAGCCCTGATACAAGGATCACGGCTATTATTGTGACTAGGGGTATTACTGCTAGGCCTGCCATTAAGGCCTGTGCCCTATGGAGCCTCATAGATCTCGCCTCCCGCTAAAACTAAAATGCGGTTAGGCCTTTCAGCCAGCCTGTAGATGAGG
The DNA here is from genome assembly GCA_027083135.1 of Desulfurococcales archaeon. Taxonomy (GTDB): domain Archaea; phylum Thermoproteota; class Thermoprotei_A; order Sulfolobales; family WAQK01; genus JALWQH01. The sequence continues at coordinate 29,129 of JALWQH010000022.1, read as the reverse complement.
CTTGAATGAGGGTTTACTATCACTCCTCTACTAACAGTCGTGTTATCGATTATTATTTCATCTAGGCTCAGCTTTGCATCATAAGGATTTATGATGACCAGGTAATATTGTCCTCCAAGCTTCACTACATGTATCCAGGGCTTATTCAGCTGGTGGTCAATATCGTTGAGCTCGCCTCTAAGCATAGAGTTCATGTTGTTTACTTGGCGGCCTGCAATCATGTATACTGCTGTAGCGGATGATATGGAGAGTGATAGAATTATAAGCATGGAGACTATTTCGCTCACTGCTCTCCCCTGCATAGCATCTCCCTAAGTGATCAGTGGGGAGAATGGAAATTGGTGTTTCAAAGGGTAAATACTTATAAGTCACGGGTGGTATTGCCTTAAGAATTTTATTTGCAATGTATTTAAAATATTAAAAAATTATTGTTGTTGATTGTTATTTTGTTTGCTGGCTTTACTTTTTGCGTACTAGTATGCCGTAGGCTGCTAGGCCTAGGGCTATGACTAGCAGCACAACGCTGGTTGCACCGTAGATTGTGACGTTGCTGTTTATGTTGTCGACTGACTTCTTGGTGTCGGCGAAGCCGCTGCTTATGGAGTTGGATAGCTGTGAGGCCTTGGTGTTCATGTTGTTGACTATGCTGTTCTGAGCATTGCTTATGCTTGTTGCTAGGTCGCTCTTAGCTGACTCTATGCTGTTCAGTATGTCCGCTCTAGCCTTGTTGACTGCATTGGTGGTGGCGGTTATCTGCGCTAATACCTTGCCGTTTCCATTTGTTATTGTTGTTATGATCTCGTTGCCCTTGGTGTTGACTGTGGCTTTGACATCGCTGACCGAGCTCATTATGTCTGATAGGGCTTTCTGTATGGTGCTTATGTTGGCATCTATCTTGCCTAGATGGGTGTTAACCTTTGCCACACCGTTCTCTATTACTGCGTTGAGCGTGTCGAGCTTGTCGACTATCTGCATATTGCTGGTGTCTATGCTTGCAAGCACCTCGGACTTGGCTGCAGTTATGAATAGCTTTATGTCTGATAGCGTGAATCCTGAGGACACCTTCTTTATGAGGCTTGTTATGTTATCGAGGCTGCCTGTTATGGTTAGCGTGGCGTTGTCCAGCTTCGTGCTTATCTGCGCCAGGTTCTTGCCTACTTCTTCTATTATCACGGTCTTAGTCTCATTAAGCATTGATGCAACATCGTCGAGGCTTGCCTTAATAGTGCCTAGGTTGGTTTCAACTGTTGCGAATCCCTCGTTTATAGTGACGTTTATGCTGGTTAGCTGGCTGCTTATAGCGTTGAGGGCTGCTAGCACCTGTCCTCCGTATAGGTCTACGGCTGTCTGCAGGTCTGATACCTTCACGTTGAGTTCTCCAAGCATGCTCTGCAGGTCTGAGAGGCTTGTCGTTATGGTGGTCATACTGCCGTTGATTACTGCAGTTATGTTTGCCACACCCTCAGTTATGTTGTTGACTATCACCTCCTGTGCATGGGTCAGCATGTCCTGGAGATCCAGTATCTCGTTGTTAAGCTGCGTCATTATGCTGACTGTGTCATAGGTTACATAGCTGGATCTTATGAGGTTGGGTGCCCACCTATTGTATGCTGTTAGATACGCTTTGACCAGTACTTCTCCGCCTACGACATTGCTGGGTATATGCCATGTGAACACCATGAAGCCCTCAAGCGTGGTGTCAGGGGTTGTCAGGGTCTCTCCAACCCAGCTGGTGCCGTCGAAGTAGTATATGGTTATCTGGCTCTCAAACTCGTAGTCGCTCATTATGGCCTCAGGAGGCAGCGCTGTTATGATAGGCTTCACGAATATGTTAAGTATTCCTCCAGGCACATGGGCATGTCCTGTCTTCAGCTCCACGAATAGTGTAGGCGTTATATTGATGTACACGTAGATGTCTTCCACGCCGCCGCATCCCGTCTGGCTTAGCTCGAACTTATAGATGCTGTTATCCTTGTATACGGAGCTGTTTAGGAGCACTGTGTAGTTGAAGCTGCCAAGATCAGTTATATTGCTCGCAGGTATGGTGAACGTTGTAACAGGTGTAGTTTCCCAGGCATTAATGGTTCTATTGTACATGTAGACGCTGACATCTATGTCATAGCCTGGCCTCCAGCCATAGCCTACGAAGCTCAGGTTATCGTTAAGCACTGCCACGTATATTGCCTGCCCATAGTGTGCAGGCCCTCTGTTAAGGTTCCTAGCCGCTAGTGTGTGAGTTATGACTAGATACTGGTATGTGCCGCTCCCTGTTGTTGACCACCACGTCGTGCTGCTCTCAGTACTGCTAGCATTTATCTGGTAGAGGGCGCATGGAGCCTCGCTGGCCACAGGCATCTTGACGTTAGCATAGCCGTTGGTGAGAGGCAGGTCGCTGAGCGTCACGAAGCTTGCAGGCAGGCTCGTATTAGTCATAGATACGTTAACGGCATCAAGGTTTATGTTGATACCTATAAGTTCTAGGTGCATTACTGTTACATCTTCTTCCGTCGTCTCAACCCATCCTATGGATGGATCTAGGTAGTTGTCGTAAGCCTTGTGCGGTATCTTAGTGACATTGTTGAGTGCTATGCATCCATCAAATGTAGTATAGTTGACGGTTGGCGTGGGATCCATGAATATGAAGTACCTTGAACCATCTGTGACTATGGTTGGCATGTAGGTATTATTCACGTAGACTGTATATATCATGTCAATCCAGCTGTGCGGGCTTCCAGGATACGTCCTGTAATCTGGGTCGTACCAGAAGGTGCTGCTCATGCTGGGCACGGTGTCATAGGGCATTCTGGAGATAAATAGTATCGAGCCATTGCTATTGGCTACATTACTGCCTGCATATATTGTCTGTGAAAGATCTTCCCCTGTAACGTTGTCAACAACTGGTACACTCTCACCCACATTGAAGCCGTACCCCTTAATAAGCAGATATTCGCCCAGCGCCACCTTGCCTGCCAGGTCGAAGCCCATGCACCCACCGCTGTATGTTCCAGATAGCTGCTCAACTACTATGTATGGATAAACTTTGCCTATATGTGCGAATAATCCTCTTGTAAAGCTTGTCGCACTTGTGTTGGCTCTGGGAACTATTATTATCTCCCTGGCACCGTAAGGCGCATTGGGTAGTGTCAGGTTGACCGTGAAATTCCCTGTGCTGAGCACATTGGTAATTACGCCGCTCCACGTGTAGATCTTCTCCACGCTGCTTGAACCAGTGAACGCGAATAGGCAGAACGTCATGTTGGCAGGTATAGGGAAGTTATGGCCCGTCACATTTATCAGCAGATCGCCAGGATTCATTATGTCTCCTAGTCCTCCATTAGGAGTCTCGTAGGGCGATGCAGCAGGATTAGCTGGAGCATAGGGGTTATAGCTCGCATTCATACCTACTATTTCCAGACTTGGGAAGACATCAAAGTACTTGAGTATACTGGTACCACTAGTCTCATTGTAATCAGCGCCTGTTATACTTATTCTAGTTGCATTAACAATAAAGTTGCTTGCTAGGATTTCATAATCTACTCCGCTAGCACTTATGAATGCTACCTTCGAGCCTGCCTGAAGCATATCTACATCCCCTTCTATGGCATTCATGGCAGGCTCGAAGCGCGCGTAGGCTATAGGTATGCCGTAGACGCTGTGGGTGCTAGTGGAATTCACGGCGAAGTCTTTCAGAGTTCCATTGAATGCTAGGGTTGTGCTTGTTAGCTCATAGTCGGATACGCCGCTGAACACATCGCTGGTTGGAGTAGTTGAAGTAGTTGTTAGGTAGAATACATTGTATTCTGTTGTAGGCACATATGCATCTATAGATATATTATACTGTGTTAGGTCTATGGCGAATAGCTGGGCGTTAAGGTCTGTTAGATTATAGAGTACATGGATGGCATTGTATGTTGTTAGGTTGCCTTCATTGAATGGTATGTAGCTTAGCTTGGTTACATTGAAGTCTACGTACTTGCTGGACTTCAGTATTAGTATGAACCTGTTGGATACTGTGGTGCTTATGTTGTCAGTCATCTTTATGTATAGGTAGACGTATGGTTGGCTCTTATAGGCAGTGTTGCCTGGCAGGTTTAATAGCTGTTCTACTAGGCTGGGTGTTAATGTGAATTCAGCATACGTGTAGTTGAGTTCGGCAATGTATAGTCCTGAGGCGAATGGAAGTTTTAGATCAGTATTGGGATTTATGTTGGCGTATCCGTTGGTTGATATGTATGTGTCTACCTGTGATCCTGTCCATCCTGGCTTCAGCTGGGTTATGTTAGCTGCGAATTGGACCACTCCTCCTATGGTAGTCGCCTTGGTGTATACCTCTATACCCCATGTAGGGTTAATTGCCCTTGCCGGCAGCATTGAGGCCATACTCGCGAGGAATATGGCCATTAATACTATGCTCATAATTCTTTTCATACATATTCACCTCTATACATGGCACTTAGCTGTATTGACCATGGACCTATATGTTTATTTAAGGGTTTCTCCATGTATTTCAGTGTCTTGGAATCCCCCGGGGGATTCCAAGCATATGGAATACCATGGTGATTCCATGGTCACAACTATAGAGATAGGTGGGTGGATAGAGGATATCTTGGAGCAGCTTGTGCGTGCAGGGTATTATGCTAGTAAGGCTGAGGCTGTTAGAGATGCTATACGTAGGCTTATTGAAGGCATGGATTTGAGGATGATTGCCTTAAGGGCTTACAGGGATGGGAGGAGCAGCTTCCAGCATGCTGTTGAGATAAGCAATGTAGGCTACGATGAGCTCCTAGCATTCTTCCTTAAGAAGGGGGTTGTACCTGAGCTTGGGACGGATAGCTTGGAGGAGGCTATGGATGGCGCCAGGGCCATCATGAATAGCTCGGGGGTGGTTGTCGACTCCTCGGCCATGCATACTCTGTATTATACAGGCCTGGTAACACAGATTTTCAAGCTCGGCGTCGACCTCTATATTCCTAGGAGCGGCAACTATGAGATAAGGCTCACGGAGATGAAGCTGGCAGTGTTTAGGCGGATATCAACTAGGATCAGGGGGCTCAGCGTGCTTGAACCAGCCCCAGGAGCCGTCGAGTATGCTAGGCGTAATGGGCTTACACTCATAGAGTCGGAGGCAGTGATCCACGCCTCACGTAAGGGATACGTGCTTGTAAGCGATGATGCCCGTACAAGGCTTGCAGCAAGGCTTGCAGGAGCGCAGGCAGCCCCCGTATTATCGCTTGTAGCCTACGCTATAAGAGGGGGTGCTTTAAGCAGGAAGATGTTTCTAGAGATAGTTGATAAGATGAGATCCATACCAATACTGATACCTGAGGGTGTGGAGAAGCTTGTCGGCACTAGGTGAGGCAATAGTAGTAGCCGTTGATACGAGTATAAGTATGAGGGAGAAGGACTTCAAGCCGAACCGCATAGTTGCCGCCCGCCACGCTGTGAGGAGATTTGTGGGGACAGCTGTTGAAAGAGACATACACACATTGATAGGCATAATGGTGTTCTACATGTATGCCTTCCCACTAGTAGACCTGGAAGACGATGTAGTGAAAATCGATGACGCCATAGAGGATATACGTATAATGGGTGAAGCCACAGCCCCAGGCCTAGCAATAGGCGAATCCATAAACATGCTCCGCCATGCGCCTCCAGGTTATCTTAGAAGAATAGTCATGGTAACTGATGGAACCTTCAATGAGGGTGTGCCCCTGGACATAGCTGCAGGCCTGGCTGCTAGAAGCGGCATACCCATAGATATTCTGAGCTTCGGTAAGCTTTCAAGCTACGACCGCGAAATGATGAAAGCAGCGGTGGAGAGGACCATGGGTGTATGGAGGCATGCCGAGACCATGGAGGAGCTCCTAGCATATGCTTCGGAGCTCGCCTCACGCATACCTGAAACAGGTAAAAGAAGTATACCCTCCAAGGGTTGGAGGTAAGGCGAAGTGAAGGCCTATATTTCAGGGAAAGCCAGGCTGGGAAGAAACATTGTCATAGAGGGAGACGCAGTGATACTTGGACCAACAAACATAGGTGAGGGAAGTAGGATAGGCCTATACGTCATCATAGGTTACCCTGTGAAAGCCAAGGCTACAGCTACTCGCAGTCTTGAACAGCTTGATGAAGCCAGCAGCGGAGCATCCATAGGCCCCGGATCAATTATACGTTCACACACAGTTATATATGAGGACACCTTTCTAGGAGGAAATGTTGAGACAGGGCACCATGTATTAATCAGGGAGAAAACCATTGTGGGGGACGGGACGAAAATAGGGAGCGGTACAATCATAGATGGAGATACAAGGATAGGTAGAAATGTAAGTATTCAGAGCAGTGTCTACATACCTCCCCGCTCAATCATAGGTGACAGGGTCTTCCTAGGCCCAAGAGCCGTTGTAACCAATGACAAATATCCTGCAAGCAGGAGGCTCCTAGGAGTAACAATAGAAGATGATGCTGTCATAGGGGCGAACGCCGTGCTAATATCCGGTGTAAGGATAGGTAGGAGAGCCGTTGTTGCGGCAGGAGCCGTTGTGACAAAGGATGTTCCTGACAATGCTGTTGTGGCTGGTGTTCCAGCCAAGATCATCGGGGATAGAGGCGTCTACGATGAGAAGAAACGCAGCTATGAGGAGGAAGCCCTGTGAAACCACACTGGCCTGTGAGAGCCAGGCTATACTGGTGTATTAACAGAAATGTTCCTTCGCTTGACCCCCTATGCAGCGGGATAGATGAAGCTGTCGAGGTGAGAATAGGGCCTCCGGGAGACGTACGCCCTGCTCTAAGCGTCGATAAGGAGAGGCTTCGGGAAGCAATTAACAGCGAGTTTAGAAGTACAAGGGCATACAGCGTGCTTCTCGGAGACGAGCGCTTCATAGCTCTAAACAAGGTCCCCTATCTCGATGAGATGAGGGAGGTTATAGCGGATGGCGTAATTATAGGTAAGCTGTACTTCGAGCCCGTTGAGTCTAGGTGGAGGTTCAGGCTTTCATACCCTGGTGCTGAAAGGCTTCTAGAGCGAAACATAGTGGAGACTATTAGGCTTAGGCGAGGTGAGAGGATCAGAGCTTATGACAAGCTGCCGAATCAGGGTGCACCTAAGGGAATGCAGGTAGTAATACTAGATGCTGATGGAAGGCTTAAAGGAATAGGATATTCCCAGGGAGACTACATAAGAGTATGGAATGTATTCTATAATAAGCAGGAAGCTCCTGGAAGTGGTAAACCCGCCTCTATCCAGGACTTCCTACGTGTAAACGAGCATGCATTCAGAGTGCTTGAATCAAAGGCAATAGCCTTCATATCGACAATGACTTCAAAGACAGGGCTTAGCGTGGTTGTCTCATATTCAGGGGGTAAGGACAGCCTAGTATCCATGGATCTAGCCTTAAAAGCAGGGGTGGAGCCAAGCCTCCTCTTCAACGATACAGGCATGGAGTTCCCAGAAGTGCAGGAATCTGTAGTCCAAGCCTCATCTAGATATAATCTAGAGTTAACTGTGGCTTCAGCTGGAGATAGTTTCTGGAGGGCTGTAGGTTTCTTCGGTCCTCCTGCAAGGGATTATAGGTGGTGCTGCAAGATAGCCAAGCTAGCCCCTCTAGCAAGAACAACCAGGGCTAAGTGGCCTCAAGGGATGCTCAATATAGTTGGGCAGAGAGCTTATGAATCAATGGAGAGGGCTCGCAGCCCAAGGGTCTGGAGGAACAAGTGGACACCCTATATTCTAAGCATATCCCCCATACAGTACTGGACCCAGCTAGCAGTGTGGGGATACATATGGAGGCATAAGCTTACTCCTAACCCATTATATAGCCTCGGATTCGAGAGGCTGGGATGCTATATGTGTCCAGCCAGCTCCCTAGCAGAATTCAATGTTGTTAGAAAAATACACCCAGAAATGTGGAGTAGATGGGAGGATATACTATGGAGGTGGGCTGAAAAGCTGGGTATGCCTCGCGAATGGGTCATACTAGGCTTATGGAGGTGGCTAGGCCCCTCCTCAGCCAAGCAGAGGCTGGCGAGGCATGCAGGAGTAAGACTCGGAGACTGGAGGAAATGGTACGAGAAATGGCTTGGCGGCAAACCATCACTAAGAATTATGGAGCGTAAAGGAGTGGTTGAGGCGGAGCTAAAGCTACCCATAGACGCATCACCTGATGCGCTGAAAGCACAGTATCCTGCCATAGCCCTCACACTAAGCGGTGGGCAACCCATAGCTAACAGGATCAAGGCCTCCATAACCATGGAGGATCAAGTCGTGAAAGCTAGGGGAACGGGATCCTGGATCATCGAGGACTTAATGGATGCTGGGAAACTAGCTTACAGATGGATGCACTGCGCGGGATGCGGTAACTGTGAGGCCTCATGCCCCACAGGGGCAATATCCATAAGCAGCGGCAAGCCTGTAATCAATCCCTCAACCTGTATTCACTGCAGGTTATGCATATATAACTGCCCTATAGGAGAAGTCTTCTTCGAACACATAGTAGCAGCACTAGCCATGAACAGGTATGATGCGTGGAGAAGGCCTACAAGGCCTCCACGAAAACTAGTCGTTAAAACCGCTAAGAAGCTCCTAGGCAGAGCAGTAAGGGAAACGCGCATGCAGCCCGCGCCTCCCCCCGCTTGGAACGCCTTATTCGGAGTGAACCTCAATGATTCCAGTATTTCCTAGTGCGTAGAAACTGTCTTTCAGCCTCAGATATAGCTACATAGAATTCCTCCTCGCCGAATTTCAGCCTCCTTAAGAGGCGCGCCGCTGTTCTAGGGCCGACACCATAGGCTGACAGCGCTATTACCACAGGCTTCCCATAACTTAGAATAAGAGCTCCCGCCTCCTTAAGCTCCTCCAGCCTCCTAGCCTCAGGCTTGCTGAGAGGCCCCCCTCTTAAAGCCCTACGCACTATTCTAGGAGAATCCCTATCCTCAGGCCTCACCGCAGCCACAAAGCCTGCACCACACTTAGGGCATACTATTCGTTCAGGCAGATCGGCGATCCTAGCAACCCAGCTATACCCACATTTCATGCATATTAGCCTAACATTCTTGCCCATAAGCCTGCGCTTAACCACCTCTGATAAGAGGCTGCGAGGCATACCTGACTCAACAGCGTCGAAGAACCTGTAGATCTGCTCTAATGTCTCCTTAGAAATAGGGGAGGGTTCAGGTACATTCCTAGCTACAATCCTTACTGCTCCTCGCCTAATACTGCTGAGAAGCCTGAGCACAGCATCTAGATCCAGCTTGTCTACGAGCATCTCCTTCCATGCCTCATCTCCCATGAGTGTTGAAGCCAAGTATCTCAGCATAGCTCTACTAATGGAAGCCTCGCTTCCAGGCTCCACAGCCCCCATACGCTTAGCAACCTGTATGAGTTTCCATCGGAACATGCCTGTGCCTTGAGCCAGGCTCCTTGAATAACTCTCCAGAGCATCTCTGCTCGCCTTGGATGCAAGCTCCTCTAATACACGCCTAACCATCCCTGCATCAAGCCTATTCCCACTTATGATAACCCTGTAAGGCGTTGACCTATATGCTGCTCGAATACCATAGAGCCTGGCTAGAGTGCCTGAAACAAGGAGGCCGAGCAGCTCATTACCCTTAGAGCCGAGGCACACGTGGATAAAGGCGTTTCTCCCAGTTGATTCTATGTATATTAGGCTAGGGCTGGGAACAGGGTGCCCCTTAACAGCATGCCTGTCGAGCAGCTCCTTAATTCTATCCAAGTATTCCTTACTGATGAGATAATCTAACTCAACCCTACCTCTCATTATCCTTCCATACAGGCTGCATGCCTCTCTAGCAGCCTTATAGTCCACTGGAATCAGCTCCCCCTCCCATGCGGGAAGCACCCCCTCACCAACCTCTACCCTCGACAAGTAGACCTTATCCTCCTCAACGCTTACAACTTTCCACACCCTTCCAGCAAGAATTATGAGAGCCCCCTCATCACACCTAGATGCAACGAAATCTGCATCCAGTCTTCCAACAGGTCTACGTGTATCTGCATCTACTGCGAGAATACTTCTCTTATCGGGTATCATGGATACACTGTAATAGTAGCTATACGTACGTCTTCCAAGGTGAAGCCACCCGCCCCTCATCCTAATAATGCCTAGCTTCTCCATAAGCTCGGAGAGTTCCTCCAGCTCTCCTAGGCTTAGATTTCTGTAAGGCCAGCTCTTAGAGACAAGGCTGTAAGCATGCTTCAAGCTAACCCGTCTTCTCTCTATCACCATGCCTGCCAGCTGGTGTGCAAGAGCGTCGAGCGGAGCCTCGTAGATCCTTGGAGTCTCGAGATCCCCTCGCATAGCTCTTGCCGCCAAAACCATTGATTCGATCAGGTCGTCCAGCGAGCCGACGGATACAACTATTCCCCTAGCCGTCTCACCCGCCCTGTGCCTGCTACGCCCAACTCTCTGAACAAGTCTGGATGCCTGTCTTGGAGACATGTACTGGATCACTAGATCCACGTTTCCCACGTCTATTCCAAGCTCCATGCTGGATGTTGCTATCAGTACCTTCACCTCGCCCTCTCTAAACAGTCTTTCAGCCTCCAGCCTCTCAGTCCTGGAGAGGCTTCCATGATGAACCCTCACAGCATTTTGGCCCAGCATTCTGGAGAGCCTGGATGCCAGGAACTCAGCAGTATCCCTGGTATTAGCGAAGAGCAGGACTTTTCCTTCGGTTCCCTTAATTGTTTCTGTAAGTACTCTTAAACGCACCTGGCTTTCCTTCTCGAAGCCCTCCCCGCTGGATCCAGGGGCTATCACCCGTACATCTAGCTCACGCAGCCCTTCATGGGAGACTACATGCACATGCCTGCCAATCCCTCCCAGGAACCGTGCAGCCTCCTCAGGCCTGCCAAGAGTGGCTGAGAGGCCTATTCTCTGAATCCTATGCCCCGCCACCTCTTCAAGCCTCTCCAAAACTATGGCGAGCTCGGAGCCACGTTTACTGCCCATCAGCTCGTGGAGTTCATCTACCACTATCCACCGCAGATTGCGAAAAGCCCTTCTAAACCTCTCGTCAAGCAAAAGATATTGAAGCGTCTCAGGAGTGGTTACCAGTATGTGGGGTGGATTCTCTGCTATCTGCCTCCTCCTACTCTGAGTGGTATCACCATGCCTTAGAGCAACATCTACTCCAATCATATCAGCTATTCTTAGAACCCTTCTAAGAATATCCCTGTTAAGCGCGCGTAAAGGAGTCACATATATAAGCGATATCCTGCCAGCCCCCCTCATACACATTTGGTTATATATGGGTAGTAGAGCCGCCTCAGTCTTACCTGTACCTGTAGGAGACGTTATGACGAGATGCACACCCATGGAGACATAGGTGTAAGCCTTCTCCTGTATGGGCGTAGGTTTTTCAAAGCCCTGTCTCTCCAACGCCTCTCTCAGTCTAGGGCATAGTTCCCTCAGCATAGCTGCATCCTTGCATCACACCATATACGCGTGGAGCAGTAATTAGGCTTAATTGCACCGCCAGTAAGAAATGAAGTAGAGCAGAGGGCAGCATGATTGAGCACTGAGAGCCAGGCAGCGGTGAGAACCATTATAGGCTTAGCCCTATACGCAGCGCTACTTGCCCTAAGCCTAAGCAATCCCACAGGGATCTTCAGCCTAGCATCGCTAATAATATTGGCTGCATTTTTTGCCGCCGCAACACCTGTGGCTGCAGTTGCCTCGCTGCCCCTGCTCCCCCTCATGAAGGCAAACCCTATCCCCCTTGCTGCAGGACTCCTCCTAGGTCTAGGAGCATCACTGGCCACAGGCTTCTTTAATCTCCCCAAGCCTAGGAGGAAGCTTAGGCTCAGAGCAGTAGCCGCAGCCCTTGCCGGAGCCTCCCTCACACTCAGCATAATAGCCGGGGCAGGGTTTTTCAGAAACATTGAAGCCGGCTTTTACCTCCTAGGCCTAGCCTCATCTCTCATAATAGTAATGTTGACAGCGTGGGATGAAAGGCTCTCCCTGCTCCTAGGCCTAGCCTCAGGATTCTCCTGGTATGGGCTTCCAGCAGCCGTAGCTGTCTCAACATTATGGGTGAGAAGGCCTGACACGTATTCAAAGGGAATACTAGTTGGAAGATTGACGGCATGCATCCATGTATGCAGCAGAATATTGAAGAGAAAGGAAAACATGTGCTGGCACCCAGTAACCCCCCATTCTTTGAGAATAAATCCATTCGCTTATAGGAATCCCCACATACTCATAGCAGGCATGAGCGGCTCAGGCAAAACAACACTTGCTAAAAGACTAGTAGTAGGCCTCTCAGCCAGAGGTGTAGGCGTACTAGTACTCGACTTCCATGGAGAGTACGGAGACCTGGAGGATAAAGGCTACGAAGTGCTTGACGCCACGCAGCTTCCATTAAACCTACTCGACCTCGAAGGCTCTTCCCCCAGAGAAAAAGCATCAGAGATCGCGGATATTATTCAAATGGTATTCGGAATGGGCAGCTTGCAGAGGGTAACCCTAGAGCAGCTCATAGAGGAGGCATATGAGTCTAAGGGCATATACCAGCATGACCCATCCACATGGAGCCGCGAACCCCCTACCCTCCTAAACGTTGCCCTTACACTTCGACAACATCTTGAAGCATCATCCTCATCCTCGGAGAAGTCAAGGCTTGCAGGAATAGCCATGTACTTAGACTTACTGTCAAGGACATTCTACCAGCAGTCAGCAGCGTCCTCTAAAAGCCTTCTCGGGAGACAAGTAGTGGTGAAGCTTGACTCTCTTCCAGGAGAACATGTCAAAACACTCTACGTGGAAACACTGCTCCGACGCCTTGCAGTAACTATGTATAGGGGAGGCCTACCAGGCCCTCAGATCATAGTGGTGGAGGAGGCTCATAGAATAGCTTCAAGGGAGAAGAGTAAGCGTTCAACCCTTGCACGACTACTAGTGGAGAGCCGCAAATATGATCTAGGCTTCATAGTAATTTCGCAGCAGCCCCTAGACCTGGATGAAGCAATACTTGCCAATACATGGCTTAAATTCATATTCTCGCTGCAGGAGCCCAGGAACATAGACTATATTGCAAAGACTATGGGGATACATGACAAATCCCTCCACAAGACCCTCAAAGGCTTGAAGAGGGGAGAGGCATTGGTTGAAGCTGGGGGAACAATATGCAGCGCAGTTATAGCTCCTCCGCGATGAACGAAGACTTAATATAATTCTCTCACACTCATCCTAGTGCCTGTTAGGAGGAGGTGTAGTAATTGGCGGAGACTACAGAGGCAGGGAAGACACCGTTGAGGCACTCTAAGGAGGCTGAACACTTTTCACTCAAGGATCTCGAATCATTCATAGAGATAACGGAACTCCTAGAAGATGCTGTTAAAGGAAACATAACGCCCGAGGAGCTTGAGAAAAGACTTACACTAAGAGTAGCTGTAGAGAGCAAAAGCCATACCTCGCATAGCAGCTCCTCCTAATATTCCTCAACCACCCTGATTTCTTCGTAGCCTATCTCCCTTAACGCATTCTTCACGAGATCTAAGGGTACTCTGCGGTCAAGCATTATCTCAGCTATCCTCCTATCCTCCACTATTAAGCGAACCTTATCCACAGTAACCCGCCCTAAAACCATGTCTCTAGTCTCCTTCAATGGTGCTAGATAATCCCTAAACCTTTTCCTAAGCGTCCTGTAGAATTCATCAAAGTTTTCAAGGTATCTGAGAGCCTCCCTTAAATCACTCGTATACCCTCTTGTCTTCCCAAGAATCCTCAGAAACCTTGCAGCCTCATCTACAGGCAGTTTCACAATCCTATACTTTCCCAAATCTATACGTACATCTATGCTTCCCACAGGCAAACACCTTGTGCCCTGAATAGGCATGCAGGGTATATGAACCTAATCCGTAAAGGCAAAAATATTATTCAACCTATCCTATCATAGCTGTGGAAGGGTGTATGCATGATGTTTAAAGCAATATATCCCAATGCCGTGAAATTCAAGTATATTGCACAGACCATGGCTAAGATAACGGATGACGTGCCCTTCACGGCCTCCGAGGAAGGACTATCAGCCTCAGTTCTAAGCCCCGATAAAACAACCATGACTGTGCTTTCAATACCATCCACAGCATTCGAGGAGTTCGAGGTCGACGGGAAAACAAGCTTCATAGTCTCGTCAAGCGAGCTTAACAGGATAGCTAGGAGAGGTACAAGAAACAATTCTATAGAATTCCTCCTCGAAGAAGAGGAGCGCAGACTAAGAGTATCATTTATAGATGAGAAGACAGGCCTCACTAGAACCTTCTACCTGCAGCTCAGAGAGGGGGTGGTAGAGCCCCTACGCGAAATAAAGCTCGAGCTACCTGTATCAGTAAGGATGCTGGCATCTGATTTCAAGGACCTGCTTAGAGATGCTAAGATAGTGGGGGATGAAATAGAGCTTGTAGCGGAGGGCAGCAGGCTTGAGGCAAGATGCGTAACACAGCAGAAGGAGTACTATAACATCATGGAGGAGGGAGCTCCATTAATATCTATAATGAATTCAGGGGGGAAGGCTTCAGCAAGATACTCGCTTGACGCTCTACAAGCAGCCCTTAAAGCCACCTCAGCGGCAGAGTCTATGACGCTGGAGTTCGGGCAGGATCTACCCCTAAAACTCGTGTTCGAGCTTCCGGGAGGAGGCGTGCTGACATATTGGGTTGCTCCAAGAGTATAATTCTAGTAGGTATGCTGGTAGTGATCCTGGCATCCCTGATCTTATTATGGGATCTCAAGCATCACTCAGAAGATCTTCCTCCAAGTCTGCTTAAAAGCTCCTCTAACAGCTTTTCCCTATCCTCCACGGCTTCTCCACGCGTTGAGGGATGAGCTTTAGGGAACCATGCAGGCCTAGGGCACTCATCTCTCTTAGGGCAAGCTAGGCAGCATCGGGGGCAAATCTTAAGGCCTGGATCCAAGGTGCATCTTAGGGTTGGCCTGTGATCCCCACATATGCTGCATCGCTCCCAGTATATTGTCATTGGATCCCCCTTGTATGACTTTCATGTCAGCATGGGTATTTATGATGCAGCCTATTCTCAGCATTCCATACATTAGTTATCTAGGTCAAGCTAATAGCATTACATGTAACTGGGGTAGGGGATATGTTATAGCCGTCTTCAACGTAAGGTTAGTTGGGCCGACCAATGAACCGCAGGATCCGCGGCGGGGAACAATGCTTCACGCTCCCCGTTGAGTAGCCTGCGGCGAGGAATGAGGCCTCAGCAGGCAATGCCCTTATCTCTAACTATATTTCTAAACTTGAGTGCATCGTCGCCCATGTAGACATTATTGAACAGCACATATACGTTTACGCCTCTTTCAACATACCTGGCTACAAGCATGTAGAGCCTCTGCAAATCACTGTCACTGTACTTGTACCTATAGTTGACCTCTCTTCCACCCAGGCCATGTAGCCTAGTGTAAAGCAAGTCTTCCAGGAATACAGGTCTGCGTCTCAGGAGATCCACTACATGTATTATCCCGGAATCCACTATTATTTTTCTAAGCTCATCCTGCCTCTCATGCCATGTGCCGCGGGGCTCCCAGGCTATCCTTATCTTAGGAGCGATTCTCCTAGCTTCTCTAAAGAACTCCCTAGCATTTTCAAGGTTCTGAGAAGTGTAGCCGAAGCTCGGCGGAGTCTGCAGGACTATTATCCTAGCCTCCAATATTTCGGCAGCCTCCACAACCATGCTCCAAGCATCCAGGTTCTCCTTGGTTGGCTTCAGATAACCGTAATTCTCGGGATTGCCATCCACCCTGAGACCAGCCTTCCTCCAGGTAGGACTGCCTGGCGGATGCGTTATCACTTGCCACGCCTTAACAGCAAATTCAAAACCACCTGGAGCTGTAGCCCGCCACTTCTCCAACGTCCTCTTCTCAGGAAGCCTGTAGAATGTTCGTTGAACCTCAACCAGGCTGAATAACGCATAGTATTTTTTCTTAGAGTAGGGGAAGCCGCAGCACCCCACCTTTACACATGAGCGGCTCATAATGCTTATACCCATATGGGACCCGCCTCCAAGGCTTTCTCTATGAAGCTTCTCCCCTCAGATGCACCCACACATCTAGCACCGCTACACATGAGATCAAAGTCAAGCCCATAAATAGTCTCCATGCTCCGCTTCCAGGCATCTATGCTTGATCCCCACTTCTTAGATAGTGGGCCGAAGAGGTCGCCTATGAAGAGGGCTCTAATATCATCCGCTTCAATAAGTATGCTCATCGAGCCTGGAGTATGGCCCGGCGTATGCATGTAGAGTATTTCTGCACCGCTCAAATTCTCCGAGAATTCGCTTCGCCTTAGCGAGAAGCCTATAACAACAGGCTGGAATTTTAACCCGTACTCCGATGCTAGAGTTGCATTCTGGTCTCCTCTACGAATAATAGTGGCGTCAGGCTCATGGGCAACAACTACCCCGCCGGTGATACGTCTAAGCCTCTCAGCCCCCCCAGCATTATTCACATGGCAGTGGGTAATCATTATCCTGGAAATCAAGCGGGGCTCCACTCCAACTTCAAGGATATTTCTGAGGGTAGCCTCCCAGCCTTCACCCGTACCTGTATCGGCAATTATGGCTGTATCATTAAGCCTAACAAGATATATGTTGGAGTCTAGGGGGTAGGTGAGCTCCCTGCCCCCAATCACATATATTCTTCTATAAACCCTATATGCAGTCAACCATGAGCCCTGAGGACATAAAACACGCTGCAGGTTAAAGAATAAAATGCTTCTGAGGATATGAGTTTAGAAGCAATGCTCAAGAAGTTTAAGCCTCCTTACCTGAAATGCTGATCCGAGAAGATACACAGGGAAAAACATGCATATAACGTCGAAACCACCTTAAGCAGTTGAAATAACCAAGCTAATGAATACAGGCGGCCGCGAGTATTTTTCCTGTATGCTGGAGTGCTAGAATGTGCGTCTCACAGGCTTTACTGCAACTACCCTGACCTCATCTAGTAGTTGAAGCTTTTCACGCAGCTCATCAGGGCTGACTGCAGCATTGGAGAGGTCAGCTATAACTATACACTCAGCTATTTCCCCACGCTTTATTGATGCGCAATGCGTTGTAACCTGGTCAACCTTATTTTCAGCAAGCAGCCCCGAAACCTTGGCGAAGGCTCCTGGAACATCCTCTATCTCTATTCTCACCTCATAGACTTTAGCGCTGGGAGCTAGTACAGGGGATAGTAGTATTTCACGGCGATCAGTATCCGCTATCATTACCAGATGCATCCCCTCAACAATGTTGAGGGACTCCCTGACGATCATGGGGATTGTAACCCTCCCCTTACTATCCACACGGACAACTTCGGTTATCCGCATAACTATGGCACCTTGGGTTGATTTTCCCATAATTAATTAATTAGTTTTTCGCAGTACCATAGGCACTATGCAAGGTAATCGGCTTACATCCTTATACGTCTTCAGATACTGTGGTACTGCTTCATTATATGTTTAAAGAGAGGCTCAAGGCTTGAAGGCGTGCCGTGCTCTATGCATGCGGCTGATCCTGAAATAACACTGCTTAATACTGATCTCGCCGCAATATTATTGAGCCTAATAGTTCATGGGATGATGGATGGCTCCTGCTGTAGCGGATAGCGTTAGTATAACTGTGCTCGTGGACAATGATAGCCTCTTAGATGAGCTTAGAATAGCCTACGGCATATCATTCTACATGGAGATCCATGCAGGAAGGAAAACATATAGAGTTCTCTTCGATACGGGGCCCTCCATAACAGTGCTTAGACATAATGCATACATGTTAGGCATAGATTTAGGAAGGCTTGACAAGATCGTGATCTCCCATTTCCATAAGGATCACTATGGAGCCCTAGGAGAACTGGCAGGAGGGATCAATCGCCCCCTAGTCATATATGTGCCTGAGGAGCCATGGTTCGCTCAGAGTTTGTTTAAGGCCCTTAGGAAAATGGGGCATAGGTTTGTACATACATCAATGTTCACCCAGGTGGTTCCAGGGCTCTATGCCCTAGGCCCCGTCACTAACACCAGGGAGATAAGTCTTGAAATACTTCTAGGAGAGGGTAAAGGAGGCCTGCTCATAGGATGCGGGCATGGAGGTCTCCAAACAATCACACGGTGGGCAAGATATCTTGGAGAATACATGCTGCTAGCAGGAGGCTTCCATCTGAAAGAGGAGCCCCAGGACAAGGTGGTTAGAATAGCTGAGTGGATTAGAGATAAGCTTAAGCCACGCATGGTTGTACCCCTTCATTGCAGCGACCATAAGGATGTGTTCTCAGAGGTGTTGAAGGAATCATATGTTGAGGGGGGTGCAGGGCTAGAGGTAATCATCACAGCTGAAAACATAAGTAGTAGACCAAAACCCTTAGAAGCATTAGTAAGGCAGCTGTTATGACGACCTAATCGCTGCTCTCCCCCTCTATTTTCCTTATTATCTTGTCAGCTATTTTGAGAAACGCTTTTGCAGCCTCGCTCTCAGGATATTCGACGAAGAATGGGACGCCTCTATCATTAGCCTCCGTTATCCTGGGATCCATGGGTATCTCGCCTAGGAAGTCAACCTTCATCTCCTCTGCTATTCTTCTGCCGGCTCCTTTACCCAGAATATAGTATACTTTGCCGCTCTCAGGACAGGTGAAGCCGCTCATATTCTCAATTATTCCTAGAACAGGTATGGCAAGCTTCTTAGCAAACATAACTGCCTTCTTGACGACTATTCTCGACAGGTCGGAGGGGATAGTTACGACTATTGCTCCATCAACCTTGGGTATGATCTGCGCTATGCTGAGAGGCTCGTCGCCTGTTCCTGGAGGCAGGTCTATTAGAAGGTAGTCTAGATCACCCCATGCAACCTCGGCTAGAAGCTCTCGTAAAGCATTAGTCTTCAGAGGTCCCCGCCAGATGAGGGGGGTTTCCTCGCTTGGCAACAGGAAATCCATAGATACGACCTTAACACCGTATGCTGCTGTTACAGGGAGTATGCCTTCAGGGCCTGCCATCATGGTGTATCCATGTACGCCCAGCAGCTTAGGTATGGATGGGCCATGTATATCGGCATCCAGCACTGCTACGCGTCTACCCTTAGAGGCTAGGGCTGAGGCCAAGCTTGCTGTGACAAAGGATTTTCCTACTCCTCCCTTGCCGCTGAGCACAGCTATCTTGTACTTTATCTTACTCATTTTCTCAACAGCCTTACGCTGCATCTCCTGTATCTTCTTCAACTGCTCCTTGTTGACATTGAGCGTGCTCAACTACTTACACCTCCATCCAGAGCCGTGTAACAGGTTGGAGGCTTAATATATCCATCTAGGAGACTCGAGGCCCATGGATTTATGGGAGGGAAGCATTAGGAATACTAGCATAGGGACTTCTATCTCCTTAATCCACTCCCCCTCTATTCCCAGCAGAAATACAGCTCCGCTTACGATCGCCTTAGCCTTACGGGTGAGGTTTATCAGGGCTTTAACAGTTTTACCTGTCTGTATGAAGTCATCGACTATCAGTACTGAGTCATGCCTCCTTAACTGGCGGCGCGGTACATAGAAGGTGGTTGTTATCATGGGTCCCTCAATCACCGTCTCCTCATAGTACTCCTCCTCAGGATTCTCCTTGGACTTCTTAGCCACTACTAGGGGTGCTTCAAGCATCAAGGATATGCTTGTTGCTAACGGTATACCGTTAGTAGCTGGTGTAAGTATTCTTGTCACTCTTCTCCCAGCAAACCTTGTGAATACATGGTAAGCAGCCATCTTCATTATGAGAGGATTGCTTAGAACAGGGCTTGTATCTATGAAGCCCTTATCAGTGGTTATTATGGCGTCTGACACCACCTTCCTCAGATTCATGAGTTCTTCAAGCTTTCTCCACAGCTTTCCAGCTTGATCAATGCTTGGAATAATGTTTCCACGCACATAGCGGCATAAAACGGTCTCAGAGAGCCCTGTGATCCTTGATAGCTCCCTATAGGAGTAGAACTGCTTAACCATTTTTAAGGCTTCAACAACCATTAGCCTAAATCTCAGTGCCTCATACTTGTCCTGCAGGTTCAGCCTCAAGCATCAAACCCTCAATTTAAGAATTGAAGGGATTACTATAACGTTTCCGCATCATCACGGAAATAATTTAGGCCTGCGTGATAATACGTTAATAACGGATGAGCAGGGTTTTAAGAGCCGAGGCTCGTGAGGCCGATGGAGATAAACCCACGCGGCGACACTGGCCTTATCCCAAGCAGCTTTAGGCAAGGGTGTGGGAGATGAGGTTAGAGGATCTCGCTGAAAGCCTGGAGAAACAGCTGGGCGTGAATAGGCGCACGGTATATATGGCTTATGAGGAGGCGTTTTATCTCGGGGCTCCTGGATTCTCCATACATTTATGTAGCAAGCATAATGTCATGCTGGTAGTTAGGATGAAGGGGCCTGAGAACCTTGTGTTAAGCGAAGTAGGGGTGGAGCCTAAGAACACCGACATACCTCTGGATGTAGCCTCATATAGGAGGATACATGCTTCAAAGAGCGGGAAGCATATGGCAGCATATATTGATGTGAAGGGAGTAGAGGAGGCTGCAAGCATCGTACGGAGGCTCCTCGGATCACTTGAACTCAGGGAATGCGGCTACGAAGTGCTGACATCAGAGGGGTGAGCATATTCTTGAGGGCGAGAATAGTATTTAGGGTTAAAGGATGGATCGATAAGGAGGTGTTCAAAGAGCTTCTCTCGGTAGCTGACTATATGGGGAGAGATTCAAGTGGAAGTATCTTCGAGGTTAACTGGCTTAAAGCCAGGGAAAAGGGCCTGAAACCCCAGGATCTCCTCAGCTTCATTGAGGATCGGGGAGGAGTGTTCGATGAGAGGAGTATGCCTTATGTCAGGAGGCTTAGAGAAAAGTCGGAGAAGGTTGTGCTGGAATGGATGGGTGTAGACGTGATCATGAGGCCTTACACATACCTTGGGGACAGGCTCTCGGATCTCAGGGGAATGGTGTCCTATAATAAAGCCAGCAGGGTATTCTTAGTGAAGCCTATGATGTTCTTCGAGTTGAAGCACCGCCTAGGATTAATGGGGCTTGAAGTAGAGGATAAGACAGGGCTCCAAGAATCACTTCCACTCTCAATACGCCTCGAGTTCACAGGCTCCCTACGAGACTACCAGGAAGAAGCCGTAAAGGCCCTGGAGAAGCAGGATTGGCGTGGAGTCGTAGCTCTTCCTACAGGCTCGGGTAAAACCGTGGTGGCTATAGCAGCTATGACTAGGCTTAAGGAGAGGACACTGGTAGTTACGTATACTAAGGAGCAGATGTTCCAGTGGGCAGACATGATTCAGAAATTCACTAATCTTAGACGAGAGCATATTGGATTATATTATGGTGAGAGGAAGAGGATAGCGCCCATAATGATAACAACCTACCAGACAGCGTATAGGCATATAAAGAAGCTTGCACCGCTCTTCAGCCTCCTCATAATAGACGAGGTCCATCACCTGCCTGCAGACAAATTTAGACACATAGCCGTTAACTCCTTTGCCCCTAAGAGAATAGGCCTCTCAGCAACCGTTGTAAGAGAGGATGGAAGGCATGTTGAGCTTTTCAGCCTGCTTGGAGGAGTAGTATACCATAAATCACCCTCAGAGCTTGCTGAAAAAGGCTACCTAGCCCCCTACATTATACGGCAGATATATGTGAAGCTTAATGGGAAGGAGAGAGAGGAGTACACCTCTCTACGCCAGGCATATAGGAGCTTCGCAGGCGGCAGAACATTCGAAGAAGTTGTTAGAGACGCTAAGCACGGTGATAAGAGAGCCCTGCTAGCCTTAAAGGCGCATAGCAGGATGAGGCTGCTGGTAAACATGGCTGAAGAGAAGCTGCGTAAAACACAGGAAATAGTTAGGAGGGAGCTGGAACTAGGCTCCAAGATAATTATCTTCACACAATATGTGGAGCAGGCTGAGAAGCTGGGAGAGATCTTGGGAGCCCCTGTACTTACAGGCCAGCTTGATACTCCTACAAGGAGAAGAATACTTCAAGGCTTCAAAAACAATGAGTTCAGGGTCCTCGTGGTAACAACCGTTGGTGATGAAGGCATAGATATACCTGACGCAAACGTGGGAATAATAGTTGCTGGGACAGGGTCTAGGAGACAGTTCTTCCAGAGGCTTGGAAGGATACTTAGGCCAGGTGTCAACAAGCAGGCAAAACTCTATGAAATAATAGTTAAGGAAACAGTTGAGGAGAGCCAGGCTAGAAGGAGGAAAAACCTAAGCCTTGAGTTTTAGCCCTGTATTATAGCCTACGTCGAGGGCTTTCAGGTTAATGTCGATCCATCCAGGCTTAACGGACTCCTTAACAGCGGCCTTCAAGCCGTCAAGCGATACAAGCCCTGTGACAGCTGAGAAGACTCCCAGCATAACCATATTCGCTACGCGTATGCTGCCCACCTGTTCCTCGGCAATCCTGCTGAAGGGTACTAGAAGCTTCTTCCACGTCTTCTCAAGCATGTCTTCAGTTATATAGGTGGAATCAGCTAGCACGAGGGCGTCTTTGCTTACCTTGGACTTATACTTGAGGAGCTGCTCCTTATACATGAAGACGGCTATGGAGGCCTTACTCACCTTCATGTAGTCTGCCTCCTCCTCACTAGTCGTTATCACTATTTCTGACCGTGAGTCTCCTCCACGTGTCTCAGCACTATAAGCCTCCGAATGCACGACATAGTAGTCCGTGGATTTAACTAGGGCTAAACCCAGAATATATCCTGCTAGTAGTATGCCCTGGCCTCCTCTACCAGCTATTAGTATTTCATGCCTAACCATGTTTAAACGCCTCCATGAGCACTCTAGTGTATCCAGGCTCGTTTCTAACTTGGAACTCGCCTAAAATTATCTCCTTCTCCCAATCATAGGTGGCCTCGAAGGGCGAGATTTTTCCACGAATCTTGACCACCTTCTGCAGCCTTCTATAAAGCTCTATGGGAGCCCTGAACCCTATATGCCTGCCGAAGATTTCAGGACATATGGATACTACTTCTATAAGCCTGAAGCCCTCCATGGGCAGAGCCTTCTTTATGGAGTTCTTGAGAAGCTCTGGATGTGTTACAGCCCACCTGGCAATATAATTAGCTCCAGCCGCAGCAGCTATTTTCACAGCATTTATAGGTCTGTCAGGGTTGCCGAAGGGTGTTGTAGTAGTATATGTCCCCTTAGGAGTGGTGGGGGCAACCTGACCACCTGTAAGCGCATATATCATGTTGTTAACCAGGATCACCAGCACATCCATGTTACGCCTGGCTGCGTGAATGAAGTGGTTGCCCCCTATTCCAACAAGATCCCCATCGCCGCTGAAGACTACTGGTATTAGGTCAGGCCTGGCTAGCTTGGCTCCCATAGCATAGGGTATAGCTCTACCGTGAGGAGTATGAGCGCCGTCAAAGTTCACGTATCCCGCTGCCCTGCCCGTACAACCTATGCCTGAAACGAACAGTATCTTGCTGGAATCTATCCTGCCCTCATCTTCCAGCTCCTTCACAGCCCTCATGAAGGCGTGGAGAGTTATCCCTATGCCGCATCCAGGGCACCAGACGTGGGGAAGCCTCTCGGTCCTCAGATACTTATCTACAGGGTGGATTATAGGCCTCTTAGCTACAGCCACTTTCTACACACCTCCAATATATTCTCAGGGGTGGGGAGATCCAATGTGAGGATGGGGGCCAGATACACGGGCTTATCCTTGATCACCCTATCAACCTCCAGGAAGAGCTGCCCGTAATTCATCTCCACAACAATGATCTTCCTAGCATTCTCCGCAGCCTTGAGCAGGGCGTCAGTATCCATAGGCCATATCGAGATAGGTCTAAATAAGCCGTACTTAAGGCCCCTAGCCCTAGCATGCCTCACTATTGAGAGCACGCTTCTAGCAGTGGAGCCGAAGGCCACGAATAATATCTCGGCATCATCAGTATAATATTCCACGTGATCCAGTACTATGTGCTTGTTCACAGTTATCTTGTCTGAAAGCCTCTTAACAAGCTCCTCGTATACATCATCCCTTGTAACATAGTATCCCCTATAATCATGAACCAGGGATTCAACGAACACCCTGTATCCTTCCCCATAGGTGGCCATTGGAGGCACTAAATCCTCGTCAGGCTTGAACGGCAAGTATTCCTCAGGGGGAACTCTAGGCTTCTTACGACTCCAGACCTCCACTTCGGGGGGCTTCTTAAGCCTCACCTTCTCCCTGGTATGCACTAGCACGTAGTCCATTAGAAGTACAACTGGTACACGCAGCCGTTCAGCTATGTTGAAGGCCTTAATAGTGAGATCGTATGCCTCCTGGGCACTAAAGGGTGCCAGCGCTACTATGCCGTAGTGGCCGTGGGATAGCCAGCGAGCCTGCATGACGTCTCCTTGCCCCGTGGCTGTAGCCACTCCGGTGCTTGGCCCTGTCCTCATATCATCGATAATCACTATAGGTGCTTCAACCATGGCTGCAAAGCCTATGCTCTCAGCCATGAGGCTGAAGCCGGGCCCGCTGGTAGCAGTCATGGCTTTAGCTCCAGCCCATGAAGCACCTATTATTGCATTTATGGCTGCTATCTCGTCTTCTGTCTGAATTATTACTCCTCCCTGCTTCGGCATCTTACGTGCAAGATACTCGAATAGATCGCTGGCAGGTGTTATAGGGTATCCTGCATAGAAGTTGACCCCTGCTGTGAGGGCTCCCTCAGCCGCCGCGTGGTTTGAGTTTAGGAATCCTATATCAGCTTCACGGCTCATCGCGCGATCACCTCCTCAGGCTTCTCGGAGGGCTCTACAAATATGGCGAAATCAGGGCATATGTGCTCACACAGCCTGCATCCAATGCAATCCTCAGGCCTTGTAACCCTAGTGAATCTGAAGCCCTTGGCATTATATTCATCGCCCTTAGCGAGGATCTTTTTAGGGCAGATGTTTATGCATAGCTCGCATTCCTTGCATCTATTAGCCACTATAGTTATCTTATAATGCCTTGCAGGCATTTCCCTACCGCCCCAGCACTTTTTTAAGCAGCTTAGCGACGTCCACTGGAGTATCTGCTACAGGCACACCTACCTCGCGGAACGCTCTAACCTTATCCTCAGCTCTACCTGTACCCATGGATATTATTGCTCCTGCATGGCCCATCCTCTTGCCTGGAGGGGCCGTCCTACCAGCTATATATGCTACTACAGGCTTAGTGAACTCTCCGCGCTTTATCATTGCTGCAAGCCTTTCCTCCATGTCTCCTCCGATCTCCCCTATAACGACCAGTCCCTCTGTACCCTCATCCTCCTCGAAGAGCTTTGCTGCTTCAAGGAAGTTCAAGCCTACGATGGGGTCGCCTCCCACACCTATAGCTGTGCTCTGACCATAGCCTGCTAGGGTTAGAGCATAGGCTATCTCATAGGTCAGAGTGCCGCTCCTTGACACTATGCCTATTCTTCCCGGCTTAAATATATGGCCGGGCATTATGCCTATCTTGGTTTTACCAGGGCTTATTATGCCGGGACAGTTAGGACCAATGATTATTGTTCCCTTCGACTTAGCGTAGTTCACAAACATCATTGTATCATGTACAGGTATGTGCTCGGTGATCACTACAACTATTTTCATACCTGAATCTATGGCTTCATATACGGCGTCTGGAGCGAATCTGGCTGGTACGAATATTATGGAGGTATTTGCATCAGGATGCTCTGCCACGGCTTCCTCCATTGTATCGTATACTGGTATGCCGTGAACCTCCTGTCCCCCCTTGCCAGGCGTAACTCCTGCTACAATCTTGGTTCCATAGTCTAGCATGAGTTTTGTATGGAAGCTTCCCTCACGGCCTGTGATTCCCTGAACTATGACCCTGGTATTCTCATCGACTAGAACCACCATTATTCTACACCTCCCTGGCTAGTTCCACTGCCTTCATTGCTGCTTCATCCATGGTGCTGAAGACATTTATGCCTGCTTCTCTCAGCATCCTCCTACCCTCCTCCTCATTCGTTCCCGTGAGCCTTATCACTATCTTCTTCTTAACGCTTCTCTCTCTGAGCACTTCAAGTATTCCTTTAGCGACTTCATCGCATCTCGTTATACCTCCAAATATGTTCATGAATACCACCTTTATCCGAGGGTGCTCTAGCAGGAAGCCTAGGGCCTTGGCAACCAGCTCGCTGCCTGCACCGCCACCTATATCGAGGAAGTTTGCAGGCTTGCCACCATAGTATGCAACTGTATCCATGGTAGCCATGGTTAGGCCTGCACCATTACCTATTATACCTATATCCCCGTCAAGTTCAACGAAGCTTAAGCCTAGCTGCCTTGACTTAAGCTCAAACTCTGTTAGATCCCTGGCATCCCTTAACTCCTCGCTTGCAAGCTCGGGGTGCCTGAAGACAGCGTTCTCGTCAACTATGACCTTAGCGTCAAGGGCCAGCATTCCTCCATCCCTGGTCACCGCTAGTGGGTTTATCTCAGCTAAGTCGGCATCATACTCCATGAAGACTTCGTAGAGGCCTCTGACAAACTTCACCCACTGTCCTATAAGCTTCTTAGGCAGGCCTATTTTAAGGCCTAGAAGCCTGGCCTCATAGTCCCTTATACCTATAAAGGGATCCACTGTTCTCCTAACTATTTTCTCCGGGCTCTTCTTAGCGATCTCCTCTATATCTACTCCTCCCTCACTTGAGGCTAGTATGAGCGGCTTTGCTCCAACCCTATCAACTATTACCGACAGGTAGAGTTCATCCGCTATGTCTGCAGCCTTCTCTACTAGGAGGCGAGTGACCTTGGCTCCCTTGATCTCCGAGCCTAGCAGCCTAGCAGCCTTCTCCCTAACCTCATCCAGAGTCCCAGCTTTAAGTATGCCTCCAGCCTTCCCCCTGCCGGCTACAAGCACTTGTGCTTTAAGGACTACAGGCAGCCCAATATCCTCCGCAGCCTTAACTGCCTCATCAACAGTGTCGGCAACTCTTCCAGGAGGCACAGGTATTCCATGCCTCCTGAACAACTCCTTGGACTCATATTCGTAGAGCTTCACTCCTCCACCCCTCAGCTACAGGTTGTGGTGAACGAGGACATAGTTAAAAACAATTCCTTTGAGGGAGGTAAAATCATCCCTACGCTTAACCCGAGCTACATGTCCAGGGAAATAAGGCAGCTTCCTGTCTTAGAGTCCCAGGGAAACTGCCCTGCGCAGCCTGTTAAGCCTTGACTTGCCCAGTGATAAGTAATAGTTGAGTATGGTTGCAGCCTTCTCTACACTTATTCCTGTAGGGGTTCCGAGAAATACTAGTGGGATGTCTATCCGCTCGGCGCTTCTCAACTCAACTATTATTCTTCTATCTGACAGGACATGTATGCATGAGTGCTTAAACCCTGCTGTAAGCCCTATTCTAAGCATTCTCCTAGCAGCTTCGAGGTTTCTAGCCGCAACGTGCAGTATTGGGCCCTGGGCAGAAGCCCATGCTAGACGTGTATTGGGAGGCATGTTTCCAACAGCTTCTGCTAGCTCGAAGCCTTTAATCTTCCTATGCCACTTGCCTAGTATTACTGCTCCAGGCTTGTCGCCCGGTGTATACGCCGCTATAACTATTATCCTGCCGCTGCATGAGCTGGTAGTATAGTATTCTGCACGCCTATTTACAGCCTCCACTATATCCACTATATCCCTGTCTACAAGGCCTTTCAGCATGTCCTCCTTGAGCCTAGCCATGCGTCTAGCCTTCTCATAATCCCATTCGCTGCCCCTCATCCTACTCACCGCAGGCCCAGCTTAACGCAAGCATCCTTAGAATCATGTCCCTCTGCTCATCCTTCAATAAGCCCTGGATACTTATACCGCGGCCCAGGGGTTCGAGAAGCACTAGAGGCGTATCTCCGACTTCAAGTATAGGTTCCCAGCCGCTAGGCGGTTCTCCGCATAGACATGCTTCTAAGCATGTACCTACGAGACTGTTAATAGCTATATGGAGGGGGAACCTTGAAGAGGCCGTACCCTTAACTACCCTGCACCCTCTGCAATCATCCCATAACACTGTTCTAAGCCTAGGGGGAGCTTCACCTACACCTAGAATACACCTAGCATTATTCGACTCAGTGTATCCTGCCTTTACCGCTAGTTCCAGAGGCTTCCCCCTGCTTCCAGGAGCATAGACAGCATGCAGTCTCAGAGTCTCTCCCCAGGCATCATCCATGAGCCTTACATGCATATTGCCAGGTAGATCCATGCATCCCTGCCCGAGAACAATAGAGGCTACCCCAGCTATGCGCCAAACCCTCCTTGAATTAAGCCAGATAGTTAGCCTCACAGGCTCTGAGAGGAGGAATGCGTCTCCCCCCGCCAGCACGCATGCAGAGATCTTTCTGAATAATTCAAGGATACTGCGGGTATCCATGGATAGGAGATCCTCTATGAATATCAGCCCATAACCTCCCCTAATCCTCATTCATGTTGTCCCAAGAATCCCCGCTGCCACCTAATGTTTAATTAGCATTGTCTACAGGTGTAAGCCGGATAGGGCTGTGAGGAGCCTTGTAAGAAGGGGATCTTGATGCCCGGTAACCAGGCTTCCGAGCCTCGTAGATGGCTTAAGAAGAGGGAGTTTCTAGCCTACTATTTAGTCTATAAAAGGTTTGGAGGAAGGGCAAGCATAGGTGAGATAATAGGTGTGCTGCGGGAGTATTTTACACCCAGGGTAGCTAAGAACCTGTTCAAAAGGCTTAGACGCGTAGGCTTGCTTAAGCCTCTTCAACCCAGTGGAGAAACATACGAGGTGCGCAGTCCTGAAGACTATCTCGACTCGCTGCTGAGGGATTATTTGGAGAGGCGTAGGGCTAGGGGTGCTCACCCTCCTCGTAGAGTTCAACCATGATCCTAGCCTTAACCTTCTCCTTGGAGAATGCTGGAGGAGCCTCCCCCAGATCTACTGCAAACACCACATTATTGCCTAGAGCATCTGTGAATCTTATCTCAGCCACATATTTTTTCTTAGGCCCCTCCTCCATGGCTTTCATCACTGCTTCATATATTCTTGAAAGAGCCATTTGAAGAGCTATGGGGCTGCTGAAATCCTCAGGCCTAAGCTGGAACTGGGCTAACCCTCCCATAACCTGCCCTATCT
>JALWQH010000021.1 GCA_027083135.1 Desulfurococcales archaeon | reverse complement strand
ACTGTGACTAGGACTGTTGGTGTTACTAGTACGGTTGTTTCGACTACTACTAAGACTGTTGAGAGGGGTGCTTCTACTGCTGGCCTCTGGGCTGCAACCATCATAATAATCATCATAATACTAGCAGCAGCATACTACTACACCAAGAAAAAATAACACGAATGTAGGTGGAAGGGGGCCCATGCAAGATGGGTATGGGCACATACATAGCGAAGCGGGTGGTACATTCAATAGGAATAATATTCGTAATCCTTTTTCTCAACTTCATTATAATTAACTCTGCTCCAGGCAACCCCGCCCTCTTCATGGGGGGAGAGGTTGCCTTATCCTCGCCTGAATACGTTAAGGCATTGATGCATAGATGGGGGCTCGATAAGCCTCTCTACGAGCGGACACTCATATATTTCGAACACCTGCTGAAAGGCGATCTAGGATACTCGTATAGATACATGGAGCCAGTGTCAAGCCTAATACTTGAGAGGCTGCCTGTCACACTCCTATTAACACTCAGCAGCTCTCTACTAGCATTCGTCATAGGTGTGTGGCTGGGCCTAGCATCTGCAAGGAGAGTTAAGAGCAAAACAGATGCTGCTATAACGACGACGATGTTCGTATTCTGGTCTACCCCCAGCTTCTGGCTAGGCATAATGCTGATGATACTGTTCGGCGTGAGGCTCAGACTATTCCCCGTGTCAGGCATGGTAAGCGTGTCCCACCTAGGCGGAGGAATATGGTACTACCTGGACATACTGTATCATGCTGTCCTCCCTGTAACAACACTCACCCTGATCATGACGCCACTCTACTACAAGCTGACGAGGGATACGGCTATCCAGCAGCTAAGGGAGGACTATGTCACCACGTTCAGGGCTGTGGGGCTAGGTGAGGGTTATCTCTTCAGGAAATACGTGTTCAGGAACTCCATACTTCCACCCATAACAGCCTTCGGCCTGCAGCTGGGATACGCTGTTGCTGGAGCTGTGCTGGTGGAGAACGTGTTTGGATGGCCTGGGATGGGGAGGCTTCTACTAGACTCAATACTGATGAGGGATTACCCGGTGATCATGGGGATCTATGTCTTCGTCTCAGTAACAGTAATACTGTCCATCCTGCTGGTAGACATACTATACGCTCTGCTTGATCCTAGAATAAAGTATGGGTGATGAGGAATGAGCAGCCGGCTGGAATCCCTTAAACTTAGGTTTAAGCTTGTTGCTAGAAGCCTACTGGCAATTTTCAGGGATCCCTACGGTGCTGCAGGCTCGGCAATTTTCCTATTCATGGTGGCTATAGCCCTCCTCGCACCCTATCTCCCAATACCTGATCCTGGAAGCATAGATTTCCCCAAGTTTCTCCCGCCCTCGCACTCCCATCCATTCGGCACAGATTATCTTGGAAGAGACGTGCTCAGCAGGGTTATATGGGGTGCCAGGGTGTCTCTATCAGTAGGCCTAATAGCTGCAGGCATATCGGCGGCCATAGGGATACTTCTAGGAGCAATTGCAGGCTTCTTCGGGGGGCTGACGGACAATGTCGTTAACAGCCTCATAGAGATATTCCTAATGATGCCTACCTTCTTCCTAGTGCTGGTAATAGTAGCTATATTCGGCAGCAACCTGTTCTACATAATGATAGTCATAGGCCTCACTACTTGGCCTGTGACAGCCAGGATCATGAGGGCTCAGACCATGAGCGTCAAGGAGATGTTGTTCGTGGAGGCTGCCAGGGCTCTAGGAGCAGATAGTAAGAGGCTGCTCTTCCTACACGTGATGCCCATATCAATATACCCGGCCATAGCTAACACTATACTAAGCATAGGTAATGCAATAATGATCGAGGCTGCGCTCAGCTACCTGGGGCTAGGAGACCCCAATCTTCCAAGCTGGGGGAGAATAATCTATGAGGGCCAGCCATACGTGACCTCAGCCTGGTGGATAGCGCTGTTCCCAGGAGTGTTCCTCGTGCTCACAGTGTTATCCATAAACTTCATTGGAGATGCCTTCATGAGACTATACTCGCCTGGGCTTAGAGAAGCCTAGGAGAGGTGCTAGACGTGTCTAGAACATGTATAAGGAACATTGATGTTATATATACTCCGCGGCAAGAACTCCGCGGATACTCCATCCTAATAGAAGACGGCAGGATAAAGAAGGTGGCTAGGGATGCATGCTTAGGGAATGCTGAGATCATTGATGGGAGAGGATTACATGCTACTCCAGGGCTCATAGATCCTGCAACCCATATTGGAGTATACCCTCTTGAATGGGAGTGGGGTGATCATGGAGTAGAGAAGATGGATGTGCTGACGCCTCATCTCAGAGTCGTTGACAGCATAGATCCATTCGACAAGGCTTTCAAGGAGGCTCTGGAATCAGGGGTCACGTTGGTGGGCATACATCCAGGCTCCTTCATGTCCTTTGGAAAATTAGTTGATAAGGCGAATCTTATGCCAGGAATAACTGCAGTGTACCGGACTACGGGTAAACCCCTCATCGAGGAGCATGGAATAGTTATCTCAATTGGAGAACATGTGAAGAGGTTCTTCGAGGAGAACAAGCTTACACCCACCACCAGGATGGGCATGTTGGCCCGCATTAGAACAGCCCTGAGGAAAGCCTCGGAGGGGAAAGATGAGGCTGACCCCGTATCGGAGGCTCTGCGTAGAATGCTTGCAGGCGAGCTTGCAGCATATGTTCATGCCTATACTTCGCGGGACATCCTCGTGCTGGTGAACCTTCTATGGGGGATGGGTGTTAGGAGGATGATAGTAGTTCATGGCGCTGAGGCTCATCTCGTAGGAGATGAGTTGAGGGAGAAGAATATACCTGTAATCCTAGGCCCGATAGTGTTCTCGAAGAGGGGTGTAGAGCTAAAGGAGCTGGACTCCTCTAACCCCCTTAAACTGGAAGGGAAGGTTGTGAAGTACGCTTTGACTACGGATCACCCTACAATCCCCATTCAGTATCTCTCGCTCCTAGCATCGGTTGCCGTGGGAGAGGGGCTTAACCCCCGCAGAGCCATAGAATCAGTGACACTGTCACCTGCAGAGATCCTGGGTGTGAGCAGGGAGTATGGAAGCATAGAGGAGGGTAAGAAGGCTGACATAGCATTATGGACGGGCAGCCCCCTGGATCCTGAGGTGAGGGTAGCCTACACCCTGGTTGAGGGAGAAGTAGCGTTTGAGAGGAGGTGACGAGGTGTGAAGGCACTCATAGGTGCAAGGATCCTCAGAGTATCTGCTCCGCCCATACCTGAGGGAATAGTAGTGATAGGGGATGACGGGCTCATAAAGAGTGTTGGAAGCGTTCAGGAGGTAAAGCCTCCCAGGGATGCTGAGATAATTGATGTGAAAGGCAAGGTCATCTCTCCTGGACTAGTAGATGCTCACAGCCATCTAGGCCTCATACCAGAGGGGATGGATTGGGAGTACTCTGATGTAAACGACTATTATGCCCCTGTTACACCGCATCTAAGAGCAATAGATGCTATAGATCCCTACGACGAGGGATTTAAGCATGCATTAGAAGGCGGTGTGACAACAATATATACTGGCCCTGGAAGCGCCAATGTTATTGGGGGTATCGGAGCCATACTTAAAACTCATGGTGAAAGCCTGGCCGACATGATTGTCAAGGATGAAGCTGCGTTGAAAATGGCTCTAGGCCCGAAGAGGCAGAGGGAGTATAAGAGTAAAACACCCTACCCTACGACACGCATGGGGACAGTAGCGGTTCTTAGAACATGGTTCAGGAAGGCTAAGATGCTTCAGGAAGGCAAGCTGGATGAAGACAAGATCGATGCTGAAGAGAAAGCCATGCTTGAGGTGATTGGCAGGGTTTTAAAAGGCGAGCTGATAGCAAAGATACATCTCTCAACATCCCCCGACGAGATATTGGCATCCGTCAGGTTCATCAAGGAATACGGGTTAAAAGCAACCATAGACCACGTGTTTGGAGGACACCTGGTAGCAGACATGCTGGCTGAGAGCAGGATACCCGTGGTCTACGGTCCCCCAATGATAGCTAGAATAGCTTCATTCTTCAGATACGTGGACGACAGGGCTCCGGCAATAATGTATAGGAAAGGCGTCCTAGTTTCAATAATGACCGATCACCCAGTAATACCGGAGAAGCATCTCAGAACCCTTGCTGCAGTCACCGTTAGAAACGGGTTAAGCCTCGATGAAGCCCTCCAACTCATAACGCTTAATCCAGCTAAAGCCATGCTGATAGACAACTTGGTAGGCAGCATTGATCCCGGAAAGCATGCAGACCTCGTAGTCTCCAACGAACATCCAGTCAAGCCATCATCAACCATAGAAATGGTGCTAGTTAGGGGGAGAATAGCATACTCCAGGAACTAGCGTTTCCCCTCTCACAGTATCTTTAGTTAGTTTTTAATGTTTTTAATTCTGTGAGAGGGGTTAGCTCTTGGTGCGGGTTCATCTGCTTCACCCGCACCTCATGGGACTCAGTCGAGGAGAACGCCATTCTCCTCCCATCTGAGGAGAAATACTTTAACCCAATATTTATAGCGCCAATAACGTCTCTATCAAGTACCATTCCATTATAGGACATCCAGGCGGATGCATTTAGGCCCGTGGAAAACCGTTATATACAACTATACATATCGGCGAACATGGTGATATGCTTGAGGCGCTTAGCGTATCTAGGCATCCTAGTCGTAGCGCTTGTTATCGCATCAGGTATAATGGTTTTCCACGTGTATGAGGGAAACGGAGAGCAGCTCGTGGTGTTTCATGCTGGAAGCCTCACAAATTTCATAGACCTGGCTAAGACGCCGCTTGGAATGAAAGGCATAGGTATAGCCAATGAGCCTAGCGGTAGCGTAATGGTTGCCCGAAAAATCGTTGACCTTGGGAAGAAATGTGATGTAGCTTTATTCGCTGATTATAGGCTTGTGCCCTTAATGTTGTTTCCTACAGGTAAGACTGACTGGGTTGTGCTTTTTGCCTCCAACGAGCTGGTGTTAGTATATACCAATAAGAGCAGGGGGGCTGGGGAGATAAATAGCAGTAACTGGCTTGACATAGTTATGCGCCCTGGGGTTAGGATAGGCTTCTCTAATCCGAACACTGATCCAGCTGGATATAGGGCAGTAATGGCACTTGGATTAGCCTCACTATATTATAGGAGCGACAAGCCTCTCAAACTACTGGAAAATTATGCAGGCATGAATGCGAGTAGAAGTAATGGCAAACTCATCCTGGATGCTAGAAGCATAAATCCTATTCCGGGCAAAATAGTTGTGAGAGACAAGTCTGTTGACCTAGTAGCCCTTGTGGAGGAGGGGATTATAGACTATGCCTTCGAGTATAAGAGCGTGGCTGTAAGCCTTAAGCTCAGATATGTGGAGCTTCCATCCAAGCTTAACCTAGCTGAACCAGGGCTCAGCGACTGGTATTCTCAGGTTGAAGTCGTGATTAGAGGGGTGAAGGGTGAATCCAAGATGCTTACTGCAAGCCCAATAATATATGGGGCTACTATTCCAAGCACAGCCAAGCATCCTGAGGCAGCGAGAACCTTCATGGAATTCCTCCTAAGCCCCGAGGGACGTAGACTTTTAGCTGAGGCAGGCTTCAAGCCCTTAGAACCTCCCATCCTGTTGGTCAGGAAAGGCGCTGAGCCTCCGCAGTGGCTTGCCAGTCGAGCAGAGATCCAGCCTTCACAGTAGCCTGCCCCTTACTTCTTAAATCATCCTGGAAAGATAATGTCATGAAGGATGAGGACATGCGTGAGCCCGAGGATAAGGCTTCGCCTCTCAGCGGTGCTACAGGCCTCCTAACAGTATTCTCACTGGCATCCAGCATTCTCATAGTGTTCATAGTGTTTCCCCTCATCATGATCTTCGGAGTAGCGGGGACAAGTGGGATTAGGGAGGCTTTATCAAGCAGTGAGGCTGTGCACTCCATTATGCTGAGCCTCTATGCCTCAGCATTGGCTGCAACTATTGCGGCAGTGTTTGGAGTACCTCTCGCATACTTGTTGAGCAGGGCTAGGCTTAGAGGCTCGGAGCTGCTGGAGGCTGTGCTCGACCTACCCTTAGTTGTACCTCACACGGTTGCAGGCATAGCTGTTCTGCTAGCATTTAACAGTAGGTCGGCTGTAGGCTCTATTCTGGCTGGAGCTGGCTTCAGGGTGGAGGATAGCTTCTGGGGCATAGTTTTAGCAATGCTCTTTGTGTCAACGCCCTTCATGGTTAACCTGGCTAGAGAAGGTTTCGAGTCCATTGATGTATCGTTAGAGCATGTGGCCCGTAGCCTGGGTGCAGGGCCTTGGAAGGTCTTCCTAACGATCTCAGTGCCTCTGGCTTGGAGGGGAATACTGGTGGGGTGGCTTACAGCCATGGCTAGGGCGCTAAGCGAGGTGGGGGCAATAATGATTGTAGCATACCGTCCAATGGTGGCAAGCATACTTGTATGGGAGTGGTTCACTACTAGAGGCCTGGCGGCAGCTGCGGGTCTCTCATCCTTGCTCCTCCTAGCAAGCCTTGCAGTGCTGGTAGCCATGCGAGTGGTGGAGGGGAGAGGCAGGTGATCAGAGTTAAGGATCTCCTAGTCAGGGCAGGCAGCTTCGAAGTCATGGTTGACGAGCTGGCGGCCTCCAGAGGCGAATACCTTATCCTCATGGGGCCAAGCGGCTCGGGTAAAACAGTGTTCCTGGAGACACTGGCAGGGTTTAGGAGGCCTCTACGCGGAACAATAATCATTGACGGCGTGGATGTTACAAGCCTCCCCCCTGAGAAGAGGATGCTCGCCTATGTACCCCAGAATTATGCTTTGTGGCCGCATATGACTGTTTATGATAATATTGCCTACGGCCTCAAGCTCAGAAAACTACCAAAAAACGAGATCAAAAGAAAAGTCAAGGAGATGGCGGAGCTTATGGGTGTAAGCCACCTGCTTAGAAGAAGGCCTCTCCAGCTTAGTGGTGGTGAGCAGCAGAGGGTTGCTTTGGCCAGGGCCCTCGCAGTTCAGCCTAAAATACTCCTACTAGACGAGCCTCTAAGCAACCTTGATCAAGCAGTCAAGGATAACGTTAAGAGATTGCTTGAAAGCCTTCATAGAAGCCTGGGCTTCACGGCCATCCATGTTACACATGATCCTCAGGAGGCAGGCGAGCTGGCTGATAGGATAGCGGTGATGTATGAGGGTAGGGTGATCCAGGTAGGGGATCCGGTTGAGATAGCCAGGAACCCCGTGATCCCTGAGGCAGCTTTACTTCACGGAGCCGTATCAATAGTAGAAGGCATGGTCGAGGATTATGAGGAGGGTGTGCTCAGAGTTAGAACACCTGGCGGGACACTGGCAGTTGCCTCGAGGAAGAACAGCTATTGTGGGAGAAGCCACCAAGCATTACTCCTCCTGAGATCAGAGGATGTTATGCTTAGTGACACTAGACCTGAGAAAACCAGTATGAGGAACACCTTGAAATGCAGAGTTGCAAGCATAGCTGAGAAAGGCTTCCTGATCCTAGTGGAGCTTGAGTGTAGAGGCATGATTCTCAGGTCACTTATAACTAGAGGCTCGTATGAGCATCTAGGCTTAAGGGAGGGAGGAGAGGTCTATGCTTCATTTAAGGCTACAGCCATAAGCCTGCTTAGATGCAGGCCTGAGAAAACATACCCCTAGAATCAACCTGCTGCAGCTACGCTAGATGACTATGGATACTGTTAATCCTAGGATTAGCAGGATGCCGTATGCTAGGACCAGCTGCGCTGTCATGGGGTCAGCGGCATCAGGGATCCCCCTCCTAAATGTTTGCACAAGGCTCCACGCCTTTGGAAGAGACAGCAGCGTTACAAGCGTTATTGGATGCATTACTCCTGCAGCCACAACGAGTATCTGGACAATATAGGGGCTCAGTATTAATGAATAGTATAGTTTAAGTGATGCCTCTCTTCCAAGCATTGTTGCAATAGTTGTCACCCCGCTTGAACTATCATAATCCTCGTCGCGTATATTATTGGCCAGTAGAACCGCCGCTACCAGTAGTCCTAGAGGTATGCTTGCCGCTAAGGCTCCGAGGCTGAGTGAACCAGCCTCCACGTAGTATCCTCCGAGAACCATTATAGGGCCCCATACCGTGAATACTATGGGCTCTCCTAAAGCATGGTACTTGTAGCCTAGGGGAGGGCCACTATACGTTAAGGCTAGGAAGGCACCTATAGCTCCCAGCACTATGGCTAGAGGCCCCACCACGATTGATAGGTAGGCTCCTATGAGAAGACCAGCCGCAGCTAAGGCCACACTATATGAGACCAGGAAGCCTGGAGTAGCCATGCCTGTGAACACTGGGTGAGGCCTATACCTAGCTGTAGGGGCAGTGGGCTTGTCGACTCCTCGAAGAGTGTCAAAATAATCGTTGGCAACATTTGCAGCAGCATGTAGGAGCACTGAGCCCACTACTGCTAAGACATAGTATAGCAGGTTGAACGAGCCTAGAGCATAGTATGCTAGGAGAGACCCCGTTGTAACAGATATGACCGTCATGGGGAAGCTCCAAGGCCTCGTCATTACAAACAACTCCCTGGTCCGCACCACACCGGCACACCCTGAAATCTATCGTAGAATAGGCGTCTAATATTCTTAAAGTCTCAGGTACAAACTCAGCATTCCAAAGTGTCTTAGAGGTTAAGGAGGAGGGAGAGTCCTAACTATGCTAGGATTAGTCCAGGTCAACATTATTTGCCTGAAGCTATGTAACATTAAGCTTAGGTACTCGTGAATGTTAAACTATAAGGAGTATGAGAGATGGATAAAGGCTGCTGGCGATGCCCTAAGGAGCGCTGTCCTGGACCTAGAGCATGGATTCTACAACTGGGCATGTTTCAAGGCAGAGCAGGCTGCTCAGATGGCATTAAAGGCCTTGCTACACTTAACTGGAAATCCTGCTTGGGGGCATGATCTTGTTGGTCTATATAGAACAGCTTCTAATCTCATCGAATCAGAGGATGCAGCGATTCGTGAATGCTGCGCTATGCTGGGTAAAATGTATATTACAGCTAGGTACCCTGACGCTCTTCCCGGAGGGACTCCAGCAGAATACTTCACGGAGAATGAAGCAAGAAAGGCAGTTGAATGCGGAGAGAAGATTTTAAGGTGGGTCAGAGATGCGGCGAATAGTCTACGAGAGGAAGCGGAAAGCAAGGCTGGTTAGAGAAGAGCTCCGCCGCAAGGCTTGGGAGCTCGAGAAGAGGCTTGGAAGAGCCTCCGTGATACTCTATGGAAGCTATGCTTCCGGATCATTTAGCAAGTATAGCGATATAGATGTCCTAGTTATTTCTGAGAAATTCAAGGGGAAAAGAATGCTTGAAAGATACTCCTTGATAAATGATATACTTTCATCCCCCTATGAACCTAAACTCTACACGCCGGAGGAGTTCTGTGAACTCCTAGAAAACCCCTCGTGGAGAAAAGCCCTAGGAAAAGCAATAGTAATAATAGACGCCTATAATATAGCCAAAACCCTCAAGGAGGCAGGAATATAGGTCTAGGTCTAACCGTGCTTCTCCCAGTGTCTGTGAAGCTCAGACACTTAGCTCCTACAAATATTAGCATAGGATTGTTTAAATAAATATCAGCCTAGCCTATGGGTTCTGCTGGGTAATATAGTCTAGGAGGCTGCGGAGCTGCGCTTTAGACCTATACTCTCCTGGAGCTAGTTTCAGCAGTGTTTTCCAGCTGTGTCTGACCTCGGGGATCAATGTGCCGTGAGTCTCATAGTATTCTGCTATCCATCTCCTAGTCTTAGGATCTGAGGGGTAGCCGCTGCCTAGGTCGCCATGTATTGATGCAAGCCTCCTAATCTCCCTGTCTCTAAGCACCTTGGCTATAATGCTGGCAGCTCCTAC
Organism: Desulfurococcales archaeon; assembly: GCA_027083135.1. Lineage (GTDB taxonomy): Archaea > Thermoproteota > Thermoprotei_A > Sulfolobales > WAQK01 > JALWQH01. The sequence goes on along the minus strand of JALWQH010000021.1, from coordinate 11,361 downwards.
TTCCAGGTATCTGGCATCAGCCCTGGCCTCAACTATTATTTCCCCTCTATAGCCTGTTCTCCTTACAGCCTCCTTGATCCTAGCCTCCGATCCAACGAGATCCACCGTTATCCTCTTGGGAACTATATATGTCAGCATCACTCTAACAAGCTTCTTTATGCCTTTAACCTCAAGCATATTGAGGTTACGCCTATCTATAAGGCTTGGAGGAACCCTTAAAGCTATGGCAAGGCAGGAATTCTCAAGTATCCCGCCATATAGCTTCTCCCTAGTTGCTGGTGAGAGCTTCTTACTATCCGTGACTCCGAGCTCCTCTAAGATCTCTGCTTGGCTCCTAGTTACCGCTACTAGGGCCATGTACATTGATCCTATGAGGCTGCCCCGCCCAGCCTCATCTACGCCTGCCAGTCCTCCACGGCAGAACCCTTCCCTCAAAATCCTTATGCTGAGCTCCTCCATCTCCTAACACTATCCAGCAGTAAAATGCTGTGAGGGGTAAAATGCTCGTTCCCTCAGTTATCTGCTAGGCTTTAAGGGTTTTCTCCGCTATCCATTCGCCCCTCGCAATATAGGCGTTTGTCCGTAAAGCATGCTCCAATATCTTCTCCAACACCTTTATCCTAGCTCCTCTAGCTATGCATTGCGGATGCATTGTGAGTGGGAGGTAGGAGCCCCTCTCAGCAGCGGTATTCATCTCCTCGACCCACATGTCTAGGAGCTGGCTTGGTGTAAGGCTCCTATAGTATTCCAGGTATGGCCAGTCGTCAAGCCTCCAGTCAACGGGAAGCTCTACTAGCCTGGCTCCATTAATCTCTATTATATAAGGCTCATCGGAGTCCATTAGGCTGCTATCATAGATGTACTCCCTGCCTGCGAGAAGGCTTAGGGTTTGAGGACTGAACCTCCAATATGGTGCTCTGAACCCCTTAGGCTTAGCCCCCGTTACCTTGGCTAGGGCTTCCTCGGATCTCTGGAATACTGCTTCCTCAGCGATCCTGCTTGAAAGCATGTCGAGCTTCTCGTGGAGATAGCCGTGTGCGGCTACCTCATGCCCCTCCCCAGCTATGCGTGACACTGCTTGAGGATAGGTCTCTGCAACCCATCCAGGCACGAAGAACGTGGCCTTAACACCGTGGTTTCCAAGCACCTCTAATATTCTGGGAACACCATGCTTTGCGCCGAAAACTCCTCGGCTAATCTCAACGGGGTCAGCTCTACGGTAATGCTCGGCTGAATCAGCATCGAAGTCGAATGATAGGAAAAGCACGTAGTCGTAGCCCTTAGGGGCAAGCCTAGCCAAGCTGCATGCACCACTAGTTACTGCTTGGTATGGGCGGGATAGCTGTAGAGGGCGTTGAAGAGCAGTTTGAATGTGCCATGGGTCTGCGCTCTGAACTGCGGCCTAATAGCATATATTATCAGCCTCCCCTTCTTCATCCTTACCTCCAGGACTGCCGGCTTCCTAGCAAGATACTCCTCACCTATCAGCCAGCCGCTCAGCAGGAGATCCTTGTCGGCAAACCTAGCCACCTCCACGTACTTATCGTTCTCATGGTGGGGTGTTAGGGAGAGCACAGGCTTATCTATGAATAATGCCGGGGTCTCTTGAGGCATGCCCCATCCAATAGGATGTCCTGGATCCACTATTGTCCTAACAGTTGAGCCCGGGCAGAAGAATTTCCTGGGATCACTTATCTCCTCGGCTAGGTCTTTTAATGGAAGCTTGAAGCCCTTGGTTGCAAGCTCATAGGAGTCTCCGAGGGCTAGTATTACTCCCCCATCCTCCACGAATTTCCTGAGGTTTTCTACTCCCTCCTTCCCGAATCCGCTTCTATATTCGGGTGGCCATGGAGGCATCTTTATCGGCCTCTTCCACCTCTTAGATAACTCCTCCTCTATGTTCTCCCCCATCATCATTGCAAGCGAGTCGCTCGGCAGTATGAGGACGTCCACTGTTTCCCTAAGCTTACCTGTCTTTATCGGCTCGTCTCTGATGATCTGGTAGGGGAACCCATAGGTGTCTAGGATCCAGCGGGTCCAACCTTCATCCATGTTTCCACCATAATATCTCTGGTAGATCCCTATTCTGGGAAGACTTGCTTCCAGCATATGCCATGAGGGCTGAGCGTCAAGAGGTATGGGTTCAACCCCTGTCTCAGCAGCCATTTTTCTAAGGATCTCTAATGCTTCCCTGCTTGAAGGAATATAGAATGCCCCTGGAGGAATACTCTTCCCAGACACGGTTATCGTGGAGGGCATCCTGTATACCTTTACACCTTTGCTTAGCAGCTTAGCGGCCACCCTGTGAGCATCGTTGAGCCTTGGATCGAGAATCCAGCCATACCTAGATTCAGCCACGCTGGGCGACGGTCTGGGGGGAGCCTCAAGCCTTGATAGTTTTCCCCTAGGCTGCTCGTTAACAGCCTCTACCCTCACACCCATGAAGTCTGCCAGCCTCTCTGTAGCGAGATCATAAGGCTTGAGAGGCTTGCCCTCCCTGTCTCTTGTGAACTCGTTGTCAGGGTATAGGTATCTCTCCAGCAGCTTCATGGCTAGAGGCCTCCTAGGCTGAGCTAGGAGGACTACGAAACTCCCCTCAGGATACAGTCTCCCATCAGCAGCAATATTCTCCTCTGCTACATGGACCTCTATGCCCAGCTCCATAAGCTTCCCCACAAGCTTCAATGCTGTCAGAGGGTCATGTTGCTCGACGGGTATTATGAAGGCTCGCGGCGGCTTAGAGGATCCTCTCTCAATGCTGCGCTTAGCTTTAACATACATGTTGTAGAGTATCTCGCTCCTCATTCTAGCCACTGCTAGTAGGATAGCGTAGCTCGCCTCCTTCTGATAGGTGACGATGTCCTTAAGCCTCCACCATCCCCCAGGCCATGGGTCAGGGTAAGTCATCTGCGGCTGCTCGCTTCTCCTCCCCCTACGATATCCTCCAAGCTGGTGGGGATGAATGTATATTGGAGTGGCTATTCTAGCGCTAGCCGACTCTGTGAGTATACCTACTATGTTCATGTAGTCCGCCATTGTCTGGAAGGCTGATGCGAAGTCAGGTGTGAATGGCGAATATGTTTCAACACCCTTCAAGCCTCTCCTAGCAAGCCTTGAGGCAGCATATGTTCCCAGGAACTCCACCTCCCTCCAGACAAGCGGGTCTATTTCAGGATATATGGGGTCCATTTCAGGGGATATGAAGAACCTGGCCGCAGCCATCCACATTTGATGGTGGTCCACGTATACCTGCGGTATCCATTCACGGTAAACTATCCTGGCGAAATGCCTGCTCTCAGCCTGCGTCAGCATGAATGCATCCCTATTATTATCATGGCCCGTATACTTGTGGTAGAGCCATGGGGGAGGCGACCCCTCGTACTCAGTGCCTCTATACTTCTCATACCATTCAACAACCATTTCCTGGCCGTCGGGATTGAAGCATGGGAATAACAGCAGGATCACGTTGTCTAGAATTGTCTTAGCCTCACCGTCATTCCTGGTTGCAAGCTCGTAGGCAAGCTGTGTGAGGCTCTGAGTCCCTCCAACCTCTGTTGCATGTATGCTTCCACTCATAGCTACAACTGCCCTACCCTTCTCAGCGAGGCTTCTAGCCTCATCCTCGCTTAGATTATAGGGGTATGCAAGCCTCCTCGATATCTCCCTATACTCCTCTAGACGCCTCATGTTGTCAGGGGAGGTTATAATAGCCATTATGAAGTCCCTACCCTCAGTAGTCTTACCTAGATCCACTACTCTTACCCTGGGAGACTCCCTGTCAAGCAGCCTGAAGTACTCCACTATTCTACTCCACCTAGCAAGTCTTCCATCCTCCCCTAGCTCAAATCCGAAGAACTCGCGTGGAGAAGGGATATCCAAGGATCTCAGCCATGATTAGTGGATACCTGCCGCAATTAAAGGGTGATCCTCTTTGAAGCCTAGCACGGCTTACGCATAGCGAAGTGTTGGAAGGAGGGCTAGGCTGGGCAGGCTTCAAACACGCATCTTCTATCCTTCTCGAAGCACCTATCCCCTGCGCGTAGGGGCCTGCGAATAATGCCTGTGAGGAATCCTATAATAAGGCCTCGAGTACCTGGACAACAGTATCCCTGAGGATCAAACGGCTCATCTATTACTATTTCATAGCACTTATCCCTAGTGGTTATGCTTCTCACAAAGCCCAGCCCAAAAGCCCTATATACGGCTACGGCTGCCCTAAGCTTCTCCTCTATGCTCCTATTCTGTATAGCAGTATTATACCATTCGGCAACCTTGAGCCCATAGTTAAGCATCTGGTGGAAATAGGGGACAACTGTAATCCTACCTGTCTGCTCAAAGATTGTTTTAATCGTATCAGTATAGGAGGTTTTCCTCAGGATCATTAGTTCCCTCCGGGAACGGGGATCTAGGAGGGGGAAGCTAGCATCAATATTAATCCATAAATTAGGGGTTACAGGTTCCCTCACCTTCACATCAAGCACGAAGCCCAACTTCTCCAACCTGCTAATTATGCTGTCCAGCTTCCTCTCAGCGGATCTCCACACGATATATATTCTTGCATCTTCCCTCCCGGGGCTTTTCAGAACCTTGATATATCTTACATCCGCATCCTCCTCATATAGTATCCTCATAATCCAGTATAGGACTCCCTTCTGATCCCTAACCCTTATCCTCAGTCCAACCAGCTCGCCTGGCCCCTGCTTCTCCTCGAAATAAATTACAGGAGGATACCAAGGTACAATATCCTGATCCTCAAAGATAATATTTATTTGAGGGTATTCTTGAATTCCACTATTCATACCTTCCCAGCCGCCTCTAGAATTCCTAGCCTGTAAGCTAATAAAACTTAGTTTACATAATGCTTAAAGCAGCCCGATTTTCCTTGCGAAGTCAAAGACCGTTATCGATACAACTTTCCCGTTCTTTATCCTTATGACAGTATCCTCCCCCACCAGGAAGCTTTCATCAGCATCCTCGATATCATAGCCGAAGTTTATGTATAGTATATCATTCTGCCTATCATATTCAAACCATGTTTTCTCCACATCCCCTATTAACAGCTCTTTTTTCCCATTATTCATTCTAGTTCTCCAATACCTTTCTAAAATATAATGCTGATTATAATATTTGCCATGATATTCGCAGCTATGCTAGCTAACTTAGTCTTTAAAATAAACCATAGCATGGATAAATTATTTCTAGAACATTCCTACATTTGTTCATGGATTTATATTGCTAGCTAATTTCTTACGGATAACATGCCTAGAATACTCGCTAACTACTTGTTCTAAGGGTGAGAGGTCACCTGTTTTCAGACTAGTCAAGATTCCTGAAGCGGGGCTTTGAATTCCTTTTTTCCTTAGGAAAATAGCTATCACCTTATCGAAAAGCCTTACTGAATTCTCTCCTAGCACTGATACCATGAGCTTGTATGTCTCCTCAGGTCTTCTAACTATGGCTTGCGAGAATGGCATATCAAGCTTATCCCTCGCATATATATTTAATATAGTATAGAGTCCTGGAGCCATATTTGATGATACTGCTTCGAAGAAAAGGTCGATCTCCCTAGTAGAGGACTTGCTATGAGTTTTTGGCATGCCAGGGTTTCTGCCATTCATGATACAATCACCTTCTTATTCTCGAAGATCAGCTTTCTCTTCGACCTATCATGATGCGATCCTCTCATCTTTAGAACAGCTATTCTCCTAGAGATCATGTCACCTGAACGGTCAAGCCATAATGCGATTAATGTATCGCTAATAGTGCTTACATAAGCGATCTCTCCGAGCATTACATCGTGGAGCATAGAATATATACTGGTAACTCCACGTCTTTTAGCAGCGGTTAATATGTTTCTAGCCAGATACACGAATTCTTCCTCACCATAGAATCTCTCGAGGGCCGATACTCCATCACTTATGAATAATTCAGGTTTTACATCCTCCAGCAAGCCTTCTATGATGTTGTAAAGTCCTTCAGGTGTAAGCGTTCCAGGACCTATTGAGACTGCCTGGAAGAGCCCCTTATTTTCCAGGTAGTCTACATCGTATCCGAGCATCTTGGCAGCTGTTGCTATTTGTTCGGCTGACTCCTCGTAGGATATGAAGAGAGTCTTTCTTCCTTTAGAAGCATTGTATAATGCTATGGAGAGGAGCAGCATTGTTTTACCGCTGCCGCTTGGCCCTGTAATTAGTGTTGATGAGGCTTTAAGCAACCCGCCATTCAGCATTTCATCTAAGCCTTCTATGCCTGTCTCCAACCTTTCAATACTGTAGGTGCCTTCTATGCTTCTTGGTGCTTTAGTATATACTTTAATCCCTCCCTTGGTTATAATATACTCGTATTCATAGTAGGATGTTGGAGCCTCTCTGGCCTTATATATTACAAGCTTTCTTCTAACGAGTCCGGCCATTTTCTCCATAGTTAGCTTTAGAACTACGTCGGCTAGAAATTCCTCGAAGCCGTAACCTATGGTTTCCATTCCTCTAGGCAAGTCTGCTATAAGATACGTCACAATGCCCTGAGGCTTAGTGAGAGAGAACAAGGTTGAATGGAGAAAGGCTCTAGCCTTCTCTGCACCTATTATCGTGGTAAGAGCGGTTATAGGGTCAATGACAAGCCTTTTGGCCTTAATCTCTGAGATCTTCTCACCAAGCAGTGATAGGAATTCGGAGAGAGCATCCATGGAGGTAAAGGTAGGTATTTTTATGAATTCAAAGAGCTTTTTCTCTTCAAACATTGTGAATTCTAGGCTTAATCGCCTCATATGTCTATAGAACTCCTCCTTATTTTCCGATAAAGATACATAGATCCCTGGCTCGTTCTGCATTGCTCCATGATGCAGGAACATTGCTCCCATAGTAGTCTTACCCGCGCCTGGATGCCCTGCAAGCAGAATTACATAGCCGGGGTAATAGCCGCCCCCTAATACTTCATCTAGTTCCCGGATACCTGAAGATACGTGTAATGAGAGATCCTTTGTATTCTTCATCAAGGACCTCTTCCCTACGTATCTGCTAGCCTCAGCATTATTATATATAAAGATTTTCTACTCGATATATGCTTGAAGCCTTATCCATGGTGAGGCTTCTGCAACGAGTTCTCCCTTCTCCCTGGACGCTCTGAGGTATAGGTTTCGGGAGAGGGAGCTTATGGTTAGCAGGCTTCTAGCTAGAGGGAACTTCACGCAGCTTATTCTAATAGGCCTCGATGCCTCGCCTTTCTCGACGAGCCAGGCTTCCTCGGGCCTCAAGCTGATCATCATGCCCTCCAGGCTGGCTGAGACTACACCGTCTACTAGGAGGCCTCGACGCGTCTCCTCCACTATTTCCTTCTCCCTCCAATCCCCTGGCTCCAGTATAAGTGTAGTGTGCATGGCCTTGGGTATGTGGAATAATCCTCTAGCGGAGCCTGGCTTGCCGCCGAGCCTGTAGGCTGTCTCCCTTGTGTGGAGGAGATCCTCTACAACTCCATCCTCCACCAGTATCCTTCTAATACTGCTTACAGCCTCGTCGTCGAAGGCCCTTGAGGCTGGGCTGCCCGGCGTGAATGGGTTGTCACGTATAGTTATGCTTAGATTGGAGATCCTCATACCCCTCCTCAGATGGCCTGGCTGATCAGCCTCTAATAGGTGTCCAAGCTCGTGGAGAAATGCTGCTGAGGCTTCTCCAGCCAGTATGACCTTGTATTTACCCTTATCTAGGGGGCCTAGAGGCTCAGCCTTAAGGCCGTAAACCGCTCTGCGCGCAGCCTTCTCTACTAGGCTTTCAGTAAGCCTGCCGGAGATCCCTTCAGGGCCTCCAAGCATTATGTGGGCTGAGGAGCCTATGCTCCTCCTACCCCTGATCCTGGCGTCAGCGTAAACATAGATCTCCGTCACAGTCCTCCTTTCCTCAGCTACCCCTGTCTCATGCTCTATCCTCTTAGAGGTATAGTTCACCACAACTATGATCTCCCCTTTAAGCCCCTTCTCCTCCAGTAATCCTCCCATCCTTGCAGCAGCATCCAGGATGCTGTCCTCAGGATCCCCTCCCACTACTCCCAGTGTGACTCTGCCGTCATACTTATCCACGCCTACTAGCCTCATAGATCCCCTGAGCCTCCGCCTAATGAGGCCTGCCTTCTCCTCCAGCTCTCTCCAAGAACGGCCTCCGCGGGCAGAGTATATGGCCCATCCACTACTCGTAGCTATTCTAACCCCTCTGACCACGCCGCTATTAGTGTTGAGTTCCAGCGAGCCGTAACGCCATGCAGCTTCCCATACCTTCTCCCTGAGAACTATTCTCTCAGCCTCCAAGCAGACCCCCCTAGCCAGGGAGTCTGGCTGCTGCATATTGTTTAAAGAATAATGGTGGTAAAATAAGGCTTATGAATATGCGGGGTGGAGGCAGCTATGCATAGCGGCGGACTGCCTCCAGGTATAAGTGTATTCGAGGAATACTGGGAGAGATATGACTCCTGGTATGCTAGGCACCGCTTTATAGCTGAGAGTGAAGTCAGGGCTGTTGAGGCAAGCCTGAAGGAGGCTCCCCGCCCAGTGGTGGAGATAGGTGTGGGGACAGGGTTCTTCGCCCATAAGCTCCACGTAGACCTAGGAGTAGACCCAGCTTTCAACATGCTTAAAGCCGCTAAGGCGAAGGGAGTTCAAGTCATACAGGGTGTGGGGGAGAAGCCTCCCCTACGCGCATGCTCTGCAGGCACCGTGCTAATAATTGTGACACTATGCTTCGCCTCTGATCCCAGAGACCTACTGCGAGGCGCGGCAGGTATTCTTAGAAGAGGGGGGAGGATGGTTTCATGCATAGTGCCTAGGGACTCGGCGTGGGGTGAAAAATATACTAGGCTGGCTGAGCAGGGAGACGTGTTCTACAGTGCGGCGAGATTCTATACTGTCAGTGAGGTGGACAGGATGTACAGGGAGGCTGGGGTAAAATCAATGGGCTGCTGGTCTACGCTAAGCTACGGGCCTGAGGATAAGCCTAGGCTTGAGGAGCCTCTGCATAGGTGTAGCGGAGGCTTTGTATGCATGATAGGAGTCAAAGAATAGATTAAGATTATACTTGGAGGTATTACACTCCCTTCCGGTAGCTGGTATACATTATAGTGGCTTCTCGCCGATTCAGCCTTAAGTCTGGCCTGCACGTCTGGTTGGCGGTGTATATGGGTGTGGCAGGTATTCTACTCCTGGCCTCTGCTGATGTGTCTGCGGGTATAGCTGCATGAGGCTGTATACTTCGGGCGGTATTGTATCTTTGACTGGGAGGCCTAGCTCCTTAGCAGCATCGAATGTTATGGGGTAGTCGTGGGTCCATCTACCCTCAGTAAGCATTCTGGCCAGCTTCTCAGCCTTCTCTCTACCCATCTTATCGTCAAGCAGCTTGACTATCATGTCGTGAACCTCCTGCAACGCTTTTTCAGCTATATCTGCTATGATGAGTGTTTGATCAGAAGCCTTCTCACCCTTCTCCCTGGCTACCTTGATGATCGAGGGTGCTGGGACAGTCATGCCCTGCTGGACTGTTAGCTGTGGGTCAAGCGGCCCCAGAACGGCTGAGGGATCCATCCATATCTCATCTGCTGCCAGTGCTATTAGTGTTCCACCACTCATAGCGTAGTGGGGTATTATTACTACCTTCTTGGCTGGATGCTTCTTCAGGGCGAAGGCTATCTGAGCCGCGGCTAATACTAGTCCTCCAGGAGTATGCAGCACGAGGGCTATTGGCGTATCCTTGGGTGTGCTTCTAATAGCCCTTAGAACATCCTCCGAGTCCTCGATGTCTATGAACCTGTATATGGGTATGCCGAACAACCCTATCTTCTCCTGCCTATGAATCATTGTTATGAACCTGTATCCATACTTCCTCTCCATGTATCTGAGCAGCCTAAGCCTAGCTGACCTAAGCCCCTTGTACTGGAGGCTCGGCGACATGAATACCAGCAGTATTAGCAGCCAGAATAGGAGGGAGCCTATATCTATTCCCACTGGTCCAGCCGTCATTGCTCTCCCCCATACATGTTGAAGGGGGATAACATTAAGTTTATGTAGGTCTTAGAAGAGAAGCCCCTGAGAGACGCGTAGATGCTTGCGGAGGGTGATCAGGGGTGTCAATGCAGCAGATGAATACGCCGCGGCAGGTGGCTTTAAGCCAAGTAATGGTTATACTCTTCGCCGCAGCCTTCGCCCTCCTACCTCACCGATACTACCTGCTGATAATACTGTTATACATAGTGGTTTTCCCCGTAATCCTCTCGAAGAGCGGTAAGGGGCCTGGGACGAAGGGCAGGATAGATGAGATAGAAGCAGGGGTCACCCTGCTCGACGAGAAGAATGCCCAGCAGATAATGTCGAGGGACCTGCAGTTAGCCGAGGAGCTTCAAGCCCAGATAAAAACTATGACGACGGCTTTCCTCCTAATGCCAGTGGTACTCATATTCTTCTGGCTATATGAGAAATACCTCTTCGCCCCGGTTGCAGACATGTTTAGCAGCAGGGAGCTAGGCAAGTTTGTATCAACGTTCATCATGTTCGAGGGATCCTTCATTATAAGCAGAGTGTCAATGGTCTACGCCTCTAAGAAGACGACAAGCCAGGCGCAAATGCTGGTCATGCCCCAGAAATACAGGGTTACGAGCAGGGGGATAGTTTCTAAGAGCCTGGGTTCAAGGATAGCCATCCCCTTCCCCCTCAAGGACTTCAAGGTCCACATGGAGCCTAAGAGGAAGTTCGTCGAACTCGTGCCCCTGGATCCCAAGAAGGCTAGGGGTAAGATAAGGCTGTACACTAAGGATCCATACAAGCTCTACAACATACTTCAAAGATACGTTGAGGAGAAGAAGGGTGGGGAGAAGGAGAAGGCTGGCTAGGGGAGGCTTGCTGGCCACAATAGGGTATATTCTCTCCCCCCTATCATGGTGGAACGACCTGTTCGTCAACATACCAATAGCGTATGGTGCTGCAAGCCTCGTAGCCCTAGTATACCCTGATGCATTCGCATACTCCTTCGCAGCATTCTACCTGTTGACAAATATCCTGGGCTTCATCCTGATGCACCGAGGAGCTGAAGACATAGCTGGGAGGAGCCTGGGCGGGAGGAGCACCCTATACTACATAGCTGTATCAGCCGCTTACACTGCCCTCGTACTCCTACTAGCATACATAGGGGTTCTCCCACCTCTACAGAAATTGATGGCTAGGTAGGTTGTAAGGAGCTACGAGCATCATAAATATTTCCTAGGGCAACATTGCCTCGAGGCGATCTCGCCATGCCTAAGCCTCTACACATATTGGCTGAGCCTGGAAGCCTGGCTAAACGCGTCATAGTTGCCGGAGATCCAGCCAGGGTGAAACAGCTTGCAGGCTAC